>NZ_CP022655.2:770000-1370000 GCF_002243345.2 Paenibacillus sp. RUD330
CGTACCGCAAACCGACACAGGTAGGCGAGCAGAGCATGCTAAGGCGCGCGGAGTAACTCTCGTTAAGGAACTCGGCAACATGACCCCGTAACTTCGGGAGAAGGGGTGCCTCGGTAGGGTGAATAGCCCGAGGGGGCCGCAGTGAAAAGGCCCAAGCGACTGTTTAGCAAAAACACAGGTCTGTGCGAAGCCGTAAGGCGAAGTATACGGGCTGACGCCTGCCCGGTGCTGGAAGGTTAAGGGGAGCGGTTAGGGGCAACCCGAAGCTGTGAACCGAAGCCCCAGTAAACGGCGGCCGTAACTATAACGGTCCTAAGGTAGCGAAATTCCTTGTCAGGTAAATTCTGACCCGCACGAATGGCGTAACGACTTGGGCGCTGTCTCAACGAGAGATCCGGTGAAATTTTAATACCTGTGAAGATGCAGGTTACCCGCGACAAGACGGAAAGACCCCATGGAGCTTTACTGCAGCTTGATATTGGACTTTGGTACGATCTGTACAGGATAGGTGGGAGCCTTAGAAGCCGGAGCGCCAGCTTCGGTGGAGGCACCGTTGGGATACCACCCTGATCGTATCGGAGTTCTAACCTGGTACCGTGAAACCGGTACAGGGACCGTGTCAGGCGGGCAGTTTGACTGGGGCGGTCGCCTCCTAAAATGTAACGGAGGCGCCCAAAGGTTCCCTCAGAATGGTTGGAAATCATTCGCAGCGTGCAAAGGCATAAGGGAGCTTGACTGCGAGACCTACAAGTCGAGCAGGGACGAAAGTCGGGCTTAGTGATCCGGTGGTACCGAATGGAAGGGCCATCGCTCAACGGATAAAAGCTACCCTGGGGATAACAGGCTTATCTCCCCCAAGAGTCCACATCGACGGGGAGGTTTGGCACCTCGATGTCGGCTCATCGCATCCTGGGGCTGAAGTAGGTCCCAAGGTTGGGCTGTTCGCCCATTAAAGCGGTACGCGAGCTGGGTTCAGAACGTCGTGAGACAGTTCGGTCCCTATCTGTCGTGGGCGCAGGAAATTTGAGAGGAGCTGTCCTTAGTACGAGAGGACCGGGATGGACGTACCGCTGGTGTACCAGTTGTTCCGCCAGGAGCACCGCTGGGTAGCTACGTACGGACGGGATAAGCGCTGAAAGCATCTAAGCGCGAAGCCCCCCTCAAGATGAGATTTCCCAGTATGTAAGACCCCTGGTAGACGACCAGGTTGATAGGTTCGGGGTGGAAGCGCAGCAATGCGTGCAGCTGACGAATACTAATCGGTCGAGGGCTTATCCTATGGATCAAGCATCACGGGAGATCGTCGCAAGACGATGAACGTGGGCGAGACATGGCGAGAATGAATCCGAATACGATTCACTGGCCATGTAAGAAAAAGCAAATGGACTCAGCATCCATCCTATTGGTTCGATCCAGTTTTCAAGGCGCAAGCTTTGAATGCAAACGCATATTCCCTGATAGCTCAGTTGGTAGAGCACTCGACTGTTAATCGAGTTGTCACAGGTTCGAGTCCTGTTCGGGGAGCCATTTGCTCTCATAGCTCAGTAGGTAGAGTGCATCCATGGTAAGGATGAGGTCACCGGTTCGATCCCGGTTGAGAGCTCCACAAGCGTGGCCCGTTGGTCAAGGGGTTAAGACACCTCCCTTTCACGGAGGTAACAGGGGTTCGAATCCCCTACGGGTCACCATTTTTTTTGTTTTTACATAGTAAATGGTTCATTGGGCAAATTATTGAGGAAGCTTAGCTCAGCTGGGAGAGCATCTGCCTTACAAGCAGAGGGTCGGGGGTTCGATCCCCTCAGCTTCCACCATATGCCTGTTGGGGATTAGCCAAGCGGTAAGGCAACGGACTTTGACTCCGTCATTCTCAGGTTCGATCCCTGAATCCCCAGCCATTTGCGAGCCATTAGCTCAGTTGGTAGAGCACCTGACTTTTAATCAGGGTGTCGAAGGTTCGAGTCCTTCATGGCTCACTTTTTTTTATTTGCGCGTATGGCGGAATTGGCAGACGCACCAGACTTAGGATCTGGCGCCTTCGGCGTGGGGGTTCAAGTCCCTCTACGCGCATCGACAAAACCTTGAGAAATCAAGGTTTTTTTTGTTTTTCCGTCTATTAGGCCGAATTGTCGCGTGCGGATGAAACGATAAATCTTTGACAATTCAATTGAGAACCGTTATCATACATTGTATAATGATAATCGTTATCAAATAATCGGGTCGCAGCGATCCGCACAAGCAGAGAGGAGCTTGCAGCCATGGTTCGATTGACGACCAGCCAGCTGGATATAGCCTATGAAAAGAGACAGATTGTCCGTGACCTCAACCTGAGCATTCCTCAGGGGAAAATTACGGCTCTGGTAGGGTCTAACGGCTCCGGCAAGTCGACGATTCTGAAGACGATGGCTCGCCTGATGTCTCCTCAAAACGGACAGGTGCTGCTGGACGGGAAGTCCATCCATAAGCAGGCCACCAAGGAAGTCGCCAAGGAATTGGCGATCCTGCCTCAGAACCCGACGGCTCCCGACGGCCTGACGGTGCAGGAGCTTGTCTCCTACGGCCGTTTCCCTTATCAGAAGGGATTTGCCTCCATGCGCAAGGAAGACCGCGAGATCGTGGACTGGGCGCTTCAGGCGACGAGCATGACGGAGTTCGCGGATCGTCCTGTGGACCAGCTGTCGGGCGGACAGCGGCAGCGGGGATGGATTGCCATGGCGCTGGCGCAGGAGACGGACATTCTCTTCCTCGACGAGCCGACGACATTCCTTGACATGGCTCATCAGCTCGACGTTCTGCAGCTTCTTGAAGAGCTGAACGGGAAGGCGAAGCGGACGATCGTCATGGTCGTCCATGACTTGAACCATGCCTCGCGTTTCGCCCATCATATGATCGCGATCAAATCAGGCCGAGTTCTGGCCGAGGGCGCGCCATCTGAAGTCATGACTCCTGCCGTGATGAGGGATGTATTCGGCATCGAGGCGGATATCGTATCGGATCCCCGTACAGGGGTGCCTCTGTGCCTCCCATATGCTTTGGCGCCAAAAGAAGAACGCATGGAATCGGTAGCTGCAGCGGCATTGGAGCCGCAGCCTGTGTTGCAGGCGGCTGTTTCGAGCCGTTAGGACGCCTAGGCAACGGAGTTTAGGAATCGAGGGATGAGCCATGAACGCAGATATCAAGCAGAAGCTCTCAGACAAGCATGGACTGCTTTGGGAGCTTCCCGATGGAATTCATATGACCGCTACCGCAGAGGAGCTGGCGCGGCCAGATACAGCCTCCCGGTTCCTGGAGCTGTATGCCGGCCTGCTTCCGTCCCCATCGATTGAGCCTTCGGCTACATACTTCTGTTCCTGGGCGAGAAGCCTCACAAGCGCGGTGCACTGGCTTCTGGCCAGCCGCAGCGGCTGCCTGTCGGTGGATCCGCAGGATTGGACCGTCGTGCTTGCCAAGCCGGGAGCGTACGCTTCCATCAGCTTCATGCCTTCCTCCGACGCGCTTGTCGCGGTGGAAAGGGACGGCTCGGCTATCGACCCGCAGACGGTCATGGACCGTTTGTACGGTGGGCTGATCGCACCGATTTTCCGAACCTTCGCGGATGTGTCCGGCGTTCGCCAGAACGATCTGTGGCGGCTCATGGCGACGAACCTGAACTATACCAAGGCGACACTTCTTGCAGACTCGCCCGCAGACAATGAATTCATGTTCTTGGAATCGGACTTCCGTTATGCGCTGACTGAAATGCCTGGCGAGAAGGTAGGCTTGGACCGCAATCCGCTGGCAATTCCGATGAGATACGTGGACAATCCGTACAAGCCCGGAGAGAAGAGCATGATGCGGGCCTCATGCTGCCTGGCTTACATGACGGATTTCGCGAAGTATTGCTATACTTGTCCAAGGCTCAAAGCTTCCGAACGCGACAAAATGATCCAGGAAATCCGGGAGATGCAGAAGGTTTAAAAGAGAGAAAAACAATTTCAAAAAAACACTTGCATTCCTTTGGGCAAGCTGATATATTATTACTTGTCGCGCTGAACAAAAGCGATGACAACAAGCGGAAGTGGCTCAGCGGTAGAGCATCGCCTTGCCAAGGCGAGGGTCGCGGGTTCGATTCCCGTCTTCCGCTCCATAGTGTGTGCCCGTAGCTCAGCTGGATAGAGCATTTGACTACGAATCAAAAGGTCGGGAGTTCGAATCTCTCCGGGCACGCCATTTAAATATCGGGATGTAGCTCAGCTTGGTAGAGCACCTGGTTTGGGACCAGGGGGTCGCATGTTCAAATCGTGTCATCCCGACCATTTAGTTTGCGGGTGTAGTTCAATGGTAGAACTTCAGCCTTCCAAGCTGATAGCGTGGGTTCGATTCCCATCACCCGCTCCATATCTTACATAACCTTTCAGATCCTTGCCCTTGGGCAGGGATTTTTTGTTTTGATTGTTGTTTTTGGGATGGATTGCGCCCCCCTTGGGAAACCTGAATCGGAATGAGAATCGGGTTGCCTAGCCCATGCAAGGGGGTTGCAAGATGCCTACGAAGAGATTTGTCGGTGCGGCGAAAAAGCCGCGCTGGATGCTGCTCGGCATAGCAGCGATTATCGGTACCGGGTACGCGGCGCCTCAGGGGGAGAAGGGCAGAGACTATTTCGAGTCGACGGGCCAGGCGTTATGGGAAGTGAAATCGGATCAAAAAGTAATCGCGATGACTTTCGACGACGGACCTGACCCGGTAAAGACCGCACTCATCCTCGACGTACTGAAGGAATACGAAGCGAAGGCTACATTTTTCGTCATCGGCAAAAATGCGGAGAAGTATCCGGATGTCGTAAGAAGGGAAGCGGAGGAAGGCCATGAAGTGGCCAATCACACCTATACCCATCTGATGAGACAGCCGCCTCAAGTGGACAAGCTGATCCGCGAGGTGGAGCGCAGCCAGGCGGTGCTGACCGCCATTACGGGCATCAAGCCGGTGCTGTTCCGTCCGCCGGGAGGCATCTACAACGAACGGATGCTGCAAGCGATGAAAAAAGAAGGGATGATGACGATTCTCTGGTCATGGCATCAGGATACGCGCGATTGGGCTCGGCCGGGCACAAGCGCCATCGTGAATAAAGTCATGCGGAACGTGCGGAGCGGAGACATCATCCTTTTCCATGACCGGGTGGAGCACAGCATGCAGACAATCGAGGCGCTGAAACAGATTCTCCCCAGCCTGAAAAAGCAGGGATACCGGTTCGTTACCGTCAGCGAGCTGATCCGGTACGACAGCCGGCCGATATGGAACAAAGCCGAAAAGCCTTGAGTCACTCAAGGCTTTTTTCTTGCATTCCGGAGATGGATGCCGCTGCTTCACCGCTGTGACTCACCAAAAAATACTGGCTTCGACAGTCTTCTATCCCAAAAGGTTTTGTAGTATGATGATTAAAGCGATTTTTAGGCACCGGTTAGCGGGTAAGATGGACCAGAGGTCCGGCCGTACATGACGTTTGAGCAGCAAGGGTTTGAGGTAATGGCATGAACCTGCCGTACGCCTCGATACGACGCCTTGTTATTCAGCGTACCGGTAACCGGAGCGGGGCTGGCAGGAGAGCAGCCGCGCTTGCCGTGTTTGCAAAATCAGCCATTTCATGCACTCTACGCTAACGATGCGGTTCCGCCCGCCTTGGGCAAGGAACCTGGAGGAGGAACAGAATGTCGGAACAGGCTGTAACCGCCCAAGCGGCGAATCGCCCGCAATCCAATAACCTGCTGCGCCGCGACGTCCGTTTCTTGGGAAATATTCTAGGGGATGTACTCGTTCACCAGGGCGGCAAGGAGCTGCTGGAAGTCGTGGAGAGAATCCGCGAGATGAGCAAGGCGCTGCGCGCCGAATTCGTCACGGAGCTGTACGATGAGTTCAAGCAGACGATTACGACGCTGGACCCTGATATCCGCCATCAGGTTGTCCGCGCGTTCGCGATCTATTTCCAGCTGGTCAATATCGCGGAACAGAACCATCGGATCCGGCGCAAGAGGGACTATGAGCGCTCAGCCGGAGAAGCGGTGCAGCCGGGCTCGATCGAAGCGGCCGTCCAAGGGCTGCAGGAGCGCCACATCTCGATCGACGACGTGAAATCCATGCTGAACGACATCTCCCTCGAGCTCGTCATGACGGCGCATCCGACGGAGGCTACCCGCCGCGTCGTGCAGGACATCCACAAGCGGATCGCTGTCGGCATGATGGAGCTGGACAATCCGAACCTGACCTACCGGGAGCGGGAGAAGCTGCGCGAAGGGCTGCTCAATGAAGTGCTCATCCTGTGGCAGACCGATGAGCTGCGCGACCGCAAGCCGACGGTCATCGACGAGGTGCGCAACGGCCTTTACTATTTCGACGAAACGCTGTTCGAGGTTCTTCCCAACGTCTACGAGGAGCTGGAGCGCTGCCTGCACAAATATTATCCGGAAGAGCATTGGCATGTGCCGACTTACCTGAAGTTCGGCTCGTGGATCGGCGGCGACCGGGACGGCAATCCTTCCGTCAAGGCCAAGGTGACCTGGGAGACGCTGACGCTGCACAAGCAGCTCGCGCTCCGCAAGTATGAGACCGTCCTGAAGCAATGGATGGAGATCCTCAGCTTCAGCACGAACATCGTGGATGTGCCGGCGGAGCTGATGGATTCCATCGCGAAGGATCAGCAGAGCGTCGAGCTGCGCGGCGCCGACAGATGGCGCAACACAAAGGAGCCGTACAAGATCAAGCTCAGCTACATGCTTGAGAAGCTCGTCAATACGGGGGACGATTCCCTTCGCGGCTCTTCCAAGCGCTACGGCAATCCGGATGAATTCAAGGAGGACCTGCTGCTCATCGACCGCAGCCTGCGTTCGCATTATGCGGATTATACGGCCGATACGCATGTCCGCAAGCTGATCCGCCAGGTGGAGCTGTTCGGCTTCCATATGGCTGCTCTGGACATCCGCCAGCACAGCCAGGAGCATGAGAACGCCATGGCGGAGGTTCTTGCGAAGATGCATATCGTCGAGGACTACGCGGCGCTGGGCGAAGAAGAGAAGATCGGGCTGCTCGCCAAGCTGCTGGACGATCCTCGTCCGCTTACGTCGGGCCATCTGGAATATTCCGAAGGAACCCGCGAATGCCTCGACGTCTATCAGACCGTCTACCGCGCCCAGCAGGAGTTTGGGACAGATTGCATCTCCAGCTATCTGATCAGCATGACCCGAGGCGCCAGCGATATGCTCGAGGTCATGGTATTCGCCAAGGAAGTGGGCCTCTTCCGCAAGGAAGCGGACGGTTCGGTGCGATGCACGCTCCAGTCGGTGCCGCTCTTCGAGACGATCGACGACCTGCATGCCGCGCCGGACATCATGAAAAGGCTGTTCGAGCTCCCGCTGTACCGCAAAGCCGTCGAGGCGAGAGGCAACCAGCATGAGATCATGCTGGGCTACTCCGACAGCAACAAGGACGGCGGTGTCGTAACGGCGAACTGGGAGCTGCGCATGGCCCTCAACGACATTACGGAGACAGGCTCGCAATACGGCGTCAAGCTCAAGTTCTTCCACGGCCGGGGCGGCGCGCTGGGCCGGGGCGGCATGCCGCTCGGCCGCAGCATTCTCGCTCAGCCTCCGCATACGATCGGAGGCGGAATCAAGATCACGGAGCAGGGCGAGGTGCTCTCGTCGCGCTATTCCATGCAAGGGATCGCGTACCGCAGCCTGGAGCAGGCGACTTGGGCGCTGCTGACCGCGGCGCGGCTCGCGATGCATCCGGAGCAGATGGCTCCTGAAAATCCGGAGTGGGATGAGATCGCCAAGGAGATCTCCGAGACGGCGCAGCGGAAGTACCAGGATCTCATCTTCCGGGATCCGGACTTCATGGAGTTCTTCAAGGGAACGACTCCGCTGTCCGAAGTGGGCGAGCTCAACATCGGGTCGCGTCCGTCCAAGCGCAAGAACAGCGATCGCTTCGAGGATCTGCGCGCGATTCCCTGGGTGTTCGCCTGGACGCAGAGCCGCTACCTGCTTCCGGCCTGGTATGCCGCGGGAACCGCGTTCCGGAGTTATGCCGGAGCGGACGAGAAGCGGCTCCAGACCCTTCAGGAGATGTACAAGGACTTCCCGTTCTTCCGCTCGCTCGTCGACAACCTGCAAATGGCCATGGCCAAAGCGGATCTGATCATCGCGAGAGAATATGCCGGCATGATTCAGAACGAACAGGTCCGTGACCGGATCTTCCGTCTCGTGGAGGAGGAATACGCTCTGACGCTGAAGTTCATCCTCGACATCACGGGACAAAAGGACTTGCTGGACAACGTTCCGGTCATTCAGGAATCGATCCGCTTGCGCAATCCTTACGTCGATCCGCTCAGCTACCTGCAAGTCGAGCTGCTGACGGAGCTGCGCCGGGAAGAGGGCGACAACGCCCACCTGCTGCGCGAAGTGCTGCTCACGATCAACGGAATCGCCTCAGGCCTCCGCAATACAGGCTGATAGGCTGAACCGGAAGCATGGCATCCATACCAGGGTGACTAGTTCATCTGAAGGCGAATCAGCAAGCGGCCGCACTGCTCAAGTTATGAGCGCTGCGGCCTTCTTGCTGCCTTGCCCGATCTGAAAGGAGCGTCTTGAGGCTATGGGAAGACGGGCAAGAGGGAGCTACTGGACAGCTGTGCTGTTCGTGCTGCTCGGGGCATCCAGCTACGGAGTGATGTCGCCGCTCATCAAGCATGTGTATGGATTCGGGTATACGTTCAGCCAGGTCGTCGTCCATCAGCTGGCTGCCGGGTCTGCGATGCTGTGGATCGCGGCCGGAGCGGCAAGGAAGCGCAGCAGCGCTTCCTTGAGCCCTCGCCTTTCGCTGGGACAATGGGCTGGGCTTGCGCTCATCGGCACGGCGGGACTGGCGATGACGACGGTGCTGTACAATCAAGCCCTGCAAGGGCTCAAGGCCTCCTTTGCCATCGTCTTGCTTTTTCAGTTCACCTGGATTACGATTGCGCTAGACAGTATCTGGAACCGTCGTCTTCCGGGCTGGGGAAGGCTTGGATGCGTGGCGGTCATTGTTGCCGGCACGGTGCTCGCGCTTGGAATCGGCGGAGTATCAGGGCCGCACGCCGCAGCCTTGCCGCTGTTGTGCGGACTGGGCGCAGCGTTCACCTACAGCCTGTATTTGGCGGGAACCGGACGTTTCCGGAGCGATCTCGATCCCGCCGCGGCTTCAGCTATTATGGTCACATTCGGATTTATACTGGTCCTGGCGCTGTTCGGCAGAGGCGCATGGGCGGGAGAGGCAGAACCCCGCCTCATCTTGTGGGCGGCCGTGCTTGCGCTGCTCGGGCAAGTCATCCCCACTCTGCTGTTCACGATCGGGATTCCGCGCATTGGGAGCAGCCTCGCCGCGCTGCTTGGGGCCATGGAGCTGCCCGTAGCGGCAGCGGCGGCCTGGCTGATCGGAGGAGAGACGCTCAGCGCTCTCCAGCTGGGAGGCATCGCGGCGATTCTGGCCGGCATCGCGCTGGCTCAGAAGGTTCCCGCCAAGGAAAGTCCGGCAAGTCTGGAGGAATGAATGCAGTGAAATCCATCGAAGCCAACCTGATCCGGCTCGCGCTCAAGGGAGACCAGCGAGCGTTCGCGGATTTGGTTGGCATGTATCAGGACAAGTTATACCATTTGGCTTACCGGATGCTGTACAACCGCCAGGAAGCGGAGGATGCCGTTCAGGAGACGTTCCTGAGGGTGTTCCGCAATATGGAGCGGTATGACGAGTCGATGAAGTTCTCGACCTGGATCTACCGGATCACGACCAATCTGGCCATCGACCGGCTGCGCCGCCGCAAGCCGGGCTTCTCGCTGGACGCGGAGGTGCCGGAGCATGACGGGCTGGACGGCTATTCCATGTTCGCCAGCGAGGATGCATCCCCCGAGGACGAGGTGCTGCTGTCGGAGACCCAACGGATCATCCGCGCGGCGATCGAGACGCTGCCCCCAAAGTACAAATCCGTCATGGTGCTGCGTTATCTGGAGGATTTGTCGCTGCAGGAAATCAGCGATGTGCTCGACATGCCGGTCACGACGATCAAGACGCGCGTCCATAGGGGAAGGGAATTCCTCCGCAAGAAGCTTGAGCACAAATTATAAGCCGCAGGGCTCCTCATAACAGGCTCAAAAAAACGAAACACAACCCGATCTCGCAACGTAAGCTATGAAGTAGAGCGCCGATCAGCGCGTTTTTCAAAAGTCATCGGGAAACGACCCGTTCCCTGAAGAAAGGACTGGCTGCCATGAAATGCAATGTCGCCATCGTTTGGATGCATGACTATATAGACGGCGAGCTGCCCCGCGAGGACGCCGTCGTTCTGAAGGAGCATCTGCTTTCCTGTCCGGGATGCCGGGCACGCTTCGAGCAGCTCGAGAAGACCGAGGCGCTGCTCTCCTCCGCCATGACGGAACCGAGGGAGCCGATGCTTGAGCCTGCGGCTTCGGCGGCGCTCACCGAAAGAATTTTAAAACAAATTCCCCCTCCGGCTCGTCATAGAGATTGGACGGGATGGATTCGCAGACATCCTGCCTTGACGGCAGCGGCCGTATTCGTGCTGGTCATGCTGGCCAGCTTCGCGCCCGCCGTCAACAACGGTTCCGAGCTAATCGTGCGCGGCGACGATCTGAGACAGGTCGTCATCGACGGCCATACGGTCATCGTTCCCGAAGGCGCCCATCTGAAGGGCAGCTTGACGGTCGAGAACGGCATCGCCGACGTGCGGGGAGACGTGCAGGGCAGCGTCACGGTTGTGGACGGCTCTCTGCTGACGGCCTCCACGGCTCACATCGCCGGTCAGACACGCAAGATCGACCAGCTGCTGGACCGGCTTTGGTACAAGGTGACCCAGACTTTCGGAAGCACTCCGTGAAGGCTACAGGCCACGCTCCCTGCGCAAGGGAGCTTTTTTTTTGCTTGACAAGGATTTGTGGTAAGCTAACTAGAAAAGAATAGGGTTAGCACAACACTCAGGGTCAGCCTGCGGACAACAGAAAAAAAGACATCCGGCAGGCAGCGGGCGGGGGTATCAAACATGGGATTTTTCACGGAAATGACTTGGCAGGGCTGGATCCGCAACGTGATCGACATCGGCATCGTCAGTTATATCATATACAAGCTAATTCTGCTGGTACGGGGCACCCGGGCCGTACAGCTGATCAAAGGGATCTTCATGCTTGTGGCGACCTGGGCCATCAGCACCTGGCTGGATCTGTACACCTTGAAGTGGCTCATGAACCAAATGTTCACCTTCGGGGTCGTCACGGTGCTAGTCATCTTCCAGCCGGAGCTGCGCCGGGCGCTGGAGCAGCTCGGAAGGGGCAAGCTGTTCGCGCGCACCTCGTCGGCCGATCGGGATCAGCTCAACGAGCGGATCACCGAGCTGATCAAGGCGATTCAGTTCATGTCCAAGCGCCGGATCGGAGCGCTCATCGTATTCGAGCGCATGACCGGCCTTACGGAGCTGATCGAATCCGGCATCAAGATGGAGTCGCGCATCAGCTCGGAGCTGCTCATCAATATCTTCACTCCCAACACGCCGCTCCATGACGGAGCGGTCATCATCCGGGGACCGCAAATCACGGCGGCCGCCTGTTATCTGCCTCTTTCCGAGAACCCCTTCATCAGCAAGGAGCTCGGAACCCGCCACCGCGCCGCGATCGGAGTCAGCGAAGTGACCGACGCGGTATCCGTCGTCGTCTCCGAAGAGACGGGACAGGTTACTCTTGCCGTTGGCGGCATCATCGTGCGGGACATCAAGGAGGAGTCTCTCATCTCCAAGCTGTTCGAGGAGCTGACGCTGCAAAGCTCCGTGAAAGCGAAGCAGAGGTCCAGATTCAGCCTGCGCAAAAAGAAAGAAGGCGATGCCAATGGATAAATGGCTCAGCCATCCGACGGCCATCAAAATCCTGTCGGTCGTCATCGGCATCCTGCTTTGGGCCGTGGTGCATTTCGATCCGGAATCGACGCCCAACACAGTCGCCTCCACGACCGAGACCCAAAGCGTCGATGTCGTGAAAATCCAGACGACCGGTCTGGATGAAACGGCGTATTCGCTCAAGCTGCTGGAGCCGAGCGTAGCCAAGATGATGGTCAAGGGCAGCCGGTCCGCGCTCGCCTTTACGACGAATGACGATTACTCCATCAGCGTCAATCTGGAAGGTAAGGGACCGGGCACATATACGATACCGCTGACAGTAGGCAAGCTGCCGAGGGGAATCGAGCTCGTGACGCTGTCGCCGAGCCAGGTGGAGGTCGTCATCGACCGCCTGGAGAAGGGGACGTTCGAGGCTGGCGTCGTCACGCAAGGCAAGCCGGCGGAAGGGTACGAGCTGGGAACGCCTGTCATCAAGCCGGGAAGCACGGTGGAGGTCACACTGCCGGCTCAGGATCTTGCCCGCGTCGGCTCCGTCAAGGTTTTCGTCAATGTCGATGGAGAAGACGCGCCCGTGCATGAGAAGAAGGCCAAAATCTCCGTGTTCGACAAATCGGGCAATGAAATCAAAGGAGCGGCGCTGAACCCCGGCACTCTGGATGTAGAGGTGCCGCTGACGATGCCAAGCAAGGAAGTGCCTCTGCAGATCGGTTATAAAGGCAGTCTGCCCGGCGGCCTGACGCTGGGTGGAATCCAGTCCAAGTCGAGCACGGTCAAGCTGTACGGCCCGAGAGGGCTTCTCGACGAGGTCAACCAGCTGGCTGCCGATGTGGATCTCAGTCAGATCCGCAGCTCCGGCGATGTCGAGCTGGAACTGCTGCCGCCCGAAGGACTGAAGGCGGTCGAGCCGTCCAAAGTCACCGTGACGGTTACGTTGTCTTCTTCGGGGACAAAGACGCTCCAGGTGCCTGTCGCCTTCGAGAATACGCCGAGGGGACTGGATGCAACGCTTGAGGCGCCTCGGGACGGAACCGTAGACATCCAGGTAAGCGGGACTCCGGAGGTGCTGGGCCGTCTGACCGCCGCGGATATCCGCGCTGCCGCCAGCCTGGCGAATCTCTCGGAAGGCGCCCATGAGGTGCGCCTCGCGTTGACGCTGCCGAACGGTGTCCAAGCTGTCGGCGAGCCGCCGCTCGTGACCGTCAAGCTTGTTGCCAGCGAGCCTGCCTCGGGCTTGCCCGAGAGCAGTCCGTCTCCTTCGCCCAGCCCTTCGCCCGGCAATGATGGCGGCGCGGGGAACGATCCGGCAGGAGATGGCTCTGCTGACGGCAATGCCGCCGACGGAGGGAACAATGCTCCGTGACCGGAGCAGCGGCGAAGCAGCGGACGCTCAGCAGCAACCTATAAACGGGGCATAGCCATGGAGCGCATGACTAACGAATGTTGTGCACGGACTGCGTGAATAAGATGACTTCACCAACTTCGTCGTCATGAAGATGGCTTGCAATATTGCGTTCCTAAGATGATGTTAATCAACTACGTTACTAAAACGACTGGCATCAACCGCAGTTGCGAAGATGGCTTGCGCCAACTACATTACAAGATGATGTGCATCAAGCACGAAACTAAGATGACTGGCATCGACTCACGAAGCTGTGGCAGAGCAATTGGACTGGCAACAGCCGGATGTACATGACAGATATGCAACATGACTACATACCCTGCTTGCAAGAATCATTGCCGGCACATTGCCGGCGGCAAAGCAGGGGAAGCAGCCCTTCATCCAAGCCTCGCTGGATGCTCCCTATTTTTCCAGTCATGCAATTCGGAACCCAACTGGGCTCGGTCTGCGTATGATGAATTCCGGAGCCATTTTCCATGGCATAAGGTTGCGATAGTTTTAATGGGATAAACCCTTTATAATGAATACCATTCTTCTCCTTGATCATTTCTATCATAAAGCTTGCTAAAAGGAAGCTTACAGAAAAGGGGCTTTTCACTCACTATGGGCAAATATTTCGGAACCGACGGCGTTCGCGGAGTAGCGAACAGCGAACTCACGCCGGAGCTTGCATATAAAATCGGCCGCTGCGGCGGCTACGTACTGACAGCCGGAGCACACAAGCCGACCGTCGTCATCGGCCTCGACACCCGAATTTCCGGCCCGATGCTGGAGTCGGCGCTCATCGCCGGCCTTCTTTCGATCGGCGCAAGCGTCGTACGCCTCGGAGTCGTGTCGACCCCGGCTGTCGCATACCTCACCCGGATGCTGAAGGCCGATGCCGGCGTCATGATCTCGGCTTCGCACAACCCGGTGCAGGACAACGGAATCAAATTTTTCGGCGGCGACGGCTTCAAGCTGTCGGACGAGACCGAAAACGAGATCGAGCGCCTGATGGACGCCGAGACCGACGAGCTGCCGCGTCCTACAGGTGGAGATATCGGCACGGCGAGCTACGAAGAGAATGCGAAGCGTCTGTACATCGACTTCCTCAAGACGACCGTATCTTCCCGCTTCGAGGGGCTCAAAATCGTTCTCGACTGCGCCAACGGAGCGGCTTATGAACTCGCACCGGCAGTGTTCCGCGAGCTGGGGGCGGAGATCATTACAGTAGGAGCGGAGCCGGACGGCCGCAACATCAACGAAGGCGTAGGCTCCACCCATCCGGAATACCTGCGCGAGGAAGTGCTTCGCCACGGAGCGGCTCTCGGCCTAAGCTTCGACGGCGACGCCGACCGCTTGATCGCCATCGACGAGAACGGCGAGGAAGTCGACGGCGACTTCATCCTCTGCATCCTGGGAGATGCCATGAAGCGCGAAGGCAAGCTCATGAACGACACGGTCGTGACGACAGTCATGAGCAACATCGGCTTTTTCAAGGCGGCGGAAGCCCTCGGCCTGAATACAGCCAAGACGGCGGTAGGCGATCGCTACGTCATGGAAGAGATGCGCCGCGGCGGCTTCAATCTGGGCGGCGAGCAGTCCGGCCATGTCATTTTCCTGGACTACAATACGACCGGAGACGGCATCCTGACCGCTCTGCAGCTGACAGATGCGCTGGTGAAGTCGGGCGGCAAGCTGAGCGGACTGCGCAGCCTGATGCGCAAATACCCGCAGGTGCTCATCAATGTGCGGGTGGCCGACAAATCGCTGTACAACGACAATCAGGCGATTCTGGCTGCCGTAGCGCAGGTGGAGGGCGAGATGGGCGACAACGGGCGCGTGCTCGTGCGCCCATCCGGGACGGAGTCTCTGATCCGCGTCATGGCGGAAGGCCCGGACAAGGATCAGGTAGCGGCCTATGTCGACCAGATCGTGACCGTTGTAAAAGCCGAGCTCGGCTAAGAACGGACGCCTTTTCAAAAAAAAGCAGATGACGGTTAACCCGGGCGCTTCCCGGGTTAATGTCTTACGCTGACTAAGCATGGCCGACATTCAGTTGCATTCCAAGCTCGCATTGAATATGATATAGGGTATTGGTTTTGATTTTGATTCCGGAAGGAAAGCGAGGATCGAGGTTGGATCAGGCAATATAAGCGCCAGAGCTTGCAAGAAAGGATGCCGGTTTTCGGCAGGACTCCCGGCCACGGAGCGGGAGCATAGGATAGCCCGATTGATTCGGGCACGGTCCACAGCCGTCGACGCCGGATAGAAGATCCAGGCAGAGAGCGGCAGGACCGGGCGGCTTCGCGAGGAGCGGCGACCTTTGGATTCCTGAGGCATCCCGAAGCAAGCTGACGAGGTGAAGGTGTTCGAAACATTCGGCGGGGACCTTCCGGTGGGCATGACATCGACAGCCGTTATCGCAAAAGGACGCGGGCAACCGGTCTTACAAACGAACGGCACCATGCAGGAACGGAACGTAGAGGGCATTGACGGCAGCGTAGCCGTCTTGCTTTTGGACCTTATAGATTTTTTGGAAGCAACACTACTACAGGACGGGTCTGCCGCCCTGAAGGTTTGCGATGCCCGTCAATAACATGCGCCAAGCGCATGAGGGATCGGGCTGCTGCGGATACTAGGCCAAGGATGGCGACATCCAGGGTTCTGTTCTCTGCTGCTTAAGGTCATCGGCGTCCTATGGGACTGCCTCACCACCACTGATTCGACAAAAACGGAATCGGCGCAGGGGAAGCCTGCGTCCTTATGGCATCCAACCGGGCGGCCGGCGCCGCATACGGAGGTTTATTTCACTATGTGTGGAATCGTTGGTTATATCGGCAATCGTGACTCGAAGGAAGTTCTGATCGAAGGACTCAAGAAATTGGAATACCGCGGGTACGACTCCGCAGGCATCGCCGTATTTACAGACAATGGTCTGGAAATCCGCAAATCCAAGGGACGCCTGGCGAACCTGGAGGAAAAGCTCGTCAGCGAGCCGATTCAAGGCTCCGTCGGCATCGGACATACGCGCTGGGCGACGCACGGCAAGCCATCCGATGTGAACTCCCATCCGCATACCGACAACTCGTCGAAGTTTTCGGTCGTGCACAACGGCATTGTCGAAAACTATATGGACCTCAAGGAAGAGCTCGGCGCGAAAGGTCATACCTTCGTGTCGGAAACCGACACCGAGGTCATCTCCCATCTGATCGCAGACGAGTACGACGGAGACATCGTCGCAGCGGTGCAGCGTGCCGTGAAACGAATGAGAGGCGCTTACGCCCTCGGCGTTCTGACCGAGTATGAGCCGGAGAAGCTCGTCGCAGTGCGTTTCGCGAGCCCGCTCGTCATCGGCATCGGCGAGAACGAGAACTTCATCGGCTCCGATATTCCAGCCATTCTGGAATATACGCGCAACGTGTACATTCTGAACGATGGCGAAATGGCGGTTCTGACGCGCTCCGGTGTCGAACTGATGACGACTTCGGGCGACATTATTTCCAAGGAAATATTCCATGTCGATTGGGATCTCGTCACCGCGGAAAAAGCCGGTTTCGACCACTTCATGCTCAAGGAAATCCATGAGCAGCCGAAGGCTTACCGCGACACGATGATGAGCCGCATCAGCGAAGACGGCAAGTCGGTCGATCTCAAGAAGGAGATCAGCATGACGACGGAGCAGATCCGCGGCATCTCCCGCGTGCATATCGTCGCTTGCGGAACGGCTTACCACGCCGGTCTCGTCGGCAAAACCGTCATCGAGAGCCTGGCTCGCATTCCGGTCGAGACCGATGTCGCTTCCGAGTACCGCTACCGTTCGCCGATAATCACACCTGATACGCTTGTTATCGTCGTCAGCCAGTCCGGCGAGACGGCCGATACGCTGGCCGCTCTTCGCGAAGCGAAGCGCAACGGCGCGCGCGTGCTTACGATCACGAACGTAGTCGGCAGCTCGATCGCCCGCGATGCGGATGATGTCATCACGACCTGGGCGGGTCCGGAGATCGCGGTCGCTTCGACCAAAGCGTATTCCTCGCAGCTGATCGCCTTCTACCTGCTTGGCCTGTACTTGGGGCAAGAGCGCGGCACTGTCGAAGCGGAGCAGGCAGCGGAAATCATCGCCGCCATGCAGAAGCTGCCGGAGCAGGTCGAGCAGATTCTGGAGCAGGCGGACATCTTCAAGGCTGTCGCCGAATCCGTGTCGAAGCACGCCAACCTGTTCTTCATCGGACGCGGCCTCGACTTCGCCGTCGCCCAAGAGGGATCGCTGAAGCTGAAGGAAATCAGCTACATCCACTCCGAGGCTTACCCGGCTGGCGAGCTGAAGCATGGCACGCTGGCGCTGATCGAGGAAGGCATTCCGGTCATCGCTCTGGTGACGCAGGAAGAGCTGTACGAGAAGACGCTGAGCAACATCAAGGAAGTCAAGGCTCGCGGCGCTCATGTTCTCGGCGTAGCCAATGCAGGCTACGAGGAGGAAGTGATGAAGTCGGTCGACGAGGTGTTCTCGATTCCTCGCACGCTTCCGCTGCTGACGCCTGCGCTGTCGGTCGTTCCTCTCCAGCTGCTGAGCTACCACGCTTCCCTAGCCCTCGGCAACGACGTGGATAAGCCGCGGAATCTGGCGAAGAGCGTGACGGTGGAGTAAGGAAGGCGAGACGGCTTTGACCTCCTCTTGTACTGTCTAATGTGCCGACATCCAGAATCTAATTGGGGCTTCCTTCGGGTAGCCTCGTTTTTTTATTTCGGAGGTGTTCGTCTTGGCAAACGTAAGCGCGAAATCACTCTACCTGATAACGGACCACTTGAACTGCATGTTCGTGGAGTTCAGTTCAATTGATTATATTCTGGTAAAAGAGATATTGGCTATTGGTGGATCCCAGCATCGTCAGAAGAAATTCTCTCTATCGGCATTTTTCTGAGAAAAAACGTGAATGGAATTCCGGGGATAAGACAGTTCAAATTACAGACAGAGTTCAAAATTACTACAATGTCCTCAACGATCAAAGTGGAAATGCCAAAGAGGACATTAACCAGGACGTTCTCGAAACTCCACCTACGATTATGAATTTTATCAATTATCCTGTGGTGGAGACTCGTCAACTTAATGTCAGAACTTCAAACACTGGAACTTAAGTGGTTGTATCTTCAGGAAAGGGCGAGAAATCCGAAGGAATCAGGGAGTTAGCACTCAAGATAGGATGGTTGGAGGCGATACTCTTCCTATTGATTTTCAAACCTTGGAGACCGTTCCTGCTAATGATGCTTTAGGACTTTAGCAATTCGTTCAGATAATTGAGTTTTTAAAGTCCTTTTATTCAGTAAGCATAAAAATGTCAGTCCTAAGAGTGCCGCCGGTAAACGATTTTCTGTGTGTTCAAATGGATTGAGAAGGACATGTCCGTTGTTCAGATATCCCCAATCAATATAGCTAAATGAGTAGGGCACTATCAAAGTGATACAAACAAAGAGTGGGCCATAGACTGATGGGAAAATAATTTTACTATTAACTATGATAGGGAATCGATATGATTTGTCGAAATTAGTTACGAAGGAACAAGTAGATTTTTTCTAGAGTAGCCGGATAGTCGCTTTTAATATCGTGCTCCCAAATTCTCAATATACTCCACCCATTTGACTTATAGAAATCGGTAAACGCTATATCTCTTTGGATATTTTTATTAATTTTGTTCTTCCAAAAGTCTACATTAGACTTTGGTAATTTGAAATGAAGTGGACAACCGTGCCAAAAACAGGAATCAATGAAAACAACTTTCTTTTTAGTTTTAATCGATATATCTGGCTTTCCAAGTAACGTTTTAGTGTTTTTTCTAAAACGTAATCCTTGTGCCCATAGATCTTTGGTTATGCGATCTTCAAGTTTTGTGTGGGTTGATTTAACGGAACGCATTATCTCCGACCTTTTTTCTTTAGAAACGTGATCGCTCATACTACAGCGCACCTCACATTATTCATAATTTAGCGATCGACAAATCATTCAACTAAATGTACGATTAAGAAAAATATAAGGTGGAATTAGCTTTGAAAGTAATTGATTTATTTGCTGGTGTCGGAGGCATGAGTCTTGGAGCGACAAAGGCCGGGTTTTCAATGGCCGGTGCTGTGGAGTTAGACCCAATCGCAATAGAAACGCACGAATTAAATTTTCCTAAGAGCACTCACTTAAAATGTGATGTAACTAGCTTGACCGGAGACGACTTAAGACGCGAATTGAAATTAAATCGTGGAGAGCCTATTGGAATAATTGGTGGTCCTCCATGCCAAGGGTTTAGTTCAATGGGGAGAAGAGATATTGAAGACCCGCGCAACTCCTTGTTTATTCATTATTTCCGAATAGTTAGCGAATTACAACCTGACTTTTTTGTTGCAGAAAATGTCCTTGGTATACTTGATTCCAAATATGATAAAATTAGGGAAGACGCGTTTGCATTGTTGAAAAAGAAGTATACAGTTTTGCAACCTGTGATGATTAGCGCAAAAGATGTTGGAGCACCAACAACTCGAACTCGGGTTTTCTTTATTGGGATTAAAAAAAGTTATAAATTGCCTGCACCAAAAATTGAATTTGGAATTCAGTTGGAAAAATACAATTACGTAAGAGATGCGCTTTTTGGATTGACGGACGAAGTTAATTTTAATGAAGAGAATTGGGTTAATACTGAGAAGCATCAGGATTCATACAGTACTAAAATCTCAAAATTAATTCCTGAAGGAGTAGGGGATCCAACATCAATTGAACGTTTTCTCATTAAGTCTGAAATATCTGGCATGGTGGGAACAAGGCATACTGAAGAAGTTATTCGGAGGTTTGAGTTGGTATTGGAAGGACAAACTGATAAGGTCTCTAGAGCTCCAAGGCTTAGACAAGATGGCTTTTGTCCTACGTTAAGAGCAGGTACTAATAAAGATAGAGGCTCTTATCAAGCAGTAAGACCCATACACCCTACTCAGAATAGAGTCATCACTCCAAGAGAAGCGGCCAGACTACAAGGTTTTCCTGATTGGTTTCAGTTTCATAAAACCAAATGGCATAGTTTTAGACAGATTGGGAATAGTGTCTCCCCAATTGTAGCGGAACATATCTTGAATCGTATAAAAGAACATCTATTTAAAACGTAGTCAATGAGATTTACTACCATTCTTGAGGTGAAAAAAATGGATGAACTAAATGAAGAGATGAGAATTAAAGCTTCGCCAACTAAAGAGTTCTTTTTATATATGCTAACCAAAGACATTTTAATTGAAAGTGCAATTGCTGAGCTTGTTGATAATAGTGTTGATGGTGCTCGGGCAATTCAAGAAACAAATGAAAGTAAGTTTATAGATAAGAATATTAGAATTGAACTAAATAAAAGTTATTTTAAGATTGAAGACAACTGCGGTGGCATCCCCGTAGATATTGCTCGAAAATATGCTTTTAGATTTGGAAGACCAAGTATTATAGAAAAACAAGGAAGAACTATTGGTCACTTTGGAGTTGGAATGAAGCGTGCATTATTTAAAATGGGAAATTATTTTAAAATCGAATCCCGTACTATAGATTCATACTTTGTGGTTGAAGAAGATATTAATGAATGGTTAGCTAAGGACGAGGAAGATTGGGATTTTAAGTTTAAAGAGATGAAAGAGAATTTTCCCTTAAGGGAGGGAGAGGAAACCGGAACGACAATTATTGTAAGTCGGCTACATGAAACTGTATCTGAAAAGTTTGCTCTAGAGAATTTTGAAAAAAGAGTTAAGATGACTTTACAAACAGACCATCAAATCAGTTTGCAGAACGGTCTTGTTATTACGTTAAATGGAATACCGTTGACATTTGAACCCACAGGTCTTCTTAGTTCTTTGGATCTGCAACCTGCACATATGAGTACTACTTTCAATATCGATGAATCAATTCTCAATGTTAGTATCTACGCTGGTTTAAGCAAATCAGAACCAGAAAAGGCAGGCTGGTACGTATATTGTAACGGAAGGCTTATTTTAGAGGCTGATAAAACGGAAGTTACAGGATGGAAAGACGGAATTCCAAGATTTCATAATCAATTTGCAAGATTTAGAGGATATATTTTATTTGATGCAGATGACCCAAAAGTGTTGCCATGGAACACTACTAAAACTGGTTTGGATGTAACATCAAAAAGTTTTATTATTGCGAGACAAGAAATGTTAAATTTAATGAGGCCAATAATAGATTTTCTCAATAAACTCGAAAGTGAAAAGAAGAATAAAGAAGATGATAGCCCAACCCAATTAGAAATTATATTGGACAAAGCCGTCACTGTTGAAGTTGATAAAATTAAAACTGAACAAGTTTTTATTGCCCCTCAACCAAAACCGGAATCCAAAATAATAAAAATTGAGATGGGAAAAATTAGGTATGAAAAGTCTAAAGAAGAACTAGAAATTGTAAAGAAAAAGCTGAAAGCAAAGACCTACACCGAAATCGGAGAAAAAACATTCGATTATTTCTTCAAGATGGAGTGTGAGGATTAAGTGCCAAGCTACAACAAGATAAATTACGATTTAAGGCCTGCTAAATCAATAGAAAGAAAAATGATAAATGAATCATTAAGGAAATTAAGTACGTTTCAAAGTATTGAGTCTTATAGGTACATTGGATTTGGTTCTCTATACTTCAGTGATTTCAGTTTATTTCATAGAGAATTAAATTTAACGGATATGAATAGTATTGAACATACCAATAGTCCAAAAGAACAAATTAGAATAAATTTTAATAGACCATTTAATTGTATAAATATGTTTTATGATGAGTCGTCTAATGTATTACCACGATTTCACTGGGACGATACTTGCACGATAACTTGGTTGGATTATGACTACGATCTTAATAAAGAAATCCTCGACGATATTCGAATAGTAACTAATAAATCTTGCTCTGGCAGCATAATAATCGTGACGGTTAAAGCAGACCCCCCATCCTTTCAAGATGAAGAAGGAGAATTAAATTTAGATCAGGCTTTCCCGAAATTTTTTTCGCGTTTTAAGGAACGAATTGGAGAGGATAAATTACCTTCGGATGTAACTTACCGAAATCTAAGAGGATGGGACTTTGCAAAAGTTTGTCGTCGTATAATAAACAATGAAATACTAGAAGCCCTTCAAGCTAGAAATGTGGCACGTCCTGGCACTCAAAAAATGAGTTACAAGCAATTATATAACTTTCACTATTCTGATGGTGCTAAAATGATAACTGTGGGAGGACTTCTTTACAATCAAGGGCAGTCAGATAAGGTTACCTCTTGTGGTTTTCAAAATCTTAATTTTATAAAGGAAGACGAAGAGCCCTTCAAAATTGAAATTCCTATGCTTACATATAAAGAATTAAAGCATTTAAACTCTCAATTTCCTCAAAGTGATCTAACTGACTTAGAGTCTATTGGTATACCTAAAAAGGATATTGAACGCTATCATTCTATTTATAGATACTTTCCTAATTTCTTAGATGCTGGGAACTAATTGGTTTAAATGGAGGTTTGCTAGTTAAACTGTAGACATCCGAAAAGAGCCCAGGGAAAGTTAGTCTAATACTTTGTTTTTGAAAATTGAAAAGCATATTCATAGGATTAGAAAAGCAGTCTACTCAAAAGTTGACGATTTTCAAAACTAAAAAACCGCGGCAAATCCGGAGCAGACCT
Source organism: Paenibacillus sp. RUD330 (assembly GCF_002243345.2). Classification (NCBI taxonomy): domain Bacteria; kingdom Bacillati; phylum Bacillota; class Bacilli; order Caryophanales; family Paenibacillaceae; genus Paenibacillus; species Paenibacillus sp. RUD330. The sequence goes on from NZ_CP022655.2 coordinate 792,958, forward strand.
ATTCTTTTCCCGCCATGAAGGGAACCGGAACGCCTGCTGCTGAACGTCTTCACTACATTAAAAAGCCATATCTATTCCTGTAAAGAAGATCAAAAAAACAAATGTTGCGGGGAACGGAGGTGCGCTTGCGCATCTCCGTTTTGATGTGTCCGCAAGCCCGAACGCCAAGTCTGCCTCAATGATTCCCATCGTTAAAAAGTAAAAATATTTTCAAATCGGTCATTATCCAATCTTATGGTCATCGGCGAACTTCGGTACGATGGAAGCAGTCAAGATCACGGGATCGGGGTGCGAGCGATGGACAAGACGATCATAAAAACGGCCAAGGCCAAGCGGACGCCGCGCGTCCGTTCGGCCGCGCGGCGGAGGGAGACGCTCTCGGGCTACATCTTCATCGGACCGATGTTTCTGGGTTTGCTGGTTCTGACGATCCTACCGACCCTTCTTACCTTTATTCTCGGCTTTTCGGATTGGAGCTTTATTTCCGGCGTCGACAAGCTCAGCTTCACCGGCTTCAAAAACTTCTCCAGGCTGTTCGACGACGACGTCTTCCTCACATCGCTGAAGAACAACCTCTACCTGCTGCTCGTCGTCCCTATCCAGCTGATCATTTCCCTGGTCCTCGCGGTCATCATCGACAGGCTGGTCTATTTGAAGGGCCTCTTCAAAATCGTCTTCTTCATGCCGTATATCTCCAGCATCGTGGCCGTCTCGATCTGCTTCCAGCTGCTCTTCCAGCCTTCCTACGGCCCGATCAATCAATTTCTGCGTTCTCTCGGCGTGCGCAACCCTCCCACCTGGCTCGCGGATATCCACTATGCGCTGCCTTCCGTCATGATCATCATGGTGTGGGTTGGAATCGGCTTCTGCCTGATCGTCTATATGGCGGCTCTGCAATCCATCCCCAAGGATCTGTACGAATCGGCGGACATCGACGGCGCCGGCGCATGGACTCGGTTCACCCGGATCACCTTCCCGATGGTGTCTCCGACGACGTTCTTTTTGCTCGTCACCGGCTTCATCAGCTCCTTCAAGGCGTTCGACATCATCAAGGTCCTGACCGAAGGGAAGCCGGCTTACTCCACCTCCGTCGTGACCTACTATCTCTATACGACGGCGTTCGAAAATCTCAAGACCGGTTATGCCTCCTCCATGGCGCTGATCTTGTTCGGATTTGTCCTCCTGATTACGCTTTTCCAGCTGTACGGGCAAAAGAAATGGGTCAACTACTGAGCGGGGTGAAGCATGGATAAACAGCAAAGAGGCGTCCGGACGGCCGCCACAATCGTGATGCTGCTCGCAGGCGCCGCCTTCATCACGCCGTTCCTGTGGATGATCTCGGCTTCGTTCAAGCCCGAGATCGATGTGTTCAATTATCCGGTCGAATGGATTCCGAAGCATTGGAACATCTACGCCAATTACCGCGAGGTGTGGTTCGGCGAGCATCCCTTCGGCACCTATTATTGGAATACAATCAAGGTAAGCACGCTTACGACGGTCGTTTCCGTCCTGGTGTCGAGCATGGCCGCCTATGGATTCGCGCATGTGGACTTCAAGGGCAGGAACGTCATGTTCCTCGTCGTGCTCATGACGTTCATGGTGCCGAGCTATTCCATCATCGTGCCGCAGTTCCTCCTATTCCGATGGCTGCATCTGTTCGACAGCCACCTTGGCCTCATCCTGATCGGCTCCTTCAGCGCCTTGGGCACCTTCATGCTCCGCCAGTTCTTTCTCGGCATCCACAGGGATTACCTGGAGGCGGCCAGGCTGGACGGCGCCGGGCATGCCCGCATCTTCCTGCAGATCACGCTGCCGCTGGTGAAGCCCGCGCTGGCCACATACGGCATCCTGCGGTTCATCTGGACCTGGAACGACTACGCCAATCCGCTCATCTTCCTGCGCAGCGACCGCCTCTCGACGATCCAGCTCGGCATCCAGAAATTCGCTTCGGAGAGCGGAGTCTACTATTCTCTAATCATGGCAGGGACCGTCTCGGCCATCCTGCCCCTCATCGTCATCTTTGTCATCGGGCAAAAGCAGGTCATCGAAGGCATCGCGACGGGCGGCGTAAAAGGGTAAAAATAATTCCGGATCAGTCAAAATAGAAGCTCTGATCACGCTCTGGACTATGGTAAGTTTTGATTGTCAAAAAAGAGACGCACCTGAACCGGGAGGTTGGAAAATGAAAAAGAAATGGTTGTCGGCCGCTGCGGCCGCGCTGCTGGCGACAGGCCTGCTGTCCGGCTGCGGCAACGGATCCACGAACGGCGCAGCCTCGCCCAAGGAGACTGGCGGCGCGAGTCCGAGCTCCAGCGCTCCTGCCGCCAAGGAGCCCGTCTCCATCAAGTTCCTCGGCTGGGAGAAGGCATCCGTCTATCAGCCCGCCATCGACGCCTTCCAGCAAGCGAATCCCGATATCAAAGTCGACTATGTTCCGCTCGTCGAGAACGATTCGAACGAAACGATCAAGAAGATCGATCTGATGTACGCTTCGGACGACGATTTCGACGTCTTCACGCTCAACTCGGCTCCAGCCTTCGCGCAGCGCGGCGCAAGCGGCATGCTCGAGCCGATGGACGGCTACCTGGCCAAGGAAGGCGTCAAGTATGAGGACGAGTACAAGGCGGAGCAGCAGAAGCTGGACGGCAAGCGTTATTCCCTTCCGGGAAAGTTCGGGCCGTGGATGATCCTTCTGAACAAGGAGCTGCTGGACGCGGCGAACCTCAAGGTGCCGAAGAGCTGGACCTGGGATGAATTCCGGGACTACGCCAAGAAGCTGACCAAGGGCGAAGGCGCGAACAAGACCTACGGCGCGCATTTCCATGAATGGAAGGATTATTTCCTGCTGAAGCTCTATAGCGCATCCAGGGATCAAGGCATCATGAAGGACGACGGCCAGACGCTCAATGCCGACAACCCGCTGATGAAGCAGTCGCTCGAGCTGCGCTACGAGATGGAGAAGACGGATAAGTCAGCGACGCCTTATCAGGACGTCATTACGCAGAAGATCCCTTACCGCAATCAGTTCTTCCAGCAAAAAGCCGCCATGCTCCCGACCGGACCATGGATGGTAGCCGAAGCCGGCGGCACCGACAAGATTCCGGCGACCTTCGTATCGGCATTCGCGCCTTGGCCGACCAACGCGGCCGGAGACGACGTCTACTCGTTCGGCGGAGCCGATCCGCTCGTCATCTCTTCCCATTCCAAGCACAAGGAAGAATCCTACCGGTTCCTGCGCTACCTGTCGACGGAAGGAATGGCGCTGACCAACCAGTTCTCGGCTTGGAAGAAGGCCGACATCGACCAGGAGGTCGACCGGATCGTGAGCGCGACGCAGTCGCCGGACAAAATCGACAAGGCATCGCTGATCAACGTCCTGAGCGTGACGAAGCTGCCGATCCCGCCGATCACGGTGTCCTACGCAGGCGATCTGGAGAAGGCTTATATTGCGGAAGCGGACACGTACATGCTCGGCAATAATGACATCGATAAGACGATGGCTTCCATCAAGGCGAACCTGCAAAAAATTATAGATGCAAACAAGTAGCTCCAAAATTATAATGGGGGGGAGGATGCTCTTGCGGCATCCCCTTTTCCATCTTATAAACATCCTGTCTGAATGGGCGGGACGATGAACCTTATTTCGGAACGCAGACGGGAGGCAGGGCGTTATGCGCATGCCGTTGATGAGCTGGAGGCAGAAGCTGATCGTAATGTCTCTGCTCTGTCTTGCCGTGCCATCCGTCATCACCCTCATCCTGCTTGGGCTGTATGCCAAAAACGAGCTGAAGGCCAAGGCGGTCGAGAAGGCGGAGCAGTCGCTGGAAGTGGCCGAGCTGTATACGTCCAATATCATGCAGGATATGGTAAACGCTTTCAACTCGATCCAATACGACAGCGAGACGATTACGGATATGCGCATCGCCTGGAACAAATACAAGCAGGACGGAACGGGAAAGGTCGATTTCTTCTCGTTCCGGCATCTCTCGGAGAAGCTGGACCGGATCACCTTTTTCGGCGGAGAGACCTATGTGACCATTCTGCTGCCCAATGGCCTGTACTTCACGAATTATTCGACCTACGACAACAGCCTTGGCTTCATGTACAAGGAGAAGTGGCTGGAGGAGATGGCCGCCGAGCCGGGCAACACGACCGCCTGGCTGGGCACGCAGCGCAACTACATCCGATCGGAAGCCGACAAATATCCGAATGTGGTCACGATCATCCGCAAGTTCCAGCTGTACAACAACGGCGTGAGCGCCTATATCATCCTGAGCAAGCCCGAAGGCCAGTTCCGGCAAATATTCTCTCGATACGAAGGCGACCCGGTGCTGATGCTGCTGGATAAAAACGGGACGATCGTCTCCCATACCGACCCGTCGCAAATCGGGGCCAAGGCTCCGGTATCAGCCCCGCCGCAGGGACAGAACGGCCGCTCCGAATGGAACGGAGCCGACTATTTGACGGTAAGCCACGCGCTGCCCTTCGCCGGGTGGAGCCTGCTCAGCCTCACTCCGTACGACAAAGTCACGAGCGGAATCGGCAGCATGTTCAATCGGACGTTCGTGCTGCAGCTTTCCTTCTTCCTGCTGTTCGCCCTTCTGCTGCTCTATTTTCTCAGCCAATGGACGAAGCCCGTCATCCGGCTCGCGCGGACGGCCTCCAAGGTCGAGAAAGGATTTCTGGACGAGCGCTCGGGCGTCAGAGGGCGGCATGAGGTCGGATTCCTGGGGCTTGCCTTCGACCGCATGCTGGATCGCATCTCGGACATGATCGTGCAGATCGAGGAGGAGCAGACCCGCAAGCGGATGGCCGAGCTCGAGCTTCTGCAGGCGCAGATCAACCCCCATTTTCTGTTCAATACGCTCAACTCCATCCGAATGCAGGTCATTCTGAAGGGCGAAGAGGAAATCGGGGGCATAATCGGCTCGCTGTCCACGCTGCTGCGCATGACGATCAACCGCAACAACGAGTATATTCCGCTGCACGAAGAGGTCGCTACCGTCGGGCATTACATGCAGCTGATGAACTTCCGGCATCATGAGCAGGCGAAGCTCACCGTCAATCTGGCCTCGGACACGCTGCTGGCGTCGATTCCGCGGTTCACTTTGCAACCGCTTGTGGAGAATGCTTACATCCACGGCCTTCGCCAAAAGAGCGGAGAGATCGCCATTACCTCCTGGAAGCGGCAGGCGACGCTCTTCATTCAAATCCACGACGACGGCATCGGCATGGCCGAAGAGGCGCTGGAGCGGTTCCGCAGCGGCGCCCCGATGTCCGGCATCGGCCTCAGGAACGTGAAGGAGCGGCTGCAGATCATGTATGGAATCCGGTTCGAGATGGAGATGACGAGCGAGCCTGGAGCCGGCTTGAGAATCATCCTGAAAATTCCGCTGCAGGGCAGGGAGGAGCTCATCCATGCATAAAGCCATTCTGGTGGACGATGATGTGGCCGTGCTGGCCTTTCTCAAGGAGCTCGTGCCTTGGGAGGATTTCGGCTTCGAGCTGGCGGGGACCTATAGAAACGCGCTGGATGCTCTTGATGCGTGCCGAGGGGGATACCCCGACCTGATCATGACCGATATCGGCATGCCGGAGCTGGACGGACTCAGCTTCATTCGGAGGGCGCAGTCCGAGGGGGCCAAGAGCCGGTTCGTCATCCTGTCCTGCCACGATGAGTTCCATTACGCCCAGCAGGCTGTTCAGCTTGGCGTTCAGGATTACATGCTCAAGGAGTCGCTGACCCGTCAGGGCATCGCGGAAATGATCCGCAAGGTTCAGCTCAAGATCGAAGAGGATCAGAGCCTGAGGATCAAGGTGGACCGGCTCAGCATCCAGGCGGGCAAGAGCAAGGCGGCAGCCAAGGAGCAGTGGCTGAGAGAGGTTCTCTCGTCTGCCTATGCCGATCCTTCGACTTTGCTGGAGCAGCTGCGGGAGCATGGACTGCCCGCCCGCCTGGAACATTTCATCCCGCTGATGTTCCGCTCCCACCGGAATCAGGAGGCGATGAAGCGCTACCGTCAGGAGGATGCCGTCAGGTTCATCGTGGAGAATGCGGCCGAGGAGCTGCTGCGGGACGAGCCGGACATGCTGTTCATGGGGCATGCGGGAAGCGCGTTTTTCCTGCTCTACGGGTACAGGAGAGACTTGGCGCGCAATCCCTACGAGCATGCCGCCTCCGCTGCCGGGAAGCTGCAGCGGGCGTTCGCCGGCGTGCTGAAGCTGGAGTATTCCGTTGCGATCGGAGAGGAAGCCTCGACGGGAGCAAGCCTCAGGCGGCAGCTGATCGAGCTGCAGGAAGCCGGAGAGCGGCTGTTCTATTCCGAAGGGCCGATCGCGGTCAAGAAGGCTGAGCTGCAGCGGGAATGGAATCGGGAGGATCCCTTCGCCTATCATTTCCACTACGCGGAGCGCTTCGGCCGCCTGCTGCTGGAGACGGGCGACGACGTCGGCCCGGCCGTGGAGGCGTTCATCGGCTTGATGGCGGAACGCCGGTTCCAGCCTGCGGCCGTCAAGCAGCTGGCCTGGAAGCTTGCCCTCGACCTGCTGCTCAAGCTGCGGCTCGGAATGGCTTACGACAAGGAGAGGGTGCAGCAGGAGATCGGCCGCATGATGCATGTCAGCGAGCTCAGGGACTGGCTGGCCAAGTTTTTGGCGGAAGCCGTCTCCCAGGCCGGACGAATCGCGAGCAGCAGCAAAAAGACCGAGATCGTGGATGCGCAAAACTACATCCGGCTGCACCTGAGCCGGAAGATCTCGCTCGAAGAGGCGGCGGAATACCTGCATCTGAATCCCAGTTATTTCAGCCGCCTCTTCAAGAAAGAGACCGGAGAAAACTTCATCGAGTTCGTGAACCGGATGAAGATGGAGCGGGCGATGGCTCTCATCAGCGATAATGGAAAGTCGGTGGAAGAGGCGGCATTTTCGCTTGGGTACGATAACAAAAGCTACTTCATCAAGCTGTTCAAGCAGCATCACGGAATCTCGCCCAGCCGAATCGTCTGATGGTCAGGAGCTGGCTTGCGATGCTTCGAGCTCAAGCCAGCGGCGGCTGGATGTCTGGAGGAGACGGGGAAAGCCGCATAGCACAAAAAACCCAGGACCAAATGGCTCTGGGTTCTGATCACGGTCCGTCCTTCAATCTCTTGGGTAGTCCACGGACATGATATCCATGAACGGAATTTTGACCACATCCTGTGCCTGCTGGACATGAACCTTGCCCGTGCGGGAATCCATGACCACGATCTGCCCTCTCACGAACTCCTCCCGGCCCCAGACCGTCAGAACGATTTCCGAATTCTCCTGATACGCTTCGGTAATTTGGTTCCCTATTTCCTCCAGGACGAACTCGTCTCTCGTGGGACGCTTAGGGACCTTTGCCTTTGCCATTGTTCACAACCTCCTGTTGCCAATTGCCGTTCCTATGAAGGATAGATGAGCCCTATCCACGGACAGGAAACCTATGGAAACCTTCACTGGTTTCCCAATAAACAAGGCCGCCGATGCCGTTTTTTTCTATCGGGGGTTAGTATAGCATACTTCAATTCAACCTGGACGGTCACCATAAATTCATTCGAATGGCCGCCAACTTGCAACCTTCCGGACGCTCCGACTCGTTTCCTTGAGTAGAAAGGGGAGGTTGCCGTGAACATGCCTATCCGGCTGCACAGACTGGAGGAAGCGCGATGAAACGTTCTTGCCTGCTGCTGGCGCTTTTGGTTACGCTGTGCGGATGTGAGAGCAGCGACGAAAAAAACAGTTCTGCCTCTGTGGAAAACAGCAGCGCGAAGGGGAATGGAAGCGCAGCGGCACTGCCCGTCACGAAGGAAAAGGGGTCGACAGATCCCCCCGGCTTTTCCGTCGATGAAAGCGGTCTGGCTGGTTCGGATTTCGAGACGGCTTATGAGTTGTGCGCGAAAGCTTTGTCCGACTATTACAAGGCGGTCTGGAACGGCTCGGAAATCGATTTGGCCGCCTATATCGACAACAACAGCCTTAACCTCTATATGGAAAAGAAGATCGCAGCCCAATATGAGCTGTTCCTCAAGAACAGCCTTGTGGACAATCGCGTGACAAATGTAGCTATTGGCGCCAGGAAGGCAGAGTACGCCGGAGGAGACAAGAGCTACATCTATTTGGAATTAGATGCGCGGGTTGAAAAGGATGTAGGCAGCTATGCGGAGCCTACCGAGTTTCTTGTCCATCGATCAAATGGAAAGGCGGTCATTGTGGATTGGTATGGAAGCGGTAAGGATAGCTACGATTCCATCGTGCGCGGGCATAGTCAGAGCATCGACAATCCTGATATCTGGAATGACAGCGACTGGGTAGAGAAAGTGGCTCTTCGAACGGATTGAGCCGCACATGCAATAGACGCTGCGGCTCTCATCCGGCGCGGCCGGCCTGTTGAGGCCGAATCGAACTTATCCACAGCTGGAGCCGAGTTATTATCCACAGTCTGTGGGTAACGACTCGGAGAGCAGCCTGTTTTCAAGGGTTCCGTCTGTAAGACTGTCTTGTCCTAATTGACTGATAAAGGATGGATTGAAATGAAGATCATACTTCCCGGGCTCTTGCTTGCAGCGGCCGTGCTCGTCTCGCCGCACGCAGCCCATGCGGCAAGCGGCCACATCAACGTTGACGGCGTAGCGGTCGCTTCGGATGTGAAGCCTGAAACGAAGAACAACCGCACCATGGTGCCTTTGCGTGTCATCAGCGAGAATTTGGGAGCTGCGGTCGAGTGGTCCAATTCGGAAGTGACGCTGACGAAGGACGATATGAAGGTGATTTTAAAGGCCAATAGCGCGACTGCGGTAAAAAATGGCGAAAAGGTCCAGCTGGACGCCAAGCCGTACGTCAAAAACAATCGAGTTGTCGTTCCGCTTCGCTTTATAGCCGAGACCTTCGGCTGCACGGTCGGTTACAGCCATTCCACGGTGACGGTCGATTCTCCGCCGCTGGTCCTTGAGGATAGGGAAATAAAGACCGTTCAGACCGAATACCATATGACCATGGGCGGCGTCGTCGAGCAGATCACGGGGAATTCCTATGCCGGCTCCATCTACAAGCTCATTGAAAGCGGCAAAGGCCAGAAGGTCGATGCGCCTGCCAGCTTCGCTTGGAGGGTCAACATCGATGTGCCTGGGTCCTATTACAAGAATAAGCAATATGACTTTCTGGACAGCAAGGGAAGCAGCGTGAAGTCGTATGATGTCTATTCTTTGGTCGAGGCTTTCCCGGCTGAGGAGCTGAAAGGATTTGCAAAGGTGTTGATTTATGACGCCAAGAGCGACCAATGGTATTCGTTCAGCGAGACAGCCAGAGATTCCCTGGCGAAGCTGACGGACTCGGCCGTCTCGAACGGTTATTCGAAGGTAATCAGCAATACGGTCGTTTGAGCCGCCGCCGCTGACAGTCCCTTGACCTGAGCAGGCGCCCGACAGGCATTGTTCATCGGGGAGCCTGTCCCCTAGCTTGAACACGCTGTTCCATAGCCGCATCTCTCCCAAGCGGAGAGAGCGGCTTTGTTTTTGTGCTCGATCTTATTCAATTCGAGCAGGAAGACGCCAAGAAACGATAGAGAAGCGGACGCGCTCTTCACGAACGCTGTTTTTCAACCGATAAATACAATCTAGAAATATTGATATTTAAGTAGGCGGATGGAGGCATATTTTGATGCGGAGGGTTGTCGGCATCATCGTCCTCGTGGTGTCGCTAAGCATCTGGATACCGCTCGGCATCAGCTCGGAGCGGGGTTCGGAACCGAACCGGCTGCGGGCGGAAAAAGGCGTGCTCGACCTGGCGGGCTGGGACGGCTCCGGACGGGTCGCGCTGGACGGCGAGTGGGAATTTTATTGGAACGAGCTGCTTGCGCCGGGAGAGGCATCCCGGCAGGGAGCGCCGTCCTGGATGGAGGTGCCCGGCGTCTGGAGCGGGAGCCAGGCAGGCGGCGAGGAGCAGCCCGCCTACGGGGCGGCGACGTACCGGCTGAGGCTTCTTCATGTGCCGGAGCCCGGCGTCTACGCGATCAAGAAAACGAACATTCGCTTCGCCAGCGAGATTTACGTCAACGGGAAAAAGGTGCTGGCCGACGGCGTGCCCGCGCTGAGCGAGAATGAGTATGAGCCGGGCAATTCTCCGGGACTGGCCGCCTTCGAGCTGGGGAGCGGGGAGGCGGAGATCGTCGTGCACGCATCCAATTACGACTATCTGGACTCCGGCATCCCGATGCCGCTGTACTTCGGCAAGCAGGAGGCCGTCGGAGCCGCCCAAGAGCGGACCCTCATCGGCGAGTCGGTCATCGCGGTCGTGCTCGCTGTCATCGGCCTTATCCATCTCGTGCTGTTCGTCGCGGTGTGGCTGTACGGACAGCGGGACTACCCGCTGCTGCTGTTCGGCCTCACCTGCTTGTGCCTGACCTTGTTCAACGGCCTGCTCGGAGAGAGGCCGCTTGCCTTGCTGCTGGACGGGCTGCCCTTCCAGATGCTGTATACGATCAAGGATATGAGTTCGCTGGCCGGCTTCCTCGTCTCGGTCTATCTGCTCCGGCTCCTGCAGGGAGACCGCCCCAACCGTTGGCTGCGCCTGTTCAGCCTGTCGCTGCTGGCCGGCCTCCTGATCATCCCCTTTCTCAGCATCCAGGCGTATTTGCCGGTCTACCGGGTCGTCATCTTCATCGAGCAATTGCTGATGGTCTGGCTGCTGTGGAGCGCGGCGGCGAGCTACGTAAGGGCCTCCCGCGCCAAGCGTTATGAGGCGCTGCTGCTGCTTCTGGCGGTGCTGCTGCTGATTCTGTACTCCATCTGCTGCTGGCTGTTCGGGATTTCGCTGCTCGGCTCCTTGGTGCTTGGCCAGATCTATCTCGTTCTGTTCAGCCTGGTCGTCTTTCTGATCATCGTCTACCGCTTCTACTCGGCGTTCCGCGAGATGGACCATATGCACCGCAAGCTGCTGCGGCTGGATCGCCAGAAGGATGAGTTCCTCTCCTCGACAACCTATCAGCTGAGAGCGCCGCTGCAGGATATCGTGCACCTGGCCGACAGCGCAGCCAAGAGCATGGCCATCCCGCCCGGCTCCGGACCCGCGCGCAGCCTCGAGCTGATTGCCGGCACGGGACGCAAGCTCGGGTATCTCGTCCAGGATCTGCATGATTTCTCCCGGCTGAAGCATGAGGACATCCAGCCGGAGCTGCGCAACCTCGATTTGAGGTCCGCAGTGGAATCGGTGCTTGGGCTGCACCGGTCCTTGCTGGGACGCCGGCCGGTTCTGCTGCTGAATGGGGTAAGGGAAGATATGGCGGCCGTTTATGCGGACGAGGATCGGCTGGTGCAGATTCTTCATCGCCTGGTCGGACAAGCCGCGTTTCGGGCGGAGGAGGGCAGGATCGAGATCGATGCCGAGGAGCAGGGAGGCTTTGCGGTCGTGACGATCCGGTTCATCGGGAAAAGAAAGCCGATGCACTCCGATGAGCGATTCGTCGCCGATCCGCCCCTGCCCGGCGAGGACGCCGCCGAGCTGGCGCTGCTGATCTCCCGCCGGCTGATCGAGCTGCAGGGAGGCCGGGTGCTGCAGCCGGCGCCGGGAGAGGCGGAGCTGCCGTTCCGCTTCGCCCTGCTGCTGGAGGCGGAGCATGCAGGCAAGCCGGCCCGGAAGGCAGCGGGAGAGAAAGAGCCGCCTGCCGCCGTTCATTTCCTCAAGGCCGCCCGCGACGGCAGGCAGCGTCCGGCCGTGCTCGTGGCCGATCCCGACGCCGCCAGCCTGCATGCCATCACCCAGCTGCTGGAGCAGGAAGGCCTCCGGGTCGAGGCTGTCCATTCGGCGAAGCAGATGCGGGAGGCGCTCGGCAAGGAGCGGGAGCTGTGCCTCGTGCTGCTCGGCGTGTCGCTTACGGACGGCAGCGGCTACGAAGCGCTTCAGGAAGCGCGGGAGCGCTTCTCGCCCTCCGAGCTTCCCGTGCTGATGCTGACCGGCCGGCGCCGGGAGGAGGACCGCAAGCTCGCCCTCGATCTCGGCGCGAACGATTATGTCGCCAAGCCCTTCGAGGCGGAGGAGCTGCTCGCCAGAGTGCGCAGCCTCGTCAACCTGCGGCAGTCGGTCAAGGAAGCGCGGGAGCGGGAGATCGCCTTCCTGCGCTCTCAGATCAACCCGCATTTCTTGTACAACGCGCTCGGCGCGATCGCCGAGCTGTGCGTCGAGGAACCGGCGAAGGCGGAGAAGCTGACGCTGCATCTATCGGGATATTTGCGCGGCAGCTTCGACTTCCGGGAGCTGGACTCCTTGTCTTCGCTCGGAGCGGAGATGAGGCTGATCGAGGCGTATGCCGAGATCGAGAAAGCCCGCTTCGGCTCCCGGCTGAAGGTCAGCCTCCGCTGCGACGCCGATCCGGGCTTGCGCTTCCCGCCACTGCTGCTTCAGCCGCTCGTGGAGAACGCCATCCGCCACGGCCTTCTTTCCAGAGGGCGGGGCGGCGAGGTCAAGGTCTCGATCTCCGAGCGGGAGGGCTTCCTGCATGCGGAGGTGGAGGATGACGGCGCCGGATTCGATGCGGAGGCGATGTCGCTTCGGCTTCAGCAGCCGGAGCGCATCGGCGGAGTCGGGCTTTGGAATGTCAGCGAGCGGCTGCGGCTGCTGTACGGGGAGAAGCTGGACCTGACTAGCCGGGCGGGGCAAGGCTCGAGGCTGGCCTTCCGCGTTCCGGTCGCGGCCAGGGCCGCACGCGGTTATGACAAAGGAGGATGAGCGCGATGCTGCAAGCGATTATCGTGGATGACGAGGAGCTGTCGGTACGCCGGCTGTCGCGGATTGCGGGCGAGCTCGGCGGCGTGGAGATTCGCCGCAGCTTCTTCAGTTCGGCGGAAGCCTGCGAGTTCATCCGCAGCCATCACGTCGACGTCGCCTTTCTCGACATCAACATGCCCGAGATCGACGGGATGGAGCTTGGAGCCCGGCTGAGGCAGCTGCAGCAGTCGCTAGAGGTCGTCTTCGTAACCGGCTACGACCGGTACGCGGTCGATGCTTTCGAGCAGGACGCGGCGGACTATGTCCTCAAGCCGGTCAACGCGGAGCGGCTGGGCAAGACGCTCGAACGTCTCCAGAAGCGCCTTAATCCGTCCCGGGAGCCGCTTGCGCAGCCGAAGCTCGGCGTTCGGCTGTTCGGCGGCATCCGCTTTTTCCGCTGCGGCGGCACGGGCGCGGAAGCGCCGATCAAGCTGCGCAGCCCCAAGACCGAGGAGCTGTTCGTCTACCTGCTGTGCAAAGGGACCGTCAGCCGGGAGGAAGTCGCCGATACGCTGTGGCAAGGGCTCGATCCGGACAAGGCAGCCAAAAACATCAACTCCACGCTCTATTACATCCGCAGGTCGCTGTCGGACGCCGGCCTGGAATCGCTGCTGCAGGCCGGACGCTACGACATCCGGATCGACGCCTCGCAGGTGGACTGCGATCTGTACGAGTACGAGCGCGTCGTCCAGCTGATCCGTGCGGAGCCGTCGCCGGACCTGCTGCGCTTCGACCAGGCGGAGGCCGCGGCGCAAGGCTCGTTCCTGACGGGCAAGCTGTACGAATGGGCGGGCGAGCTGTCGCGGCGCCTGGAGCGGGAGCGGATGGAGCTGCTGGAAGGGAAGGCGAGACTGCTGCTGCGGGACAGCAAGCCTCAGGCCGCCTTTCCGCTGCTGCAGCGGATGATCGAGCTCGATCCGCTGCGGGAGGATATCCATGTGGAGCTGATCCGTCTCTACATCCGCCTCGGCCGCACCCATGACGCGGCCAGACAGTACCGGGAGCTGGAGGAGAGGCTCGCCCGCGATCTCGGAGCCGCTCCTTCCCGCTCGTTCGCTTCGCTCCTGAACGCCGCTCATTTTTAATTTCATCGATAAGCCAGGACTTTGGAACTAAAGTCCTGGCTTTTTTTTGTGTTGTTTATGACTTGTTTATTTTTCGTTTATTCCTTTTTCCTAGAATGAACTCGGATTATGTCGAAATTGGGGTAGGTCTGGAGTTCAGGCTTCGACAAGGGGATAAGGGGGGCACTGTGGTGCATCTGCGAAAAATAGGCAAAAGAGGATTGAGGCTGCTGCTGGCGGCGAGCCTGCTCGCCGGCGCCGTATCCGGCGGCTGGGCTGTGCCGGCCAAGGCGGCTGCGGCCGATCTGGAAGTGACGCAAAAATTCGGCAACCGCATCGGCAATCTCAGCTACGAGGCTCAGAATGCGTTCGGCAATTTCTACAACAGCATGGAAAAGGGCTTCTATATGGAGCATGATTCGGCCACGTCCGCGGACTGGGGCGCGGGCGACGTGTTCACGGATGAATCCGGAGCGACCTATACGCTGCGCGTGGGCGAGAATCCGCTGCTCTCGGCGATGGCGCTGAGCGGCCACGCTTCGATGAAGATCGGCTTCGGGACGCTCCGAAAAAACTACGGGTTTTTTTCCGGATCGGAAAACTCCAGCATCGAAGTCAAGGTCAACGGTCAGGAAATCATGTATTACAACACGAACAGCACGAGCGGCAGCACGCAGATCTACAACAAATCGGTTGAACGCCTGCTGACGCCGGGCGCCGTCATCACGATCCGCATCTTCGGCCAGGACGACGACGACGGCCCGACGGGCGTGCGCGGCCTGTACATCAAGTTCGAGGACAAGGAGCGTCCCGTGCTGGAAGGCTACACATTCACCGGCAACGGAGCGACGCGGGTGAACGATGAGATCCATCAGACCGAGCTGTATGTGAAAAAGAACGAATTCGTCGACCTCGCCTACAACTTCAGCGAGCCGGTCCGGCCGACCTCGGTGACGGCGGGCTTTTCGGACTACTTCCTGCGGCATCCGCTGTTCACCAATCCCGACGGCACCGGGCTGCCGGCGGCCGGGCAGACGCAGTATCTGCAAAACACGACCTACAGCGCGGCCAATCTCGGAACTTACCATGACAAGATCGCCTACCGGTACGTCGCTTCGGCCTATCACAACAGCGGCAACCTGCCGCTGGAGCCGAAGGTCGACGGAAGCACGCTGAACGCCGCTCCGATGGATCTGTCGATCAAGGAGAAGCTGGAACAGGCCGTGCTGGCGGACGCCGCGGGCAACGTCGCGACGATGCGCTTCCCGAACAAGGCAAGCGACGCGAGCCTGCTGGAGGTGAAAGGGCATACGCTGGATCCGTTCGACTACAAGGCCGGCGGCTACCGGGTCATCGTGGATGCGGTCCGGCCGAAGTACACCAAGTCCGGCAACGGCATCCAGCCGGAGATTCTCACCGGCACGACGCTGAACAAAGGCGACGTCATCGACTTCAGCGTGCAGCTCACGGAGCCCGGCGTCGTGAACCGGATCTGGGAGGGCCAGGAAGCGGGCACATACCTGCTGTTCAACAACGGCATGAGGGCGTATTACGTCTCCGGATACAGCAAGAGCGTCTGGAAGTTCCGCGCCGTCATCGGGGATTCCGTCGATCTGGAGACGCCGCTGCTGAAGGTGATCGCGCTGTCTCATGACAACAAGACGCCGGCTCTGTCCGACCTGTCGGTCATTCAGGACTATGCGGGCAACCTGCTCATCCAGCCGGCGAACTACGACGGCGTGTTCGAGAACGCGCCGATGGATGTGGAGCCGTCGCTCGTGAACTCCAAGATCGACTGGGCGAATCTGTTCATCGACAACACGAAGCCGCTCGTCGGCTACCGCTACGAGGCGGGAGGCGCGACGGCCACGGCTTATGCCAAGGCAGGCAAGGTGACGATCGACGCCAACGATCCGTCCCTGCTCGTCCCGGCGCTCGATCCGGCCGTACAGGACCGGGGAGCGGAGCGCCCGAGCCGCGGCATCTACCGTCCGAGCAATATGACGGGAGAGGCGGCGCCGTCGATCGGCCTCGTGTATTACGCCTGGAGCCAATCACCGGCCGATCCGCTGGCGGGCAAGGAGGCCGACAACTATGCGGCTGTGAAGCGCTACTCCCTGTCGGCGAAGCAGCCGTCGGAGGAGCTGTATCCGGAGATGACCGGGCTCAAGCTATCGGCCGCCAACAACAAGACGAACGTCATCTCCCCGCCTTCCGAGGCGCTGCTGCCGGAGAACAGCGGCAAGTGGTACCTCCATACATGGACGGCGGACATGACCTGGGATACCGCGCGCGAGCTGATGCAATACGAAAAGATGAAGGACTACGTCCTCAAGCACGCAGAGCAGTATGAGGCCTGGAAGGCGGAGGCGCCCGGCTCGGAGGCGGACAAAACCTTCTACGCCGACAACAAGGCGCTGGCGGCCGTCGGCCAGTACGGCGACAAGAACGAATGGAAGCTGGAAGACTTCAAAAACGATGATTCCAACTGGACGCATGAGGTCGGCGTGCTGCGCCTCGACAATCTGCAGCCGCAGCTGGAGCCGGCAGTCGTATCCGCCGACGGCACGGCGGACGTGACCGTGCAGGCGCTCGTGGAGGAGCCGCACAGCGGCATCCGCAGCATCGGCTACCAGTGGGTCAAGGACGGCTTCCAGCCGCAGGAGCTGGAGTGGAAGCCGGCAGCGACGGTGGCCGGAGCGGTATATGGAGACGAGGCGCCGTCCTACACGGTGACGCAGTCGACGTACACGGACGTATTCGAGGACGGGGCGTACTGGCTCTATCTCAAGGCCGAGGATCAGGCCGGCAACCTCATCGTCGGCACGCCGCAGAACGCGCCGGTCGCCGTCAGCACGGAGCAGGCGCTGCCGACGCGGTTCCTGCCGGAGCCGAACGCGGCCTATACGCGCAGCGGCGAAGTGAGGTTCTGGATCGGCCAAGCGTCGCCGGACTACGTCGGCTACGTCTGGTCGGACAGCCCGCTGAGGCCTTCGGACAGCGGCTTCGCGGCGCTGGAGCCGGACGCCGCGGCCGAGGAGGGCTGGACGGGGTACGCCATTCCGGACGAGGAGAAGAGCGGCGTCCGCTATGTGCATGTGAAGGCGGCAATCGGGGAGCGCACGCAGTATTACTCGCGGGCGTACTATTTCGACAATGAACCGCCGCAGATCGGCTTCGGGCTGGAAGGCCTGAACTATCCGCTGCCGAAGCAGAGCGTGCTCGTCACGCTTGCCGAGCTGTACAGCAAGAGCGGCCTGACCGCCTCCTACCAGTGGGTGCGCGAGGGAGAGCCGGAGCCTTCGGAGAGCTCCGGCGGCTGGGTGTCTCTCGGAGACAGCCGTGTCGCGGAGCTGGAAGGGGCAAAGGTCCTGGCTGACGGCGAGACGGCGGACTTCCGCCTGTATGTAAAGGCGACCGATGGAGCGGGCAATACGGCTCTCGCGGCCACCACAGGCACGTTCAAGCTGACAGGTCCGGTCAAGGATTCGCCGGCCGCACCGGGAACATCGGCGCTTGTCCGGCTGACCGGCGACGAGGCGGACGGCTATACCGCCATCGTCAAGCTGGGGCTGCAGACCGACAACCCTTCCGGCTATGAGTATTCCGTTTCTCCGGACGGGGGCGAGAGCTGGCAGAAATGGCGTCCATATACGACGTTCGTCAGCCTCAAGGTGCCGTCGGGCGACGCTGCCGCGCTGCAGGTGCAGGTCAAATACCGCTCGCCGAGCGGGAAGATCGGCGCCGTCTATCCGGTCGACGCCAAGGGCTTCGATCCCGATGCCGAGCCGGTCTATGCCGTAGCGGCGATGTCCGGGCTGACGCCGGTGAACGGAGCTGATGGAGCGACGTTCGAGATCGCTCCGCCGCCGGGCATCCGGATTGCGATCTCCAAGCTCAACCCGCATCAGCCGACGCGCTCGGGCAACCGGTTCAACGTCAAGCAGAACGGCTTCTACACGTTCGAGCTGACCGACCTGAACGACGCGAAGCGCAAGGAGACGCTCGTTGTCGTCGTGAACAACGTCGACGATGTGAAGCCGGAGGGCGTCATCCAATACTCCGTCAGCAACAACATCAAGACGAACGGCCATGTGACGGCGATGCTGACCGGCCTGGAGCCGATCATCATGACGAACAACGGCGGCAAGAGCGTCTACACGTTCACGGAGAACGGCAGCTTCGAATTCGAGTTCAAGGATGCGGCCGGCAACACGGGCAAGGCGACGGCAATCGTGTCGAACATCGACCGCGATCCGCCGCGCGTGCAGATTGTGCGCTCCTACGCCTACGGCAAGGACGGCAGCCAGAGCTTCGGCACTCTCCGCGATTCCAGCGGCCGCGTCGTGCTCTCCTCGGGCGTGACGCTGTCGGTCGTCAAGGCGGACAGCCAGGCGCGCGACTTCGTCGTGCACAGCCGGAACAACGGCGTCGCGGTGACGAAAAACGGCGCCGTATCGTTCACGATCGGCGACGCGCTCGGCAATACGATGATCGTCAAGGAGCAGGTGGAAGGCGTCGTCAGCGAAGGCCCGCAGCCGGAGCGCGTCTCCTACGCCTTCGTCGACAGCCAGGGTGCCGAGCTGCCGGCAAGCCGCATCGTCACGATCGGCGGCAAGAAGTACGCCGCCGGCAGGATGAAGGTGACGCTCAGCGGCAAGGTCGCCGCGCCGAACGCCGTCTTCTCCGGCTTGAGGCCGATCGGGCCGCCGGGCGCCTACAGCAATCAGGTGAGCGGCGCCGGCGGAGCCTATTCGTATTCCCGCATCTTTGAAACGAACGGCTCGTCGGCGATGTCGATCTCCGATGCGCTCGGCAACGCCACGCAGATTCCGGTGACGGTGGCGGGACTGGACAATGCCGCGCCTGCGATCCAGCTGAAGCAGCCGACGGTCGGCATCGTGCAGAACAAAGCCGGCTTCAGCGCCGCGGCCGATCTCGGCGGCTACGCCGTCTCCGACAACTTGTCGGCGGCGGACAAGATCAAGGTCGAGGTCAGCGGGCTCGATCTGAGCAAGCTCGGACGCCAGCGCGTCGCCTACACGGCGATCGACGAGGTCGGCAACCGTGCGGTCGCCTACCAGGACGTCGTCGTCGTCAAGAGCGGCGGCCTGCTCATCTTCGGCAACGGCACGCTGATCTCGGCCGCATCCGGCGAGCAGGCGCTGTTCGATACGAACCGCATCACGTTCCGCGTGAGCGGCTACAACACGATGAAGGTCGGCGGCAAGGAGACGGTCAACGAGGCCGGCACGTTCGAGCTGCTGTACCAGCCGGGCCTGTACCGCGAGGGCCAGATGAAGTCGATCGCGTCCAAGCTGACGTACCAGCAGCTGGCGGACGGCGGCTACACGGTCGCCTTCCCGAAAGCGGGCTGGTACACGATCGTCGTGCGGACGCAGGAGCGCGACCGCGAGTATGCGAGCTTCTTTGTCGGATCGGTCAAATAGAGTCATGAACGAAGGAACTGGGGGATGCTTGGTGAGGCTGCTCAAACGCGCGATCTCGTCGCTGCTGGCATTCGTGCTGGTGTTTCCTGCCCTGTTCGAGAGCGGCCACGCAGTGGCCGCCGAGCTGGGCAAGAGCCGCACGACGACGATTCAGAATGAATTTATCAAGGTGACCGTCGACAACGAGACGGGACGATACGGCATCCGGACGGTCGAAGGCCAGCCGATCCGCAAGCAGGATCAGAACGTGAGCCTGATCTTCCGCGGGGACGATCCGGAGACGTCGTTCACGACGTTCCGCATCGACGGCACGGACTATATTTTCGGCAACAAGTACAAGTTCGGGCGCGAAGAGTCGCGCACGACGGAGCCGGTGCTTCTCGAGAAGCCGAACGGCACGAAGCAGCTGGAGATGACCTGGACGCTCAAGGGCGTGCAGATCAAGCAGATCCTGCTGCTGTATACGGACAGCAAGGACAAGGCGAACTCGGGCAACGTCAACATCCGCTACGAGGTCGTCAACGGCAGCGGAGTCAAGGTCGAGGTCGGCAGCCGCATCCTGCTCGATACGATGGTCGGCGGCAACGACGGCCCGGCGTTCCAGGTCGGCACGGCGTACAAGGCGCCGCTGTCGGTGGAGCGCAGGCTCACCCATGAGCCGGAGAAGCTGGGCATTCCCGAGGAGGACCGCCCGCTCTACAAGCTTCCGGCCTACTGGGTCATGCGCGACAAGCTCGACCTGGAAAATCCGCAGGCGACGAACGTCGTCGCCTACGGCTTCAACAATGTGGCCGAGCAGAACATCAACATCGTCGACGAGATGGTCGTCGGCCACTGGAACGGCCTTGCGAATACGAAATGGGACTATACGGTCCATCCGAACCTGGATTTCACGCGCGATACGAACGACTACGGCAGCGCCGACTCCGCCGTGGCGTTCTACTGGAATCCGGACGCGATCGAGCCGGGACGCATGCAGAGCTTCGAGACGGTATACGGCCTCGGCGAGATCGTCGCTCCGGACAAGGTGTTCTCGGTCCGCTACGTCGATCCGGTGCAGCAGCTCGCGACGCTGGCCGACGGCAGCGCTTACCGGGACGAGGGCATCTTCGACATTACGGCCGAAATCGAGAACCTGCCGGCGTTCGGCATGGAGCATTCCCGCATCGAACTCGAGATGACGCTCCAGAGCGGGCTCAGCTTCGTGCAGCTCGACGAGCGCGGCAACATCAGGCGGGACGCCTCCGGCAAGCCGCTCGTGGACAATGTGAGCAGCAAGAAGGTGGAGTACCGCAAGGAGGCGACGCCGGAGGAAGCCCGGCAGGGCATCCAGCCGAAGTACAAGCCGGGCGACACGGTGACGGCTTCGTTCAAGGTGATGGCCAAAGGAAAGCCGTGGCCGACGACGCGCCAGTACATGCTGACGGCGCGCAGCCCGGAGACGCTCAGCAAGCTGGAGGGCGTGAAGGACGAGGGCATCAAGGCCCAGTACGAGTCCGTCAAGTCCAACTTCATCCTGCTGCCGCCGGTCGGAGAAGCGACGCCGACGTATGTGTACGGCGTTTCTCCGAAGGAGCTGTACAGCACGGATGTGAAGTACATGACGGTCAACCTGTCCAACATCGAGGCCTATACGACCGGCGGCGAGGGGACGGAGCCGAACTTCGACCTGTATCTGATCGAAAAGGCGACCGGCGACCGCTACCGGGTGCCGGTGAAGGAATCGGTGCTGCTGCAGCCGACCGATGACGGCCTGACCGGCGATATGCGCATCACTTACCGGGGCGGCGACAAGGTCGACGAGGCGGGCAAGGTGATCCAGGAGGGTCTCGGACCTGAGCTGCCGCTCGGCGAGTACGAGATCGCGATCGACTACAAGGCGGCCGCCGGAGACGATCCGGAGATCGCGTCGATGTACGACATCACGGCGGGCGAGACGGTCCTCGTCACCGACAACGACGAGTCGCGCATCCGCGAGGCCGGCATCCTGGCGCTGTACAAGGAAGTCGTCGATCTGAGCGGCCTCGACAACGGCGCGACGGTCGGTACGGAGCGGCTCGAGCAGCTGAACAGCCTGTTCCCCGGCAATCCGTTCAAGGAAGGCAGCTTCCTGCATGCCGCGGCGACGAGCTACAAAAAGACGCGCGCGCTCATCGGAGCCGCCAGCAAGGCGGTCGATCCCGAGTTCGATCTGAGCGGGTTCGCCGATGAATCGGCGCTGGCGGAGACGCCGCTCTACAACTACCGCATCTTCGAGAGCGAGGAGGATCTGGAGGCGTTCGAGGAGCAGGCGGAAGAGGACAAGATCGACCGCGAGACGCTCGTCGTCGTGCGCGGCATGGTCAAGCAGGTCGGCACCGGCGACGATCAGCAGATCATCGTCGACACGAAGACCGAGCCCGCCATCATCAACGATGCGGTCGCCTACAGCGGCAAGGACCTCGTCATCGTGAGGGGCAAGCTCGACATCCTGGGCATGAAGCAGCCGGAAGGGCTGCCGCTGCTCGATACGATGTTCGTCAAGGGCGACGGCACTCTGAGCGTCGCCAGCAGCGGCTTCATTTTCCACAAGGGAGAATGGACGCTCGACTTCTTCAACGGCTTCGACAAGACGCTCGGCGGGGACGGCTACGGCATTCCGCGCGCCGGCAGCGGCGAGGACGATGACGAGGAGGAGGAAAGCAAGGACGCCAACAAACAGTCCGGGACGAATCCGGAGGACGACAGCCAGAACGGCAGCCTCAAATGGGCGGTCGGAGGCGTCGGCGACCGGCTCAATCCGCTCCGGCAGATCATGCTGGAGAATGTCTATTTCAACAAGCACTCGCTGTTCAGCGCGCCGAGCTTCTCCATCGACGGCTTCGGCCTGTCGCTGAACGACTTCATCCTCCGCGAGGGCGGCGTCTCGTTCGGCGGAACCGTGTCGCTGAAGGTCGTGAACGCGGAGATCAACAATGTCATCTACAACAAAAAAGGCTTTGTCGGCATCGATGCCAAGCTCGGCTTCGATCTCAATGAAAGCCTCGGCCTGTTCGGGCCGAAGGAGGACAAGAAGGCGGACAGCGAAGGTCCGAAAAAGCCGAGCGGCAGCATCAGCGTCACCCACTACGTGCAGAAGGTGGAGGGAATCAACAACCAGTACGGCCTCGAATTCGAGGCGCAGCTGAAAAACATGGCCGAGGTCGCGATCGAGTTCTCGCTCAAGCAGGTCGACGACGGGCGCATCCTGCCGGATGTGATCGCCTTCGGCACCCAGCTGAAGAGCCCGGGCGTGCTCATTACCGGCGCGACGTACCTGACCGCGATCCGAGGCGCGGTCCGCGAGCTGGCGGACACGATCGCCGGCGGCACGGCGGAGGATCCGTTCCCGCTGACGATCCAGGCGGGCGTCGGCATCCGCTTCGGGATGGCGCCGGCGTATTTCTTCGGCGATATCGATCTGACGCTGAAGCGGACCGGCATCAAGATCGAGGGGCAGATGAAATACTCGCCCGATGCCAACGCCGAGGAGGATGACCGCATCGAGATGATCACCAAGGCGCTTCTGGAGGCGCAGTGGGTGACGCCGTGGTTCGTGCGCGTTCAGGCCGAGGTCGATATCGGCGGCTGGGACATCATCGTCGGCAAGGCCGGCATTTTCGTCGGGCAGAACCTGGAGAAGAACCGCACCGACTTCGAGGGCTACATCGGCTCCAAGGTGCAGATTCCGGGCTCGGTGCCGGTCGTCGGGGGCATGCCGCTCTCGAGCGTCTTCCTCGGAGTCAACAACGACAAGCTGTGGGGCAGCGTCGGCATCCTGTTCATCTCCCTGGGCATCACGTATTACTGGGGAGGCGGAGTGGAATTCGGCACGTCGACCGACCAGCTGCCGGAAGGGCTGGCGCATCTGGTCATCCAGGATCCCGAGCGCGGACCGCGCCTGCTCGTCATCGGCTCGGGCGTAGAGACGGTGGCGAATTCCAGGGTTGCTTCCGAGCAGGAATCGCAGGCGGTCGAATACCGCGAGGTCGAGAAGGGCGTCCAGATCGTCGACAACGGCGACATGACGCTCGGTATCGGCGGCATCGCGGTCAAGAACGGCGGCCGCGTGCATGAGATTCCGATGAGCGGAGTCAGCGGCAACGCCATCATCGAGATGGAATACGACAGCAAGGACATGCCTTCATTTACGCTCAAGGACGGCAGCGGCAGGCTGTATCCGGTGAAGTTCGACAATACGAACACGGACAAGACGGCGAACGCGTTCACGCAGATCGTGCCGGCGAAGCAGTCGGCGACGGGCGTGGACATGCGCAAGGCCTACGTCATCGTGCCGGCTGACAAAGCCGCCGCAGGCGGCAAATGGACGCTGACGGCGCAGGCGCCGGTCGAGACGAAGCTGCTGAACGTGCCGACGGCGCCGCAGCTGAGCGAGGTCGGCATGACGCCGAATCCGGCGGACGCCAACAAGTTCAGCGCGACCTGGAAGGTCGACAATGTCAAGCCGGGCGATACGGTCAGCCTGTATCTGGCCAGCGACGCGGTGACAGGCAAGACGGAGAAGCTGTCGACCGGCGAGCTCGTCCAGCAGACGGGCGACGCCGGACTGCTGATCGCCAAGGATCTGCCGGCCGCGGCGGGCAGCGCGGCGATCGACGTGACCTCCATCCCGCTGGCGGGAGGCACGGAGGATATCCGGGGCCTCTTGCGCCAGGGAAGCTATTATGTGCGGGCGGAGCTCCATTCGGAGAACGCCTTCGGCACGAAAACGTCGGCGCAGCGCTTCGAGCTCAAGGACCCGATGGCTCCGGCCAAGGTCGAGGGCGTGAGCGTGAAGCCGGCCGGCAACGGCTACTTCCACCTGTCCTTCAAGCCTGGCGCGGTCAAACCCGGCCAGCAGGCCTATGAGCGCAGCTACGTCATCGAGGCGCTGCAGGAGCAGGACAAGGCGATGAAGAGCTACGAGCCGTTCGGCACCGTGCTGATGACGGAAGCGGAGCTGAAGCCGTATTGGAACGCATCCTCCGGACGTTATGAGGGCATTCCGATCGGGGGCTGGGCTGCCGTCTCGACCTCGGATGCCGTCAACACCTCCAGTCTGGAGGGCACGCCGGCTCCGGCAAGCGGAGCGGGCCATGCCGGCCTGGAGACCGGGAACGTCTACACGATCGGCGTGAGCGCCTCCGCTGTGCCGACCGAGGCGGATGACAAAAACCGCAATCCGCATTATGCGGACCGCGCCGACTCGGCCGCGACGCTGCTGCCGGCCGCGCAGAAGCCGCAGCTGACGCTCGGCGGCGGACCGGCCAGGCCGGAAGGCAAGAAGTTCTGGGAAATGCTGACGAGCCGCACGGAGCAGAATCTGACGCTCCTCTCCACCCAGCCCGATGTGGAAGTGGAGGCGTATGTCGGGGATGAGCTCGTCGGCAAGGCGGACATGCGCACCGAGGGCGGCGCGAGCCGCGGCACGCTGAAGCTGGACCGCTTCTCGACGGACGGCAAGTTCGCCGTGGAGCTGAGAGCCCGCAACACAGCGACCGGCGACGTCTCGGTCACGATGCTGTACCTGACGGTCGATACGATCGCGCCGGTGCTGTACATCGACGGGCCGGCGACCGGAGCGCGCACCAAGGCCGGCCGCATCCGCGTCTCCGGAACGACGACTGTCGGCGACGCGCTCACAGTCGCCGGACAGCCCGTCAAGGTCGGAGAGGACGGAAGCTTCGACAGCGAGGTGCAGCTGCCGGAAGGCGCAGGAGCCGCAGCGGAGCTCAAGTTCGTGGCTCGCGACGCGGCCGGCAACGAGAACTCGGCGGTCGTGAACGTCACGAACGACGGCTTCCGGGCGCCGAGCGCGATCGTGCTGAAGCCGATTCCGAAGCTGCAGCCGGGCGAGAGCGTGAAGCTGCAGGCCGTGCTGAAGGTTGCGGACGGCAAGGACGGCAGCGGCAAGCCGCGCTTCAAGGAAGTCGCGCTGCAAGGCAAGGAGGAGCTGGACCGTCTGAGCCTGACCGTGGACGGCGAGTCGGTGCTGCTCGCCGAGGACGGCACGCTGACGGCGCTTGGCGCCGGAGCGAGCCTGATTACGGCGGGCTACCGCGTCTCGGACGGCATGACGCTGCAAGCGATGTCCGTCGCGGACGTGGCGCTGCCGGCGCCGTCCTCGCTGGGGTCGCTCGCAGCCTCGACCGAAAGCGTGCTCGGTTCGGCCGACAGGACGCGCATCGTCGTCTCCGACGCCGGAGACATGACCGGGCAGCAGCTGGCGTACCGCGTCTATGGGGCGGGCGCCAAGCTGCCGGCCTTCAAGGAGGATCTCTCCGGATGGAGCGTGCTGCCGGCAGGCGGCATCGTCGAGGCCAAGCACGGCGATGCCGTCGTCTTGGCGAAGCGAACCTCCTCCGGCAAGCTGGCAATGGCGGCTGCGGTGCTGCCGGCCAACATCTGGACCTACATGCCGGGCGGCTTCGGCTTCGGAGGCGGCGGCGCGCCGGCTGCCGGCGCGAAGCCGCAGGCAACCGTGAACGGCAGCGCCGTCGATGCGGCATGGGAAGGCAAAACTGCCGTCATTCGTCTCGATGCGTCAAGCGCGGACGGCTCGGCCGACGTTGTGCTCCGTTCGGCGGAAGCGGCTGAGGGCTACCGGATCACGGTCGCCCGCGCGCTCGCCGACAAGCTCGCGGCGGCAGGCAAGACGCTGCGGATCGAGCTGCCGATGGCAAGCCTTTCGCTCGGCGCCTCGCAGCTGCGCGGCGGCAAGGACGACTTGACGTTGTCGTTCGGACTGAACGACAACGCCGATCGTGCCGCGCTGGATGCGGCGGCGCTCGCCCAAGGCTTCAGGCTGCTGGGCGGCGGCGCAGGCACCAAGCTGCAGCTGGGCCTCGCGGCTTCCGGCTGGAAGCCGGCTCCGGCCGCGGTTCTGCCGCTGCCCGAGGGCGTCACGACGAAGGATGTGACGGCGGTGCTGCTGAGAGCGGCGGACGGCAGCTGGACGCCGCTGGCGTGGAAGCCGGCGGCAGGCGGAGCGGCCGCAGAGGTCGTATTGACCGGCTCCGGCAGCCTCTATTATGCAAGCAACAGCAAGACGTTCCAGGATGTTGCGCCGCTGTTCTGGGCGGCGGACACGATCCGGCAGGCTTCGGCGAGAATGCTCGTCTTCGGCCAGTCGGCGGCCAAGTTCGCTCCGAACGCCAAGGTGACGCGGGCGGAATATCCGACGATTCTGCTCCGCTCGGCCGGTTACATGACCGAGCCGGCGGCAGCGTCCCGCTTCGCGGATGTGCCGGCGGACAGCTGGTACGCACGGACGGTCTCGATCGCCGCCGGCCTCGGCCTCGCCAGCGGCAAGAGCGCGGACCGGTACGATCCGGGCGCGGCTCTCACCCGCCTGGAGGCGATGGTCATGGCCGGACGGCTGATGGCGATCGCCCGGCCGGGCAAGGAGCTGGGCGAGGAGGAGACCGCCCGCGTGCTGGGCGCCTTCGCAGACGCCAAGGCGGTTCCGGCCTGGGCGCGGGGAGCGCTGGCGGCAGCCGTGCAGGCAGGACTCATTCAAGGCATCGACGGCAGCATTTCCCCGAACGAGCCGCTCACGCGCAGCCAGGCGGCTGCGATCGCGGTCCGGGTGAACGACTGGATGAAATCATAATCGGCCGCAGCAGACGGCAGGCCCGCATCATGCTCCAAGCGTGATGCGGGTTGTCTGCTGAGGACGGGAAAATAGGCGGGGGGCAGGACATGAAGGCAGCAAAAAGGAAATCGGCCTGGAAAGCGGCCGCGCTCGGAGCGGTCATGCTCGCTGGCGCGCTTGGCGGCACGGCTCTGATGGTCAGAGCCGACGCCCAGACCTGGTCGGGCTCGGCGGACACGAGCTGGTTCGATCCGACGTATACCACGTTCAAGATCGATACGCCGGCCAAGCTGGCGGGAATCGCCAAGCTCGTCAATGAAGATGAAGGCGTAGACGGTCTCAAGGGCAAAATTCTGGAAGTGGACCAGAGCCTGGATCTGTCGGCATTGGACTGGGTGCCGATCGGCACCGAGAGCCATCCGTTCCGAGGCACGCTGATCGCCAAGGACGGGGCGATGCTCGGCATCTCCGGCATGCGCGTTCCTGCCGGAATCCCTTACCAGGGACTGGTCGGCAATATGGAAGGGGGCACGGTCGGCGGCTTCCGCTTCGCGGCAGACGGCTCGATCGGCCTCTCCACCGTAACCGGCAACGTCTATGCCGGCGCGGCGGTCGGCAGGATGGCGGGCTACAGCATCGTCTACGACATCGAGAACGAGATCGGCATCGGGGCCAAGAGCCTTGCCGGCACCGCGTATGCGGGCGGAATCGTCGGCTCGGCCGAGGGCCAGGTGGCGAACGTGTCCAACGGCGCTTCGGTCACGACGGAAGGCTCCGCCTACGCGGGCGGGCTGATCGGATATGTTTCTTCCGGCAGCCTGCAGATGAAGACGGCGCATAACGGCGGGGCGGTTACGTCCGGCGGGGACGGAATCATCTACGCGGGCGGCCTGACCGGCTATACGGCCGGGATTCTGATCATGAACGACCAGAATACGGTCATCGCAAATACCGCTCCCGTTCAGGTTACGGCGGGCAGCATCGTGCATGCCGGGGGCTTCTCCGGCGGCTTCGGCGCTCCTGTCCTGTTCTCCGGCCAGACAGCGGCCAGCGGCTCCGTCACGGTGGAGGCTCCGAAGGCGGCAGAGGTGTATGCCGGAGGTTTGGCGGGCTCGATCGACGGATCGCTTCCCGAGGTGACGATGGCGCTGCCGGCGACGGGAGCGGTCGGCGTCCATGCGGGCGGAACCGTCCATGCAGGCGGCATCGCGGGCCATGTAGGCCCGATGCTGTCCTGGTCCAAGGGTTATGCGCAGTCGGCTCCGGTCGAGGCGCAGGGCGGCGGAGACGTCTATGCGGGCGGCCTGTTCGGCTCCGCGGACGGCGGCCTCCAGCTTCAGGAAGCCTCATCCCGCGCATTCTCGTCCAGCGGGGACATCCATGTCCTCGGCGGAGGCAAGGTGCGCGCCGGAGGCATCGTAGGCGAGCTCGGAGGCGGCATGCTCGGCCAGGCCGGCTTCAAGGGCTCGCTTGACGCCAGAGCGCAGGCGGCGCAGGGCGATGTGCAGGCGGGCGGCATCGCCGGCAGGGCAGCCGCAGGAACGGTCATCCACGATGTCCACTCCGGCGGCACGGCAGAGGCGCCCGTATCCATTACGGCGCAAGGCGAGCTCGGCGGCATCGCCGGCCGCGCCGAGGGCACGATCCGGCAGTCCTCGGCCGCTTATCTCGTGCTGAAGGCGGTCGCCTCGGACAGCTCGGCCGGCGGCATCGCCGGCAGCGCGGCGGGAGTGATCGAAAATGTCTCGGCGGGCGATCCGGATGCGAAGGATTCGTCCAGCATCCGCCTGGAGGCGCATATCGCCGCTCCGACCGGCGGCCGCGACAGCTTCACTGCCGGCGGCCTGCTCGGCCGCGGCTTCGGCGAGCTGACGGTTGCCGGCAGCAGGGCGGACCGGCTGTCCGCCGTCCTCCCCGCAGGCAAGGCGGGTTATGCCTTCGGAGGCGCGGCGGGCCGCATCGAAGGGCATGCCGTGCTCGGCACGGCGGCCGATCCGGTGCGCGTCGCCGGCATTGCGCTGAATGCACAGGCGGATGACGCCGCGCTCGGCGGAGCGGTCGGCCGTCTGGAAGGCTCGGTGCAGGCGGCCTTGCTCGTCCGCGGCCTCGAGATCGAATCCGGCGGCGCCTCGGCACGCATCGGAGGCCTTGCCGGCGAGAGCTTCGGCAGCCTGACCGGCGGCGAGGCGGAGGATATCACGATCCGCTCCGCCGGAGCCGACGCCAGGCTCGGCGGTGCGGCCGGCCTGAGCGGGGGCTCGATCAGCGGCGTTGCGGCGAGCCGCGTCGCGATCGAGGCAGGCGGCGCCGGCGCGGAAGCGGGCGGCATCGCCGGACGGCTGCAGGGAGCGGCGGACAGCCGCGCTTCCCTGACCGATTCGTCGCTGGCAGCCGGAGAAGAGACGACCGTGACGGCGACGGCGGCCGCAGCGCGCATCGGCGGCGCGGCGGGTTATGCCGTCCGTGCGGACATCGTCCGTCCGGCCGTATCGGCGGAAGCGCCGAACTATGCCGCGCTTGCCGCGAGCGCTCCAGGCGTCGAGGCCGGCGGTCTCGTCGGCCGCGCGGAGGACAGCCTGATCGAGGGCGACGGCAAGGGAATCAACGTGCAGAATCTGCTGCTGACGGCTTCTTCCTCCGCCTCGGAGACCAAGGCCGGCGGCATCGCGGGCCGCAGCTCGGAGTCGACGCTGCGCGGTCTCGTCGGCAGCGGCGCGAGCCTGCTGCTGAGCGGCCCGAACGCGCAGGCGGGCGGCCTGCTCGGCACGCATAAGGGCGGCGAGCAGCCGTCTGTCAGCGGCAACCTGTTCACCGGGATGCAGCTGAAGGCGAATGCCTCCGCTGCCGGCAGCACGGTCGGCGGCCTCGCTGGACGGCTGGAGGCGCGCGCCGGCGATCCGGCCGCGCATCCGCAAAGCTCGCTCGGCATCATCGCGAACAGCCGCGTCTCCGGCAGCGTGCAGGCGCTCGCTCCGGGCATGACGGTCGGCGGCCTCGTCGGCGAGAACGGAAGCCTGATCGCCAATGTCAGCGTGACGGACAAGCTGCCGGTCTCCTCCAAAGGAGCCGACGCCGTCGTCGGCGGCCTCGTCGGGCGCAACGCCGGCACCGGCACGCTGTATTACGTCTACACGAACGCCAATCTGACGATCGAGGGCCAGGGAACGCTGGCCGGCGGCCTCGTCGGCGACAACGCCGGCCGGATCCTCTCGTCCTACACCGATCTCGACCTGACCTCGAAAGCTTACGGCACAGCCGGCCAGCCCGTGTTCCTCGGCGGCCTCGCAGGGCGCAGCAGCGGCGGCATCGAGCAGGCGTACGCGGCATCCAAGGTGGCGGCTTCCGGCGCATACGCCCAGGCCGGCGGCCTCATCGGCGAGCTGTCGGGCGGCACGGTCAAAAACGCCTACAGCGCGAAAAGCGTGACGGCGTCGGGCACGGGCGCTTATGCGGGCGGCTTTGCCGGACGCATCGCCTCCGGCAAGGTGTCCTACAGCTATTCCGCGGCCGAGGTGACGGCCAGCGGGACGGCGCGGGCCGGCGGCTTCGCCGGCCGGTACGACAACACGAGCAAGGAGCTGCTTTACAAGAGCTATTACATCAAGGACGAGAAGCTCAACCTCAACAAGGACCTGCCGGACTTCGCGGACGGCCAGTACCGCTGGCTCAGCGTGCTTGGAAGGCTGAGCACGATCCTCTCCTCGACGCTGGCGGACCGCAGCGAGTTCCCGGCGCTGTCGGGCTGGGACTTCGCGACGGCCTGGAAGTACGGGTCGCTGAGCGCCCAGTACCAGTACCCGGAAGTGAACCGAGCCGCGAGCAGCGGCGGCGGGGATGACGGAACCGGCGGCAGCGTGAATACGAATGTGAACTGGTACCTTCGGGACAAAGACGCGCCAAGCTTCCAGATCGGGACCGAAGCGGAGCTGGCGGGACTGGCGGCGATCGTCAACGGCACGCTCGTCGGCATCGAGCCGTTCGGCTTCGAGGGACGGAGCATCGAGATCAAGGGGCCGATCCATATCCAGTCGGCCCAGTGGAGTCCGATCGGCGTCAGCGAGACGCTGCCGTTCCAGGGCGAGCTGCTCGGCGGCGGCCATCTGATCGACGGTTATGCCGTCAGCGGCACGGTCGAGCATGGAGGGCTGTTCGGCGTCATCGGCGCCAAAGGCTCGGTGAGCGGGCTCAAGCTGGAGCCGAAATCCGTCCATGGCTCTGCATACGCAGGCGCTCTGGCCGGGCGCAGCTTCGGCCGCATCGACGGTGTGGAGCTGAAGCTGCCGGAGCAGGCTGCCGTCATCGGCGGCGTCGCGGGCGGCATCGTCGGACGCAATGAAGGCGCCGCAGAGGGACTGCGCGTCGAGCTGGCGGGCGGCCGCGTCGAGAGCGCGGCGGTTCGCGGAGCGGCCGGCGGCATCGTCGGCGAGAACGTCGCTGCGATCGCCTCCGGCAGCTGGACGCTGACGACGTCGGGCGAAGCCGCCGGCCGCATAGCGGCGAGCGGCGGCGAAGCGGCGGCAGGCGGCCTGATCGGCCGCCAGAGCGGCGCGTCGGAGGGCTTGAAGCTGGAGCTGGCGCGCCTCGTCGTCGAGGCATCCGGCACCGGCTCGGCCGCAGGCGGCCTTGTCGGCCATTATCAGGACGGCTCCGCCGCCAAGCTCGAGGTCTTCTTCGGCGAGGCGGGAGCGGTGCGCGCCGCAGGAGATGAAGCGGCTGCAGGCGGCCTCATCGGCATCTCGGAAGCGGGGAATGAGCTGAGCGGCCTCAAGGCCGAAGCGATATCGTCCGCTCCGGGCGTTACGGGCGGAGGCTCCGCAGGCGGCCTGATCGGCGAGAAGACAGGCCGCGGCATCGCAGCCTGGGATATCCGGCAGGCGACGGTCAAGGGCTTGACCGTCGCATCGCCGGCAGGCGCGCAGGAGGCGTCGGTCGGCGGTCTCGTCGGCCGCGCCGAGCGCGCAGCGCTGCATGGCGCAGAGATTGAAGCCTCGCTGAATGCCAAAGGCGGAAGCCTATCGGCGGGAGGAGCTGTCGGAACGGGGCGCGACGTCACGATCCAGGACGCCAAGATGTCCGGACCGATTGCCGCCTCGCTGGATGCGGGCTCTTCCGGCACGCTTGCCGCAGGCGGCATCGCCGGCGAGCTGAGCGCGTCGGATCGCGACGCGGAGCTCCGCTTCGGCGGACTCTATCCTCTCTATCGCGGCCTCTACCAGACGCATTACAGCGGCAAGCTTGCGCTGGCTGCCGGCGGAGGCGACTCGCAACTGCTGGCCGGCGGCCTCGTCGGACGGCTGCTGCAGGCGTCCGTCTATGAGTCGGACAGCCGCGCGGCCATCGCCGCGGGCACGGCGGGAACGCTCTCTGCGGGCGGCATCGCCGGCTACAGCAGCGGCGTTCTCGTCCATGCCGACGCCCATGGAGGCATCGACGCCTCCGGCGCCGGGCTCTACAGGGTCGGAGGACTTGTCGGCCAAGGCGAGGACGGCGAGATCCATTACAGCCGCGTCCTGCCCGAGGGCGGGGCCGTCATCGCCGTCGGCACGGCCGTCACGATCGGCGAGAACCTGCCTGCCGCCTATGCGGGCGGCGCGGTCGGCCAAGGCGACCGCATGGAGGTGACGCGCAGCTCCGCCTCGATTCCGGTCGAGGTGACGGATGCCAACATCGACACGACGCTGTATGCGGGCGGCTTCGCCGGCCTGCTTGGAGACGGCGGCACAGGCGCCGGCTCGATCCGCTATTCGTACGCGGACGGCGCGGTGAAGGCTTCCGGCAAGCGCGGCTCCTACGCGGGCGGCTTCGCCGGCTCGATCGAACGCTTCGCCGTCGAGGACAGCTATGCTTCCGGCAGCGTGAGCAATGCCGGCCAGGATACGCGCACGGGCGGCTTCGCCGCCGCCGTGGAGCGGACCGGCGCCGTGAAGCGCTCGTACGCGCTCCAGGGAATCGTCTCCACGACAGGACTTGCGGGCACGACCCGCTCGTATACCGGCGGGTTTGCCGGCTACAACGACGGAACCATCGACGGAGTCTATGCCTCCGTCGGCGAGCTGGCCTCGAATGCCAAGGGCACGGATTCGTACAAGGGCGAGCTCGTCGGCTACAACTTCCGCGACGGCCGCATTGCGGCCTCGGCCTATACCGGCAGCGGCGCGGCTGTCGGCCGCAACGCCGGAGCCGCGGCCTCGGCCGAGGCGGTCCCGGCCCGCAATCCGCTGGCTTCCGGCGCTTGGCGCAACGCAGTCGACCCTTCGATTCTGCGCTTGTCCGGCAGCGGCGAGATCGTCATCGGCAGCCGGGAGCAGCTGGACGGCTACGTGCTGCTGAGGAATGATACCGGCCTCGCCTACTTCCGCCTGTTCGACCGGAAGGCGGCAGCCTCTCCGCTCGGCTCGGGCGGCAAGATCCGGCTGGCGGCGGACATCGATCTGTCCGCCTTCGGCTGGACGCCGCTCCAGGACTTCGACGGCGAGCTTGATGGCGGCGGCTACCGCCTCAGCGGGCTTCGCGCCGAAGCGGGAGCAAGCGGCGACGCGGCGTTCACGCTCGTCAACCGCGGCCGCATCCGAAATCTGCAGCTTCTCGGCGCAGAAGTGAACGCCTCCCGCCATGCGGGACTTGTCGCGGCCGTGAACTCGGCCGGAGGCGAGCTCGTCGGCGTCACGGCCGAGGGCAGCGTGAGCGGCGGAGCGAGCGCCGGCCTGATCGCCGGCGTCAATGAAGGCGCCATCGCCCAGTCGGGCGCAGCCGGCAAGGCGCACAGCGCCGCAAGCGCCGGCGGTCTGGCCGGCGACAACCGCGAGGGCGGCACGATCGAGCGCTCGTACAGCGCGGCGGACGTATCCGCCCATGGCGCCGAAGCCGCCGCAGGCGGAGCGGCCGGCGTCAACGCGGGCCTCATCGCCGACACGCTGGCCACCGGCCGGACGACGGCGGACGGCCTGCAGCACGCATGGGCGGGCGGCATCGCCGGCCGCTTGACGGGACTCGTCGAGCGCTCCGTTGCAGGCGGCGAGGCTGTCGCTTCCGCAGACGGCGCCATCCAGCCGGGCCGGAGCTTCTTCGGCGGCCTGGCTGGAAAGCTGGAGGCGGGCGGCGAGATCCGCGGCTCCTCGTTCCACAAGCAGATGGTCAAGCGCGGCGTCGCCTACTACGATGCCGCGGGCTCCATCTCCTCGGAAGGGGCGCTCGGCGGCGCCGAGCTGACCTCCGGCTCGCTGCCGGCCGGATTGTCCGGCAGCGTCTGGAGGGCGGCAGCCGGCTTCTATCCGGCTCCGGCCGACGGCGCGCTGGCACGCCTGGCCGCCGCGGCTGCCGTTCCGGCGGCAGGCGATTCGGTGAACCGCCTGACATCCAGCTTCGGCCTCAGCCAGGCCGAAGGTCTCCGCTGGAGCGCGGATGCTTCGCTCGCGCTGCTGCAAGCCGGCTCAGGCAAGCTGCTGGCCGGCGGCGCCGTCGCGGTGAAGGCCGAGCTCGGGGGCTTCGCCCGCTCCATCGTCCTGAACTCGCCGGAGCTGCGCTGGCCGCAGGCCGCAGCCGCTCCGCGCGTCGTCTCGGGGGAGAAGGAATTCAAGGAAAAGGTCGAGGTCGCGCTCGCGGCCGAGCCGGGAGCCGTCATCCGCTACACGCTGGACGGCAGCGAGCCCGGCGAGATGTCCGCCGCCTATGAAGCGCCGATCACGCTCAAGGCGACGACGACGCTGAAGGCGATCGCCGTCGAGGCGGGCAAGGAGTACAGCCCGGTGCTGAGCGGGGAATGGAAGCTGAAGGAGGACGGAGGAGGCTTCGTCTTCTTCCCTGGCCCGATGCCATCCCCGTCTCCGACGCCGGAGCCTAAACCCGCTCTGGAGTCGAACATCGGCAAGCCGTCCATAGGCGAGGAGAAGCCGGCATCCGTACGGGTGCCGCGCGGCAGCATCCTTCGCCTCACCGCGCCGGAGGGCAAGTGGATCCGCTACACGACGGACGGCAGCGATCCGACGGAGAACAGTCCCCGCTTCATTGGGGAGCTGGTGCTCACCCGCTCCATGACGGTCAAGGCGATCGTCGAAGGAGACAAGCGCATCCTGACGTACGTCTTCGAGGTCGGCAGCGCGAGCTACGATCTGCGCAAGGATGCGTCCACGATCCGCTACGCCGCCGGTTATGCCGACGGCACCTTCAAGCCGAACGCGGCGATGAGCCGCTACGAGCTGATCGAATCGCTGGCGCCGCTGCTTGACCGGGAGCCGGGAGAGCTGCGCAACGCCTTCCCGGACAAGTCGGACCGCAGCGAGCAATTGGTAGCCTTCTTCGCTTCCGCCGGCATCGTCGGCGGTTATCCGGACGGCACCTTCGGCGGCGACCGCAGCCTCACGAGGGCGGAATTCGCCGTCATCGCGTCCAGAGTGCTGAGGCTCGATGTCAACGAGGCGGCCGCGCCGAAGCAAAAGGACGCCATCAAGCACTGGGCTGCGCCATACATCGGCGCATTGACCCAAGCAGGGCTGATCCAGGGCTTCCCGGACGGCAGCTTCCGTCCGAACAGTCCGCTGACGCGCGCTCAGGCTGTCGTGCTCATCAATCGGATGGCCGGCACCGCCAAGCGCACGGATGCCGGACCGCGCTTCACCGATCTGACCTCCGCCCACTGGGCGTACAAGGACATCATGTCGGCCGCGGGCCCGACGGCGCCGGCGGGCCGCTGAGCCTGTCCGCGCACAGCTTGAGGAAAGGAAGGCCTTGACCATGAAAAAAAGATGGATCGCCGCGCTGGCGCTGGCCGCCATGCTGGCGGCAGGCCCTTATGCGGCAACCAGCACCCAGGCGGAGCAGCAGGCTCCGCTCGCAGCCGACGAGAGCTACAGGCTCGCTTCGGATGCCGTCTTTTATTTGCGGGCGCTGAGCGCCGACGGCACGGTTGCCGCGGCCGGGACGGGCGTCCTGATGTCTTCCGGCGGAACTGCCGCCACGGCGTATCATGTCGTGAAGGGAGCGGCCCGGCTGGAGGCCGTGCTGGCGGACGGCACTGTCGTCTCCGTCAAGGTCGGCCGGTATGACGAGCGGACCGACGCGGCCGTGCTGGAGCTCCCCGCTCGCAAGGGAGGCGGCAACTATCCGTACGTCTCCCTGCGGTCGGCCAAGCTGGAGCATGGAGACGCTGTCTATGCGATCGGGTTCCCGCTCAAAAACACGCCGATCGTGACGCAAGGCATCGTCAGCAGCCCGGACGCGGTCGTCAACGGCCGCAGCCGCGTGCTCATCGACGCCGCCATCGCCAGCGGCATGTCGGGCGGTCCGCTGCTCGACGAGCAGGGGCGGCTGGCCGGCATCATCTCCGGATCGCTGCGCACGATGGAAGGCATCCATCTGGCGGCCGGCATGTCCGACCTGGCGGCGCTGCTGCCGGACGGCTTCCGGCAGGCAGGCTGAGAAGCCGGCCGACTGGAGCAAGCCTGGAAAATGGCCTGAAAATACAACAAAACGGGACGAAACCGAGGATGCTCGGTTTCGTCCCGTTTTTTTTTCATGAGGGCGGCTGCAAGGGGGGGATGGAGCTGGAGAGGGTCAACCTTCGGCCTTGACGACAGGCAGATAATAATCGAGGATCAATTTCTGTCCTTGCTCCAGCGGCGCGCAGTAACGTGCATAGGTATAGACGTCGCACCAATAGAAGTGCTCGAAATCCATGCTGTAGCCGGTCTTCTCGATCGCCTCCGTGCAGATCAGGTAGGCGCTCTCAATGATGTCGTTGAGGGTATCGCCTTCGACCCATACCTTGGCGACGGTCCCTGCGGGGATGCTCTCCGCGTCCATATCGTCCGGCACTGGCGCGCCGGGCTCCACGAACTTGCCGATGATATATTGGAACTCATCTCTGCCGACAAAACGGCTCATGTGGCCGAGTCCGACATAAGGGTCGATATCGCTGCAGATCCAGGCCTCCATCTCCTGGAAGCGGTCCAGCAGGCCATCCCGGAATGCGGCTCCCCAGCACTCTTCCCCCGCTTTCTGAAAGGAGGTCATGCTCTTCCTGCCGATTATTTTGCGAGGTCCCCATTCCACATATTGAATCTTTTTGAGCTCGGCCATGATTCGTTTTCCTCCTACCATCCGAAAGGTTGCGAAGGAGGCGCGAGGGTAGTCGTTCAGCTTTTCTCCGGTCTTTCTGATCCCGGTAGGCGATGCTTGGTGATGGTCTTTGAACGCCCGCGTAAAGGCGGCATGGGAATTGAAGCCGTATTTCATCGCGATGTCGATGATCTTGTCCTGGCTGCTGCGGATCTCATGTCCCGCCAGCGTCAATCGCCGCATCCTCAGGTAATCGTGGATGGAGATTCCCGTAACGTAGATGAAAATACGCTGGAATAAGGGAGCGGGACAGCCTGCGATGCCGGCGATGACCCGATAATCAAGCTCCTCTGTACCGGGCATGAGACTTTCAAGGTACTCAACGACAGACTCGAAAGCATGAAAGCTGTCCATGACGCGCGCCTCCTTTCTTCTTCATAGGATAGGACTTGTCTCGCCGCATTGCTTTGCAAAAAGAGATCAGGATTTGTACAAACAGCCGCTGCCATCCATGGAGGCATCCCCTGCAACCTATCTGTCCCTTCATCTCGTCAGGAGCTCAAGAAGCCCTCAAGGAGGAGTGGAAAAGTGAAAAAGCTGAGCATGCTGCTGATTCTGCTCGGAATGCTGGCGGCGTCGTATCCGCCTGACCGTGCAGAGGCTCTGTCCTGCGCGGAGCTGATGCCGATCGAGAAGGCGTACGGCTACTATGATGCGGTCATCGTCGGCCATGTGGATAAGGTGGTCAAGCGCGGAGACCGGCATGAACTGCATCTCACGGTCAAAAGCAGCTATAAAGGCATCCGGTCCTCCCGAATTGTCGCGGACGAGGATAGGAATTGGGGCGCTTTGGATGGCCCCG
Source organism: Paenibacillus sp. RUD330 (assembly GCF_002243345.2). NCBI lineage: Bacteria > Bacillati > Bacillota > Bacilli > Caryophanales > Paenibacillaceae > Paenibacillus > Paenibacillus sp. RUD330. The sequence goes on from NZ_CP022655.2 coordinate 830,776, forward strand.
CCTTGAGCGGAGCGGAATACCTGTTTTTCTTGAAATCAACAGGAGACGGCTGGGAAAATCCTCTCTGCGCGCCTTCCAAGCTGACCAGCGCATCGGCGGCGGAGCTGGCCTATATGAAGGGCAGGGAAATCCCTCTGGAATCCGCAGCGGATGACGCGGAAGGCAGAGAGAACACCGCGTTGAAAATCGCCGCGGCAGCCGTGTTCGTCACGCTCGGCTTGATCGTCATCCTTCGCAGCATGCGCCGGCGCTGAAGCAGCCGCTGCCGGCGTTGCCGTATTCGGATCATGAGCCGTCCTCCAGGCTCTTCCGCATGAATGCGATCCATTCTCGCGCGGCGAAGGACAGGTACCGGTCCTTCTTCCAGATCATATGGAGCCGCCACCGGATGGCCGGCCGCTCCACCGGAATGACAGAGAAGCGCGCGGGGTCCAGCGTCATCGCCACGCCGCGCGGCAGCAGGGTGATGCCGAAGCGGGCCGCGACCAGCTCCGTCATGAAATCCCACTGGGTGCTCTCGAACGCGACATCGGGCTCGAATCCCGCATCCCGGCAGGCGCCGAGAATGAGATCGCGGAGCGTGAATTCGTCCTTGAACAGGATGAAGGCCTCGTGCTCCAGCTCCTGCATGCGGAGAACCGGCCGTGCGGCGGCCCAGTGTCCAGGATGGACGACGACCTGCAGCGCCTCCTCGATGCAAGGCAGCATGTGGAACTTGTCCTCGCTGACGACGGGCAGGATGACGAGGCCCGCATCCAGCTCGCCGCTGTCGACAGCGGCCTCGATGACCTTGCCCCCATGCTCCGCCAGCTCCAGGCGGATCTGCGGGTAGCGGCTGTGGAAGCTCTCCAGGATGGAGGGGAACAGCCGCCCGCCGATCATCGGCGGAATGCCCAGACGCAGCCTGCCCCTCTTGGCCTGGACGACATCGTCCAGCTCGGAGGCCATCCGCTCCAGAGAGGCCATCACCTCCCGAGCGGAGCGCAGAATGCTCTCGCCCGCATCGGTCAGCTCGATCTGTTTGGAGGAACGGTCGAACAAGGTGACGTCCAGCTCCTCCTCCAGCAGCCGCACCATCTTGGACAGGCTGGGCTGAGTCATATGGAGCCGCTGGGCCGCCTTGGTGAAGCTGCCTTGCCTCGCGACCTCCATGAAGTAAGTCAACTGGCGAATGTCCATCCTTGTCCACCTGTCTTTCTGATAGCGAATACATAGAGAAAACGAATGAAAACAATGCGATATATGTATTTTACCTATATGACAAGGCCGTGTACACTTTATGTCTAGCCCGGACAGACGGGTTATATACAGAAAGAAGGTACATGCATGATGACCAAAAAAGAAACCTTGCCTGCAAAGCCGGCAAGCCTCTCATACACGATAAAAGCTTCCATCGTCCTGCCGCCCGATACGAACCATCACGGAACGATTTTCGGCGGCAAGCTGATGGCCTATATCGACGATGTCGCGACGATCGCCGCTACGCGCCACGCCCGCCGTCCCGTCGTAACGGCTTCCACCGACTCCGTCGACTTCCTGCACCCGGTCAAGAAGGGCGATGCCGTCTGCTTGTCCGCCTTCGTAACCTGGGCGCATAAGACGTCGATGGAAATCTTCGTCCGGGTCGTGACGGAAGACCTGCTGACCGGAGAGAGAAAAGTGTGCGCCACCTCGTTCCTGACGTTCGTGGCGCTCGGCGACGACGGCAAGCCGACCGAGGTGTCCGCCGTCATTCCGGAAACGGTGGAGGAGCAGCGGCTGCATGAAACGGCCTGGGAACGGAAAGAGGCGCGGAAGATCAGAAGGCAGGAAAGCAAGCTGTTCGCCGACGTACTGGGACCGGATTTCAGCTTGAGAAAAACGAAGGAAAAGCTGGAGGAGAACCGCAGCCGGCCGAAGCCGGTTTCGGAGAACAGGCAAGCCGCTCCCGCTCCGGCGGCAACCGGCCTGGCGAGTGTGGACGAGCGGGAGTCCGCGGCGATTTCCGGCGCGAGAAGCGAATCCGCTCCGCGGATAATGGAAGCCTATGCGAATGCTTGGGGCAGCGACTGGTAAGCGGCAGGCTCCAAAAGCGTCCGTAGTGAAGGAAGAACCGGCACCCTGAATAGCGTGGCGAAAAAGCAGCCCGATATGCGGCTGTTTTTTAATTCTTTTCACAAAGAAGCAGGATCGCCGGGACAAGCGTGGAATTGAGGACGGTGAAGCTGGGGACCTTAAGCCCAACGGCAATGGCTGAAGAAGCCAATATGATTCGGGAGCGTGCAAACGATGATCAATAAAATCGGCCAGGTGATGCTGTATGTCCAAAACCAGGATCAAGCCAAGGAATTCTGGACGGAGAAGCTCGGATTCGCCGTCGTAGCCGAAGAGAATGGAGAAGGCATGAGATGGTTCGAGGTCGCCCCCAAGGAAGGCGGGACCAGCCTCGTCCTGCACGACAAGGAAGCTGTCGCTCGAATGTCGCCTGAGATCAACCTCGGACCGCCCTCGCTGATGTTCTTCGCCGAGGATCTGGAGGGGCTGTACCGGGACTTGGCCGGCAAGCAGGTGACGCTCGGAGAGCTTGTGACGCTTCCGTTCGGCAAGGTGTTCAACTTCGCCGATCCCGAAGGCAATTATTTTGCGGTCATGGAGAAGTAGCCTGCTGTTGCCCGCGAGCGGGCCGTCAAGCGCCGGAACCGTGCGGCCAGCCGTCCCGGCATCGCATTTTGGAGCTTCCGGGCAGCCGCTGCGCGAAGCGAACCAGGCTTGAATTGGCCACGGCGGCATGCTAAACTACGGGTAACTTGAACCGACTGGAGATGAGAAGGAGAATGTAGGATTTCTTGCTAACCCTATGGAAAGGCAAAACAGGCTTATTCGTTCTGTTTTTCTTTTGTAGGAGCAAGAAAGATGCATTTTCTTTCCCACTCAAGTGACCGGCCCCGTTTCCGTCCCCTTCGGAGGGTGGATTTGGCCTACCTGTTTGAGCTGCGAGAAAGGGATCTTTCTTGCGGCTCTTTATTTTTTTTCAGGAGGTCGAACATCCATGTCTCTAATCCAAGTTGCCGGCCTTACGTTTGCGTATGACGGCTCCTACGACAACATTTTTGACCGCGCAAGCTTTCAGCTCGACACCGATTGGAAATTAGGCTTCACGGGAAGGAACGGCCGCGGCAAGACGACCTTCCTCCGCCTTCTGCTCGGCAAGCTTGAGTACGGCGGAACCATTTCGGCGAGCGTCGGCTTCGATTACTTCCCGTTCGAGGTCAGGCGCAAGGAGGACAGCGTCGCAGCTGTCGTCGAAGAGATCTGTCCGGACTACGAGCCTTGGCAGCTCATGCGGGAGCTTTCCCTGCTGAAGGTAACCGAGGACGCGCTGCACCGGCCGTTCGCTTCCTTGTCCCAGGGCGAGCAGACGAAGGTGCTGCTGGCGGCCTTGTTCCTCAAGGAGAACAGCTTCCTGCTGATCGACGAGCCGACCAATCATCTGGACATCCACGCCTGGAAGCTGGTCAGCGAGTATTTGAGGCGCAAGAGCGGATTCATCCTGGTGTCGCATGACCGCGCGTTTCTGGACCATTGCGTGGACCACATCCTTTCCATCAACAAGACCGATATCGAAGTGAGGCAGGGCAATTTCTCCGACTGGTGGGACGACAGGCAGCGGCAGGAGCGGCACGAGCTGGCGGAGGACGACAAGCTGCGCAAGGACATCAAACGTCTGTCCCATGCGGCCCAAAGGACGAACCAATGGTCGCATGAGGTCGAAAAGTCGAAAAACGGAACCCGCAACTCCGGCTCCAAGGTGGACAAAGGCTATGTGGGCCACAAAGCCGCCAAGATGATGAAAAGATCCAAGTCGATCGAGCAGAGGCAGCAGTCGGCGATCGAAGAGAAGGCCAAGCTTCTGAAAAATAGGGAAAGCTCGGACAGCCTGAAAATCAGCCAGCTCGCCTACTACAAGCATCAGCTGGCCGAGCTGGATCGGGTCGCGGTCCGCTATGGCGGAATGACGGCAGGCAAGGAAGTCAGCCTCACCGTCGAGCAAGGAGACCGCATCGCCGTCACGGGACCGAACGGTTCCGGCAAATCCAGCATCCTCAAGCTGATCTGCGGGGAGGATATCCCTTGCAGCGGGACGCTGCGCAAGGGAAGCGGGCTCAAAATCTCCTATGTAGCCCAGGATACGTCTCACTTGCAGGGCAATCTGACGGATTATGCCCGCCTCAGCGGCATCGACGAAAGCCTGTTCAAGGCGATCCTGCGGAAGCTCGACTTTGCCCGCCTGCAATTCGAGAAGGACATGGCCTCGTTCAGCGGCGGGCAGAAGAAAAAGGTGCTGATCGCGAGAAGCCTTTGCGAGGAAGCCCATCTGCATATCTGGGATGAGCCGCTGAATTTCATCGACGTCATCTCGCGCATGCAGATCGAAGAGCTGCTGCTGGAGCATTCTCCGACCCTCGTTTTCGTCGAGCATGACAGCCGGTTCTGCGAAGCCGTCGCCACGAAGATCGTCGAGCTTTGAGGAGGACGGATGCCGACGGCCCCGTCCAGCCCGGCTTGGAGTCTCCAAGGGCGTATCCGTCTTAGGACGGATGCGCGCAGCGAAGCCGGCTCCGCGAAGGGGAATCCGGAGCATCCATGCCGTTGAACGGGAAATGCCTGCCGATTCGCCTGTTCGAATTTTTAATTTCCTGTTTACCGCGGCAGGGATAATTTGATACGATAGGTGCAACAATTCAAATGCGATGAAGAGAGAAGTAGATAAAGCGATTCTTTCCCAGAGAGCTCCGTTCCGCTGAAAAGGAGCAAAGGACCCTTTATCGAAAAAAGACTCCGAGCAGCGCGCAGGAACCTGGCTGATCAGGGGATGGCGCGACGGGAGCTCCTGTTACAGAGCTAGAGTATACGCATCTTGTGCCGGCCGGCATGGCGATGCCGTACTCGAAGAGGCCGATTGGGCGACCAAGCCGGCGAACCTGGGTGGTACCACGAGGATTCCAATCTCGTCCCTGAGACTGAAGCGCAGTCTTGGGGGTGGGATTTTTTTGTTGGCGATAGAGGGAGCTTGAAGGATGGGCATCCGGTCTCGGAATGTCCGTCGGCGACAGCTTGAGTTTCCAGCCTATCTAGGCAGCAGGCGGTACATCGGGCCGGCGGGCTGAATAGGTAGTAGAAAAAGGCAGCAATTTTTCATCATACGCAGAGGGGAATGGAATTCGAATGGCAGAGAGAAAACTGAAGGCCGGCATCGTCGGCGGAACGGGCATGGTCGGGCAGCGCTTCGTGCAGCTGCTGGATGGACATCCTTGGTTTGAGGTGACGGCGATCGCGGCAAGCGCCGGGTCGGCGGGCAAGACATACGAGCAGTCCGTGCAGGGCCGCTGGAAGCTGGAGACTCCGATTCCGGAACCGGTGAAGGGGATCGTCGTGCAGGACGCGTCCAAGGTGGAGGAGGTCGCCTCCGGGGTGGACTTCATCTTCTGCGCCGTGGATATGAAGAAGAACGAGATCCAGGCGCTGGAGGAAGCTTACGCCAAGGCGGGCGTGCCGGTCATCTCCAACAACTCGGCGCATCGCTGGACGCCGGACATCCCGATGGTGATTCCGGAAATCAATCCGGAGCACATCGAAGTCATCGCGGCCCAGCGCAAGCGTCTCGGCACGGAGACCGGCTTCATCGCGGTCAAGCCGAACTGCTCCATCCAGAGCTATGTGCCGGCTCTCCATGCCTTGCGCGAATTCAAGCCGACGACGGTCGTCGCCTCGACGTACCAAGCCATCTCCGGCGCGGGCAAAAACTTCGCCGACTGGCCGGAAATGCTGGACAACGTGATTCCGTACATCGGCGGCGAGGAAGAGAAGAGCGAGCAGGAGCCGCTCCGCATCTGGGGCCGCATCGAGAACGACGAGATCGTCAAGGCCGGCTCGCCGCTGATCACGACGCAGTGCATCCGCGTGCCGGTAGCCGACGGGCATATGGCGACGGTGTTCGCTTCCTTCGAGAAGAAGCCCTCCAAGGAACAGATTCTCGAGCTGTGGAAAAACTACAAAGGCCGTCCGCAGGAGCTTGGCCTCCCGAGCGCGCCGAAGCAGTTCATCACCTACTTCGAGGAAGAGAACCGTCCGCAGACGAAGCTGGACCGCGGCATCGAGGGCGGCATGGGCGTCTCGGCCGGGCGTCTGCGCGAGGACTCCGTCTACGACTTCAAGTTCGTCGGCCTCTCGCATAACACGCTGCGCGGAGCGGCAGGCGGAGCGGTACTGATCGCCGAGCTGCTGAAGGCGGAAGGATATATTCAAGCGAGATAACCGCTTCTTCCCGGAAGACGGAACGGCCGCAATTGCCGGCAAGGAGCAAGGCGGCGGCATGAAGAACTTATTTCCTCGGAGATAAGTTCTTTTTTTTGAACAGAAGCCCGGGGATAAGCCTGGTTCCCTATCGGGCAACTATGTTAGGATGTGAATAATTCATGCCCTATGCCGTTGACGGGGCATCTTATCCTTCATGAGTTCGCAGGAAAGGCGGCTGAGAAGATGACACCATCGATGGATCCTTATATCCGCAATGAACGCGAGGCGGCGATCGCGGAGAGGGCGGACCGGCTTGCCGGCCTGTTCGCTCCCAGGGCGGCGGAGCATGACCGGGAAGGCTCGTTTCCTTATGAAAACTTCGAGGAGCTGAAGAAATCCGGCTACTTGAAGCTGACCGTGCCGGAGGCGTACGGAGGCGAGGAGGCATCCGCCTACGAGCTTGTGCTGTCGCAGGAGCGTCTCGCCCGCGGCGACGGCTCGACCGCGCTGGCCGTCGGCTGGCATGTCCACACGCTGATGAAGCTGAGGCTGTCCCGCTTGTGGCCGGAGCCGCTGTTCGCCCGGCTGTGCCAGGATATCGCGCATGACGGCATCGTCATCAACGAGCTCGCCAGCGAGCCGGCGACGGGAAGCCCTACCCGGGGAGGCCGGCCGGAGACGACGGCGAGACGGGCCGACGGGGGCTGGCTCCTGACGGGGCGCAAAACCTTCAGCACGCTGAGTCCGATCCTGGAGCGGTTCACCGTGACGGCCGGCTTTGAGGGCAGCGATAAGGTCGGCTCGTTCCTCGTACGCAGCGGTCCCGGCGTCAAGGTCGAGGAAACCTGGAACACGCTCGGGATGAGATCGACGGGAAGCCATGACGTCGTGCTGAGCGACGCGTTCGTTCCGGACGAGGAGACGATCATCGGCCTGGAGCCGGCGCCGCTGGCCGCTCCGCCCATGCCGACGGAGGCGTCGATGCTCCATATTCCGGCTTGTTATATCGGCATCGCCTGGGCGGCGCGCGATTTCGCGCTGGAATTTGCCCGCAGCCACAAGCCGAATTCGCTGACCGTGCCGATCGCCGAGCTGCCGAACATCAAGCGCCAGCTCGGGCTGATCGAAGCCGAATGGCTCGCCGCCCGCTCGTACCTGTATGGGGTCGCGGACCGCTGGGACCGCGATGAGGAAAGCCGCGCAGAGCTGAAGACGGAGCTGGGACTCGCCAAATACATCGCCACCAATGCGGCGATCTCCATCGTGGATCAGGCGATGCGGATCGTCGGCGGCTTGAGCCTGTCCCGCAGCTACCCGCTGGAGCGCATGTACCGGGATGTCCGCGCGGGCCTGCACAACCCGCCCATGGACGATGCCGTGCTGACCAATCTGGCGAACCGCGCCCTGGCGGAGTCGTGATGGCCGCAGCTGTCAAGGCGGGCGGGACCGGCAGACCGAAGAGGAGGCGGCTGGGATGAAGCTTGAGATCATCGCGACCCGCGTATCGGATGCGGTGCTGGCGGCAAGCGGCGGAGCCGACCGGATCGAGCTCGTGACCGGCATGCTGGAGGGCGGCCTGACGCCGGGACCGGGGCTGATCGAGGAAACCGTCAAAGCGGTGTCGATTCCGGTCAACGTCATGGTGCGGCCGCACAGCTTGTCGTTCGTCTACGACAAGCTCGACCTGCTGGCGATGCGGGCGGACATCCGGGTGATCCGCAGGTCGGGAGCGGCGGGAGTCGTCCTTGGCGCCCTGACGCCGGAGGGAACGGTCGACGAGGAGGCGCTGAAGCTGCTGCTGGGCGAAGCCGAAGGGCTGGATGTCACCTTCCACCGGGCATTCGACGCTGTCTGCGATCAGCTTGCGGCCTTGGAGATCCTGACCCTGTATCCTGCCGTCAACCGCATCCTGACCTCCGGCGGGCAGCCCTCCGCGCTCCAGGGAATGCCCAGGCTGAGGCAGCTCGTCCAAGCCTCGGCAGGGAGCGGAATGACGATTTTGGCGGGAAGCGGCTTGACCATGGACTCGCTGGAAGGCTTCCTGCGGGAAACGGGCGTGAGCGAGGTTCATTTCGGCTCCGCCGTCCGCGAAGGCGGGCAGGCCCTCAGGCCGCCTGTGCCGGAGCGGATTTCGGCGATCAAGAAGGTGCTGGCGGCGGCGTCCGGCTCCTTCTAGCCGATTGTTGAAGAACAAAAAGCGTTCCTCCCTTGGGGTCAGTCCCCTTGGGAGGAACGCTTTTTGTGCGCTGCCCGGCCTGACGATCAGCCGGTCTTGGCAAAGCGGGCGACAGCCTCCAGCGGCAAATGATCGGTGACCAGGCTCCCGTAATGGGCAGCCTGCACGATGCCCTGCTCATCGATAAGGAAGTCTGCGGGAATGCGGTGCATGTTCGCTCCCTCTTCTTCGGCAAGGACAAAGCCTGCCGCCGCCGCTTGCCGGATGTGGGCGTGAGTTCCGGGATCGGCTACCGTAGCCTTGAACTTCTGCTCGGAGACCTCCACGCCGTACAGACGGTACAGCTCTGCCTCCGGGTCGCCGACGATGGGAAAGGCGGCATCCTGCTTGCCGACGTATTCGCGGAGGGAAGCGGCTGGAGATTCGAATACCGCGATGATTTCGAGTCCTTGCTCCGACCATTCCCCATACCATTTCTTCAGCTGCTGCACCCTCAGGTTGCACAGAGCGCAAGCGGCGTTGCGGAAGAAGGAGAGCAGCACCTTGCGTCCCTGAAGATCGGCGAGGCGAATCGGATTGCCCTGCCAATCGGCGAGGGAGAAGTCGGGAGCGGGCGTCCCGGCGGTCAATGTAGTCATTGGAAATGAACCTCCTGCAATGTAATCTCGCCATTCCGGAAAAGAGCGGCTGACATCACTTTAGCAGGTGCTGCCGTCATCTTCTGTGACCTTGGTCACCAACCTTGGCGGCCAATCCATGCCGATCCAGAATCGTTATGAAGCCGCGGGCCGCGAGGATCCATCCCTGCTTCCGCATCCGGGCGAGCATGCGGCTGACGACCTCCCTGGCGGTGCCCAGCTCCGCCGCAAGCTGCTGATGAGTAAGCCGGACGGATGGATCTGTCTCCGCCGTCTTCTCCAGCAGGAGCTCGGCCAGCCGCGCCTCCAGCGAACGGGTATCCGCAGCCAGATGGCTGCCCATGGAGATCATGCCGTCCAGGATATTGCCGAATACTGCGTTCCTTAGGGGCGGATAGACCTGGATCCAGCGAAGGAAGGACTGTTTGTCCACAAAAACGGCCTTCGCCTCGGTCTCGGCCACGATCACGCCGGGATAATCGCGTTCGCTGAGGCCGCTGAGCACCATCATGGCGCATATATCCCCGGCGGCCAGCCGATTGGCGAGCACTTCCCGGCCATCCTCGGCGAATTGGGACAGGCGCACCGTTCCCGAGAGCAGGAATACGGAGTAATGCTCGGCATCACCCCGGTTGAAGAGGGTCGAGCCGGGCTGAAACGTCTTCGTCCGGGGATGGGACGCTTCCCACTCCGCGGCGGGAATGGTTGCGATGGAAGGGAAAAGCTCATGCAGGAGCTTCCCGGCTATCGGCTTGTTCATCGGCATTCTCCCGTCTGCTGGACCGGAATCCATTTCTCTTCCGGGTACGGAATCGGCAGCGATTCGAAAAGAGGGCATGAGGCAGGATGGCGGAGGGGATCCGGCAGCCTCCGATCATGCGGAGACAGGCGGCCGCCAACGGATAAAAGCTGCCGCGATCCGGCAGCTTCCCCATCTCTAGGCTTTCGAAGCCGCAGCCACATATTCCTCCAACCGATCCCAAGTTTCCGTGACGCCTTGCTCCATGCCCATATCGATCACGCTCTTGAGAGCTTCGGCGCTCGCGTATACGGTATGGTTCGTCACCCTGGTGCCTCCTTCGACATCCTCGAAGAACAGCATGATGCGGCCGGGCGGCATGTCGGTGTTCTCGATTCCCTCGGCGTCCGAGAAGTAATCGATGCCCGTGAATTTCTCGCCGCCGGCTACTTCTTCATAGACCGTCTTGCCCCATGATTCCATGCCGAAGAAGTCGCCTTGGTTTTTGTCCACGCACTTCATGCAGTAATGCCAGCTTCCCCCTGGACGGAAATCCATCCGGCTGAAGGTCAGCTCCCAGCCGCGCGGTCCCCACCAGTGCTTGAGCATTTCGCCGTCGGTGAAGGCTTGGAAGACCAGCTTGCGCGGAGCCGGGAAAACCCGCTCCAGAACAAGGGTATTGCCTTCGGCCTTGAGAGTCATTTTGTTCACTTTATTTCCTCCTCATATCGATTGTCCGCATAGGTTCTTATGCCGGCTCTGCCTTCGACCGTCATGAACTTGAGCATGCGTGTGACTTTGAAAAGGGTCTACTCCGGCTTCCGCTGCGAGTCTTCATCCGCATTTCCGTTCGCTGCCTGCAGCTTGAGCAAATAGTCCTCCAAGGCGTCGTACCGGTCTTCCCAAATGCGCCGGTAGCGATCCAGCCAAGCATCCATCTCCCGCAGGGGCTGCACGCGGAGGCTGTAGCTGCGGCGGTTGGCCTCCGCCGTCACGTCTACGAGACCGGCCTCAAGCAGCACCTTCAGATGCTTGGAGGCTTGAGGCTGCCGGATCTGAAGCCGCTCGGCGATTTCTCCGACCATGAGCGGCCCCGTCGACAGCAGCTCGACGATCCGCAGTCGGCTTGGCTCGCTTAAAGCTCCGAATGTCGTTATATCCATAGCTGTCTGTTGTCGCCTGGATGCAAGGAAAAGCTCCACTCCGGCACGGCTCTTGCCGATCCAATCATCCCGCTCACCTCTTTCCCTTCATCATTGCCGTCCCATGATTGGAATATACCATATAAGGAATATTCCTGTAAAGGAATATTATAGGCATAAAGCCGGACTTTCCTTAAGGAAAGTCCGGCCGGGTCCGACGCCCGGCTCGCGCCGAACGGTCAAAGCCTATGTAAGAGCAAGACAGCGAAAGAGGGCGCATGTTAGGATCATAAGCGGAAGAGGCGGGGACAGGGACCGATGGCGGAAGGCTCCCGGCGGTTCGAAGCGATGCCCCTGAAAGGGGCAGGCCACCTTGTTCCCTGATATCGGACGCGTGCTCGTCTGCCTGTCAAAGCGCCGAATCCGTATAGGATACGGATGGATACGAGGACTTTGCGCCACCCGAGCGAAGGCTGCCGGCGATGAGGAACTGCGCGGCGTAATACGTCAGCATGATCCAGTAGCCCGAATAAGCGACATCGGACACGAACATGTTCCAGGACAGGATCGAATCCGAGATCATGAACAGCAGGCTGCCCGCGATGGCGAGGCGATTGCCCGACATGATGGCGGACCAGGCCATCAGGGAGATGACGGCCACATAGGCGGCTACGGGAAGGATCAGCTCCGTCTTGCCGTCGGCTGTGAGGGCAGAGATGAGCTTGCTGCCCATGAGGAAGGCGAAGACGGCGATCGGAACGATCGTTGCGAAGCGCAGCCGGGAGAACCGCCATCTGCCGAAGAAAGCCGACATGTAGAAGAGATGCCCGATCAGGAAGGCGGACAAGCCGACGACGAACCAGCGCAGCGTGCCGTCGCCGACAGCGCAGAAGAATAGGCCTGCGAGCACGAGCGCAGGATAGCGGCGCCTTCCGCCGAAGCTGCCGAGATAGGCATACAGGATGATGAGCGCCATCGGGATCAGCTTGAAGACGATTTTGACTCCTTCCGGATCGGAAGGAATGACGAAAATATAAAGCAGGCCCATGATCAGGATAAGGACGGGCAAAAGAGCTCTGGACATGGAATCGATCACTCCGTTCGTGGAGGTTGGATGCCGGCATTTGCGGCTGGACAGCCCGCCGTTCCGGCCTTGGTTCAGTGTAGAGGACAACGCTTGGAATGACAATACAACTTTTGGAGGGGGAAAATCCCCCGCATCGCATTTACAAACGGACCTTCAGCCCTTTTAATAGAAGGACCGTTCAATAGCCATGCCTGAATGGCATCGCAGGGGGAGTTCATATGCCAAAATCGCTGTATGCGGCACTCGTCGCTCTGAGCCTGATCTGGGGAGGCTCCTTCTATTTCATCAAGCTTCTGCTCGAAGAAACGGGTCCGTGGATGATCGCTTTCCTGCGCTCCTCGTTCGGCCTCGTCACCATTACCGCCGTCATGCTGCTGCTGCGCAAGCCGTTCGGGCTTCGCTCCGTGCCCTGGATTCCCATGGCTGTCATGGCTCTCTTCAACACCGCCGTTCCATGGGCGCTCATCGGCTTCAGCGAAACGAGGCTTTCCAGCGGAATGGCGTCGGTCCTGAACGCGACGACACCTCTGTGGACGATCATCGTCGGCACGCTCTTTTTCCGGAATGCGGCCGGAAGGCTGCAGTGGGCGGGAATGCTGACAGCTCTCGCCGGGATGATGGTGCTGCTCGGCGTCAACCCGTCCACGATCATCTCCGTCGACGGCATCGGCTTCGCCTGCATGCTGGCGGCGACGCTCTGCTACGGGATCGGCTCGCAGCTGTCCAGGCGCCTGACAGGCTTGTCGATGTATCAGCTCACCTTCGGAACGCTGCTGTGCTCCGCAGCCGGGAGCGGAATCGCCGCCTTCTCCACGGAGCCATTTCCGACTGCAGCCTTCAGCTCAGGCTCGTTCATCGGGGCGCTGGCCGGCATCGGCGTATTCGGCTCCGGCATCGCGTACATCATCTTCTACTACCTGATCCAGAAGGGAAGCCCGGAGTTCGCCACGATGGTCACGTATCTCGTGCCGGTCAGCGCCATCGTCTGGGGATACTCGCTGCTCGGCGAGCCTCTCCATTGGAACCTGCTCGCGGGGCTGGCCGTCATTCTCGGCGGCGTGTTCCTCGCCACCCGGGGCGGAAGGCAGGCCGGCGGCGGGAAAGCCTCTCTGGCGCCTGCAGGGAAGAGCAATCGGTCCGTTGACGGTTGACCGCGTAAATGCTGCGGCTCCTGGAAATGAAAGGCATCAACGGTTGGCCTGCTTAACCGTCAACGGCATGAATATCCGCAAAAAACGGCAAATCCCGAGGATCTGCCGTTTTTCTTGTACCATGAAACAAGAATTCTGCCGAACAGCGGGCCGGATACGAAGCGTTACTTTTCCCTCAGAGCCCGCCGGAGCGTTTTGCCGGAGCTGTTCTTCGGCAGCTCCGCCAGGAACTCGACGATCGTCGGAATCTTGTATTTCACCAGCCTGGATTGGCAGAACTCCAAGAGGCTGTCGACCGCAAGCGTGTCATCGCTGCGGACGACGAACGCCTTGACCCGCTCGCCGAACACCTCGTCGGGCACGCCGACGACCGCCGCCTCGAATACGGACGGATGCTGGTAGATGACTTCCTCCACCTCGCGCGGATAGACGTTGAAGCCTCCGACGTTGATCATGTCCTTCTTGCGGTCGACGATGAAGATGTAGCCTTCCTCGTCCATCCGGGCCATGTCGCCTGTGTAGAGCCAGCCGTCCCGGAGCGTCGCGGCCGTCGCTTCCGGCATGCCGAGATAGCCCTGCATGATGTTGGGGCCTTGAGCGATCAGCTCTCCGACCTCGCCGCGCGGCACCTCGCGCCCTTCGGAATCCACGACCTTGTTGATCACGTTCGGGATGTCCACGCCGATGGAGCCCGGCTTGCGGATGCCCCCGAGAGGGTTGAAGGCGGTGACCGGGCTGGCTTCGGACAATCCGTACCCTTCATAGATGACGGTCTGGAACTTCTCCTCGAATCGGTTCAGCACCTCGAGCGGCAGCGAAGCGCCGCCGGAGGAGCAGAGCCGGATGCCCGCGAAGTCTGCGGCCGACGCGCCGGGGAATTGCAGCAGGAAGCTGTACATCGTCGGCACGCCGGAGAATATCGTCGCCCTGTCGTCGCGGATCGTGCGGATGACCTCGGCCGGCTGGAAGCGCGGCATGATGATGAGCGCTGCTCCGACTGCGAGCGGAGCGTTGACGCACACCGTCATGGAGTAGATGTGGAACATCGGCAGCACGACGACGGCGCGGTCCTCATGATCGATCTTGAACATGGAATGGACCGATTCCGCGTTGGTCGCCAAGTTCCGATGGGAGAGCATCGCGCCCTTCGGCTTGCCTGTCGTACCCGAGGTGTAGAGGATGACCGCCGTATCGCCGTCTTTGATGTAAGCGGATTCAAGATCGCCGCCGCCAGCGCCCAGAAGCTCATCCCAAGACGTGCCGGCTCCGGTGAGGACGACCAGCTTCAGCTCCGGAAGGCGGGGGCGCAGAGCACGGACGACCGGCTCCAGGGGAGAGGCGGCAATGACTGCGCGGGCGCGGCTGTTGTCCAGCACGTAAGCGATCTCCTCCGGCGTGTAGGTCGGGTTGACCGGAACCGCGACGGCGCCGATGCGCAGGATGCCGTAATAGGCGATGACGAACTCGGGCGAATTGCCGAGAAGCAGCACGACCTTGTCTCCCTTGGCGATTCCGTGGGACGCCAGCCCCGACGCGCACTGCATCACTTGGTCCATCAGCTCGGAATAGCTTGTTTCCCGGCCGCCCCAGACGTAGGCGGGACGCGCGGGATGGCTTGCTGCGCTGTTCTCCAAAATTTCGACTAAACTCCAACTCATGCGCATTCATCTCCTCTTTCAATCGGCTTGGAATGAGAACCGGCGATGTAGGCAAGGATGAATTTATTCAGCATTATATTCTTGAAAGCGATAACAAATCCCTGCCGGCGGCGATGAATTCATTTTCCATTTCATGGATCCCGTTAGGGGACAGAAAGCGGCATGAAATCGGAATATGATCAGGGTGCATCGAGAAATCATGGCGGACATGAACATATATTTCTAAGAATTCATGCACTTTATCCTATATTTCTAAAAAGAATAGATCTTATCGGGAAAAAAAGGGTACATTCGATTCGATAAAACCGATCGGCTGGGTCATCCAGCCAGTGAGCAGGAGGAGAATATCCATGCAGCCATCCAAATTCGTGCGCCAATCCCGCTGCTTCAAGACGGCCCGCATCTTTCCGCCGGATGTCAACAACCATCAGACGATGTTCGGCGGCAAGCTGATGGCCTATATCGACGATATCGCCTCCATCGCGGCGATGAAGCATTGCCGGATGCCGACCGTGACCGCATCGACGGATTCCGTGGACTTCCTCCACCCGATCCGCCCGACCGACAGCATTACGATGGAGGCCTATGTCGCCTGGAGCGGCCGGTCGTCGATGGAGGTGTTCGTGAAGATCGTCAAGGAGGATCTCATGAGCGGGGAGCGGATGGTCGCGGCGACGGCCTTCCTGACGTTCGTGGCCATGGGGCCGGACAAGCGCCCGGCTCCGGTGCCCGATATCGTGCCGGAGACGGAGGAGGAGAAGAAGCTGTTCGAGTCCGCTCCGGCGAGAGCGGAGATCCGCCGGCGGCGCAGGCAGGAATCCAAGCGCTTTGCCGATTTTCTCGGCGTGGACCATCCCTGGGAATGACCTTTGCGGCAACGGTCGGAGCAGCCGTTCCATCCCCTTGATTCCTTGGACTCAAGCCGATGCCGCCGACACGCAGGCCTGCAAGACGGGGCGGCGGATCCACGGCGCCTTTCACATCTGCGAACCCCATCCAGCCGATCTCCGGCTGGTTTTTTCATACGGCGCGGAAAAAGTTGTCACGCCAGGTCTGATTGGAGGGCCGGTTGGATAGGGTATCTACTATAGATTGTCTTTTAGGGAAGGCGGGGAATCCATGGTTGCGGAAGCATTTCGGTACATAACGGAAAACCGGGAGCGGTTCTGGGAAGCCGTGCAGACCCATGTGACGATCAGCCTGTACGCGCTTCTGATCGCTGCGGCCATCTGCATCCCTCTCGGAATCCTCTGCGCCAAATACAGCCGTCTGACCGCGCCCGTCATGGGCTTGTTCAACTCGCTGCGGGTCATTCCGAGCCTGGCCGTTCTCGTCATCCTGCTCCCGATCCTGGGCACAGGCTTCACGCCTGCGCTCGCCGCGCTTACGCTGCTGGCCTGTCCGCCCATCCTCATCAACACTTATCTCGGCTTCCGCAAGGTCGAGCCCTCTGTGCTGGAGGCGGCGTCCGCCATGGGCATGGGGGCGGGCAGGCTGCTGCGCCGGGTGGAACTGCCGCTGGCCGCTCCGCTGATGATCTCCGGGCTGAAGACAGCGGCCGTGGAAGTCGTCGCGAGCGCCACGCTCGCCGCGTTCATCGGAGGCGGCGGGCTCGGGACGTTCATCATCAACGGGCTCGGCTTGTACAACTTCCCGATGCTGCTGGTCGGGGCTTTGCCGGTCGCGGCGCTGGCTGTCCTCATGGAGCTGGCCTTGTCCGGGTTGGAGCGTTACGCATCGAGATTTCAACGAATATAGAAGGGGTGTCGGGAATGAAGACGAACATGCAGAGGAACAGCTTGGCGAAGAGAGCTTGGATAGGAGCGGGCATCGTCCTGATGGGCGCGGTGCTGAGCGCCTGCGGCTCAAGCGGCAGCGGCAAGCCGGAGATCGCGGTCGGCTCCAAGAACTTTACGGAATCGCTCGTACTGGGCGAGATGTACTCGCTGGCGCTGGAGCATGCGGGCTACAAGGTAGACCGCAAGCTGAATCTCGGCGGCACGCTCGTCGCGCATGAAGCGCTCAAGAAGGGCGATATCGACATGTATCCGGAGTATACGGGAACGGGACTCATCAACGTGCTGCAGCTGCCTCCGAAGACGGACGCGCAAGCGGTGTACGACGAGGTATCCAAGGGATACAAGGAGAAGTTCGGCCTTGTCTGGCTGAAGCCGACGGAAGCCAACGACTCCCAGGGCCTGGTCACGACCAGGAAGGTCGCCGACCAGTACAACCTGCATAAGATCTCCGATCTGCCCAAGCTCGCACCGCAGCTGCGGATGGCTGCCGTTCCCGAGTTCGAGGAGCGGGAGGACGGCTTGAAGGGACTGAATGCCTTTTATGGCAAAATGGACTTCAAAAGCATCAAGCTGTTCGACTATGGCGTGAAGTACCGCGTCATCATGAACGGAGAAGCGGACTTGACGGTCGGCTTCACGACCGACGGAGACCTCACCAATCCCGATCTCGTGCTGCTTGAAGACGACAAGAAATTCTGGCCGCCGTACTTCGTCGCGCCGGTCGTGCGGGGCGAGGTTCTGGAGAAGAACCCCGATGTGGAGAAGGTGCTGAACGACGTCTCCGCGAAGCTGGACAACAAGACGGTGCAGGCGCTGAACGCGCAGGTGGACATCGACAAGAAGGAATATGCGGATGTGGCGAAGGACTTCCTGCAAAAGCAGGGACTGCTGGATTAAGCGGAGGAGGGAATCGCCATGAACGGACTGGCGCTTAAATTCGAAGGGGTGAGCAAGCTGTACCCCGGGGCCGCCGAGCCGGCGGTCCGGGACGTCTCGCTTGCCGTGGAGGAAGGCTCGTTCGTCACGCTGCTCGGCACATCCGGCTCAGGCAAGACGACGCTGCTGAAAATGGTGAACCGCATCATCGAGCCGACCTCGGGCAGCATCACGCTGTTCGGGCAGGATATCCGGGAGCGTCCGGCGACGGAGCTCAGGCGCGGCATCGGTTATGTCATCCAGCAGACGGGCCTGTTCCCGCATATGACGGTGGAGCAGAACATCTCGACCGTGCCGGACATTCTCGGCTGGGACAAATCGCGCGTCTCCGCCCGCGTATCGGAGCTTATGGAGCTCGTCCAGCTGCCGGAGGACATGCGCAAGCGGTATCCGAGGCAGCTCTCCGGAGGCCAGCAGCAGCGCGTCGGCATCGCCCGGGCGATGGCCGGCGATCCCAAGGTGCTGCTCATGGACGAGCCGTTCGGAGCGCTCGACGCCATCACGCGCAGCTCGCTGCAGGATGAGCTGCTCGCCATCCAGCGGCGGCTCGGCCGCACCGTGCTGTTCGTCACGCATGACGTCAGCGAGGCGTTCAAGCTGGGCGACCGCGTCGTCGTCATGAACGGAGGCCGGATCGAGCAGGCGGGGACGCCGCTGGAGCTGCTGACCCGCCCGGCGACCGGCTTCGTGCGCCAGCTGACGGGAGGAGACGATCTGTTCCAGCTGCTGGAGCTGCTGAAGGCGGAGGATCGGATGCTTCCTCTCTCCGACGGATCGCTGCCGCCGGAGCCGGCACCGTCCGTCCGGCGCACCGACAGCTTGAAGTCGGCGCTGGAGCTGATGCTGAGGCATGGAGCATCCGAGGCGGTCGTGGTGGATGAGCGAGGGGATGCTGCGGGCCGGCTGACGCTTGCCCGGCTTCAGCCGCAGCCTCGGGAGGGGGGAGCCGATGTCGGAGTATTTGCGGAGACATTATGACGATCTGCTGAAAGGCCTCTGGGAGCATCTGCTCCTGTCGGCCTCGGCGCTGGCGATCGCGCTGCTGATCGCGCTGCCCGCAGGCTACTGGCTGTCCCGGCATGGCCGCATCGCCGTGCCGGTCTTGGCGGTGCTCGGGATCGTGTACGCCATCCCGAGCCTCGGCATGTTCGCGTTGCTGATTCCGCTGCTGGGGCTCGGCAAGCAGCCGGCGCTGGCCGCGCTTGTCCTGTACAGCCAGCTGGTGCTGATCCGCAACGTGATCTCGGGCTTCCGCTCCATCGAGCCGGCGGTTCGCGAGTCGGCGGCCGGCGCGGGCTTCGGCCGCTGGCGGCTGTTCACGCGGATCGAGCTGCCGCTCGCGCTGCCCGTCATTCTGGGCGGAGTGCGGATCGCCTCGCTGTCGATCATCGGCATCGCGACGATCGCCGCCTGGATCAATGCGGGCGGGCTCGGCGTCATCCTTTTCGAGGGACTGTACCAGAACTCCGTGCCCAAAATGGTATGGGGAACCGTGCTTGTCGCGCTGCTGGCGATCACGGTCAACCAGCTGCTGCTGGCTCTGGAGCGGAGATCGATCCGGCGGGCGGCCGGAGAAGGCTGATTTTGCGGGCGAAGCGAGAGGAGGAAGGGAATCATGAGCACAGGGACGCATGAATACGATCTGGTCGTGGTCGGAAGCGGAACGGCTGGAGCTTCGGCTGCCCATCGCTGCCGGGAGGCGGGGTGGAAGGTCGCTCTCGTCGAGAACCGCCCTTTGGGAGGCACCTGCGCCCTGCGCGGCTGCGATCCCAAGAAGGTGCTGGCCGGGGCGGCGGAGCTGGTCGATTGGAACCGCCGGATGAAAGGCAAGGGAGCAACAGGCGATGTCTCCATCTCTTGGCCGGAGCTGATGGCTTTCAAGAACGGTTTTATTGAAGGCGTGCCGGAATCCAGGGAGAAGGAATTCCGCGAAGCGGGCATCGAGGTGTGGAAGGGTACGGCGAAGTTTGCGGCGGAGGACATCATCGAGGTCGGCGATGCCAAGCTGAAGGGCCGCCATATCCTTCTTGCAACGGGAGCGCGGCCTGCCCCGCTCGGAATCGAGGGCGGGGAGCTGCTCGCGACAAGCGACGATTTCCTGGAGCTGGAGGAGCTGCCCGAGGAGATCGTGTTCATCGGCGGCGGCTATATCTCGTTCGAGTTCGCCCATATGGCGGCCCGTGCGGGAGCGAAGGTCCATATCCTGCATCGGGGGAAAAGGCCGCTGAGCGGCTTCGATCCGGATCTGGCCGATCGCCTCGTCCAAGCGACGGAGGCGATCGGCGTCGATATCCATCTGGAAGCGGCGGTACAGTCGGTGACAAGGGAGCCGGGAGGCGGCCTGACGGTCCACGCCCAAAAGGACGGAAAGCCCGTCAAGCTCGCCTGCGGACTTGCCGTGCACGGAGCCGGCCGCATCGCCAACGTGGAGGATCTGGAGCTGCGCCGGGGTTCCGTGGAGGGAGGCGGCGCCGGAATCAAGGTCCACCCTTGGCTGCAGAGCGTCAGCAATCCGCGCGTCTACGCGGCCGGCGACTGCGCGGATACCGAAGGTCCTCCGCTGACCCCGATATCCTCGGTGGAGTCCGCCGCCGCGGCCCGCAACATGCTGCAGGGCAGCCGCGAGGAGCCGGACTACCGCGGGGTGCCGACCGTCGTCTTTACGGTGCCCAAGCTGGCGTCGGTGGGCCTCTCGGAGAAGCAGGCGCAGGAGCGGGGCTTGAACGCGGCCGTGAACAAGCTGGACGCGTCTTCATGGTACACGTACAAGCGGACCAACGAGCAAGCGGCGATGATGAAGGTCATCCTCGACGCGGATTCGGGCAAAGTGCTTGGCGCCCATCTGCTCGGAAGCACGGCGGACGAGCTGGTGAACCATTTCGCGGCCGCAATCCGTTTCGGCTTGACGGGCAAGGACATTTCCTCGGTCCTGTTCGCTTACCCGAGCGCGGCGTCGGATCTGACCTATCTCGTCCAAGGAAAAGAATGAAGCGGCTCCCGCTCCATGGCGGCAGCCGCGTCGAAGCGTCCTTCGGGACGCTTTTTGCTTGGATTGCTGCACGATGCGGGAGGGACCTCAGCCTTTATAGCTGTCCTGCCAGCGGAGCAGCCTCCTCTCGAGAAATTGGACCAGGGAATCCGACAGCTTCCCGACAAGGGCGAAAATCGTGATGCCGACGAACACGACATCCGTCGCCATGAAGGCGCGCGCGTCCTGGATCATATAACCGACTCCGCTGTCGGCGCCGAGCAGCTCCGCGACGACGAGGCAGAGCCAGGCGATGCTGAGCGAGAGCCGGATGCCGAGCAGGATGTTCGGCAGCGCCGCGGGCAGCACGAGCCGGGTCATCTGGCGATAGCGGCTGAACTCCAGCACCCGCGCCACATCGAACAGCTTGGCGTCGACATTGCGGACGCCGAGGAACGTGTTCACGTAGAGCGGAAAGAAAGCCCCTAGCGAAATGAGCAGCACCTTGGACAGCTCCCCAAAGCCGAACCACATGATGAACAGCGGCGTAATCGCCAGCAGCGGCACGGTGCGAAGCATCTGCACGGTCGGATTGACGACCTCCTCGAAGCGGCGGTACATGCCGACGAACAGGCCGAGCAGGAGGCCGGCGCCGCCGCCGAGCAGGAAGCCGAGCGAAGCCCGGATGAGGCTGATCCGCAGATGATGCGGCAGCTCGCCCGATCGGGCCAGCGCGGCATACTGCTTGAGGATAAGCCAGGGCGAGGAGAACAGCTGCTCCGAGATCAGTCCGGCGGAGCTGAGCCATTGCCAGACGGCGACGATCAAGGCTGGAAGAACGGCGCCCCGCAGGAAGACGCCGCGGCGGCTGCGCCGGAGAGCCGCAGGCTTCGCTTCCAGGGCGGGCTCCGGAGCTGTCAGGGATACGGACATGGGGACATCACCTTCCTTTTCGAATGGGCGTTCCGCTGCCATGACGGCTGGATTTCCTTTTGTATAGCCGTCAAAGAGGGCTCAAATGCTGTAGGCTTCCTGCTCCTGCCTATGCTCCAGATGGCCCAGCACGGCCGTCCGCAGCTCCGTGAAGGAGCGGCTGGCGCGCGAGCGCGGATAGGGCAGGTCGATCGGTACGGAAGCCTTGATGCGGCCGGGCTTCGTGTCCATGACGACGACGCGGGTCGAGAGGAACACGGCCTCGTCGATATCATGCGTGACCAGCAGCATCGAGGTTTTGCGGGTCTGCCAAATATCCAGAAGGGCTTCCTGAAGATGAGCTCTCGTGAAGGCGTCCAGCGCGCCGAAGGGCTCGTCGAGCAGCAGCGCCTTCGGCTGCCGCAGCAGAGCCCGCGCGATGGCGACCCGCTGCGACATGCCTCCCGACAGCTGGCGGGGGTAGGCTTTCTCGAAGCCGCCGAGCTTGACGAGAGCGATCAGCTCGTCGGTCCGCCTGCGGACATCGGCATTGCGGAGGGACAGGTCGGCCGCGATGTTCTGCTCCGCCGTCAGCCAGGGGAAGAGGCGATGCTCCTGGAAAATGACTCCCTTCTCCTGGGACGGGCTGCGGACCGCCTCCCCTTCCAGCAGCACTTCGCCCTCGTAATCGGCATCCAACCCGGCGACGATCTTCAGCAGCGTGCTCTTGCCGCAGCCGCTGGGTCCGATCAAGGTCGTGAAGTCTCCTTGCCGGACGGTCAGGTTTACGCGGTCCAGCACATGCGTATCGGCATGGCCGCCCCGGAACGTTTTGCTGACTCCTCTTATCTCCACTACAGGTGGCATGCATGCTTCCTCCCCTTCTGCTTTTTTGAGGCAAGGCGAAAAAAAAGAGACCGGCAGCAATGGATAGGCATGCCGAATCTCCAGTCGCTCCGGTCGATTCCTTCACAGGCTGATCAAGCATTCAACTTGTGGTTGTGGCTCATCTTAGCATCGGGGATTCCGGGCTGTCAATAACCGATTGGGATAGTGGGAATTGAGAAGGGCTCAGCTTCCCGTCTTCTTCTCATGCCTGGAGGGATCGGTTACACTAACATCGCCGCCGGAGCGAAGCTAAGCCAGGGGCATGTCTATAATTACTTCAAGTCCAAGGACGAGATTCTGCTCGCCGTCATCGAACAGGGACAGCTCGGCTATGGCGTTGTCCTGCGGGAAACGATCTCCATGCCAGGCAGCGCGGAGGACAAATTCCGCTGCTTGGCGGAACGATCCTTGCCCAGCGGCGGAAGCCCGGACATGTATCTGGTGCTGCTGCAGGCATTGTTCACGGATCTGCTTCCGGCTGATGACAAAGCGGTCATTCTGGAAAGAGCCAACGGCAGCCTCCAGCTGCTGGTGGAGCTGATCCGCGAAGGACAGGAGGACGGCTCGGTCATGCCTGGCGATCCCATGCAGCTGGCCACTTTGCTCGGCACGCTGATCCAGAACCTGATGCTGCTGGATATGCGGGGATATGCGCCGGCGACCAAGGAGACGATCGGGCTGCTGCTGAGGATGATCCGCCCGGCGGTGCCGGATGCCGCTGCCGAAAGCTGGGAAAATGAGGGTTGACAGCTTTGGCGGCATGCTGATAAGATTTGCTCAATCCACAGGCTGAATGGGGAATCATTCGGTGAACCATTTTCTGGATAGCCTCTCATCTTTCATTGAATCGACTGGACGCCCAGAGATTCAGGCCCGCATCGGCTTGAACTCTTGGGACGTCCCGTTTTTTTTTTGATGCAAATACCAAGAATTCAGGTAGGAATACAAATACTCATTTCAGGAGGTTGGTTCATGAGCCAGACCATTCCGTCTTCCCGCCATTATGTTCCGTCCCGCGAATTCCGTGCGGGAGCAAGAGAGCTTCGCCGGCAGCAGGATGGCTTGGCCGGAGAGCGGCCGTACACGCTGTTCACGCTGAAGCCGCTTGGCCCGATCATCGGAGCCGAGATCGAAGGCGTGAATCTGGCTGCACCGCTGGAGCCTGACGTCAAAGCCGAGCTCCAGCGCGCGTTTTTGGAGTGGAAGGTGCTGTTCTTCCGCGATCAGCCGATTACGGGCGAGCAGCAGCTGGCATTCGCCCGGGAATGGGGGGAGCTGGAGAAGCATCCCTTCCTGCCGAAGGGAAGCGCGGACGAGATTACCCGATTCGAGAAGGACGCCACGATGACCGGCAACGAAAATGTATGGCATACGGATGTGACCTGGCGGCTGGAGCCTGCTCTCGGCTCGGTCCTGCGCCTGTCGGAGGTGCCGCCGCTAGGGGGAGATACGCTCTGGGCGGACATGGGGGCTGCCTATGACAACCTGCCGGAGGAAATCAAGCAGAGGATCGACGGGCTGTCCGCGATCCATGACTTCACCCCTTCCTTCGGCAGGTTCATGACGCCCGAGGTGCTGGCCGCCAAGCAGGAGGAATTCCCCGCCGCCGAGCATCCTGTCGTCCGGACGCATCCGGAGACCGGACGCAAGACCCTGTTCGTCAACGCTGCGTTCACGGTCCGCATCATCGGGCTTGCCGAGGAGGAGAGCGAGCGTCTGCTGGGCTTCCTGTTCCGGCAGGCCCATGTTCCCGAGTATCAGGTCAGGTTCCGCTGGGAGCCGGATTCCATCGCGCTGTGGGACAACCGGGCGACGCAGCACTATGCGGCTTCCGATTACTTCCCTGACCGCAGGGTGGCGGAACGGGTGTCCATCGCGGGCGACCGGCCTTGGTGAGCGAGCAGCGTGCGGAATAAGCGGAGATAGAGAGAGAACGGCTCAAGAACCGGGGAGAGGGGCAGAGAACATGAAGAGAAACCGTACAGCCGGCATCGCGGTCGCCGCGGCGATCGTGCTGGGCCTGGCTCTCGCGGGATGCGGCGGCGGCGATTCGAATACGCAGGCTTCCGCCGGACAAGGGAAAGCGGCAGCGGCTGAAGCCCCCGAGCAGGGCGGCGAGCCGGTCAAGGTCCATATCGCCCTCAACGGAGGACTCAGTCCGCTTATCATCGCCCAGGAGAAGGGATGGCTGGACGAAGCTTTCAAGTCCCATCATGCGGAGGCGGCCTGGAGCAAGTTCACCAGCGGTCCGCCGCTGCTGGAATCGCTGGTCTCCGGGCGGGTGGATCTCAGCTGGCTCGGCGATGGAGCCGCCATATCGGGGGTCGCCAACAAGCTTCCTTTCGAGGTGGTCGGACTGATCAGCGAAGGGAAAAACCTGAACACCATTCTCGTCCCGGCGGGCAGTCCGATCGCCTCCGTCCAGGATCTGAAGGGGAAGACGGTCGGCGCCGCCAAAGGGACGACCTCTCATGTGTATCTCATCAAGGTGCTGCAGGCAGCCGGCTTGACCCAGCAGGATGTCAAGATCATCAATCTTCAGTTTGACGATGGGCAGGCGGCCTTCGAGGCCGGCAAGCTGGACGCCTGGGTGACGATCGATCCTTATGTGACCCTGAACGTGCAGCAGAAAAAAGCGAGCGTGCTGGATGCGAAAGCAGAGATTTACGCCCCGGTGTCCATGATCGCGCATACGGAATTCGCGAAGAAGCATCCCGATCTGGTCGTGGAGTTCCTGAAGCAGTACGACAAGGCGGTCAAATGGCAGAATGACAACCTCGACGAGGCTGCCGGGCTGTATGCCGCACAGACGAAGATTCCGGCCGGCATCATCAAGCAGGTGCTCTCGCGCAGCGCGGCCAAGCTGTCCGCCTATACGCCGGAGTCGCTTCAGGCTCAGGAAGAGTCGGCGGGAATCCTGCTGCAGAACCAGTTCTTGAAGCAGAAGGCGGACTTCAAGTCTGCCGTCAATGACTCTTTCGTCATCGAGGCGCTCAAATAAGGACGGGTATCGATCGCATTGCTTGGAGCTCTACGCCGACAATCGGGGCAAGCATTCTCGGATACCGAATGCAGGAAATGGATCCTATATCGCGGCATTGCCGCCAAGGAGGAAAAAGAACATGAGCGAAGCCGTTCAAAACGAAGAGGTTCAGCTGGAGATAGTGCCGGCGGCAGGAAGGATCGGAGCGGAGGTCAGAGGCATCAGGCTGTCCGGAGGCCTGCAAGGAGATGAGCTGAAAGCCGTCGAGGAAGCCCTGCTCTCCTACAAGGTGCTGTTCTTCCGCGGGCAGAGCCACCTGGACGATGCGGGCCAGGAGGCGTTCGCGAAGCTTCTGGGCGGCTTGTACGCCCACCCGACCGTACCGGTCAAAAACGGCACGAATGCGGTCCTTGAGCTGGATTCCGAGCATGGCGGCCGCGCCAACTCCTGGCATACCGACGTGACCTTCGTGGATGCCTATCCCAAGGCATCCGTCCTGAGGGCGGTTGTCGTGCCTCCTGCCGGAGGAGATACGGTATGGGCCAATACGGCGGCGGCCTACAACGATCTGACGCCGGAGCTGCAGGAGCTGGCCAACAGCCTGCGGGCGATCCACAGCAATGCCTACGATTATGCGGCTGTGCGCCGGGATGTGACGGCCGAGCAGATACGCCGGCATCGCGAGGTGTTCGCCTCGACGGTCTATGAAACCGAGCATCCGGTCGTCCGGGTTCATCCGGAGACTGGCGAGCGCCATCTGCTGCTGGGCCACTTCGTGAAGCGGATCGCAGGGTTCAAAACGGCGGATTCCGACCGGCTCCTTGCCATTCTGCAGGAGCATGTGACGAGGCTGGAAAATACGGTGCGCTGGCGCTGGGCTCCCGGAGACGTCGCCATCTGGGATAACCGCGCCACCCAGCATTACGCCGTCAACGATTACGGCAGCCAGCATCGCGTCGTCAGGCGGGTGACCGTAGCGGGCGACGTTCCGGTCGGCCTTGACGGCCGCCGCAGCCGCGTCCTTCAGCCTGCGCCGCTGGAGGATGAGCGGGAAAAGGTATCCTGAAGCGGAAGGCCGGCGTTGGGGCGAGCCTGAAGGAGCAGCCGGAAGGATGAGCCGGAAGGATAAGTAGGAAGGATAAGTAGGAAGGATAAGCAGGAAGGATAAGCCTGAAAAGACCAGCCGGAGGCGGCTGGTCTTTTTTTGGAGCTGATTCCAGCAGCTGACCATGGCTCTGTCGGGGAATCGGCTCCGCTATGCGGAGCGGAAATCGACCTCGGAGGCTTCGGGATTGCCCGCGAACGAGCGAAACTCATCGTTGTAGCGGCCGATGATCTGGATTGCGCTCTCTCCGCCCTGGTCCCAGGTGCTGTGCCCGTCCTTCACGACGGCCACCTCATAGCCGCGGTCATGGGCTCCCTTGGCCGTGGCCGCAATGCACATGTCGGTCTGGAGGCCGGCGATGACCAGTCGACCGACTCCAAGCCGCGTGAGCACCTCCTGCAGGTCCGTGTTCTGGAAAGCGTCGGGGACATGCTTCTGGATCGTCGGCTCCCCGGCTGTCGGCGCGATCCGAGGGTGGATGCCCCATCCGTGGCTGCCGGCCGCCAAAGGATAGCCTTCGTCTTCATTATGCTGGACATAGATGACGGGCGCATTACCGGCTTTGGCTTTCTCGATGAGGCCTTGAATGCGCTGAAGCAAGCCGGGTCCGTCATGCATCGGTTCAGGCTCCTCGAACATGCCGTTTTGGACATCGATGACCAGCAGGGCTGTATCCATACTCATGATCCCCACCTCTTTCTCCATGTTTTTTTGTCCCCTTCATTTTATAGGAACAAATGTTCTTTTTGCAACTATGAATTTCAGTCATTGGAATTAGTTGGAAGGCATGTTAATCTGGCTCTATCTCAATGGATAGAAAAGCGGGATTCCTTATGGTAAAGAAACTTGTTGCGGCTGCTCTTGTCAACTGCTATTACATGGATATCTTCTTCCTCCATCCTCCGACGGAAATGATGGATTTGGCGAAGCTCAAAGTGGACTCAAGCAAAGCGATGCTCGTTTTCATCGCTCTTCTTTTCATCCGAACGCGACTGAAACAAGTGGCAGCGCCTTCTCTCGAAGGCAGCGCTTTTTTCTTTGCGGGAAGGCCGGGAGCCTGCTGGAACGCTGCTTGCCAAGCAATCAGCTGTCCTTGAATCATGGCGCCGTTTCCTCGGCTCCGTGGTCAAGCGGCGAAAAAGGAAGGGGGAAAGAGCCCGTGGACGGTAAAACCGTTGTCGTCGTCCTTCACGAAATTTACGGAGTAAACCGCCACATCAAGGAGACGGCCGCTGCGCTGGAGGCCCAAGGGTACGACACGCTGATGCCCGATCTTCTGGGCGGACGGACATTTTCATATGCGGAAGCCGAGGAAGCCTACCGCCACTACCATTCCACGGTCGGTGCCGAGGGCGCGCGTGATCGGCTTCTTCCCTTGCTGCGCAGGTTGAGGGAGCGGAGCGGCCGCGTCCTGCTCGTCGGCTTCAGCGTCGGCGCTTCCGCCGCCTGGCTGTGCGCCGCTGTCGAAGGAGCGGCTGACGGAGCGGTCTGCTACTACGGTTCCCGGATCCGCGAGCACGCCGGCTTGGAGCCCCGTTGTCCGGTGCTCCTCTTATGGGCGGAGCAGGAGCCTGGCTTCGACGTCCAGGAGCTCAGCGCGTCGATGGCGGGCATGGAGCAGGTGACCAGCCGCATCTTCAATGCGCAGCATGGGTTCGCGGATTCCGGCTCGCTCCGGTACGACGGCGCCTCGGCATTTGAGGCGGACCGGGAAGCGAGGTCGTTTCTGAAGCAGGCGCCTGTTTTTCCGGAGGATTGAACGGGGAGAGACGGCATGTTTCCGTCGCATAGTCAAAAAAAACAAGCCAGCCGGATGCTTCCGGCTGGCTTGGCTGCTGAGCGGGGCCGACGCCGATCTCCGCTGGCCGTTCCCGTTCCTTACTCCGCTTCGCCGACGAGCGAGAAGCGCTCGCCGCGATGGGCGGGACTCTCGATTTCATCTACGAGCGCGATTGCGTAATCCGCATAGCTGATGTAGCTGTCTCCTTTGGCGTTGACCGTCAGGCGGTCGCCGCCTTTCCGATAGGAGCCCGTGCGTTTGCCCTCCGCATGGAAGAAGGCGGCCGGGCTGATGAACGTCCAGTCCACACCCTCCGACTGCTGCAGATCGGTCAGATTCTTTCCTTGATTGGAGGCAGTCGCGTAATATTCCTGGGGGAACTCCGGCGTATCCATCAGGCGGGTCGCATGGGCTTCATCGACGAACAGGCTGCCTGCGCCGCCGACGACGATCAGCCGGGTATCGCTCCCTTTCAGCAGCTCGATCAGCTTGTTGCCTGCTTCCACGTGGAGATGCTCCTGGCCTGGAGCGGCGCCGAAGGCATTGACGACGACATCGAACGGGCGGAGGTCTTCCGGCTGCAGGTCAAACACTTCCTTTTCCAGCATCTGGAGCGATAGGTTTTTGACTTTGGATGCGTCCCGCACGATTGCGGTCACCTGATGTCCCCTGTTGGCTGCTTCTTGGGCGATGAGGCTGCCTGCCTTGCCGCTGGCTCCGATAATACCGATTCTCATGCTTGTATCCTCCTCGAATAGGTTCGTATTCCATTATTCCCGACGCCGAATCGACCAAACGCGACCGCTTACTTGAGGCGGAATCATAGCTCCGGACGCAGTTGTAACCATTATGATTACAGCAAGCTGCTTTGTCAATTTTTTTGTGGCCGGTAAAGGACAGGTGCCTCGGATTGCAGTATGATGAAGGCAATGAGCTTGGAAAGGGGATAGCAGGGATGGATTCATGCTGCTGCGCAGGAGATAGGGACAGAGTAGAGGCGGCTCGCAGCCTCTCCCGAGTGTCGCCTCTGACCGATGAGCCGTCCGGAGCAGCTCCAATGGACGGACAGGCTTCCGTACCGGACGCTGCGGAAGGCCTTTCAGCCGACGCCTGCCGAAATTTTGCGGAGCCAACTGAAGCCCGCGACGAAGCCGCCGAGGTGCGCCGGCAGCTTGTGCCTCTTCCTGGCGGCAGCTTCCGGATGGGGAACGATGCGAGGGACGGATTTCCTGCCGACGGAGAGGGTCCGGCGCGGAGCGTGGCGCTCGATCCTTTTCGAATCGCGCCTTATGCGGTCACCAATGCCCAGTTCGAAGCCTTTGTCCGCGAGACCGGATATGTCACGGAGGCGGAGGCGTTCGGCTGGTCGTTCGTGTTCCAGCTGCTCGTATCCGAACAGACCGGAAGCCGGGTCAGCCGTGTTCCGGCCGGCGTTCCCTGGTGGCTGGTCGTGGAGGGAGCCAGCTGGCGGGCGCCGGAGGGGCCGGATTCGGCGATCCGGGATCGCGGCGACCATCCTGTCGTGCATGTATCCTGGAATGACGCGCAGGCGTTCTGTTCGTGGTCCGGCACGAGGCTTCCCAGCGAGGCGGAGTGGGAATACGCCGCCCGCGGCGGTCTTGAAGGCAGAACTTATCCATGGGGAGATCTGCTGAAGCCGGATGGAGAACATCGCTGCAACATCTGGCAAGGGAAATTCCCTGTCAAAAACAATGCCAGCGACGGTTATGTCGGAACCGCTCCCGTCCATGCCTACCTTCCCAACGGATACGGCTTGTACAATATGGCCGGAAATGTGTGGGAATGGTGCGGGGATTGGTTCACCCCCGATTACCATCGCCAGACGAAGGAGGCCAATCCCTTCTATGCGGAGGATAGCGGCAAAAAATCCATGCGGGGCGGCTCCTACCTATGCCACCGCTCCTACTGCAACCGGTACCGCGCAGCGGCCCGCAGCTCCAATACGCCGGACAGCTCCATGGGCAATGCCGGCTTCCGGGTGGCGGCGGATTTCTGAGCGGCCTTCGCAAGCCGGGTTTCCGGCCGAGCCATCTGTTTCGTTTTAGAAAGCCTGTCCGAAGGGACAGGTTTTTTTGAGTTGGAGAGGGTCCATTTCAGCCGCCTCGGAAGGTATTCTGTTCATGGACATAGAAGGAAACAAACACGGGAAATGTCGAGTTTTCAATTTATTATTCAATAAATCTGGAATTTTATTCGAATTATTATCTTCATGGTCAGGCTGACTATTCTTACATGGGGGAACGTGGCAGTAATGGAAAGCAAACTCTTTTTCATCGCTACAGCCGATTTTGTTGCTTTGAACCCGGATCTCCAAAGAGAGATATATATGGAATATTATAAACTTGTTTATGCTCCTATCATCTACATGGTCAAGGATCATGCGACGGCGGAGGACATCATCCAGATTTCCTTCCTCAAGGTGATCAAGAAAAGGCCGGCGGCGGAAAACGAAGCCAAGCTGAAGGCGTGGATTCATGTTGTCGTAAAAAATACGGTTTATGATTTTTTCAAAAAATCGAAAAAAAACCGCAACGAAATGGATTCGGATCATGTTTACATTAACGAAAGCCCCGTTTACGCGACGGAAGCAGGCGACATCGAAAGCCAAATCGAGCTCAAGCTTATGATAGAGGCTCTGGAGAAGTATCTCGAGGACATCAAGCCCGAATACAAATCCTTGATCGAGCTTCGCTGGAAGCGGGACCTCAGCTACAAGGAAATCGCCCTCAGGCTGGACACGACGGAAGAAGCGGTGAAATACAAGCTTTTCCGGGTGAGGGAAGCGATGAGGAAGAGATTTTTGAAGGAATGGGGGGCGGAAAAATGAAAAGCGACGAAGAATTCGACCTGATGTTCGATCGGGCGATAGCCGAGGCCTCCGGCAAGCATGAATTCGTGCCCGATCCGGAGATATCCTGGATGAAGGTCAAGAAGCAGCTCGGACGCAGGGCAAAGAGGCGTTCCCGGATGAAGGTGCTTCCTTACATCGCAGCATCGTTTCTGGTTGGGGCGGTCCTGCTTGGCGGCCCCGTCAAATCGCAGGCTTTCCCTTTTTTCCATGCGGTCAAGTCCATCCAGGACGACGTCGTGAAGCTGATCTTCGGATCCGGCGGCGACAATGCGGTCGAACCGAAAACGGCGCCCCCTCCGGAGCATTCAGGGCCGGAGGGCAGCGTCGATGAGTCGGGCGGAACAACCGAGCAGCAAAGCTTCCACAGCCTGGCGGATGCGAAAGCGCATGCGGATATGGAGCTCCCCGCAATGAATTATGTCCCTGACGGATACGAGCTGAAAGAAGCCATCATCCTAAGCAGCAAAAAAGGCAAGTCGGACAGCGCGACAATTACCTATAGCAGCAGCGAGGGCAAAATATTTACGGTCACGGTGCGAAACGTCAGGGCCGGTGAATTGGTTACGACAGGCGGGGGGCTTGACGGCATTCGGGAAATTAAAATCGGCGGCAGCAATGCTTATCTTTTTCATTCTGAAAAAGATGGTATTTCAAGCCTGGAATACATGAAAAGCAACTTGTTCATCTTGATATACGGAGTGCTTTCTCCGGAGGATATTACGAGCATTGCCGAGCAGGCCTACTGAGAGGACAGGGGATTGTAAGGCATGGAGCCGGGACGCCGTCGAGACAGCAAGTCTTGTTGCCTTAATGCTTCAATTATTTTTTGGGCGACGCGCAGAGTGCCCTTGCATTTTTCGTTCTCTCCAAAGTGGTTGCTGAAGATGGCGCTGATGCGGAAGGAAAGCTCTTCGGCGGTGATGTTGTCGTGAATATGGCATACGATGGCTCTTATCTCGTGCTTGTATTCGTCGGGAGGACAGCAATATGATCGCAACAGATTAAAGGGATCCCACTCGTTCACGACGTCTCTAATCAGTTCAAACATACGCAGTCAATCCCCTCTCGTTGTTGGTAGCGTTCTGATCATCAAGAAGATCAGCCTCAAAGCCTCAATTAAGAAAAGCGGAGCCGTTCACTCGAACTCCGCTTATTTTTGTTATGGATGAAAGAAGTCGATTCAGCTGCAGAGAAGGTTAGCCGTATAGGCGGAGGCTTGTTCAGTCACGTTGCCATTTTTGACGAAATGCACGATCTTGCCGCGGAAGTAATAGCCCGTATCTCCGGTGCGGAGGACGGAGTTCTGGAAGACGTTCGTGTCCTTGGAGCTGAGCGTCGTAAGGACCCCCGAATCGATCCATTGGGTTCCCGTCCATTTTTGCAGCTGGAAAGTAGCGCCTAATTCGGGAACCGTCGTTTTGGCTTGAGTCATGGCCGTCAAAGTGATGACGCCTTTTTCGGAATAGATGGATTCGTTGCCGTAGCCGAGATAAGTGTAGCCTTCGTAAAGTCCAAAGGTGGAGAACATCTGGGGAGGCGCTGATGTTTTGGCTCCATCAGCCGAGGCTGCCGACAACGGCGAGCTCAAGGAACCGAATACCAAAGCCGCTGCGAATAAAATGCTCCAGAAGATGCCGATGATCCTTGCATTACGATACATACTAAATCAGCCTCCATTATGTAGTGTCCAACACTAGAATAACAACCGCAAACCGAGTGTGGTTGCAGCCTTAATAAAAAATATTTACGTGTATTAAGATAGTGATCAACGCCTGCAGCCACCCCCTTGAAGTCTATGTTCATTCCGATAAGATTGGACGAAGATAGGTTGAAATTCCATTTAGATAACGCTTACAATAGTTCCCGAGAATCAGAAGAGTCTAGTTGAAGGAAGGGGAATGGCCATGAGAGTTTTGCTGCTCGACCTGGATTCGCTGAGACCCGACCATTTGGGCTGCTACGGCTATCCGAGGAATACATCGCCTAGCATCGACCGGATCGCGGAAGAGGGCATGCGGTTCAACCGGTATTACACTTCGGATGCGCCTTGCTTCCCGTCCCGGACTGCGCTTATGACCGGCCGCTTCGGCATCCACAATGGCGTCGTCGGACATGGGGGGACGGCCGGCGACGTGCGCCATGACGGCGAGGGCAGAGGCATGCGGAGCCGGCTGGACAAGGAAAGCTTCCCTTCCCTGTTCCGGCGGGCCGGCATGAGGACGGCGCTGATCAGTCCTTTCGGCGAGCGGCACAGCGCCTGGACCTTCTATGCGGGCTTCAACGAAATGTACAATACCGGCGGCGGAGGCATGGAATCCGCGGAAGCGGTCACGCCGGTCGTCCTCGACTGGCTGGAGCGAAACGGCTCACAGGACGATTGGATGCTGTATGTGAACTATTGGGATCCCCATACGCCTTACCGGGCTCCAGCGGAGCTGGGCGATCCGTTCGCCGGGGATCCGCTTCCCCATTGGATAACGGACGAAGTGTTCGCCCGCCACAGGGAGAAGGTAGGGCCGCATGGAGCGAGGGAGATCAACATGTTCGACAATGCCGTCGACCCCTCCTACCCGAGACATCCGGGCGAGCTGGAGGACAGGGAGGATCTCCGCCGGATGATCGACGGGTACGACTGCGGAGTACGTCATATGGACATCCATATCGGCCACATCCTGCAGAGCCTGGAGAACAAGGGGCTGCTGGAGGATACAGTCATCATCGTCACCGCCGACCACGGGGAGAATCTTGGCGAGCTCGGCCTGTACGGCGAGCATGGGACGGCGGACCAATTCACCTGCCGGATTCCCATGATCATCCGCTGGCCGGGAGTAATCATGCCCGGCGTCGATGACGGGCTTCACTATCATCTGGATCTGCCGCCGACGATGGCGGAGATGATGGGGCTCGATCCCGCCCCCGGCTGGGACGGCAGAAGCTACGCGGCCACCCTGCTGCACGGAGCCGATACCGGCCGGGAAGAGCTGATCGTATCCCAATGCGCCCATGTATGCCAGCGGAGCGTCCGCTTCGGCGACTGGCTGTACATTCGCACTTACCATGACGGCTTCCATCTGTTCGACAAGGAAATGCTTTTCGACTTGAGCTCCGATCCCTACGAACAGAACAATCTCGCCGCCGAGCGGCCCGATCTGTGCCGGGAGGCCGTGCATCGCCTCAGCGGGTGGCATGACGAGATGATGGCGTCGATGGAGTCGGACACCGACCCGCTGTGGACCGTCATTCGGGAAGGCGGGCCTTATCATGCCAAAGGGCGGCTGAACGAGTATGCCGAGCGGCTGATCGAGACCGGCCGCGAGGAAGGCTTGCGCGAGCTCGTCCGCAGGCATCCGGGGGAACGGGTTGTGCTGGATCAGCTCCTTCGCCCAGCCGCTTCGGCCAAGAGCTGGAAGCTCCTTGATCGGGAAACGCATGGCCTGTGACAGTGGAGGTCCGTATGAGGCCGGGAAATATCCAGTCAGCTGCTGCTCAAAACGTCAGCCCCTCCCGGAGCTGACGCTCGACAAGCTCCATGACAAGCGTCTCCCGTTCGATCGCAAAGCCGATATTGGCACCCTTTCGCTCCATCACGGCGCGGTTGTGGGAGATGGCATCGGCGATTTCCACCCACTTCGGCCGCGAACCGTTGGCGATCTCGTAGGCTTCCGGACGAATCCGGGAGAAGTCCGTCTCTGCCCGGCACACATAGAAGCAAGAGGTCATCCTCATGTTGTCATATTCCGATTCCCGAGCGGGGCGTAGTTCCTCCACGCGGCCGAGCTCCCGGACGACTTCGACGGAAGAGCAGCCGGCTTCCTCCTCCAGCTCGCGTCGGAGCCCCGATAGCATGTCTTCTCCCGGCTCGATTCCGCCGCCGGGAATGCCGTAGTCATTATAACGGGCGGTGTAGATCGCCAGCATCCTGCTTCCATCGACGATGATGCCCCGGGCGGAACGGCGAACGAAGGCCGACCCGGCTGGATTGGCGACTTTCGGATGGACCAGATCGTACAGCAGCTCCATTTCTTCAGCTCCCTTATCCTTGGAGGCGTTCAAGCTTCGACGACCGTATCGCCGACCCGAACGGTACCCGGCACGGCGACGGACGCATAGAGGCCGAACTGGTTTCCAAACTGCCGGCTTACGGTCTTGTGCAGCGACGGATCGCGCTGCAGCGAGTCCGGCTCCAGGCCGATCATCGAGCAGCGGCCGCAGAACGAGTCGACTCTCAGTTCAGCGGCTCCTACGCGGATCCGCCTGCCGATCCACTGCGCTTCGTCGAAGCCGGGATCATCCATCGCGAGCACCAGGTTCGGCCGGAAGCGCCGCAGGTCCAGCTTCTTGCCCCAGACGGCTTCGAGCTTGCGCCAAGAAGCGTCGGTCACGAGCAGAACGGGAGCGGCGTCGACCGCCAGGAGACCCGGCTCCTCCTGATGAGGCTCTTTGTACCCGGTCATCGACATTCCAATTTCCGTATGCCGCTGCATGTCAGCCAGCAACAGCCCGTCCCACCGGAAGGCCCGCCCTTCAGGAGAGATGACATGCAGGCCGTCTTCCGCTACGGATGCGCGGTAAGCCAGCATCTGCGGGAGCTGCCGAGCGGTGATATAGCTGTTCCATCCCTGCTTCCTTTCATCGCGGAATGCCCCGACTCGGTCGCCTGCTAGTCCTGTTGCTTCCATCTCGCAGGCTTCCAGGCGTTCGCCCGCAAATGATTTGACCGGATACCTCGTAATGGAGGCGACTTTTCCGGAAGACGTTTCCATCCTTATTCCTCCTTGAATGTATCCTGCTTTTTAATTATAGGGGCAGGACCGGATTTTGCCCATTGGTTCAAAGCCGAGCCGCGAATCCTAAAAGAACGCCGGTACCCGGGCGTGGATACGGAGGCTTCAACATGAATTTGGCCGAGGCCGTCAGCGGAAAGCCGCGGGTTCAACACAGAGAAGCATTCCTGCAATAGCCGGCTCCGAAGAGCTGGAGCGGGTGCCGGAGGATGGAGCCATGCGGGCTGCGGAAGCAGTGGGGCCGACGCATACAGCCTGTGAAGGAAGCGATGGGGTTCGCAGGGTGACAAGGACGCTGACTCGTTTCGGCTGCGATGCAGAAGGACCTGTTCCGTACAGCGAGGTCGCTCCCTTGGTAAGGAGATGCCGCAGCTCAATCCTCCTGCGGGCTGTTGATTTGGCTCCGATAGGCTATAATGGTTAAAAAGGATGATAGCCGAAGCGCGGGAGGGAAAGGGATCAATATGACGGATAAAGTGAAAATTTTCAGCGGATCTTCCAATATTCCGCTTGCGAAGAGCATCAGCGAGCAGCTGGGCATTCCTCTCGGAGAGGTGGAGCTGTCGCAATTCGATAATGGAGAGCTCTACGTCTCCTACAAGGAGCCGATCCGGACCTGCCATATTTTCATCGTGCAGTCGCTGTCGGACCCGGTCAACGAGAATTTTATGGAGCTGCTCATCATGATCGACGCGGCCAAGCGGGCATCGGCCAAGACGATCAACATCATCATGCCGTACTACGGCTATGCCCGCCAGGAACGCAAGCGCCATCCCCGCGAGGCGATTTCCGCCAAGCTGGTCGCCGACCTGCTGGAGACGGCAGGCGCTTCCCGGATCATTCCGCTTGATTTGCATACGGCCGCTATTCAAGGCTTCTTCAACTTCCCGGTCGATCATCTCACGGCGCTCGACGAGCTGGCGGAGTATATCCGCAGCAAGAACATCGAGAATCCGGTCATCGTGTCTCCCGATGCGGGGCGCGCCTCTACGGCGGAGAAGCTGGCGAACTACCTGCATGCCCCGTTCGCGATGGTCGTGACCAACCACGACAGCCACACGGGAGAAGAGAAGACGCATGTCATCGGCGAGGTGGCCGGCAAGACGCCGATCGTGATCGAAGACATCATCGATACGGGCAAAACCCTTCTCAATGTCGTGGACAAGCTCGTCGAGAAGGGCGGACGCGACATCATGGTCGCTGCGACCCACGGCCTGTTTTCCCAAAATGCGCTTGAGCGTTTGGAGCATGCGCATATCAAGGAAATCGTCGTTACGGACTCCATCCTGCAGCCTTCCGGGCATTCCGACAAGCTGACCGTCATCTCGATGGCGAGCCTGTTCACCGAAGCGATCCGCAGCAATATTTACGGCGGCTCGATCGCAACCATGTTCAAGAACAAAGGAATATAATCGTACGCGCAGCAGCATCCCAGATCCAAAGAGGCCGGAAGCCAAATCCGGCCTTTTTGCCGTTCCCTTCCAAACGGCAGGCGAACGTGAGGGCAGACGGCAGTTGCTCGTTTGATGCGTTTTGAAACGGACGCGAGACAGTTGCAGGAAAGACAGTTGCAGGAAAGACAAGTGCAGGAAAGACAAGTGCAGGAAAGACAAGTGCAGGAACTCCGTTTTATGGATAATGACAGGCCCTATGCGGCTTTCGAGAAACATAGCAGTGGCGTTGTGGTAGAAGTGCACGTTGTGGTGAAAGCAAGCCATGCAAGCACCCGTTGCTGTGGAGAGACACCCGTTGCTGTGGAAGCACACGTTGCTGTGGAGAGACACCCGTTGCTGTGGAGAGACACCCGTTGCTACGGACGCACCTGTTGCTGCGGACGCACCCGTTGCTGCGGAAGCACACGCTGTTGTGGACGCACCTGTTGCTGCGGACGCACCCGTTGCTGCGGAAGCACACGCTGTTGTGGAAGCACACGTTGCTGTGGACGCACCTGTTGCTGCGGACGCACACGTTGCTGTGGACGCACCTGTTGCTGCGGATGCACCCGTTGCTGTGGAGAGACACCCGTTGCTGCGGACGCCTCCGCCTCGGTGGAAGCCCCCGCCGCATGGACGTTTTCCATACTAGAAGGCTTATCGGACATAGGATCCGTTATTCTCTTTAAAAAGTGGAATCTGCGAAGCTATCGGACATACGATCCGTTATATGGCTCCGATCTATTGATATAGGGGGAATTTCCAGGGAATAGCGGATCGTATGTCCGATAAAATGCCAAAAGCTTCGAATTCGGCCAAATAGCGGATCGTATGTCCGATAAGTAAGCCAAAGGCCCTCAAAATTGCCATAGCGGAACGAATATCCGAAATGCTTGCTTCAAATCCAGGCTTGCCGGCGCTGTCGCCAGACAGAAGCCTTCCCCTGCCGCGTCAGAAGGCCGACAGCTTCTCTGAACCGGTTCTATAGGCTCTTTATAGAGACTTCGCCCCGGTGATGAACCGAGCCTGGGATCGTTGTGATAATTTTTATGATCGTGAAATACAATTTCGTGGTTGAAAAAATGATACTTTCGATCTTTTTGTGATAAATATCACGGATCATAAAGATTTTGAAAAGGTGTTGGATCTTTCCCCGCGAATAGGGAAGCTTGATAGGCACAAATTTCGCCGGCGGGGTGGTAAGCGCTCTCATTGATGCTTGATATCATTGACTTCCCTTTTGTCGCAAAATTTTCCCGTATTGCCCCTCTTTTCCCAAGCCAGCCGGTCCAGACAGAGGTCGAAAAGCCGTTCCATGATTCCCCAAATCATTATGGATGAGGTGACTTGATTGACCACGCGACTGAAAAAGAACGTTTCTTCCACGCTTGCTTCCTTGCTTACATTGGCACTCCTGATCAGCATGTTCGGAGCCGCCGCCCCCCCCCGCTGCCGCTGCGGCTGATCCCAACATCCCCCAGAATCTGGCCGTATCCGATGCAAAGGCAAAATCGATCACTCTGACTTGGGATGAAGTTCCCGGAATCGACCCTAACAACGGATATCAGATCTACTACAAGATCGGAGACAGCACCCAGTGGAATTGGGCGGCCTGGTCCGGATTC
Source organism: Paenibacillus sp. RUD330 (assembly GCF_002243345.2). Classification (NCBI taxonomy): domain Bacteria; kingdom Bacillati; phylum Bacillota; class Bacilli; order Caryophanales; family Paenibacillaceae; genus Paenibacillus; species Paenibacillus sp. RUD330. The sequence continues at coordinate 869,728 of NZ_CP022655.2, forward strand.
TCCCCGAAAATCGTCGGCGGCTTGGAGCCGGAGACGACTTATTCCTTCTATGTCACTTCCGTCCCGGTGCTCGGCACCCAGAGCGAGAAGAGCAATGTGGTCACGGCAACGACCGCCGCCGAGGATCCAAACGCCTATCCGGAGCCGCCGCTGACGACTCCACAGTACCTTCGCGTGACGGACGTCACCTACAATTCCATCGAGCTGGGATGGACGACGAGTCCTCTCGCTACGGGATATGACGTGTATGTGGACAACAAATGGTTCGGAGGAGACTGGGCGGCGGCCGGCAGGTTCTCCTACGAAATCGCCAAGCCGACGGTAGGCCAATCCGTTTACTTCCAGGTCGCCGCGCAGGACAAGGATCGCCGGGTATCCGGCAAGAGCAACGGCCTGCGCATCGTCTGGGGCCGGCTCGACGCGCCGCAGTCGGTGCAGGTCGTATCCGGAACCCGGACCGCGATTTCGCTAGGCTGGGCTCCGACAGCTGGTGCGACCGAGTATGAAATCTACCGCGACGGCGACCTCATCGGCACCAGCCCGGTTCCGCGTTATGCGGCGACGGGATTGACCGAGGGCCAAGCCTACGACTTTACGGTCGTCGCCAAAAACAGCCTGTGGCAATCGGAAGCGAGCGTGCCGGCAACGGCCGTTCCGGGCCGCGAGTACAACATTGTCGCCTATTATGCCGCCTGGGCACAGGGCGCCCGCCAGTTCAGCCCGGCCGATATCGACGGCTCGCAGATTACGCATATCAACTACGCCTTTGGCGATATTTGCTGGAAGGGGGCCGGCACGACCGGAGCCGAATGCCAGAACCCGGACATCGAGCTGCAACAGGGATATGTGTTCAATGGAGGCGTCATTCAAGGCTATCCGGAATTCGATCCCCAAGGCTTCGAGGAGCTGAAGGAACTCAAAGCCGACAACCCGAGCCTGAAGACGCTCATCTCAGTCGGCGGCTGGTCCTGGTCCAAAAACTTCTCGCTCGTCGCCGCGGATGAAATTTCCCGCAGGACGTTTGCAAGCTCCGCCGTCCAGTTCCTTCGCGCCTACGGCTTCGACGGCTTCGACATCGATTGGGAATATCCGGTCGAGGGCGGAGAGACGACCAACGCCAGGGGACCTCAGGACAAGGAGAATTTCACGCTGTTGGTGAAAACCGTCCGGGAGGCGCTTGACGCCGCCGGCCAGGAAGACGGCAAGTATTATCTACTGACGATCGCTTCCGGCCAAGGCGACAACTTCACGGTAAATGCCGATTATGCCAACTCGGTCCAATACCTCGATTTCATCAACATCATGACCTACGACTATAATGGAACCTGGCAGACGGAAGCGGCCCACAACGCTCCGCTTTACTACGATCCGAACAACAAGAGCGCCTCGGCCAAACGCTTCAATGCTGCCGGAGGGCTGCAAGGACATCTGAAAGGCGGAGTGCCTAATTACAAGCTGGTAGCCGGAATTCCGTATTACGGAACGGGCTGGGGCGGCTGCGCGAGCGGCGGCGAGTACCAGCAGTGCTCCAGCACGATCATCCCTGGAACGTGGGGAGCGGATGCGAAGTTCGACATCGCCGATCTCGAGAACAACTACCTGACGAATCCGGACTTCAAGCGGGTGTTCAACAACTACGCCAAGGTTCCTTATCTGTACAATGAAAAGACCGGCGTGTTCATCTCTTATGACGATGCGGAGTCGACCGCCTACAAAACCGCTTATATCCGATCCATCGATATCGCCGGCGCCATGAACTGGGAAATCAGCGCCGACCGCAACCATACGATGTCGGACCAGCTCGCAGCCGACCTCCCTGCGGGAGGCGGCTCTGCGGACAGCCTGCCGGCCCCGGCGGCGCCGACTGCCGGCAAAGCGGGCGCAACTGAAATTCCGCTCCAATGGCAGGCCGTAGCGGGAGCGTCCGGCTACGACATTTTTGCGGATGGCCAATGGGCGGGGTACGCTGCCGGAACGGAATGGACGCTGAAGTCCCTGGAGGCGGACACTTCGTATAGGATTGAAATCGCCGCCATCCAAAAAGGAGAGGATGGAAAAGCGATCCGGGTTTCTATTTTCAGTTCCCCTCTGGCGGCGAAAACAGCTCCGGCCTCTGATCCGACGCCGACACCGACAACAAACCCGACGCCGACGCCAACAACAAACCCGACCCCGACACCAACGCCGACGCAGGCACCGACGCCGACACCGATACCATGGTATCCGACCTATCCGACAGCAACGCCGACGCCATCACCAAGCCCGACGCCATCCGCCACGCCGGCGCCGACCGCTTCGGCATTGCCCGAGCCTTCCGCCAAGCCGCAGCCGTTCAACGATGTCAGCTCCAAGCACTGGGCGAGCGGCGCCATCGCTAGAGCTTCCGAACTGAACATCATCATCGGGTTCGGAGACGGCAGCTTCCATCCGAATGGAAGCGTCACCCGCGCCGACTTCGTCACGATGCTGGGCCGTGCGCTCGGTCTGGACAGCACCGGCGGCAGCCTGGACTTCAAGGATGCTTCCTCCGTTCCGCTTTATGCGCGCGGGTATATCGCGCAGGCTTCGGAGGCGGGCTGGCTGAAAGGATACGAAGACGGCACGTTCGGGCCGAAAAGGACGATTACCCGCGCCGAGATCGCGGTGCTGGTCGCCAAAGCCCTCTCCCTTCCGGCTGCAGACTCCAAGCCTGCCTTCGCCGACGCCTCTTCCATTCCGGCATGGGCATCCAAGCACGCAGCCGCTCTGGAAATCGCGGGTCTTGTCCAAGGCGACGAAAAGAACCGGTTCCATGGAGACCAGCCTCTGACACGCGCTCAAGCAGCGGTTCTGATCATCAACCTGATCGACTATGCCAAAAAGGCTCCGTGACAAAAACAAGCCCCTTCACCGTTCAGGCGAGGGGGCTTTTTGCTTGCTGAAGCGATGCTGCCGATGTCCAAAAGCCGTCGACAGCAGGACGGACAGGGAATCTTAGAGCTGGACCTTCAGAAACAGGGAAGTCATTTCCCAAGGGTGAATCTCATAGTTGCGAGCCTGATGCAGGACATAGGGATCCTGTTCCACGAGCGCGGAAACCTGTTGAAGCGATTCTCCCGTGTAAATGACGAGGCCGCCCCATCCATCGGTGAATCTTCCTCTGGCGGCGATGCGGCCCTCTTGCTCCAGCTTCTCCAGGTAAGCGAGATGCTCCGTCCGCAGCCTCGCGCTCTTTTCTTCATCCAGCATCGGCAGCATGACCGCGAAAAATGCCATTGTCGACTCCTCCTCCATCGTTCCGGGAATAGCTTCAGTATACGATTTATTTGAGGGAACGGGCAGGAAATCAAGGGGCGGCCCCCTAAACCTAAAGAAGATTAGAAAACCTGAATACAGGCAAGGGGGATAAATATGGAGGCATCGGTAGAGAAGCTGTTCGGTCCAGAGCGGCTGGAGGATGCGGCTCTTCGTTTCGGACTGCAGGGAAATCCGAAGAAGCTGGGCGATTTTGAAAACTATATCTATGAAATGCAGACAGCGGAAGGCGTTCCCGTCATTCTGCGCCTGACCCACAGCAGCCATAGATCGCAGGAAGAAATCGAAGCCGAGCTTGATTTCCTACGGCATCTTGAGGCGGAGGGCTGCGGAAAGGATATCGCCTCGGGTCTGGCCTCGCCGTCCGGCAGCCGCATCGAGAAAATCATGGCCGCGGACGGATCGTGCTTCTATGCGAGCCTGTTCCGCAAAGCGCCTGGCGGAAGAGCGGTGCCGGACTCGGAGGCTTGGAATCGGGAGCTGTTCGCGGAGTGGGGGGCGGTAACGGCTCGTTTCCACAACGCTTCCGCCAAGCTGGATCGGAAGCTCGCCCGAAGGCAGTGGAGCGAGGACGACCTCATCGCGAACGCAACCGCCTATCTTCAGGACGAGGACCCCGGGGTTATCGCGCAGCTAGCATCCGTGCTGGATAGGCTGCATGCTCTGCCTCGGCCGGAAGGGAGCTACGGCTTGCTTCACGGAGATATCCATAACGGCAACTTTTTTGTACACGAAGGGCGCATCATGGTGTTCGACTTCGACGACCTGGAATACAGCTGGTACATCCACGATGTCGCCATTCCGCTCTATTATGCGCTCAGCTCCCGAATTCCTGACCGATACGGGGCGGATCGGGACGCCTATGCGGCGGACTTCTTCCTCAGCTTCCTGCAAGGCTATCGCAGCGAACGGAAGATGCCGGAGGAGTGGCTGGATGTGCTGGGGCTGTTCCTGGAGATGCGCGATCTCACTTTGTATACCGTCCTTGCCAAGAAGCTCAGCCCGGAGGAGCTGACGGAGGGCATCACCGCCTGGATGGAGCCAATGAAGGAACGGATTGTTGCCGGAACTCCGATCGTCTCTCTCGATTTCAGGGAGCTGGCCGCTGCCGCGCTCAGCTAGATGCTTGACGAAAGCCGTCCGCTTGGACGGCTTTCGAATGCTGGGAGGCCGGGGCAAGAAGGCTTGCCCCTTGGGCAGGTAATGCTTGTCCATAACGGGGACTTCCCAGTTCTGGCGGAGCGTCCTGGCAGTGATGGTACCTGACTGCAGAATGGCTGTGTCTGCCGGCAGATTGGCTAGTCGCCAGCAGCGTTGCTAAGTCCGCCAGCGGATGGCTAGTTGCTATGTTGCTAAGTCCGCGAGCAGGATGGCTGAGTTGCTATGTTGCTAAGTCCGCGAGCAGGATGGCTAAGTTGCTACGTTTCTAAGTCCGCCAGTGGATGGCTAAGTTGCTACGTTGCTAAGTCCGGCAGCAGAATGGCTAAGTTGCTACGTTGCTAAGTCCGGCAGCAGAATGGCTAAGTTGCTACGTTTCTAAGTCCGCCAGTGGATGGCTAAGTTGCTAAGTTGCTAAGTCCGGCAGCGGATGGCTAGTTGCTACATTGCTAAGTCCGGCAGCGGATGGCTAGTTGCTATGTTGCTACGTTGCTAAGTCCGCCAGTGGATGGCTAAGTTGCTATGTTGCTAAGTCCGGCAGCGGATGGCTAAGTTGCTAAGTTTCTAAGTCCGCCAGCGGATGGCTAAGTTGCTACGTTGCTAAGTCCGCCAGCGGATGGCTAAGTTGCTACGTTGCTAAGTCCGCCAGTGGACGGCTAAGTTGCTAAGTTGCTAAGTCCGCGAGCAGGATGGCTAAGTCGCCAGCAGCGTTGCTATGTCTTCATGCAGTGGGGTAAGAATCATTGTGCGGGGACGGTAGTCGGAAATACATCCATATTTAGAAGCCAGTAGTGTACACGGCTGCTGGAAATAACGGTTATCGGACATAGGATCCGTTATTTGCTCGATTTTCCCATAAAATTTGATTTATCGGACATAGGATCCGTTATTCCAACAAAAATCGGTCCAGAAGGGCAAGAAAGCCAACAATAACGGATCTGATGTCCGTTAAATTTTTTTAAACGGTGCCGGAACCCGGAATAACGGATCGTATGTCCGATAGGCAGGGCGAGCCAGGCTCATTCTTCATGTCATGTGCCGGCACTTCAGAAAAGGCTAGCCTTACAGCTTTGCTCTTGCCCATGCAGCTTTGCTCTTGCCCTTACAGCTTTGCTCTTGCCCTTACAGCTTTGCTCTTGCCCATGCAGCCTTGCCCACGCAGCCTTGCTCTTGCCAGCAAGGCTTGCCCTTGCAGCCTTGCAAGCAATCGATAATGAAGGGCGGCCGCAAAAGCCGAGACGGACGCCTACCGCAAGGATGGAGGCGGACCGACAGGTTCGAGCGCAGAGCCGTCCTTGGGAAATATAGGGTATAATGAACGCATACATAGCTTGGAGGTGCATCACGGCACATGGAGAAAGTATTGTCATCGCTGTCCAAGTACCGCGTCTCGGCCGGAGTCGCCCTGCTGATGATGCTGGTCGAGCTGGCGGTGGAGCTGTCCCAGCCTTTTATCATCGCGAAGATCATCGATGAAGGCATCGCCCATAAAAATCTGCAGGTCGTCTGGCTGTGGGGAGGCGTGCTCGCTGGAGGGGCGCTGATCGCCTTCGCGGCGGGGATATGCAGCTCCTTCTATGCTTCGTACGCAAGCCAGGGATTCGGCTACGACCTGCGGGAGCGGCTGTACGGCAAAGTGCAGTCGTTCACCTACGAGGTTTTCAATCGGTTCGCGGCGTCGAGCCTGATCACCCGCCTGACGGGAGACGTCAGCCAGGTTCAGGATACGGTCTTCATGGCGCTCCGCTTCATGACGAGAATCCCGCTTGTGGTCGCGGGAAGCGTCCTGATGGCGCTCATCGTCAACTTCCGGCTTGGCCTTATGCTGGCCGCGACGCTGCCGCTGCTGCTGCTTTTCGTCGGCTGGATGATCGGCCGGGCGTCTTCCGTCTTCCAGACGGTGCAGCGCCGTCTCGACAAGGTCAACGCAGTCATTCAGGAGAACTTGACCGGCATCCGGCTCATCCGCGTTTTTGTCCGCATGGGCCATGAAGTCAAGCGCTTCGGGGAAGCCGGCGCCGAGCTGATGAAGGGCACCGTGCGCGCCTTGCGGCTGACGGAAACGACCCAGCCGTTCATCATGCTGATCGTCAACGCCGCCATCATCGCCATTCTCTGGTACGGCCGGCTCGATATCGCAGCCGGATCGGCGACCGAGGGCCAGACGGTCGCGGTCATCAACTATGCGCTGCGGACGATCGGCGCAATGAGCATGCTGGCATGGATCGCCGCGATGTTCTCCCGAGCCGGCGCATCGTCCCGACGGATCCGCGAAGTGCTGAACGCGGACCCTTCGGAAGCGCAGGCGGCTTCCGGAACGAAGCCGCTTGCGGGCTCGGATGTCGAATTCCGCTCGGTCGGCTTCACCTACCCGGAGAGCAGCATCCCTATCCTGGAGAACATCAGCTTCCATGCGCGCGCGGGACAGCGAGTCGCGATCATGGGGGCGACGGGCTCCGGCAAGTCCTCGCTCGTGCAGCTGATTTTGCGTCTGTATGAGCCGACCTCTGGCGTGATTGCGGTCGGAGGCACCGAGCTTCGGGAGCTTGATGTCCAGACGCTGCGCCGGGCGATCGGTTATGTGCCGCAGGACGTGACGCTGTTCTCCGGCACCGTCAGCGAAAATATATCCTGGGGCAACGAGCATGCGACGGAGGAGCAGATCGCGGCCGCGGCGAAGGCGGCCCAGCTGCATGAGACGATCATGCGCCTGCCGGACGGGTACGGAACGATGCTCGGCCAGCGCGGCGTGAACCTCTCCGGCGGCCAGAAGCAGCGGCTGTCCATCGCCAGAGCGCTCGTCAGAGAGCCGAAGATTCTTATTCTAGACGACAGCACCAGCGCTCTCGACCTGAAGACCGAAGCCCTCTTGCTGCAGGAGCTGGAAGCCATGAGCTGCACGACATTCCTGATTACGCAGAAAATAAGCTCGACCGTGTCGGCGGACCTGATCCTGCTGCTGGAGGACGGCCGTCTGACGGCGGCAGGGCGCCATGACCGGCTGATGGCGGATTCGGAGCTGTATCGCCGCATCTACGAGTCGCAGTATGGAGAGGAGGCCCGCCATGCTTAAGCAAGGGCTCGAACCGCTGAGAGTTCCGCGCCCCGAGCCGGATCCTTCGCTTCCGCCTGCGGGCGTCCGCGGCGGCAAGCCGAAGGCGAAGGCCAAGGACTGGACCGGCACGCTGAGGCGGGTGTGGGGGTATCTGGCGAAGCGCAAGGTGAAGCTGACGGTCGTGCTCGTGCTGGTGGCGGTCAGCTCCGCGCTTGCCTTGCTCGGTCCGTACATGATCGGGCGCGCCGTCGACCTCTATCTCAAGGAAGGCAGCCAGACCGAAGGATGGGGCCTGTTCCTCGCCGGGCTCGGCATCGTCTACGTGCTCTCTTCGGCAACGTCCTGGATCCACAACGTGTGGATGATCACGATCGCGCAGGAGACGGTATACCGGCTGCGAAGCGACCTGTTCGCCCATCTGCACCGGCTGCCCATTCCGTTCTACGGCAAGCGCCAGCAGGGCGAGATCATGAGCCGCCTGACGAACGATATCGAAAATGTCAGCTCCACCCTCAACAGCTCCGCGATCCAGATCTTCTCCAGCGTGCTGACGCTGGCCGGAACGGTGAGCGTCATGCTGTGGCTCAGTCCGCTGCTGACGCTGCTGACCTTTGTCGTCGTGCCGCTGATGGCGGTCGGCATGCGCTGGATCACCAAGCGGACCGGCCCTCTGTTCAAGGCCCGCCAGCGCAATCTGGGCGAGCTGAACGGCTACATCGAGGAGACGCTGTCCGGCCAGCGGGTCATTACGGCCTTCTCCCGCGAGGAGCAGGTCAAGGAGGCGTTCCGCGAGCGCAACGAGCGCATCCGGCTGTCCGGATTCTGGGCGCAGACGATCTCGGGCTTCATCCCCAAGGTCATGAACAGCCTGAACAACCTGAGCTTCGCGATCGTGGCGGGCGTCGGCGGGATTCTGGCCGTGCGCGGCGCCATTACGGTCGGCACCATCATCGTGTTCGCCGAGTATGCGCGCCAGTTCACCCGTCCGCTGAATGACCTGGCGAACCAGTGGAATACGCTGCTGTCGGCCATTGCAGGCGCCGAGCGGGTCTTCGAGGTGCTCGACGAGGAGCCGGAGGAGCGGGAGGACAGCAAGGCCGAGCGGCTCGGCAAGGTCGAAGGGGCGGTGCGCTTCGAGCATGTATCCTTCGGCTACGAGGAAGGCCGCGAGACGCTGACGGGCATCGACTTCGAAGCCCGGCCCGGCGAGACGATCGCCCTTGTCGGTCCTACGGGAGCGGGCAAAACGACGGTCATCAGCCTGCTCTCGCGCTTCTACGAGCCGACCTCCGGGCGGATTACGCTCGACGGCAAGGATTTGGCCGGCATCCGCCGGGACAGCCTGCGCTCCCGCATGGCTTTCGTGCTGCAGGACTCGTTCCTGTTCGAAGGAACGATACGGGAGAACATCCGGTACGGAAGGCTCGATGCGACCGACGAGGAAGTGGAGGAGGCGGCCAAGCTGGCCAACGCCCATTCCTTCATCATGCGGCTGAAGGACGGCTACGGCAAAATGCTGAGCGCGGACGGCAGCGGCATCAGCAGCGGGCAGAAGCAGCTGCTCGCCATCGCGAGGGCGATTCTCGCGAATCCGTCCATGCTCGTTCTCGACGAGGCGACGAGCAGCATCGATACCGTGACCGAGATCAAAATTCAAGAAGGGCTGCAGCGGCTCATGAAAGGCCGGACAAGCTTCGTCATCGCTCACCGGCTTGGAACGATCCGCAGCGCGGACAAGATTCTGGTGCTCAAGGATGGACGGCTGGAGGAGCAGGGCACCCATGAGGAGCTGCTGCGCCGCGGCGGCTTCTACAGCGAGCTGTACAGCTCCGACAAGGAGATTCCGGCAGGCGCGCAGGAGGATCCTGTGGCCGCCTTGCAGCAGCGTTGACGAGCCATGAAACCCAAGACTCCCATTACGAAGTTCACGCTCCCGGGATCCGGAATTTCTGCCATCGGGGGATTGAATCGGATGGGTCGGTTGGGCCGGTTTGGCTGCTTCGGAATGTATGAGCAACATTGCGATCATCTCGCTCTGATATAACTTAACATGCAGTCCAAATAAGGAGATGAAAGCATGAGTAGGTTGAGAGGGAAGATCGCTTTGGTAACCGGCGCAAGCAGGGGGATCGGGCGCGGCATCGCGTTGCGTCTGGCGCAGGAAGGCGCAATCATTGCCGTGCATTATGGAAAGAGGCGCCATGAAGCGGAGGAAGTGGCGCATAAAATCGTCCAAAGTGGAGGCGAAGCCTTCACGATCGGAGCTGACTTGAGCACCCTTGACGGCATTCATGACTTATTTGCAAAATCGGATGAGGCCCTGCGGAAGCGTACGGGCGATAATCGGTTTGATATTCTTGTAAACAATGCGGGAATCGGCCAGATTGTATCCCTCGACAGCTGATTTTCCTCCAAGCTGTAGGGGAATAAAGAAGCCCCCTTGCCGCAGCCAAAGGAATCGCACCTTGAGCGCGAAGCCGATGGCTGCGGGGAGGGGGTGTTTTATTGTTTCGAAGAGAGCCGGAAAATGGGGCTGGGAATTCCATGGGAATGAGACGGAAAGGAGACGGGAATGAGACGAGTAAGAGGGGCTCCAGCCTTTAGAATGGAAAAATAGAAAAATATAGGAACCTTTGCGGCAAACCGGTCGTTGGATGGGTAAGAAGAAAGAGGAGGCGAGCAGCGATGCGTGAATACAGACTATTGGACGAAAGCATTCTGATGACCGACGGCCGGAGCTTGTGGTTGAAGAGGCTGGGCAGGAAGCCGGAGCCGGTCACGGCGGAGGATATCATGCCGGATCTGCTTGAGCTGCTGGAAGCGCAAAGGGTCACCAAGGTGGCCAAGCTGCAGATGGAGCTCGCCCACGCCCTGGACGAATCGATGAAGCTCGGTGCGGAAGAGGAAGCGAAGACGGTTCTGGAAGCATACCGGCCGGTTCTGGAGGAACGGGGTTCCATTCAATAAAATTGGCATCAAACGGAGAAAAGACGATCCGGGAAAAGAGGAAGTCCCGGACCGTCTTTTTCTATGCGTATTAGAAGAAGCTTGCGCCTTTATTCCAATTGAAATTCCGGCAGAATGGGGATGCAGCCGTCCATGCTTCGCTTAGGCGGTCGGCTCGGCCTGCTGGCCCTGCCCAGCCATCGCGGCCATATCCATATGGAATACTTCCCATAGATGTCCGTCGACATCCTCGAAGCTTCGGGTATACATGAAGCCAAGATCGGAGACATCGATCGTCGCTTTGGCGCCGGCTTTCAGAGCGGTCTCGAAAATCTCGTCCACCTTGGCCCGGCTGTCCGCCGTTATGGAGATGATCGCCTCTGCGGTGCGGGAAGCATCCGCGAGCTCTTTGTTGACGAACTTGCCGAAGAAGGGCTCGGTCAGCAGCATGACGTAGATCTGCTCGCTTACGATCATGCAGGCGGCGTCGCTGTTCGTCATGTCCGGGTTGAAGGCGAAGCCGACCTCACGGAAGAACGCCATTGACTTGTCCAGGTCTTTTACGGGAAGATTGACAAAGATCATGCTCGATGTAAGAGACATCATTGATCACCTCATCATTGGATTTGATTCTAGCATACCCTCTTTCCCTAACTGCTGTTTCTCATGGATTGCTATGATTTCCGCAGGGGCCATCCGTGGGGTCGACAGCGGCGGCGGCTGACTTCTTCAACCATTCGGCGTCATGGGGCAGATTCTTTCTTGGCCGACACGGCAAAAACATATCCAATCCTACTAGAAAGCTGGGAGAGACCATGCTGCACCACTTGGAACTGTATGTATCCGATCTGGAGGCTTCGGCCGGGTTTTGGGGCTGGCTGCTTGGAGAGCTCGGCTACGAGCCCTATCAGCGCTGGGAGCAGGGGCGAAGCTGGAAAAAGGACAGGTTCTACCTCGTTCTGGTGCAGGTGGAGGAGCGGCACCGCGAACCGGCCTACCACAGGCGCAAGGTAGGAATGAACCATGTGGCCTTCCACGCCTCTTCCCGCGGACAGGTCGACCGCCTTGCGGCAGAGCTGGCTGCCAGGGGAACGGCCATGCTCTATGGAGAACGCTATCCTTATGGCGGAGGAGAAGGGCATTACGCCTTGTTCTGCGAGGATCCGGACCGGATCAAGGTCGAGGTCGTGGCTCCGGACTGACGGGAGCAAGGTCGCCGGAGTCTGTCCACGGCTGGGCCGGAGAGCTTGAACGGCGCGGCTGGGTTCGATCTGGACAGCTTGGACCGCTCGGGAGAGCGGTTTTTTTGCTGTCCGCAATCAAGGTGAAGAAGGAGCATGCAAACCGATTCTTATTCAAATGTTTACATAAATTTATCTGAGTAGCAATAAAATTTACCTAACAAATGACTATCCGAAAACATTTTCCTGATATATTCTATTTCTGCCGGGAGATTAACAGAATATTCCGGCTCAACCGGAAAGGGGATCATGATGAGGACGAATTCGCTATGGAAGAAAAGATTGCTGCATGCGGCGCTTGCCGCCGCTGTGCTGGTGCCGACCCAGCTGACGGCTTGGGGCGGAGGTCAGGCGCATGCCGAGGGACCCGCGGATCCGGCGCCGTTCATCAAGGCCAAGGTCGTCAACGGCAACGCAGGGAAGAAAGTGCTGTTCGACAATACGCATGCCCAGACGGCGGGCGCGGCGGACTGGGTCATCGACGGAGGCTTCTCGGACTTCGGCAACGCGCTCGCCACAGCCGGCTTCGATGTCCAGGAGCTCCGCAAGTCCGCCCCGATCACCCTGGCGGATTTAAGCCCTTATAATGTCTTCGTCACCGCCGAGGCCAACGTTCCGTTCAAAACGAGCGAGCAGGCGGCCATGGCCCAGTACGTGCAGAACGGCGGCAGCATCTTCTTCATCGGCGACCACTACAACGCCGACCGCAACAAGAACCGCTGGGACGGCAGCGAGTCGTTCAACGGCTACCGCCGCGGAGCTTGGGACAACCCTGCGAAGGGAATGAGCGCCGAGGAAGCCGCATCTCCAGCGATGCAGGGCGTGCAAAGCTCCGACTGGCTGGCCGACAACTTCGGCGTGCGCTTCCGCTACAACGCGCTCGGAGACATCAACGCGAGCAATATCGTAGCGCCGGACCAGGCGTTTGGAATCACCCAAGGCGTGTCCTCGGTAGCGATGCATGCCGGCTCCACGCTGGCGATCATCGACCCGGCGAAAGCCAAAGGCATCGTTTATCTGCCCAAAACGAGCGCCAAATGGAGCAGCGCCGTCGACCAGGGCGTCTACAACGGCGGAGGCATCGAAGAAGGCCCTTATGTGGCGGTCTCCAAAAAAGGCGCGGGCAAGGCCGCGTTCATCGGCGACTCCTCGCCGGTCGAGGACGCGACGCCGAAGTATGTGAGAGAGGATACGGGAGCGAAGAAAACGACCTACGACGGCTTCAAGGAAGTGGATGACGGCAAGCTGCTCGTCAACCTCGTGAACTGGCTGGCCGCTTCCGAAAGCTATACGAGCTTGTCCCAGGTATCCGGCCTGACGCTGGACAATCCGACGCCGCTGCTCGCCTTCGAGAATCCGGCGAACTCTACGGAGCCGCAGGCCGAGCCATGGGCAGCTCCGAACGCCGGCTACAAATGGTATGATTCCAGCACGTTCCGCGCCGGGTCCTACGGGGTGAAGAGCGGCCCGACGCCAACGCCGACGTCGACCGCATCCCCGACACCGACGCCGAGCGCGACGCCTGCGCCTACTCCGGCGCCCGGCACGGTCGGCTACGACTTCGTCTCGCAGGCGACGCTTCCGAACAACGGCAGCGAATTCCAGATCCGCGTGAATGCAAGCGGCCTGACGCCGGGCAGCACGCTCAGCGGTTATTCGCTGGGCATCTACCTGACGGCCAGCGGCACGCAGATCGCCCAGGTGCAGAACGATGACGGCACCTGGCCGAGCGCGTATGCGTACAGCTCCGCGTTCAGCCTGACAGCGGACAGCTCGGGCAGCGCCGCCAAGGTGCTCAGCATCCGCATCAAGTCCGGCTCCACTGGAGCGGCGAATCTGCGCTTGCGCCAGAACAGCACCAATCTCAAGACCGTCGCGGTCACGCTCGGGAATGTCCAGCCCGAGCCGCTGCCGACGCCGACTCCGGCGCCGACAGCGACCCCGGCTCCGACCAAGACGCCAACCCCGACCGCAACGCCGACTCCCAAGCCGGCTAAAACAACGCTGTCGGACGCAAGGACGCTGCCATCCGGCAGCGTCGTTTCCGTTCAAGGCGTCATCGTCAGCGAGCCGGGGATTTACGGCGGCGAATCCTTCTACTTGCAGGATGGGACGGCGGGCATCTACGTGTTCCAGAGCGAACCGGGCTTCCATGCGGGCGACGTCGTGGAGCTGACGGCCGAGACGGCCGTCTACAACAGCGAGCTGGAACTGGCCAACCCTGAATCCATCGTGAAGACCGGAACGCAGGAGCTGCCTTCGGCCGCCGCGGCCGACACCGTGACGGCGGCCAACCAGGGAACGCTGATCTCGATCGGCGAAGCGACGATCGCCAATCTGGCTGCCGCTTCGCCGTCGGGCTCGGTTGAATTCGATGCCGTGAAGGACGGGGCTTCCGTACGCGTGCGGGCCGATGTCCGCACCGGTCTCAGCCAGGACAGCTTCCCGTATCATGACGGCGACCTGGTTCAGCTGCAGGGCGTTTCCTCTGTGTTCAAGGGCGTCTACCAGCTGAAGCTGCGCGGCGCTCAGGATATCGCCCTGCCGGCCGATACGGCCGCGCCGGCAACGACCGCTTCGCTGTCGGGCGAGCCGAATGCCGCAGGCTGGCATCAGGCCGACGTGACGGTTGCTCTTGAAGCGGCGGATGACCGTGCCGGCAGCCTGAAGACGTTCTACAGCCTCAATGGAAGCGGCGACACCGTCTATGGAGCTCCGATCCTGCTTGCGGGCGAGGGCGCGAATACGCTTCGTTATTATTCCATCGACGCCGCCGGCAACAGGGAATCGGAACGGGAGCTGACGGTCCGCATAGATAAGACCGTCCCGGACGCCGTTCTGACGCAATCGGGAGGACCTGTGACCGATGCGGCCTTCACGGATACGCTGAGGTTCGAGCTGCAGGCAACGGATGCCCTCTCCGGCATCGTCTCCTCCGAGCTGCTGCTGGACGGACAAGCGCTGGCTAGCGGAACGCAGCTGCTCGCGGCCGATCTGGGTCTCGGCGCGCACGCCGTACGCTATATCGTGAAGGACGCGGCCGGCAATACGGCCGAGCAGACGACCGCCTTCAACGTAACCGAGGGCGCCGCTTCGGCCAAGGGGGCTCCGGGAACTCCGGTGCTCAGCGACAACAACGGGCATGTCAACGGCTTGCGCGACGGCAGCTACAAGATCACGATGAACATGTGGTGGGGCAACAACGGCAGCATCTACAAGCTGTACGAAAACGGCAAGCTGATCCGCACCGTCGTGCTGGCCGATGCAACGCCTTCCGCCCAATCGTCCGCGGCGGAGATTTCGGGAAAATCCAACGGCACGTATGTCTACACGGCCGAGCTGATCAACGCCAAGGGAACGGCGCGCAGCGCTCCGCTGACCGTACAGGTGACCGACGCGAATCCCGGCAAGCCGGTGCTTTCCCATGACAACTGGGACGGCGACGGAGCCTACCGCGTGACCGCCAACATGTGGTGGGGAACGAACGCAGCCGAGTACCGCCTGTATGAGAACGGCATGCTGATCGATACCCAGGCGCTGAAAGCGGCGACGCCGGCGGCCCAGTCGGCCTTCACGGACATTTCCGGACGTCCCAAAGGCATGTATGTGTACCGGGCGGAGTTCGTGAACGCGGCAGGGGCCGCTTCCAGCGAGACGATCACCGTAACGGTCAACAGGTGACGACGCGGCTTCGGGCCGGCTTCCATGCAATAGGAACTCTCCAGATCCCTTCGGGGATCTTTTTTCGTTCCGGGGCCAACCGACGTCGCCGCTTCCGCCAAGGAGCTTCGGGGACTCCGGCGCTCAGCGGCAGGAATAAGGCCATGAAGTCGCCTGCAAGCCGGAAAAATCCTGCGGCTGGGATTGGAGCGGAGCATGGCTGCGCGTATAATGAAGCAAATGGCGGACGGCTCCGGATCCGGAAGGGGCACGCGAGGCGGCCAGGACAGGAAGGGGAGATCCGAAGGGGAGATCCGAAGTGGAGCTCAACCCGGCAGAAGATTTGCTCAGCCGCGGCGAGGGGGCAGCTTCTCCCGCGAGAGGAACGGGGAAGGAGATGGATTCGGCTATGGAGCGGAAAAAAGTGTTTACCGGGTCGCCATGGGAATCGAACGTCGGCTATTGCCGGGCCGTGCGGGCGGGCAACCGGATCGAGGTGGCCGGCACGACGGCGATGAAGGACGGGGAAGTGATCGGCGAGGGCGATCTGTACGAACAAGCCGTGGCCGTGCTCGGCATCATCGGCGATGCCGTCCAGGAGCTCGGCGGAAGCCTGTCGGATGTCGTCCGGACGAGGATGTACGTCACGGATATTTCCCGCTGGGAGGAAGCAGGCAGAGCCCACGGGGAATTTTTCGGGGACGTGCAGCCGGCTGCGACGATGGTCGAAGTGAAAGCTCTCATCGATCCGCGGCTTCTGATCGAGATCGAGGCGGAAGCCATCGTAGGGGAATGATCGCGAGAACGACTGGAGGGGGAGGAAAGCGCAGTGAACCATGAAAAGCTGATCAAGCTTGGCCTAGGCTACCCGGGAGCCAGCGTGAAAACCCCTTTCGACCCCGATATGCAGGTGCTGTACGTGAAGGACAAGATGTTCGCCCTCTTCGGGAGGCATGCCGGATGGGAGAGCGTGAACCTGAAGACCGATCCGGACGAAGCCTGGCTGCAGCGGGAAAGCTACCCGGATTCGGTGCTTCCGGGATACCATATGAACAAGCGGCACTGGAACACGGTCGTGCTGAATGGCAACGTTCCCGGCGATACCGTCCGGCAGATGCTCCAGGAGAGCTATCAGCTCGTAGTGGCCAAGTTCCCCAAGCGGGTGCGGGCGGAGCTCGCCGGAAGCATGAAGCGGGGCATGCCGGGCGGCGGACAGGAAGGCTGACTCGCCAGCATAGGCCGCCGCAAGTCAAATTCATGAATCATCAGACAGCTGAATGATCCCGCGTCATCGATCCAGAGGGTCAGGTGGCCGAAGCAAGCGTGAAAAGCCCGGGTGATCCCGGGCTTTTTTGATATAAGCAAGCTTTCGCATGGATCAGCCGGCCTGAGAGGCTTCGGTCGTAATCATCCAGAGAATGCCGTATTTGTCCGTCACCTGCCCGAAGAGCGTTCCCCAGAAAGCCGGTTCCAGCGCATGCCCGATCGTTCCGCCTTCCGCCAGTTTGGCGAAGGCTTGGCGCGCCTCTTCCCCGTCGGCGAATTCAAGCGACAGATTGAGATTGGTGCCGGGATGGACGGGACGGAAAGAGTCCGATAGGAAGATCGTCACGCCTGCGGCGACGAGCGCCAGATGGAGAACCTTGTCCTTGAGGCTGTCGTCCTTGGCGCCCGGCATTTCGCCGTGAGTCATGACGGACAGGATTTCGCCTCCAAGAGCCTCCGTATAGAATTCCGCCTGCGCTCTCGCGTCCTCCGAATGCAGGTAAGGGTACAGCTTGGCCATTCCGCTCATCCTCTCTCGTGCTGGATATTTTGCTCCTGAAAGCAGTGTACCTGAACGGCTTCGTTCCGGTTTCTCATGGATTGCCATAGATAGGATTCCACATGTTGTCTTCTTCAACCTCCATGCACAAAATAACTAGGCAAATGATTGCGGGGCGGGATAAAATGGACTCATCTTCCCATTTTTTCTTTGATAGCGCTGTCAAATTTGCCGAAGCGAAGGAGTGGAGCCATGGAGCCCTATACCCGGGTGCTCATCGAGCGGATGGGCATGCTGCTGATTGTGATGTTCATCATGACTCGGCTTCCGCTCTTCCGCATGCTGCTGGATCGCGCGGTGACGATCCGGACAGGCCTGCTGTTCACGCTGATGTTCGGTCTTATCGGCATTGCCGGCACGTACTCCGGCGTCGTCGCCGGAACGGACGGCATGCAGGCCGCCTTCTGGATCAGCCGGCTTGAGCCCGGCCAGCTGCTGGCCCACTCGGCTCTGATTGGCGTCGTGCTGGCCGGCCTGCTCGGCGGCGCCTACGTCGGCGCCGGAGCGGGACTCATCGCCGGGCTGCATGCTGCGGCGCTCGGAGGGCTGGCCGGCGGCGCCTACCTCGTCTCCACGCCGCTGATCGGCCTGCTGGCAGGGCTTGTCGCCCGCTTCTTCTACGAAGAGAGGATCATCGCTCCGATCAAGGCCTTTTTCATCGGCGTATTCGCCCCCATTCTCCAGATGGGCGTCATCCTCATCTATACGACCTCCTCGCCCGAGGCGGTCGCTCTCGTCAACAGCATCGGCATGCCGATGGTGCTGTCCAGCAGCCTTGGCATCGCCCTCTTCGTCGCAATGATCCAGGTCGCGCTGAAGGAGCAGGAGCGGTCAGGCGCGCTGGAGACGCAGCGCGCGCTCGCCGTGGCGGGAACGGTGCTGCCCCATCTGGAGCAGGAGCTCACGGTGGAGAGGGCGTCAGCCGCTGCCCGCGTGCTTGCGCTGGCGCTGCCGGCCGATGCCGTCGCCGTGGCGGATACGGCTTCGATTCTTGCTTACACCGGCTCCGGCTCCCGCAGGTTCGAGCCGCTGCATCCGACCGGATCGCCGTTATGCGTGCAGGCTGTCCGCACAGGCGGCACGGTCGTCGCCGAGCTGCGCCGGGAGGAGGAAGAATCGGCCCTGCAGACGCTGGCGTCGAAGCGGGGGAGAGCGGCCGTTCCGGGCTCCCGCCGCAAGGACGGATTGAAGCGGCGCGCCGACCGCGAGCCTGGCGCCGTCATCCTGATCCCTTATCAGCAATCGGGGCGGACGGTCGGCATGCTGCAGCTGTATTACCGCAACCGCCGTCTCATCCGCAGGGTGGAGGAGGAGTTCGCCGCAGGACTCAGCCGGCTGATCTCAAGCCAGCTGACGCTGGCGCGGGCGGCGGAGCTGGAGGTGCTGACGAAGGAAGCGGAGCTGCGCGCTCTGCAGGCGCAGATCCATCCCCATTTCCTCTTCAACACGCTGAATTCGATCGTCACGCTCATCCGCACGCAGCCGGAAGCGGCCAAGGGGCTCACCTACCAGCTGGCCCAATTCATGAGAGCGAGCCTGCGGACGGCCCAATCGCCGCTGATTCCGCTGGAGCAGGAGCTTGAGCAGCTTGGAATCTACCTCAACATCTTGCGGGTCCGCTTCGGGGATCAGATGAGGCTGGAATGCGACGTCTGTCCGGATGAGGCCGGAATCCAGATTCCGCCTTCGACGCTGCAGCCGCTCGTGGAGAACAGCATCCAGCACGGCTTGCGCAGCGTCAGAAGCGGCGGAATCGTCAAGGTGACGCTTCGGCGGGAGCCTGGCTGCCTGTCCATTGCCGTGGAGGACAACGGCGGCGGCATCGACGGGGCGGCGCTGCCCAAGCTCGGCGCGGCCCCTTTGCAGACCGCCGATCCCAGGGGCAACGGCCTCGGCGTCTACAACGTGAATCAGAGGCTGATCCGGCTTTTCGGAACCGAATCCGCCCTTGTCTATGAGAATTTGCCTGCGGGCGGATGCCGGGTGGCCTTCCGCTTGCCGCTGGAGAGGAGAATCGGATGAAGCTGACCGTGCTGATCGCCGAGGATGAGAGGCTGGCCCGCGAGGAGCTTGTCTATATGCTGTCCAAGGAGCCGGACCTGGAGCTGCTGGAGCCGGCCTGCAGCGGCAAGGAAGCGATGGAGGCCGTCCTTGCCGGGCGGCCGGATGCCGTCTTCCTCGATGTGGAGATGCCGGAAATGACCGGCCTGCAGGCGGCTCGCGCCTTGATGGAGGCTGGCAACCCGCCGCTCTTCGTCTTCACGACGGCATACGACCACTATGCGGTCGATGCGTTCGGAGTCGAGGCGGTGGATTATTTGTTGAAGCCCTACGATGAGGAGAGGCTTCGGCGGGCGTTGAGGCGGCTGCGCGAGCGCAAGCAGAAGGGCATGCTCGAGCAGCCGGCGGGAGGGGGAGAGGCCGGCGCAGCCGCGGCGGGAGCGGGACATGCGGCCGTTCCCGCTGCGGAAGCGGGAAGCAAGCTGGCCGCGGCTGCAGCCGCTGTTTCCGCGGCGGGAGAGGAGGTCAGGCCTGGCGGCATGGGCCTGGCGTCCTCTCCCGCCGGAGCGGACGCCGGGCGGGCAGGAGCAGGAATGCCGGCCGGGACACCGTCTGCCGCGACGTCTCCGCCGCTTCCGGCTTCCGCTGGTCCCGCTGCCGCGCGGCGGATCCGTCTGCTGATCGAGGACGGGGGGAAGATGGTCGTGCTCGACGGCCGCTCCCTGCTGTTCGCCGTCAAGGAAGAGAAGCTGACCCGGATCCGGATGGCCGACGGGAACGAGTATACGGCGCGCCAGACGCTGCAGGAGCTGGAGGAGCGCCTCGGCGCCGGTTTTTTTCGGCCGCACCGGAGCTATCTCGTCAACCTGGACTATATCCGTGAAATCCAGCCCTGGTTCAACGGAGCCTACAATGCGGTGCTCAAGCATGCGGAGGAGATCCGCATCCCGGTGTCCCGTTCCGCCGCCAAGGAAATGCTGCGGCTGCTGGAGGAGGGCGGATGAGCGCGGCTCGGCATTCGGCCAGGGAACGGTACGGGCCGGGCGAGGCCGGGAACCGGACGGCAACTTCCATTTCAGCAAAGCAAGGCCTTCGCTCTGCTTCCTCGCCGG
The DNA here is from genome assembly GCF_002243345.2 of Paenibacillus sp. RUD330. Taxonomy (NCBI): domain Bacteria; kingdom Bacillati; phylum Bacillota; class Bacilli; order Caryophanales; family Paenibacillaceae; genus Paenibacillus; species Paenibacillus sp. RUD330. The sequence goes on from NZ_CP022655.2 coordinate 890,020, forward strand.
AAGCGGAGCTTTTTGTTCGATCCATGAAATGCGTCGATCCAGGCGGCCGGAGCGGGAATGCGGGCGCTCATCCCTGATTTCGCATCCGACCGTTCGCAACCGCATTTCCTCCATTCAGGAGGCCGAATCAACATTTCGCGGCGCAAAGCTCCGGAGGCGGAGACTTGGCGTGTATAGTAGAAATAAAGCGTTTTCATAAGAGGAGGATGCCAAGTGGCCAAAGCTCCGCTGACCTACAGCGACGTAGCCCGTTCGGATTCGTTTCGTGCCTTGTTGCGGAAGAAAAAGCAATTCCTGCTCCCGATGACTCTCTTTTTCCTCGCCTTCTACTTTACCCTGCCCATCCTGACCTCCTACTCCAAGGTGCTCAACGAGCCCGCGCTCGGGCCGGTCTCCTGGGCATGGCTGCTCGGCACGGCGCAGTTCATCATGACCTGGACGCTCTGCACCGTCTACAGCCGCAAGGCGGCCAAGTTCGACGAGATGGTCGAAGGCATCAAGGCCGAGGTCGCCCGCAGCGGCCAAGTCCATGAGAAAGGGCGGAAAACTTCATGAACACGGCGTTCCTGCTGTTCCTGCTCATTGTGCTCGGCACCCTTGTCATCACTTATTACGCTTCCAAGAAATCCAAGACCGCGAGCGAATTCTATACCGCCGGCGGCGGCTTGACCGGCTGGCAGAACGGACTGGCCATCGCCGGCGACTACATGTCGGCCGCTTCCTTCCTCGGCATCGCCGGCATGATCGCGCTGTTCGGCTTCGACGGCTTCTTCTACAGCATCGGCTTCCTTGTCGCCTATCTGGTCGTGCTCTATCTCGTCGCAGAGCCTTTGCGCAACCTGGGCCGCTATACGATGGCCGACATGATTGCCGCGCGCTTCAATCAGCCGCAGATCCGCGGCGTGGCGGCACTGAACTCCATCGTCATCTCGATCTTCTACATGATCGCCCAGCTCGTAGGCGCAGGCGGCCTGATCGCCCTGCTCATTCCGAGCCTGGACTACACCACCTCGGTCCTGATCGTCGGCGTGCTGATGACCGTATATGTCGTCTTCGGCGGCATGACGGCCACGAGCTGGGTGCAGATCATCAAATGCGTCCTGCTCATGGCCGGCACGCTGATCATCTCCCTCATCGTATTCGCCAAATTCGACTTCAACATCGGCCATATGTTCACGGAGATGAAGAGCGCGACAGGCTTGAAGGAGGCGTTCCTGAACCCCGGCAACAAGTTCAAGAACGGCCTCGACACGATCTCGCTCAACCTGGCGCTCGTGCTCGGCACGGCCGGCCTGCCGCATATCCTGATCCGCTTCTTCACGGTCAAGGACGCTCCGACCGCGCGCAAGTCCGTCGTGACGGCGACGTGGATCATCGGCATCTTCTACATCATGACGCTGTTCCTCGGCTTCGGCGCAGCCGCCTTTGTCGGCGAGGAGACGATCGTGAAAGCCAACGCCGCCGGCAACATGGCCGCTCCGCTGCTGGCCAAGGCGCTCGGCGGAGAGTTCCTGTTCGCCTTCATATCCGCCGTCGCCTTCGCCACAATCCTGGCGGTTGTCGCCGGACTGGTCCTGTCGGCCGCCTCGGCCTTCTCCCATGACTTCTACAATCATATCCTGCGCAAAGGCCAAGCCAAGGAAAAGGATCAGGTGCGCATGGCCAAGCTGGCTTCCGTCGGCGTCGCCGTCGTCTCCATCATCCTGGCTCTGTTCGCCCAGAAGCTCAATGTCGCCTTCCTCGTCTCGCTGGCCTTCGCCGTCGCGGCGAGCGCGAATCTGCCGGTCATCCTGTTCACGGTGTTCTGGAAGCGGTTCAATACGGCGGGAGCCATCACGGGCATGCTGACCGGCCTGATCTCGGCCCTGTTCCTCGTCATGATCAGCCCGAACGTCTGGAACCCCGTCGCAGGCAAAGCCATTCTCGTCGGCACGCCGCTCATCGACCTGACGAATCCCGGCATCATCTCCATCCCGCTCGGCTTCATCGGGGCGTTCCTCGGAACGTTCCTCTCGTCCAAGACGAACGCAGCCAAGTATGACGAGGTGCTGGTCAAAGCCAATACGGGCATATCGGATCTTCCGGCTTCGTAGGCTTGGAACGCGAAGCAAGCCGCTTTCTCCATCAGCGATGGAGAAGGCGGCTTTTTCATGGTCGCGGGCTGGATGGAACGGAGGATGAACGGGCAAAGGCACGGCATGACTTGAATGTCGGGAGGGAGGGGCGCCTAAGGCATCGGCGTAAGCGAGCGGAGGAAGCCGGCCAGCCAGCTGCAAGCGAAGACGCCTGAAAGCATGATCGATAACCCGATCGAAGCCGCTTTGGGGACTCCGGGAATCTTTCCGAGCAGCTTGGCCGCGGCGAGCGTGCAGGATGCCGTTCCCATGACACAAAGGAGGAGCAGGAACCCCATGAGCCTTTCACCTCGATCCTTGATGAAGTCCATATGTAGATAGGACGGTTTTCAGCTTCCCAATCTATCAAGCAAGCCCGAATCCGGCTCCGTTCCTTTCAGCTTGAAGCATGAGCCGTCCTCGGGAGATGGCAATGGGAATCAGAGCCTTTCCATGAACTCCAGCCGATTGCCGAAGGGATCGCTGCAATAGAAGCGTCCGATTCCTTCTTCGGCGCGCGTCTCGTCCTCTTGGACGGCGATTCCGCTTGCCTCCAGCCGAAGCCGCAAGGCATCCAGCCCGTTCACGCCGAAGGCGGGATGGGCTTTCGCGGCAGGAACGAAATCCTTTTGCACGCCGATATGGACCTGATGCGGTCCGCATTGAAACCAGACCCCGCCCCGGCTCTGCAGTGCAGCGGGCTTGGGCAGCTCGGGCCAGCCCAGCATATCCCCGAAAAAGGAGCGTGCTTCGGCTTCTCTGCCGGCTGGAGCGGCAAGCTGCACATGATCAATGCCGTGAAATGAGTACCCCATGAAAGGTTGGCCTCCTTAACAAGTGAATGGTGCGGATCGGAATGAAAGAGAAAGCGGGGTTCAGCTTGATTCGAGAACTTTAGTTTCAAATAATGAAACCATATTTTATAAATCCTCTTTAGTTTACCTCTACTTCATAAAAATTCCATCCCTCTGCGTATAATTCCAACTTCCGAATCCACCCTAAGAACAGATCGGAGCTGCAGCGTTGCGACCGGATCGGCGGTCAGGGCTGCGGCTGCATTCCAGAGTATAGGGAGCGGACATAAATGGCACAAAGAAAATGGATGCGGAAAAGCTTGAAGCCGGCCTTCGTGCTGGCCGCGGCGGCCAGCTTGGCAGGAGGCTGCGGCACGGCGGGAGAGAGGCCTTACAATGATGTGAATATGCGCATGCAGAACATGCAGCAGCAGCTGGGCGCCGGTACAATCAAGGTAGGCAAGCAAAGCGTCTACCAGGTCCCGATGACGGAAGCGGACGGCAAGGTATGGATTCCGCTGGAGCATGCCGCACGGGCCGTGAATATGAAGGTGCATTCCATGCGCGACGGTTATGCGATCGGAGATACGGACGCGGCTTACAAGGTCCGAATGGGCGACGTCAACGCGGTATCCGGCAGCCGGACGGTCGACTTGCCGGATGCTCCGCGCTCTATCGGCGGCCAGCCTTGCCTTTCATCGGATTCGCTGACAGCGCTGCTCGAGACGCCGGTCCGCTGGAACGCCAAGACGAGGGAGCTGACCGTCTCTCCGCTTCAGGATTCTCCGAAGTCCAATACGCAAAGAGGCATCACCATGCAGATGACGGATCCGACCGGCCTCCGCAGCGGCGGCTCCCTGCTGCCGTTCTCCACGGGAAGCGCGCAGGAGCTGCTGCAGCTGGCCAAGCGTTTCCTCGGCACCCCGTATGATTTCGGCTCGGGCAGCTATGCCTCGACGAAGAAATTCGATTGCTCTTCCTTCACCCAATACGTCTATGACAAGTTCGGCGTCGAGCTGCCCCGCACATCGCGGGAGCAATCCCAAGTGGGGAGGACCGTCAGCGAGTCCGAGCTTCAGCCCGGAGACTTGATGTTCTTTTACACGCCGGGGCGCTACGACAGCAACAAGGTGGTCGGGCATGTCGGCATCTACGCAGGCAACGGGAAAATCGTCCAAACATACGGGGATCCGGGCGTCGTCGTGGACGACTTCAACGAGTATTGGAAAGGGCGGTTCCTGTTCGGCAAGCGCGTGTTGGGCAGCTAGACGTCAGGGCTGGAACGACGTCGCAGCCTTATGCGCCCATTTCCTTGGGGCGGCACTCTCGGCGTTAAGGCTTCCATTGCGGTGGGGAAACGGAACGTTGAACACAATTATGGAACCGCGCCAGCTGTCGCTGCGGTTCCATTTTTTTTGGTATGTAAAAATTCCGGCTCGATGCCGGGCTTTAGCCTGCAGCTTTTGGTTTCATTGGACGAAGGCTTGAGCTTCAAGAAAAAATCTTACGGTACCTGTAAAAAAAGCTTGATAAATTCAACAGGTACCGGTATGATAAATTCAACAGGTACAGTTAGAACATATGCCTGAAAATGATATGGAGGTAATCAGCATGACGGAGCTATTTGAAAAACTCTCCAGGCTGCAATGGCTATTGCGCAAGCAACAGCTCAAAACATTCGCCGCAGGCGGACCGATGGCGGATACAAGCCGCGGGCAAGGCAGAATACTGGCTGTTCTTAGAATGAAAGACGGAATCAGCACAAAGGATTTGTCTTATTTGCTTGGCATCCGCGTCTCGTCATTGAACGAGCTGCTTGCGAAGCTTGAGAAAGGCGGTTACATCACCCGCAACCCCTCTGAAGCGGATCGGCGCGTCATGCTGATCCATCTGACCGAAAAGGGTCGAGAGGAAGAGGAGCCTGAACAGGACGTCGGCGGCGTGTTTTCCTGTCTGTCGTCCGAGGAGCGGCTGGCCTTTGGCGAGTATCTCGACCGCATCATAGCCGCCCTTGAAGCAGAGCTGGGCACGGATGAGGAGAGGGATGGACTGTCGGAGTGGATGGCAGCGGCAAGGATGCGGATGGGAGACGAACAGTTTGAGGAATTGATGTCCATGCGCGGCAATATGCGCAGTAGGCGCGGCGGATTCGGAGATGGCCGTTTCGGAGGCGGATTTCCCGGGTTTGGTTTCAATAGACGCCATGCTTGGCCCAACGATGCGGACAGTTCGCGCCCTTCAGTCCCTGAACAACCACATGATGGGGAGGGTAAGGTAGACCGATAAGATGAACTTGATGATGACGGCAAGCTGGCTGGCGAAGTCCTTGCGCCCCAAGGACTTCACCGGGACAGCAGCTCTTTTCAAGCACAATCCTCGCTCCTCAGCTCGCAGCCTCGCTCCGGAGTCTTTCGAATAGACTCGCAACAAACCCGCCAAGTCGTCGTTGTTCCGGGTTTATTTTTTGCTGCGCCAAATTCGTAAAGAACGAGGGAATAGATCGACATCCTTGGATGACCAAAATTAAATGAAGAAAGCCGTGAACCGCATGGATGCAGATAACCTCCATTACTTTGAAAAAGCACCGGTCGCAAAGGCCGTAGCCCACTTCGCTGTGCCAATGATGCTGGGCATGTCCATGAGCGTCATCTACTCCGTCTTGAATGCCTATTTCCTCGGCACCCTCCACAATACGGCCATGCTGACCGCTCTCGCCCTGACCTTGCCGTTATTCGCGATCATTATGGCGCTTGGCAGCTTGATCGGCATGGGCAGCGGCACCTTCATCTCCCGTTTGCTGGGTGAGAAAAAATATGAGGATGCCAAGCGTGTGTCTTCATTCGCCTTTTACAGCAGTCTTGGTCTCGGTCTTATCGTGATGGCCGTCGGCCTTCCGCTGATCGAGCCCATCGTTCATGGCCTGGGGGCGACGCCGGGCTCCTTCGGCTTCACGAAGGACTATGTCACGATGATGCTTATCGGCTCCCCCTTCGTCGTATTGTGCTTCACGCTGGAAAATATCGTGCGCTCGGAGGGTGCGGCAATCACGTCGATGATCGGTATGATTCTCAGTGTTGCCGTGAATATTATTCTCGATGCGCTAGCTATCTTCGTCTTCCATTGGGGAGTGATCGGCGTTGCAGCTGCCACGGTCGTAGCGAACATGGCTGCGAGTGCATTCTACGCCCTCCATATGGGAAAGAAGAGCCCATTTTTAACCGTATCCGTCAGATGGTTCAAGGCTACAAAAGACATTCTGGGCCAAGTATTCAAAATCGGTATTCCCGTCTTTGTGATGAGCGTCTTTCTGGGTGCAATGTCGCTCATCTTGAACCATTATCTTGTCGAATACGGGGATCAGGCCCTGGCGGCGTATGGAATCTCCTCCCGTTTATTGCAGCTTCCCGAGTTTATTCTGATGGGCCTATGCGAGGGAGTCGTGCCGTTGATCGCGTTTTCTTTTACAGCGAATAAATTGCGAATGAAGGATACCATTGGATTCACAATCAAAGCGATCGTGGCGTTGGCAGCCATGTTCGGCGTCGTCGTCTTTCTTACCTCCGACTCCTTGATCGGATTATTTACGAACGACCCTCAATTGATTGAAATGGGCAGCTACATTTTACATGTGACGTTCCTATCCCTGTTCATTTCGGGAGCGACCGCGTTGTTCACGGGAATCTTCCAAGCAACTGCGCAGGGTACCGCCGCGATTGTGATGTCCATTATTCAAGGCGTTACTTTGATTCCGGTGTTGTATATCGCCAATCGAATGAACGGCTTTCACGGGGTCGTCTGGTCGCTCGTCATTGCCGACGCTGTGGCGTTCCTTGCTGGCGCCTTCATGCTGTATGTTCTGCGGACCAAGCTGCAGCCGGATTTGGAGCAATTAGTCCAGTAGAAGAGCGACGGTTCAAAGACAGCCAGTAGCCGGAAGACAGGATAAGGAATCTTCAAGATCCCGCCATTGGCAGGCGCATGGACAGGGCTGGCCGGGCTGGCCGGGCTGAGAGGTATAGCGGTAAATGGTGTTTTGGGTGGTGCGGAAGGAAGTGTTCAGCAGGTGGAGGGAGTGTAGGCGGGGCCGGCGCAGACGATGACCCTAGCGATGACCGTGGCCATGTCAATTACGATGACAACTACGATGACGATGACGATGAGATGACGATGAAGATGACGATGACGATGAAGATGAAACGCGGCTTCAAAAAGGCTCCGGCCTAAGCGGTGAAGGCTTTGAAAGGCCGCTTTACATGGCTATCGGACATACGATCCGTTAATTTGTTGATATACAGCCAATAGGCTTTCTATCGGACATACGATCCGTTATTCTCATCTTGTCTAACGCTATCCAAATAAAAATTCATAAATAACGGAACCTATGTCCGATAAAGACTGAAATGCCGTCATTTTGCCGAAATAACGGAACCTATGTCCGATAGAAATTCGGATGGACGCCGTGGCTCCAGAATAGCAGAACCTATGCCCGAAAAAAGGGGGAATAACGCTGCTGCCTCAAAATAACGGAACCTATGTCCGATTGAGAGGGAACACAACTGCGGCTCCGGAATAACGGGCCTGTTGTCCGACTAGCCGGAAAGCCCCGGGGGGGCTGCTCCGTCTTTCATCATCCTGGAGATCAGGCCCAAGTCTCGCCAATCAGTACCGAAATAAACGGGTTTCTTCAAAGAAAACCCTCTGGAGATCAGGCCCAAGTCTCCGTACCGCATGCCGAGCATTCCGGCAATGAAAATTCATCGACAATTGCGGTCCCCTATTCCATGTGCATACAGCAAGAAAGGCTATGTGCTCAAGGAGCGGCTGAGAGTCATATGTCGTATATAAATTTGTCCGCGGAAAGAGGTTGACAACGGCTTCGGAATGATTTATCTTTAATTCAAGATAATTAAATTAAAGACATTCAAGGGGCGACGATCATGACGGAAACGACGAAGGAACCAGAGGACCAGGCGGCATCGCTCAAGCTGTTCGTCGTCCTGTCCAAGGCCTACCGGACGATCATGGATCTGGCGATCAAGGATATGAAGAAATACGGCTTGTCGCCGTCCGAATTCACCGTGCTGGAAGTGCTGTACACGAAGGGCCGCGTGCCTCTGCAGCAGATCGGGGAGAAGATTCTCGTGACGAGCGGCAGCGTGACCTACAACATCGACAAGCTGGAGAAGAAGGAGCTGCTGAAGCGCATCCCATGCGAGGATGACCGGAGAGTGACGTTCGCCGAGCTGACCGACCAGGGAAGGCGGCTGTTCGATTCCATTTTTCCTCAGCATGCCTCGCTGATCCACTCGCTGACGGCCGGGCTCGATTCGGAGGAGAAGGAGCTGGCGGCCTCGCTGCTGAAGAAGCTCGGACGCGGGGCGGAGAAGGGATAGAATCCCGCCGCCACCGGCACATTGACTTTTAACATGGAATAAACCGCCTTCGCAGGTCCAATACTTTAACTTTAAGATAAATGGGAGGAATATACGATGACACTCGCAACCAAGGGCATCCACCATATCACCGCTTTCGCTACCGATCCGCAAGGAATCGTGGACTTCTACGCCGGCGTGCTCGGCCTTCGCATGGTCAAGAAAACGATCAACTTCGACGCTCCTGAAGTGTACCACCTCTACTTCGGCGACGAGCATGGCAGCCCCGGCACGATCCTGACCTTCTTCCCTCATCCGGGCTCGCGCAAAGGCCGCGTCGGCGGCGGCCAGGTCGGCATGACGACTCTGGCGGTGCCTCCAGGCTCGATGGGCTTCTGGGAAGAGCGGCTGGCACGCTTCGGCGTCGATACGTCGAAGGCCGTCCGCTTCGGAGAAGAACTGCTGCAGTTCGCGGACCGCGAAGGAATGCTGCTGGAAATCGTCGAGCGCGAGCAAGGACCCGAGAACAGCTGGAGCTTTGGCGGCGTGCCTTCGGACAAAGCCGTAAAAGGCTTCGGCGGAGCGCTTCTGTACAGCACGAATTCGGCCGCGACGCGCCGGGCTCTGACCGACACGCTCGGCCTCAAGGCGGCCGGCGAGTCCGGCGGCTTCGCCCGCTTCATCGGCGAAGGCGAGCTCGGCAACATCGTCGACGTGCCGCTCGAGGATGTCGAATATGGCAGCGGAGGCGCGGGAACGGTGCATCATATCGCCTGGCGCGCGAAGGACTTCGCCGAGCACGAGCAGTGGAGAGCGGCTGCGTCGGCTGGAGGCTTCCAGCCGACGCCGGTCATCGACCGCCAGTATTTCAACGCGGTGTACTTCCGGGAGAGTGGCGGCATCCTGTTCGAGATCGCGACCGATCCGCCGGGATTCGCGGTGGACGAGGCGGAGGACCAGCTCGGCGCCAAGCTGATGCTGCCGGACTGGTACGAGCCGCATCGGGGACAGATCGAAGCCGGCTTGCTGCCGATCACGGTGCGCAGCCTGGGGGAGGAATAATCATGAGCATGGTCCATGTATACAAGGAAGGCCGCAGCAAAGACATCCCGACGCTGGTATTGTTTCATGGAACAGGAGGCACGGAGCATGATCTGCTGCCGCTGGCGGAGCTGATCTCTCCGGAGTCGGCCGTGCTGTCGGTTCGCGGCAGCGTGCTGGAGAACGGGATGCCCCGCTTCTTCCGGCGGCTGGCGGAGGGCATCTTCGACGAGGAGGATCTTGTGCGCCGCACGGGCGAGCTGAGGGATTTCCTGGACGAGGCAGCCGCCAAGTACGGACTCGACCGCTCCAATATGATTGCCGCAGGCTATTCCAACGGGGCGAATATCGCAGCCAGCCTGATTTTCCATGAGGCCGTTTCCTTCCGCGGGGCGGCGCTCCATCATCCCATGGTCCCGCGCCGCGGCTTGAAGCTGCCGGAGCTGAACGGACTGCCGGTGTTCATCGGAGCCGGCACGAACGACCGGATCTGTCCGCCGCATGAGACGGAGGAGCTGGAGTCGCTGCTCGCGGGAGCCGGAGCCGACGTCGACCTCCGCTGGGAGAATTACGGCCACCAGCTGACGCGCACCGAGGTGGAAGCGGCGGCGGCTTGGTTCGCCAAGCATTTTCTCCAGGGCTGAGCTGGAGCAGCGGATTGTTCATGCGGCCGAGTGATGTTCAGTTTGCGAACGGATGAGCATCGGCTTCCATAGAAGGATAGAAGGATAGAAGGATAGAAGGAGGCAACAACGATGGCTGCAGCATTGAAAGGCCTTCACCATTTTTCCGCTTTTACCGCCAAGGCTTCGCTGAACTATGATTTTTATACTCGGGTGCTTGGCATGAGGCTGGTCAAGAAGACCGTCAATCAGGACGACACCAGCATGTACCATTTGTTCTACGGGGATGAAAAGGGAAATCCGGGAACGGAGCTGACGTTCTTCGAGATGCCGATGGCAGGCAGGAACCGTCCCGGCACGAGCAGCATCTCGTCCTTGTCGCTGCGGGTGCGCAGCGACGAGGCGCTGGAGTACTGGGCGAAGCGCCTCGATGAGCACGGCGTCGACCGCGACGAGGTGCGGGAGCGAGCCGGCCGCGCCACGCTGGCGTTCCGCGACCCGGAGGGGCAGCGGCTCGTGCTTGTCTCCGACGAGCACGGAGCCGGAGTGGCTGCAGGCACGCCTTGGGAGCTGAGCCCCGTTCCGCAGGAATACGGCATAACCGGGCTCGGCCCGGTGCAGCTCACGGTCGCCAATGCGCAGCCGACCGTCGCCGTGCTGACGGAGCTGATGGGCTTCCGCCGCAAAGGCGCATTCCCTGCTTACGAGGAAGGCCAGCCTGACGTCATCGTGCTGGAGACGGGCGAGGGCGGCAGCGGGGCGGAGGTGCATGTGGAGGAGCGTTATGACCTGGAGCGCGAGCGGCTTGGCCGCGGCGGCGTCCACCACGTCGCTTTCCGCGTAGAGGACGAGGAGGAGCTGCGGGCTTGGGTGGGCCGCATCCAGAGCGCGGGCTTCCCGAATTCCGGCTTTGTGGACCGCTTCTACTTCCGCTCGCTCTACTTCCGGGAGCCGAACGGCATTCTGTTCGAGCTGGCGACGGACGGACCGGGCTTCGACACCGACGAGGAGCTGTCCGAGCTCGGCGAAAGTCTCGCGCTGCCTCCTTTCCTGGAGGAGCGGCGGGAGCAGATCGAGGCGCATTTGAAGCCGATCGATACGAGACGGTGACAGGCAAGGAAAAAAAGCAAAGGGTTCCCGAGGCGGATTTCTGCCCGGGAACCCTTTTTGGCCTTGTCCGACGATGGGAGGCGTCGGACTGGCTGTTCGTTTTCATCCACGATTTTTTGCGCGATAGCGGCGAAGCGATTGGCTGTTTTTAGATTCGGCTTGCCCATTCCTCTTCCGCCAGCTCGGAGACGATGCCTGCAGCTGCGACGGAGCCCATCGAGGCGGCGACAATGGCCTGATTCATCGGCGTGGCCGCGTCTCCGGCCCCGAATACGCCGGGGATGTTTGTTTTGCCCAGCACATCCACGTCCAGCACTCCCTGCTCATTGAGGCTGCAGCCAAGCGCGACGGGCAGATCGGAGCCGGGCGCGAGCTTGGCGCCGAAGAAGATTCCGCTGCAAGCCACGGAGGTGCCGTCCTCCAGAAGGACATTCGTGACGAGGCCGTCGCTGGATTCAATTTGCCCGATAGGGGAAGCATACAAAGGAATTCCGCGCGCGGCCAGCTGCTCCCGCTGTTCATCGGCCAGCTCATCCGGTCCATTCGTGCAGATGGCGATATGGCGCGACCAGTTGGACACGAGCTTGGCGAAGTGGAGCGCTTGAGGGCCATTGACGATCAGCGCGAGCGGCTTGTCGCGCAGCTCCCAGCCGTCGCAGAAGGGGCAGACGAAGGCGCTGCGGCCGTATACGTCTTCCAGCCCGGGAATATTCATGGGCAGATCCTTCTTGCCTGAGGCGAACAGCAGCTTTTTGCTCCGGTAGCTGCCGCCGTTGAGGGTCGTCATCCGGAAGTCGCCGTCGCTGCCCGCGATCCCGACCGCTTGATCGCGGATGAAGCGGACCGACGGGTAAGCTGCGATCTGCTCCCGTGCGACCTTCCTGAATTCTCCGGGACTGATGCCGTCGCGCGTCAGAAATCCGTTGGTTGCATGGGTGACCCGGTTGCGCGGGCGCTCCTCGTCGATCACGAGCACATTTTTGCGGGCTCTGCCCAGAACGAGAGCGGCGCTCATGCCTGCCGGTCCGCCTCCGATAATGATGCTGTCCAACCGTTCTGCCAAGTCAATCCCAACCTTTCTGGATCTTTTATATCCATAATAACGGCGCAAGAAGCCTCGCGGCTTGATGCCCAATCCCCGCCGCAGCCAGCAGCCTCTGCCCTGCAGCCGATCCATCGCCATCCAATGCCGACACATAGATGCGCCTGCAGCCGATCCAACGCCATCCAATGCCGACACATAGATGCGCCTGCAGCCGATCCAACGCTTTTCATTCCCGTTCTTAGATGCAGCTCATGCCTGTTCAGGCACGGTGCTCTGCGCTGCAAGAGAAAGAGGCCGCATCCAGAACTCCCTGGATCGTATGCTGCTTCAGATAGTCCAGCATCTGGCGCTCCGCGCCGTCCATGACCTTTTTCACCAGGCATTCGCATCCGGACGCATGGGCTTCGGTGAAAAGCTCATGCTGATGGTCGTTGGCGGAATGGCATTCGTACATCTGCTGCCGTCCCTCCACCACGGAGATGACATCGTAGAAGGTGATCTCGCTTCCGGGACGGGCGAGCTCGTAGCCGCCGCTTGCTCCCGTAACGGCGCGGACGATGCCGTCCTGACGAAGCTTGGACATGATCTTGGACAGATAGCTCTCCGGCAAGCCTTGCTTGGAGGCCAGCTCCTTGATTCCTACATACCGGCCGCGCTCCGCCTGGGCCAAGTGGATGAGAGTGTGGAGGGCGTACCCTGTGCTTTTGGAAAATTGCATGCGCGGTGCCTCCTTGCGTGAAGCGTTCATTATTATGGATATATTATGTCTATAATAGACCAAGGCCGACCGGGATGCAAGCGACCCATGCTCGAACATCTATGCGGATAGCACCTATGCGGAAAGGCCCTATGAGGAAAGCATCTATGCGGATAGCACCTATGTGGACAGGCCGGGCGGTCGGGAACGGGGGAGCGGTCTTTCGTTTCCGCCGCAGGCTGGATCGGCTGTCACGAGAATGTAAGAAGAGAGGGTTATCATCGGGAGTGTACTTGATTTCATCCTAATCTTTTTGGAGTGATTTGAAGATGGCACAGCTCAGAACGATCGAACTGACGAAAATATACGGGGCCGAGCCCAATCAGGTGAAGGCGCTGGACGGAGTTTCCATGGAGGCGGCCGAAGGGGAATTCGTCGCCATTGTCGGCAGCTCCGGCAGCGGCAAGTCGACGCTGCTCCACATGCTCGGGGGCTTGGACATCCCTTCCGGAGGACAAGTCGTCGTGGATGGAAAATCCCTGTTCGACATGGGGGATGAGGAGAGGACCGTCTTCCGCCGGCGCCGGATCGGCTTTGTGTTCCAGCAGTTCAATCTGATTCCGATCCTCAATGTGTACGAGAATATCGTGCTGCCGGTCGAGCTGGACGGGAACAAGCCGGACAAGGAGTATTTGGACTACATCGTGAAGACGCTTGGACTTGCGGCCAAGCTGGACAGCCTGCCCGGCCAGCTGTCCGGCGGCCAGCAGCAGCGGGTTGCGATCGCCCGCGCGCTTGCGACGAAGCCGTCGATCATTTTGGCGGATGAGCCGACAGGCAATCTCGACAGCCGGACAAGCCAGGAGGTCGTCGGCCTGCTCAAGGTGACGAGCAAGCAGTTCAACCAGACGATCGTCATGATCACCCACAGCGAGGAGATCGCTCAGCTCGCCGACACGGTCATCCGAATTCGGGACGGCAAGGTCGCCGGAGGCCACGCGCGATGATGCTTCCCAATACAAACCAAGCCGCGATGAAGAAGCTGATCTCCAAAAGCCTGAAGAACAATGCCGGAAGAAACCGCTATGTCGTTCTGGCGATCATTTTGACGACCTGGCTGATCACTTCCGTCTTCAGCATCGGCATGAGCTTCGTGAAGTCCTTCGATGTCCAGGAGCAGAAGATGCTCGGAACCGCCGCCCAGGCGCAGCTGTCCGATCCGACTGCCGATCAGCTGGCGCTGCTGGGCAGCTCGGACAAGATCCGAGACATCGGCATCTCCAAGGATGTGGCCGAGTGGATTCCGGCAGCCGGGTCCCCATCCGACTCCAGGCAAGCGGTCTTCGGCTGGTACGACCGGACGGAATGGAACGCCATGAAGGCTCCGCTGCTCGGAGGCCGCGCGGGCGGTTATCCGGAGGAGCGCAGCGAGGTCGTCGTTCCGGCCTGGATGCTCGATGAGCTCGGCATCGCCGAGCCGAAGGCGGGCATGGAGCTGTCCTTGACCTACCGGGCGCAAGCCGGGAAAGGCGGGCTGGCGGCTCCGCGCGCCGAGAAGTTCCGCCTGAAGGGCTGGTATGACGATTATCCCCATCTGGCAGGCAAGCCGGGGACCGTCATCGTCAGCGAGGCGTTCGCAAGGGAGGCGGCGGGAGCGGCGGCATTCGAGGGAGAGGTTCCGTCGACGGCATCCATGACCTTCAAGGACGAATCCGGCGTCCAAGCCGCACTGGCCGAGCTGGAGCCGCAATTGCGGCTGGGCCCGGACCAGCAGCTGCATCCGGTCGCCTCCTCTTCCGATTCCGGGACGGCCTGGTCGACCTATGCCGGCATCGCAGGCATCGTCCTGCTTGTCATGGTCAGCGGTCATCTTCTCATCTATAATGTGCTGTACGTTTCCGTATCGATGGATACGAAGCAATACGGGCTGCTCAAGACGATCGGAGCGACGCAAAGGCAGATCAAGACGCTCGTCCGGGGACAGTCCAACCGGCTGGCGCTGATCGGCATCCCGATCGGTCTAGCGGCCGGCGCCCTGACCTCCTTTGCCGCAGTGCCGCTGGCGCTGGGATCGCTGTCTCTGGAGACCGGCGTCGAGATTTCCTTCCATCCGCTCATTTTCATCGGCGCCGCATTGTTCGCCTGGCTGACGGCCTGGTTCGCCAGCCGCAAGCCGGCCCGCATCGCGGGCAAGGTGTCGCCTGTCGAGGCGGCCAAGTATGCAGGCCCGGCCCGCAAGCGCGGCAAGGGCGGAGCCAGGCTGCATCGGATGGCTCTGCGCAATCTGTTCCGCGACCGCAAGCGGGCCGCGACCGTTTTCCTCTCGCTCTTTCTGGGAATGACGACCTTCCTCACGGTCAATCTGCTCGTTCTCAGCATGAATACGGACAACTTCATCAAAACCTACGTCAAGAACGACTTCGAGCTGGAAAACAAAACGCTTGGATTTGAATATCAAGGCGAGCCGAAGCCGAAGCTGAGCAAAGAGCTCGTTCAGCAGATAAAGGGCATGAAAGGCGTGACGGATGTGCGCGCGAGCTACTCGGAGAGAGCTTATATGCCCTACTCGCCCGAAGTTTTCGGCCGCTACATGGATGAGCTTGCCCGCAGGAACGGCTTCGAGCGTCCTTCCGACGAGGAGCTGTCGACGAGCAAGGAAGGGTTTGCCGGGTTTGCGGTCGGCCTGGATTCCCGTACGGTCGAGGAGCTGAGCAAGAAGGCGGGGACGCCGATCGATATGGAGCGTTTTGAAGCCGGCGAGATCGCGCTCTCCGGCTCCCCGGAGCTGCCGCTCGGCGGTAAGTTCAAGCTGGGCGAGCCGGGGGGCGGCCCGGAGAAGGAATTCGAGCTTGGAGGAGTCATGCCGCCGGACGGGCAGGTGCCGTTCAGCGGATACGCTCCGAACATCTATATCAGCAAGAAGGCGATGGAGCAGTGGCTGGGCCGGGAGCCGATCGGCTACAAGCTCGCTGTCCAGGCAGCGGCGAAGCAGCATCCGCAGCTTCAGCAGCAGCTGGAAGCGTTGATCGCGGGCGACGGCGAGCTCAAGCTCTCGTCCAAGCTGGATTGGGCGAAGCAGCTGAATTCGTCCAAGCGGATGTTCTACATTCTCGGCGGCGCGGTGACGCTCATTCTGGCCAGCATCGGCATCCTGAACTTCGCCAGCACGATGATGACGAGCATCATCGTGCGCAGGCAGGAATTCGCCGTCATGGAAAGCATCGGCATGACCCGGAGGCAGCTCCGCAGGCTGCTGCTCCTGGAAGGAACCGGATATGCCGGAATTTCGCTGCTGCTGATCTCGACGCTGGGAACGCTGATCAGTTACGGGGCGTTCAAGCTGTTCAGCCAGGAGGCGGATTATGCGGTATTTGCCTTCCCGGCCGTTCCGCTGGCCATCGCCTACGGACTTATTCTGGGAGCCTGCTGGCTCGTACCGCTGCTTGCTTTCCGGCGCTCCGGCAAGCTCAGCATCGTCGAGCGTCTGCGGGATCCGGCATCGAGGTGAAGCATGGCGACCATTCTGATCGTAGAGGACGACCGCGTGCTCAATCAAGGCCTTGCCTACGCGCTTGGCGGCAGCGGGCATGAAGCGGTTTCGGCATACTCTTACGAGGAGGGCCTGGCTGCCTTCCACAGCTATCGGCCGGATCTGATCCTGCTGGATGTCCATCTTCCCGACCGGGCGGGTACGGAGCTATGCGAGCGCATCCGGCAGCAATCGGACACGCCGGTCATTTTCCTTACGGCCGACGATACGGAAGCGGACATGGTGCTGGGCTTCAAGCTCGGGGCCGACGACTACATGGCCAAGCCGTTCAGCATGGCGGTGCTGCATGAGCGGGTGAAGGCCGTGCTCCGGAGGCGCGGGGGAGAAGAGGGGGGCGGCCAGCCTATCGTCTGCAAGGAGCTGACCGTACACCTCGCCAAGCGGAAAGTATTCAAGCGGGGAGAGGAGCTGAAGCTCTCGGCAGGCGAATTCAAGCTGCTGGAGGCGCTTCTGCAGAACCGCAGCCGGGTGATGACCCGCGAGGCGATTTTGGAAAGGCTGTGGGATCTGGACGGCAGCTTTGTGGACGAGAATACTTTGAGCGTCAATATCAAGCGGCTGCGCAACAAGATCGAGGACGATCCGAAGCATCCGGTCTATGTAAAGACGGTCTTCGGCATCGGCTACACTTGGGGGGATTGAATGGCCTTCACCACCATATTGACGTTGGCATCGGCATTATTCGCGCTCGCTTGCGGCGCGTTTTTTGCCTTTCTGCATCATGTCCGGGCGGACTCGGCCGTCTGGCAGGGGAGCGCCGTCTTCGTACTGGCGCAGCTGGGACTGTTCCTTTGGTATCTGATGACGATGCGCAGCCGCATGATGGCCATTCTGGAGCGGCTGTCCTCCACGGTGCAGAGCCTCATCGACGGCGGCGGACCGGAGGCGTTCCCGGCGGCCGAGGACAGCATGCTGTCCAAGCTGCAGGATCAGGTGCTGAAGCTGTCCCGCATTCTGAGCAGCCAGAAGAGCAGATCCGAGGCCGAGGGCAGAGAGATCAAATCGCTGATCACCGACATCACGCATCAGCTCCGCGCTCCGCTCGCCAATCTGGGCATGTACGGGGGGCTGCTGGAGGATGGGCGGCTGTCCCCGGAAAAAAGAGCGGAATTCACCCGCGTGATCCGGGATCAGACGGAAAAGCTGGCCTGGCTGACGGACAGTCTCGTGCAGCTGTCCCGACTGGAGAGCGGCCTTATCGAGATCCGGCCCGAACGAGGGGCGATCTCCGATGCGGTCATGGCGGCGATGAAGACGGTCTATCCCGCTGCGGATCTCAAGAAAGTAGAGATGCAATTCGCCGGACGGCAGGATGTGGAGCTGAGCTATGACGCGAAGTGGACCGGCGAGGCCATCCGCAATGTGCTGGACAATGCGGTCAAATACACGCCTGCAGGCGGCAGGATCGGCATCTCGATCGAGCTGTACGAGCTGTTCGTCCGCATCGATGTCGCCGACAGCGGACGGGGCGTTCCCGAGCAGGAGCGGCCGAAAATCTTTCAGCGCTTCTTTAGGGGAGCCTCTTCCGCCGATACGGAGGGCATCGGAATCGGACTTTACCTGGCCCGCAAAATCCTGACGGAGCAGGGCGGATACATGAAGGTGGAATCCGAGGAGGGAAAGGGAAGCGTTTTCTCGATTTTTCTGCCGGTGGAACGGGATCCAACGGGATGAAGGGAATGAACGGGATCGAAGGACGGCCAGCCGGGGGATAGGGCAGGCACGGATGCAAGGCGGCCAGCCGGGAGGGCAGACGTGGAGCAAGGCGGTCAACCGGGAGGGGAGGAACGGATGCAAGGGGCCAGCCGGGAGGGAAGACGTGGAGCAAGGCGGTCAACCGGGAGGGCAGGAACGGATGCAAGGCGCCAGCCGGGAGGGCAGACGGGAGGGCAGACGTGGAGCAAGGCGGTCAACCGGGAGGGCAGGAACGGCAGGGACGGATGCAAGGCGCCAGCCGGGAGGGCAGACGTGGAGCAAGGCGGTCAACGAATGACAGGGCAGGATAGAAGGAGACGATGCCAGCGGGACCGGCGGCTGTGGCAATGCAACATCATCGACTTGGAAGCCTTCTTCCAAGTTGGTTACAAAACCAGCGCTTTCGGGAGCACGACGATTCTGGCTACGCTGGTTTTTAAGCTATGTAACGGCGAATATGTGCAGTCAATCGCCTCTATCAACAGGGTATCGGACATAGGATCCGCTATTTGAGGGAATTCATAGGAATTGGTTGATTATCGGACATAGGATCCGTTATTTGTGAACTATTATTGAGATAAAAATATTGCGGAGAGGAATAGCGGAACGTATGTCCGATAAATGTGGAAATGGCTTCACAGCGGCCAAATAACGGATCGTATGTCCGATAGCAGCTGCATGAGGGTAGGGGTTCTACCATTTCTTGCCGATGGAATACCAGTCTAATCGTAGAAGGGCAGAAACCTGACGAGCCGCAGCGGCAACATGCAGTGAAATTCGCGCCGAACAACATCTTGTTAGTAGAAGGGCAGAACCTGACGAGCCGCAGCTGCAACAAGCAGAGAGATCCGCAGCTGCAACATGCAGAGAGATCGCGCGCCAATCGGCTTCATGACAAATGAACTCGAGCTGCCATAGTGGCAGAGCTGCCGCTTCCCCATTGGACTGCAAAAAGAGCCTATGTCCGAGCCGAGCCGAGAGGCTCAGAGCCGGCCCTTGATGCCCTGCAGCACTTCGATCACCTTGTTCAGGTGCTCGCCGAGCACATGCTCCGCAAGCTTGGCGTCTCCGGCCTCGATGGCATCGTAGATGCGCCGGTGCTCGCCGAGCAGCCGCTGGGCGGTGCCTCTCTCGCGGTAGAACCACAGCTCGCGGGTCTGGGAGATGGAAGAGGCGAAGCGCTCGGCGAGGGATTCCATCATCTGCGCGAGCAGGGTATTGCCCGAAGCGGCTACGATGGCCATGTGGAACTCGGTGTCGGCGCGCTCGCCGGACTCGGTGTCGCCGGCTTCGAGGCTGCTCTCCATCGAGGCGAGAATCTCGCGCAGCCGCGCCAGATCGTCCGGGGCGCGCCTTGCGGAGGCGAGCGACACAGCCCCGATCTCCAGCACCTTGCGGACTTCCAGCAGCTCGGTCAGAGAGCCCGCATTGTGGAACATCTGGTCCGCGCCTTGCTTAGGATCACTTGGCAATACCGCCTTGACGAAGGTGCCGCCGCCCTGGCGCACATCCAGCCAGCCGGTCGCCTTGAGCGCGCTGGCCGCCTCGCGGATCGTGGAACGGCCGACGCCGTACGATTCCGCGAGCTCCACGACGGAGGGCAGCCGCTGACCCGGCTGCCAGGCGCCCGAGCGGATCTGTTCCAGCATATGTTCGGCTACAAGCTCATGGCCTTTGGCTTGGGTGATTTTCATCGCGACCTCCCGTTGCATCCAAAAACATTCTATACAATGAAATCAGTATAGCATATAATGATTTTCAAAGTCATCAGATGACCTGATGATAATAGGCATAGTCAGGTGCCCATACGGTTTGAACGCTAAGCTTTTTACAGATGGGAAGGGGAAATGCACATGCTGGATCCGGCCATGGCGAGACGGCTGCGGGATATCGTAGGAGAGAAGCATTTCAAGGACGATCCGGAGGCGAAGGTCGCCCATTCCTATGACGGCACGCCCATGCTCCAGAGCTTGCCGGACGGGGTCGTCTACCCGGACTCGACGGCTCAGGTGTCCGAGATCATGAAGGTGCTTGCGGAGTACCGCGTGCCGGTCGTGTCCCGTGGCTCCGGCTCCAACCTGTGCGGGGGGACGGTTCCTGTGCAGGGAGGCATCGTCATGGTCATGCACCGGATGAACCGGCTGCTGGAGGTCGACATGGACAATCTGACGGCAACGGTGCAGCCGGGCATGATTACCGCGGCGTTCACCGAGCATATCGAATCGCTCGGGCTCTTCTACCCGCCGGATCCCAGCAGCATGAAGATTTCGACGATCGGCGGCAACATCAGCGAGTGCTCGGGAGGCCTGCGCGGGCTGAAATACGGAACGACCAAGGATTACGTGCTCGGCCTCGAGGCCGTTCTGGCCAATGGAGAGATTCTTCGCACCGGCGGCAAGCTCATGAAGGATGTGGCCGGCTACGACTTGACGAAGCTGCTCGTCGGCTCGGAGGGCACGCTCGCCATCATTACGGAAGCGACCTTGAAGCTCGTGCCCCCGCCCGCCGGCAAAAAGACGATGCTCGCGATGTACAAGGACTTGTACGGCGCGGCCCGGACCGTCTCGCGGATCATCGAGAACAAGATCATCCCGGCCACGCTGGAAATTCTCGACAATCCGACGATCCGGGTCGTCGATGATTTCGCCCGTCTCGGCTTGCCGCGGGATATGGAAGCGATCCTGCTCATCGAGCAGGACGGCGATCCCGAGGCGGTCGAGCGCGACATGGAGGCCATCAGGCTCATCTGCGAAGCCGAAAAGGCCGACCGGGTCGAAGTCGCCCAGACTCGCGAGGAGGCGGAAAAGCTTGTCGCAGCGAGGCGCAGCGCGTTCACGGCATTGGCGAGGCTGCGGCCGACGACAATTCTCGAGGATGCGACCGTTCCCCGCTCCCGCATCGCGGACATGGTGCTGCGCATCCGGGAGATCGCGGACAAGTACGGCGTCTCGATCGCGACCTTCGGGCATGCGGGAGACGGCAACCTGCATCCGACCGCGACGACAGACGCCAGGGATGCGGAGGAGGTTCACCGGGTCGAGCAGGCTTTCGCGGAAATATTCGAGGCGGCGATCGAGCTTGGCGGCACCATTACCGGCGAGCATGGAGTCGGCGTCGTGAAGGCGCCGTTCCTGGAATGGAAGGTCGGGGCGAGCGGCATCGCCGTCATGAAAGGCATCAAGGATGCATTCGACCCCCATCATCTGCTCAATCCCGGAAAGATGTTTGCCGGAGAAACTCGCAAAAGGGTGGTGATCGACCGTGGCTGATAGAGGAAATGGAGGCCTCGGATTGGCGGCACAGCCGCATTCGGGACCGGGCAGCCTGCTCGGCAAGCCGGATGTGCGGCATGCCAATCCGGTGTCGAGAACGGTGCTGGCCAAGCTGGACTACGACCAGCTGACCAACTGCATGCGCTGCGGCTTCTGCCTGCCTGCTTGTCCGACCTTCCGGGAGACGGGGCTGGAGCCGGAGTCGCCCCGCGGCCGGATCGCGCTCATGAAGGCCGTCGCCGACGGCATCATGGAGCCGGACAAGGCGTTCGCCGAGCAGATGAACCATTGTCTCGGCTGCCGGGCTTGCGAGCCCGCCTGTCCTGCCGACGTCAAATACGGGCAGCTGCTGGAGCAGGCCAGGGACGCAATCGAGGATCACGCGGATCACAGCCTGCCGGCAAAGGGCGTGCGGAGGCTCTTCTTCAAGGACGTGCTGCCGCATCGCTCGCGCCTGAAGTGGCTCGGCCGATCGCTGTCCTTTTACCAAAAGTCGGGTCTCCGGCAGGTCGCGCGCGGTACGGGCATCATGAAGCTGTTCCCGCCGGCCATGCGGGAGATGGAGCGGATTCTTCCCGAGGCTTCGGGAAAGGGCGTCGTAGACCGCATCGGCACGGTCGTTCCCGCCAAGGGCGAGCCGATCGCACGCGTCGCCCTTTTCCGGGGCTGCATCATGGATGTGCTGTTCAGCGAAACGAACGTCCGCACGGCGGAGCTGCTGGCGGAGGCCGGCTTCGAGGTCGTCATCCCGGACAATCAGGTGTGCTGCGGCGCCTTGCATGCTCACAGCGGGGAGCTGGACCAGGCGAGAGGGCTCGCCCGGTCCAACCTGGACGCCTTCAGGGACGCGGGAATCCGGCATATCGTCTCCAACGCCGGCGGCTGCGGCGCGCAGCTGGCGGAATACGGCCATCTGATGCATGGAGATGAAGAGTATGCGGAGCTCGCCGTCGAGTTCGCTTCCCGCGTCGTCGATGTCAGCCAGCTGCTGCTCGGCAGCGGAAGGCTGCCGGCCTTCACGGAGCAGAGCGGCGGCGTACGTGTCACGTACCAGGACTCCTGCCATCTCCGCAACGGCATGAGAAGCTCGGGAGCGCCGAGGCAGCTGATCCGCCAGGTGGCGGGAGCCTCGTTCGTCGAGATGAAGGAAGCCGACCGCTGCTGCGGCTCCGCGGGCATCTACAACGTCACACAGCCGGAAATGGCGGGGCAGATTCTGGAGCACAAGATGGAGCATGCCAACGCCACCGAAGCGGCCTACCTGCTCACGAGCAATCCCGGCTGCCTGCTGCAGATGAAGCTCGGGGTGCAGAAGCACGGGGACCCGGCCGCCATGAAGGTCATGCATGTGGTCGATTTCCTGCACGAGCGCATGGGAGAGCCGGCAAGCCTATCGGCAGCAGGGAAGCAAGGATGACTTTAAGGCGGCGGGACAGATTCGCATGCGGATTGCATAGAGGAATGTAACGACAGAAAGCCCGTTTCCGGTTGTCCGGAAGCGGGCTTGTTTGGTTGCTCGAGTGCTGCTCAGTGAAGACATGTTTCTCCTGCTTCACGAGAATATCTAGTGGATGCGTTCTATTCTTTTGTATAATAATTTATCTAGTGGTTAATATTTGAAATTCAAATTTTAGTCAGGGAGGAATCTATCCTGCTGTTTCGAAAAGCTGTTCCAGCCGACATACCGCAGCTAATTGAATTTCGCAAGATATTGCTCTGCCATGAGGACAACAGCAGTATGGATGAATTATTTAGAAATTACTTTGAATCCTCATTATCAGACCAATCACTCCTTGCATGGGTCGCTGCTGATGATGGAGTAGTTATATCCACAGCGTGTTTTTGCTTGTGTAGATTTGCACCGCGATTTGACAATCCTTCTGGATTGGATGCATATATGACCAATGTCTTCACAACTCCAGCCTACCGTCGTCAAGGCATAGGATCAAAGCTTGTTCGTGAAGCAGCAGAAGATTTGAAGATACAAGGTATTAGAAAAATCCTGCTCCATTCTTCTGATATGGCTAAGCAGATGTATGAAAGTCTTGGTTTTGTTGAAGGGAAGAACTATATGTCAATAAATATGTGATGCTTGAACTCGTCGAATTCATTAATTTGATTTGCCTTTCAATAGCAGATATCTGAGGCTGACTATTCATCCAGGGAGGATCAGGAAATGGAATGCCGAACGGAAGTTTCGCTGGGTGGAAACCCGGAGTTTTACGATTTTCTGACTGTCAAGCTGAAGGAGTTCAACAACGAGCAGTCCTTGCACCACCGGGAGAAGAGGAAGGAGGGAGCCGTTCAGCCGCTGCATATCATGCTTACAGACGAAGAGGGGAACTGGAGAGGCGGGCTGACAGCCCAGGTGATTTGGGGATGGCTGGAGATTGGGTATTTTTGGCTGGAGGAGGGGGTTCGAGGGCAAGGAACCGGATCGGACCTGCTCGCTCAAGCTGAGACACTTGCCAGGCAGATGGGAGCGTCGAGATCAAAGGTGACTACATTCTCATTCCAGGCGAGAGAATTCTACGAGAAGCTCGGATACGAGGTCGTGGGCGAAATCAAGGACTATCCTCCCGGCAATTCCTATTATTTCCTCGTTAAAATGCTGCAGGAATAGAAAAAAAGGCAGCTCCCGACGGCTGCCTTTTGCTATTTTAATGTTCGAATTCGGAATAGAGCCGGCGCAAAATACCGGTCATTCCGTCTATCCGGAAGCGGCCCGCTCCCGGAGCTAACTTCCAGTCCGCAGGGCTTGCACCATCTCCAGCACCCGCTGCGCCGCTTCTTCCGCGGTCAGGCTCGCCTTGTCCGCGCTGCCGCGCCGGACGAACTCCACTTTGCCGTCCGCCGCATCCCGGCCGACGACGATGCGCGCCGGAATGCCGATGAGATCGGCATCCTTGAACTTGACGCCGGGCCGCTCGTCGCGGTCGTCGACCAGCACCTCCGCGCCAGCCTCCTCCAATTGGAGGCGAAGCTTGTCCACGAGAGCCATTTGGATTTCGTCCTTTACCGACACCGGAATGACATGGACGTGGAACGGAGCCAGCGCTGCCGGCCATACAATGCCGTTCTCGTCGTGGGATTGCTCCACGGCTGCCGACAGAAGGCGGGAGACGCCGATGCCGTAGCAGCCCATGATCATCGGATGCGTCTTGCCCTCGGCGTCGAGGAAGGCCGCCCCCAGCTTCTCGCTGTATTTCGTGCCGAGCTTGAATACTTGGCCGATCTCGATGCCGCGATGGAACACGAGCGAGCCTTCCCGGCATTTCGGGCAAAGGTCGCCTGCCTGCGCATTGCGGAAATCGCCGACAACCGCTGCCCCCAGATGCCTTTCCGCATGAACGCCGCGGACATGGAAGTCCTCTTCGTTCGCGCCGGCGACTCCGTCCGTTACGGCAGCCGCGTCATGATCGGCATAAACGGGAATATCCAGCCCGACAGGACCGGCGAATCCTACGGGTGCGCCCGTCGTCCGCATGACCGCGCCAGCCTCGGCAAGCGAAACGGAATCCGCTCCAAGGAAATTTTTGACCTTGAGCTCGTTGATCTCATGGTCGCCGCGGACAACGACGGCCACGATTCTTCCGTCGGCCTCGAACAGCACGGTTTTGAGAATCTGCGAGGAAGGCAGTCCCAGATACGCGGTCAGCTGTCCGATCGTTTTAACGCCGGGAGTATGGATTTTTTCAGGCTCCGATGCCATGGAGGCGGATGCCGGTGCACCCGTCGCGCGGCTGCCGTTCCCGAGCAGACGGCCCGGCCCGGCGTTGTCCGCAAATTTCCGTCCGGGCTCGGCTTTCTCGAGATTGGCGGCATACCCGCAGCAGGTGCAGGAAGCGATCGTATCCTCTCCGATCGAGGCCAGCGCCATGAATTCATGCGTGCCTCCGTCGCCGCCGATCGTTCCGGCATCGGCTTCGACAGGACGGAAGTCCAAGCCGAGACGGCTGAAGATCCGGTTGTACGCCTCGAACATCGTTTGGTAGGAATGATCCAGCCCCTCTGGGGTCGTATCGAAGGAATAGGCATCCTTCATCAGGAACTCCCTCCCGCGCAGCAGGCCGAACCGGGGGCGGCGCTCGTCCCGGAACTTGGTCTGGATCTGATAGACCGTCAGCGGAAGCCTCCGATACGAGGATACCTCGTCCCGGACGAGAGAGGTGACGATCTCCTCATGCGTCGGACCGAGCGCGAACTCCCGGTCATGGCGGTCGCGCATGCGCATCAGCTCCGGACCATAGGCGTCATAGCGGCCGGACTCCCGCCACAGTTCCGCAGGCTGCAGCGCGGGCAGGAGAACCTCCTGGGCGCCTGCCTTCTCCATTTCCTCACGGATGATCTGCTCCGCCTTGCGGAGAACTTTGCGTCCCAGCGGCAGATAAGAGTAGATGCCGGCGGCGGTCTGCCGGATGAAGCCGGCACGCAGCAGCAGCCGGTGGCTGGCAGCCTCGGCTTCGCCGGGAGTGTCGCGCAGGGTGGACAGAAGCAGGTTGCTTTGAAGCATGAAGTACCCCTCCTTGAGTGATGTCGAGCGATGTCGATGGATGATGCCGGATGGCATGAAGCCCAGATTCGTCAACGGATAAATGGCCTGTACAAACAAAAAGCAGCGCTCGTCATGAGATGATGGCCGCATAAAACAAAAAAGACGCATCCGTCCAGGGACGAATGCGTCGCGGTACCACCCTGAGTTCGGCTCCGGCCGGACTGGCGGCAGGAAGCCCTTGAGTCGGATAACGGCAGAAAGCCGGCGCCGGGCCTGCGGACAGGCACGGATGCAGCTCGCAAGGTGGGGATGCCGGGGTTCGATGCGGGAAACCTTGCAGCCTGGGGGTTTCCTCTCTGGACGGCGAACGGCGGGGCATGCTGGCCTTGGTCACAGCAGATGGGATATCGGTTTTATCCACCATATCGGAATCCGGGTGCAAGGTCAAGATGACCGAGAACAAGAGAACCAGAGAACGCGGAAGCCAAGCGCGGCCATATGAAGCCGAAACAACTGGGGCCGTCAAGGCGTCTACCAATTATTCCAACAACCAACGATTGAATGAGGAAAGGAGGCCGCGGCATGAGAAGCAGCTTGAAGAGCAACCGGTTCTTGGGGGCGCTGACGGTGCTCCTGGTCTTATTCATCCTGTATGTGCTCCTGTTGAAGCCGGCTTCCGGACATCGCTACATCGTGCCGGAAGGGTATGCGGGCTGGGTGGTCGTCGTCTTCGGCCAGCAGGGCAGCCCGCCTCTGGAACGCCAGCACGGGGACTGCGTCTATCCCATCGACTCGGCCGGATGGCTGCGGACATCCAGCCCGATGGAGCCTGGAAGCATAAAGCTCTATTACAGGGCTGCCGACGGCAGCGTCAAGCCCGCTCCAGCCGGCGCCGCGCTCATCCATGGCGGGGGAACGCATGGAGGCTCTCGTTCGGAAGCGGGCGGGGAGCAGGTCGGGCTGCCCGCAGTCGTCGATTTCTACGTCGGAACGGAAGAGCAGTACGAGCAGCGGACTGGAGAATCTCCACGAGCCGAAGCATGGAGGAGGCCGTGAGCAGGATGGATGCGTCGTTTGCCTGGGTTGCCGTCCCGGTTTTCATCGCCGGTGTCGGGCTTTTATTATTCCGGAGAAGGAAATTCGGCAGCTGGAGTGGAAGTGGGTTGGGAATGATGCTGATCCTGTTTTCGATCCTGTCGCTGCTGGCGGCCGTCCTGCTGGCCGATCCCGGCGGTACTCACCGTCTCGGGCACTAGCTTGAACGTGAAGCACTAGCATGTACATGAATGGGACGCGGCTTGCCGCCGACACCGAGATGGACCGACTGCACCCGTATTCAATCGGCTTTCCCAGCCGAACATCTTGCATTCCGCCCAGGAGGCTTACCCATCCACATGACCTTTGATCCGCTCTATCATCCGCATCCTTCCTATCGTCTTCCTGCGTACGCGCGCCATGGAATGGTCGCCACCTCGCAGCCGCTTGCCGCGCAGGCCGGCCTCGATATATTGAAAAAGGGCGGCAACGCCATCGACGCCGCTATCGCTTCGGCTGCGGCGCTGACGGTCGTGGAGCCTTGCTCCAACGGCATCGGCGGCGACGCCTTCGCCTTGGTGTGGACGGAAGGCCGCCTGCATGGCCTGAACAGCAGCGGCCCGGCGCCGGCGTCGATCTCGATCGACGCCGTGAAGGAGCGGGGCCACTCGGAGATGCCGAGGTTCGGCGCCGTCCCCGTCACGGTGCCCGGAGCCCCGGCCGCATGGGGCGAGCTGTCGCGCCGCTTCGGCAGACTGCCGCTGATTGAGGCGCTGGAGCCGGCGATCCGTTATGCGGAGGAAGGCTTCCCGGTGTCCCCGACCGCGGCCTATTACTGGGAACGCGCCGCCCGCATCTACCGGGACAGGCTGACGGAGGACGCCTCCCGCTCCTGGTGCGATACGTTCGCTCCGGGCGGCAAGACTCCGGCGGCGGGCGAGCTGTGGCGCTCGCCGGGACATGCCCGGACGTTGGCCGCGATCGGCGGATCGGGCGCAGGCAGCTTCTACCGCGGCGAGCTCGCGGAACGCATGGCCGCATATGTGCGGGAAGAGGGCGGATTCCTGACCGCGGAGGATCTGGCCGCGTTCCGGCCGGAATGGGTCGACCCCATCCATGTCAAGTATCGCGGCTATGAGGTGTGGGAGATTCCGCCGAACGGCCAGGGGCTTGTCGCGCTGCTGGCGCTCAATATCTTGGGCGGAATGGAGTTCGCCCCGGACAGCCTGCTCGCTCCCGGAGCCCTGCACCGGCAGATCGAGGCGACGAAGCTCGCGTTTGCCGACGGGCTCAAGTTCATCACCGATCCGGCCCATATGAATGTCGCGGTCCAGGATCTGCTGTCGGCTTCCTACAGCGATCTGCGGCGGGGGCTGATCGGGCCGCAAGCGCGGATGCCGGAGGCGGGAGAGCCTTCCTCGGGAGGCACCGTCTATCTGGCGGCCGCCGACGGCGAAGGCAATATGGTCTCCTTTATCCAGAGCAACTACATGGGCTTCGGCTCCGGCCTCGTCGTCCCGGGAACCGGCATCGCGCTGCAGAACCGGGGCAGCGACTTCTCGCTGGATCCTGCTCATGCCAACGCGCTTCAGCCCGGCAAAAAAACGTACCATACGATCATCCCGGGCTTCCTGACCCGGGGCGGGGAGGCGGTCGGCCCGTTCGGCGTCATGGGCGGCTACATGCAGCCCCAGGGCCATGTCCAGGCCGTCATGAACATGGTCGACTTCGCCCTCCATCCGCAGGCCGCGCTCGACGCGCCGCGCTGGCAATGGCACAAGGACCTGTCCGTGTCGCTGGAGCCGCATTTCCCGCTGGCGGCTGCCCAGGCTCTGGAGCGGATGGGCCACCGGATCACGCTGGAGTCGGGCTTCGGCTCCTTCGGACGGGGGCAGATCATTCTGCGCGATCCGGCAACCGGGGTGCTGTGCGGCGGCACCGACTTCCGCACCGACGGCACCGTGGCCGGCTGGTAGCCCGGGCCGGCGTCATGCCGCATATGCGGCGCCAGGCGGATCAAGAGGGGGCAAGCGCATTGAGCCAAGAAGAGAAACGCGAAGGCGCCGGCAGCCAGGGAGAGCGGGAAGCCGCACGCGCGGAGAGGAAGAGCATGACCGATTCTGTCCCTGCGCCAGGGCTGAAGCAGGCCACCTTCGCGGGCGGCTGCTTCTGGTGCATGGTGCAGCCGTTCGAGGATCTGCCCGGCATCGAGTCGATCCTGTCGGGCTACACCGGCGGGCATACGGACAATCCGACCTACGATGCCGTCGCATCGGAGACGACCGGGCATGCGGAAGCGGTCCGGATCGTATTCGACCCGGATCTGTTCCCGTATGTGCGGCTGCTGGACATCTTCTGGCGGCAGATCGATCCGACCGACGCAGGCGGCCAGTTCCAGGACCGGGGCGCCTCGTACCGGTCGGCGATCTTCTACCATGACGACGAGCAGCGGCGGCTCGCCGAGGCATCCCGCAGGGAGCTGCAGTCGAGCCGCCGCTTCAAGGGCCGGATCGTGACGGAGATCGTGCCGGCCGGTCCTTTCTACCCGGCGGAAGAGGAGCATCAGGACTACCACCGGAAGAGCTTCGGCCATTACCGGCTGTACCGCCAGGCCTCGGGAAGAGACGAGCATGCCGCGAAGCATTGGCCTGCGCTGCTGCCCGACGGAGAGCTCCGGAGGCGGCTCAGCCCGCTGCAGTACGAGGTCATCCGCCATGGCGCGCAGGAGCCTCCGTATGACAATCCGTATTGGAACAACAAGGAAGACGGCATCTATGTCGATGCCGTCGGAGGCGATCCCTTATTTTCGACGATGGATCAATTCGACGCCGGGGACGGCTGGCCGGCATTCCGCCGGCCTTTGCACGAAGGGCTGCTGCGGCGCGAAGCGGATCTCTCGACGTCGCCGCCCCGGATCCGGCTCAAGGCGAGGCTGAGCGGTTCTTGTCTCGGCCACCTGCTCGGCGAAACGGGCAGCAAGCAGGGAGGACATTACCGGATCAACTCCGCCGCGCTGCGGTTCGTTCCCAAGGAGGAGCTGGCCCCGCAAGGTTATGCCGGCCAGCTGGCGCTCTGGGACCGGTTCCTTTGAATCAGGCGTAGTTCAAGGGACTGCCTTCTCCGGCCTGTTCCTGAAGATGCGGAGCCCAAGCCTGGTCGAGCGTGCGGGTCGTGACGAGGCGGAGCACGAACTTGCCCAGCTCGTCGAAGCTCAGACGCTGCAGGCCGGCGATGAAGTCGTCGGTCAGGACGGAATCGTCCAGCACCTCCTTTACCACTTCAATGACCGTATGCACGCGTGCTGTATGTTCAAGTTCATCGATGGATCTCATAAACGGGAATTCCCCCTTAGCGAATATAGGGCCGGCTTGCATGGACATGCCGGGCCCTTGCGGAATTGGCGAATGCTGGCAGTTCCTCCGCCCGTCAAATTTTAGCACGGAGAAGCAAGCGATAAGCGCAGTCTGAATAAATACTAATGTGGTTATCATTTTTCTCATGGGCCGCGGCGGTCCGGCAAAGCCCGCAAGCCGGGACGAATGAACGGCAAGGAAGGTTCGCTCTTCTTCGATGAATTCTTCTGTTATAATGGAGGCAAACTATCGGGTAGAAATGGGTGTGGGCGATGAACCAAGACGATAAGCTTGCCGTGCTGAAGGCTCTCTCCAACGAGACCCGCCTGAATATTCTCTGCTGGCTCAGGGAGCCTGACAAGCAGTTCAGCGCTCAGCCTTGCGAGGTGCAGAACGAATTTCCGGGCAGCGTCTGCGTAGGCAGCATCCAGGAAAAGGCCGGGCTGACCCAGTCCGTCATCTCCTCTTATCTGTCCTCCATGCAAAAGGCGGGGCTGCTGGAGTCGCGCCGTTACGGCCAGTGGACATACTACAGGCGCAACGAGCAGGGAATCGAGAATTTCCTGGCCGGTTTCGCGTCGGATCTTCAGGGTATAAAGAACTGAAGCGATCAAGCTCGGCAAAGGGCTTGCATTTCGTCGAGTTAATCTATATATTCATGATTGTAGATATATAACGCATCACACAGGAGGAGAGACCAAGATGACTCTGTCCAAAACTGCAGCAGCGCTTTTCCAGCCTTTCGAAGGCGGCAAGCTGAACCTAGATACGCGGATCGTAATGGCCCCAATGACCCGCAGCTTCTCGCCGAAAGGCGTTCCCGGCCCTGACGTGGCCGGTTATTACCGTCGCCGTGCCGAGCGCAGCGTCGGCTTGATCATCACCGAAGGAACGGTCATCAACCATCCTGCGGCCGCTGCCGACCGCGACGTGCCCCACTTCTATGGGGAGGAAGCGCTGGCAGGCTGGGAGCGCGTCGTCCGCGAGGTGCATGAAGCCGGCGGCAAGATCATTCCGCAAATCTGGCATGTGGGCACCGCCCGCGAGAGGGAGAAGTTCCCGGAATCCGACGCTGCCCCGATCGGTCCTTCCGGTCTCGGCCTCACCGGCCAGCCCGTATCGGAGCCGCTGACGACGGAAGAAATCCGCGAGCTTGTGCAAGGCTACGCCCAAGCGGCCGCCGACGCCAAGCGCATCGGCTTCGACGGCGTGGAGATCCATGGAGCGCACGGGTATCTGATCGACCAGTTCTTCTGGGAGACGACGAACAAGCGCACCGACGAATACGGCGGCGATCTGGTCGGACGCACCCGCTTCGCGGTCGAAGTCATCGAGGCGGTCCGCGCGGCTGTCGGTCCCGACTTCCCGATCGTGTTCCGCTTCTCGCAGTGGAAGCCGGTGGACTATGCGGCCAAGCTCGCCCCGACTCCGGAGGACCTCGAGAAATTCCTCGCCCCGCTGTCCGCTGCGGGCGTCGACATCTTCCACTGCTCCACGCGCCGCTTCTGGGAGCCCGAGTTCGCCGGCTCCGACCTGAACCTGGCGGGCTGGACCAAGAAAATCACCGGCAAGCCTACGATTACGGTCGGTTCTGTCGGCCTTGATTCCGAGTTCACGAGCCTGTTCGCTGAAGGCAAAGGCGGCGAGGCGCAAGGAATCGACAGCCTGATCGAACGCTTCGAGAAGGGCGAGTTCGATCTGGTCGCCGTCGGCCGCGCGCTGCTGGGCGATCCGGCATGGGCGGAGAAAATTCGCGACGGCCGCACGGATGAGCTGCAGACGTTCACAAAGGAAGCTTTGGGCTCGCTCAGCTAAAGGCTTGAAGAAGAAGAAGATCCTTTCTTTCCGCAGAAATCCAAATCCTTCAAAAAAGCTTCATCCCGCCGCTGCGGGATGAAGCTTTTTATGCTTCTCAGATCGACTTCATCCGCAGAGACGCACGGAATTCGCCGGCAGCCCTGAAGCAAAGATCGCGGATGAAGGGGATGATCAAGAGCGGCCCCTTTTCCCGCGCTTGCGGTCAAGCGCCATTTCGTCGGGAACCTTCAAGCAGAGCCGGAAGGTTGCTTTCGGCACCCGATTTCTCCTTGCCTCCGCGCAACCTGCACTCCCTTTCCATCGTTTCCATGGGGAGATCATGGCCGTCTTTCCGCTTTTTTTAGGCAAGGCAACCTCTATCCAGCCGCTGGCGGGTAGAGGTTTTTAGTGGCTGCCCTATCTGCGCCTATCAAACGAATACGAGGAGAAGTATAATGAATTGATTCCAGTGGACTAATTCGGCAGAGGTGAATAGATGAGCATTCAGAGGAAAATTTGGACAGGCGTTGCCGTCACTATTCTACTTCTATCCTATTTTGTGGTTATATCGTGGATTGCGTTGGACTCCTCATGGGCTATTCTTTCTACGGCGCTCGCTGCAGCCGGCATCGCCGCTGTGTGCTTCATTTCTATAGGAGCGGTGCGCAGCATGCAGAGCGGCATGGCGCAGATCGCCGGAATCGCGCAGAGGATGGAGGACGGAGAGAAGGTGGAGGAGGCCGCTCCGGCAGAGGCGGCCGGCGAGTTCAGCTCCCTGGCCGCGACGTTCCGTTCCCTGGCGGACACCCTGTTCCGCAAGACGGAGCAGGAACGCTCCATGCGGCTGGAGGCGGAGGAGCAGGCATGGATCAATGCGAGCGTGTCGGAAATGGCCATTCTGCTGCAAGGGTCCATTGAGGTGGAGGCGGCTTCCCGGATTTTCATCGGCAAGCTGGCTGCAGCGGTCGATGCCAGCTACGGCTCCCTGTATGTAAGACGCGACGCGAAGTTTCATTTCGCCGCCGGTTATGCCCATGATGCCGCCGAGCTGCCGAGGGAGCCGATTCAGCCGGGACAGGGCCTGGTGGGGCAATGCGCCTTGGACAAGGCTCCGCTGGAGCTGCGGCATATTCCCGAAGGGTATATCCGCATCCAGTCGGCTCTGGGAGCCGCTGTGCCTTCCAGCCTGCTGATCGTGCCCGTCCTTTACGAGGGAGAGGCCGTCGCTGTCCTGGAGCTGGCCTCTTTCCGGGAATTCGCCGGCAAGGAGCGGCAGCTGATCGATCGCGTCAGCCGCAACATGGGCGTGCTGATCAATACGCTGGCGGATGTGGCGAGAATCGACGGGCTGCTGCGCGAAACGCAGAACCAGAAGGAAGAGCTTGAAGCCCAGACAGAGGAGCTGCAAGCCCAGACGGAAGAGCTGCAGCATCAGAAGGAGGAGCTCAAAGCCCAGGCGGACGAGCTCCATCTCCAGTCGGTGCAGCTCGAGCAGACCAATGGCCAGCTGCGGCTCGAGACGGAAATGACGGCCCGGCAGAAGGAACAGATCGAGAGCCAGTTCCTGGAGGAGCAGGCGCAGGCCGAGCAGCTGCGGCTGCAGGCGGAAGAGCTGCTCGCGCAAACGGAGCAGCTGAAGGAAGCCGGCGCGATGGCGCTTGCCCAGAAGGAGGAAATCGAGCGTCAGGCCGACGAACTGAAGGATCAGGCGGAGGAGCTTCGCCTGTCGAACGAAGGGCTCAGGGAGCAGATGGAGCTGACGGAGCGCCAGAAGCAGGAGCTTCAGCTTCAGACGGAGGAGCTGCAGGCTCAGACGGAAGAGCTGCAAGCCCAGACCGACGAGCTGCTGGCCCAATCGGAGGAGCTGCAGGCCCAGACCGACGAGCTCAAGGTCCAAGCCGAGGAGTTGGAGCTGTCCAATCATTCGCTGCAAGAGCAGATGGGGCTGACCGAACGCCAAAAGATCGAAATCAAGGCCCAGGCGGACGAAATTTATTTGGCCGCCCAGCACAAATCGGAGTTTTTGGCCAACGTTTCCCACGAGCTGCGCACGCCGCTCAACAGCCTCCTCATCCTGTCTCAAATATTGGCCGAGAACAAGGAAGGCAATCTGCGGACCAAGCAGCTGGAATACATCCATACGATCTACTCGTCCGGCAAGGATCTCCTGCAGCTGATCGACGAAATTCTCGATCTGGCCAAGCTGGAGACGGGCAAGATGACTCCTGTCATCGAAGACACCGGAATTCACGGCATCGCCGACCAGCTGTACCGCATGTTCGAGCTGCAGGCGCAGAAGAAATCCATCGCCTTCGACATCCGGATGGACCGCAGCTTGCCGGCTTCTATCCTGACGGATGGACATCGGGTCCAGCAGATCGTCCGCAACCTGCTGTCCAATGCCCTCAAATTCACGGAGGAAGGCTCCGTTTCCCTTCATATCGGTTCCGGCAGCGCGGCATCGCCGGGAGCCGGGCAGGAAGAAATCGTATTCGCCGTCGCGGATACGGGGATCGGGATTCCCGCATCCAAGCTGGAGGCCATCTTCGAGGCCTTTCAGCAGGCGGACGGCACGACGAGCCGCAAGTACGGCGGGACGGGCCTTGGCCTGACGATCAGCCGAGAGCTGGCGGGCCTGCTGGGAGGGCGGATCGAAGCCTCCTCGACGGCCGGACAAGGAAGCATCTTCAGCCTGATTATTCCGGTCAGGCTGCCGGAAGCCGCGGCAAGCAAGGAGGCGGAGCCGATCTCCATCGCATCCGAATCGGAGAGGTCCGGCCAAGGCAAGTTCATGGAATCGTTCGTTCCGGACATTTCCATCTCCAATCCGAAGCTGCTCCAATTCTCCGAGATGGAAGACGACCGGGACGATCTGCAGCAAGGCGATACGGTGCTCCTGATCATCGAGGATGACGCCGACTTCGCGGCCATCCTGCTGGAGATCGCCCGCCGGCGCGGCTTCAAGGCGATCGTCGCCTTCCAGGGGGACCAGGGCCTCGCGCTCGCCCATGCCTACAAGCCGGATGCCATTCTGCTCGACACCGATCTTCCTGTCCTGGACGGATGGTCGATCATCAGCAGGCTGAAGAGCCGGCCGGAGCTGCGGCATATTCCCGTCCACGTCATCTCGACGGAGGACCGCAATCAGCAGACGCTCAGCCTCGGCGCGCTTTCCTTCTGGAAGAAGCCGAACGGCCCGGAGGAGCTGGAAGCCGCGTTTCTCGACATCGAGTCGTATATCCGACGCAGGGTCAAGAGCCTGCTGATCGTCGAGGACAATGCGGACCTGCGCAAGAGCCTGGTCGCCTACATCGCTCATCCCGACGTCCGGATCACCGCGGTCGGCACGGGCCGGGAAGCGATGGAGCAGCTGGCCGTCCAGCATTTCGACTGCATGGTGCTGGATCTGGGCCTTGCCGATATATCGGGCTTCGACCTGCTGGAGCAGGTGAAGACCAACCGCAAGCTCCAGACGCTTCCCGTCACGATCTACACCGGCAAGGAGCTTGGCAAGCAGGATGAGCAGAAGCTCAAGCATTATGCCGAGAGCATCGTCATCAAGAACGTCAGGTCGATGGAGCGGCTGTACGACGAGACCGCCCTCTACCTGCATCGCCGCACGGCGGACCTGCCGCCGGACAAGCAGCGGATCATCGAGAAGCTGCATAACCCGGAGGCTGCCTTCGAGGGAAGGCGGATCCTGCTCGTCGACGACGACATGAGAAATATTTTCGCCTTGTCCAGCGTGCTGGAGGGCTACAACATGGATATCCAGTTCGCGCAGAACGGCAAGGAAGCACTCGCCATGCTGCAAGGGATGGAGAACGTCGATCTCGTATTCATGGACATCATGATGCCGGAGATGGACGGTTATGAGACGATGAGGGCGATTCGCGCCATTCCGGCCTACGACAGCCTGGTCATCATCGCGCTGACGGCGCGGGCCATGGAAGAGGACCGGATCAAATGCCTGGATGCGGGCGCATCCGATTATATTCCCAAGCCGATCAACACGACTCAACTGGTCACGATGCTCAAGTCGTGGCTGATCAACTAACGATAACGAAAGACAGGTGGGCTGGGATGGACTATCCCGTTAACATTCTGCTTGTGGACGACCGTCCGGACGAGTATACGTCGATTGCGGCGCTGTTGGCCGACAAGCCTTATCAGCTACTTGGAGCGTCTTCCGGTTTGCTTGCGCTCAAAGCCTTGCTGGAGAACGAGGTCGCGCTGATCATCATGGACGTGCTCATGCCGGACATGAACGGATTCGAGACGGCCCGGCGCATCAAGATGAGAAAGAAATCGCAGGACATCCCGATCATCTTCCTCACGGCTCTCAACTCCGAGCTGCAGGATTATATGAAAGCCTATTCGGCCGGAGCCATCGATTACTTGACCAAGCCGTTCCAGCCCGATATCCTGCGCAGCAAGATCGACGGCTTCGTCAGCCTGTACAAGGCGCGCAAGGAGCTCCAGATCAAGAGCGACCAGCTGCAGCAGCGGACGTCCGAGCTGGAGGCGAGCAATCGGGCGCTGACTGAACTGAAGGAAAAGGCGGAGGTCGCCCTGCGGATCAAGTCCGGGTTCCTCTCCATGATCAGCCATGAGATCCGGACGCCGATGAACGGCATCCTGTCCATGTCCGAGATGCTGCTGGAGGCGGAGCTCAAGCCTCAGGACCGCCGCACGGCCGAGATTATCCATAGGAGCGGACGAGGGCTGCTGTCCGTCGTCAATCAGATCCTGGAGTATTCCAAGATGGAATCCGGCAAGATGGAGCTGGACTACCGGCCGTTCGAGGTGGAGGAATGTCTGGGAGAAACGCTGGATCTGTTCCGGGGGCTCGCTCTGGAAAAAAACCTGAGCCTGGAATCCTATCTGGACCCGTCCGTTCCTGCGGTGCTGGAAGGCGATTCGAACCGCCTACGGCAAATCCTGATCAACCTGATCGGCAACGCGATCAAGTTCACCGAATCGGGCGGCGTCAAGATCTATGTGAACAAGCGGGACGAGACGGAGCAAACCGTTCAGCTCGAGTTCGTCGTGGAGGATTCGGGAATCGGCATCCCCCAGGAAAAGATGGACGAGCTGTTCCAGCCGTTCATCCAGCTCCAGACGCCGTTCGCTTCCAAGCAGGAAGGGACCGGTCTCGGCCTGTCCATCAGCAAGACTCTGGTCGAGCTGATGGGCGGAACCATTTACGCGACCTCCCAGGTCGGAGACGGCACCATGTTCATCTTTACGATGATCGCCGCTCTGCCGGCCGGCAACCGGGCGGCCGGTTCCGCTTGAGGACCGTCCGCCTAAGAGCGCGCAAGCCCCCGGCCGAATGCTGCCGGGTTTTTTTTTATTTTCGGGATGATTCCGACCCGAACGACAGCAACGGCCGGCAGGCGGCAAAAGCCGTCGTCGTTTATTTTCGCGAATAAGTGAAAAAAAGGGAACAAACCCGAAAAAAGGTGCCTTTAACGGCCGGTACGGTGTTGGTACGATGATCCTATACGGGGTTGTCCCTGTATGAATGCATGGATGGGAAAGGAGCTGGATAGACGAATTCGTTTTTTGAAAGCGTTATCAAATTTCGAGGAGGAACAAAATGAAGAAAATGACGGCGGGCCTGCTCATGCTGGCCCTTATCCTGTCCTTGCTGCCGGCTGGCAAGGCGACGGCCTTCACCGGCGAAGTCGCGCTCGGCTCCGGCTCGTATTCCACCGTACTGCCGGCCGGAGCGGTGGACACCCAGTCGAATATCTTCAAGACGGCCAACGTCACGGGAGCGATGCCTACCAATGACTGGTGGAGCAACCTTGCTTGGGACACCTATGCCGAAGCCCAATATCCGCATCCGCTGGCGATGAAAAACGGCTCCGGAGGCATCCGCATCTATTATCCGGGCAACCGGATCACGGCCAACTCCAGCTGCGTCTGCGGCTGGATCAACGATATCCACGACTTCACGGTCGGGCATACGGCCGTCTCGAGCTTCCCCGACGCCAAGGTCGACGGCTTCAGCGACTGGTTCGTGAAGGCCCAATACAAGAGCGGCGCGAACGAAATGAACGTCACTTACGGACATGGTTCTCCGTATGTGTACTTCACGTATGCGGGCGGCAGTCCGAAGGTGGACTTTTACGACGCTCCGACCGTCTGGTCCGGCAGCGCAAGCACTCCGGTTCTCGGCATCACGGTCGCGGGCGCGCATTACGGGCTGTTCGGCGCGAGCGGCAGCACCTGGAGCGGCATCGGCGGCAAAACTCTGACGAACAACGGCAGCTCGTATTTCTCGGTGGCCGTCCTTCCTGACAACACGCAGGCGACTCTGAACAAATACGCCCAGTACGCCTACTCGCATGTGACGGGAACTCAAGTGTCGTATGCGTACAACGCTTCGACGAGCAAGGTGACGTCGACCTTCGCCTTCACGACGCAGGCCAAGCAGGGCACGCAGACGGGCACGATCTTCGCCCTTTACCCGCATCAATGGAAGAACAGCTCGAGCCCGCTGCTCTCCTACACGTACAATTCGGTGCGCGGCCTCATGAAGACGGGGGAAGGGAGCTCTTTCCAGACCGTCATGAACTTCAAT
Source organism: Paenibacillus sp. RUD330 (assembly GCF_002243345.2). Lineage (NCBI taxonomy): Bacteria > Bacillati > Bacillota > Bacilli > Caryophanales > Paenibacillaceae > Paenibacillus > Paenibacillus sp. RUD330. Next base: position 928,605 of record NZ_CP022655.2, read on the forward strand.
GGCGTGCTGCCTTCGCTGCCGGACAAAGGCTCCTACGACCGTGCGCTGCTCCAGCAGTACGTGGACCAGGCGGAAGCCGAGACGTACAGCGGGGACGCCGACACCTACTGGGTCGGCAAGACGCTCGGCAAGCTGGCCTCGCTCGCTCCGATCGCCGACCAGATCGGCGACACGACGGCGGCGAACAAGTTCCGCAGTTCGATCAAGACCATTCTCCAGGGCTGGTTCAAGTCGAGCGACGCCGCCGGCAACCTCAAGAGCGGCAATGTCTTCTATTACAACCGCAACTGGGGAACCGTCATCGGCTATCCGGCCAGCTACGGTTCCAACAATGAGCTCAACGACCATCATTTCCACTACGGCTATTTCATCAAGGCAGCTGCGGAAATCGCCCGGACGGACAAAGCCTGGGCCGCCGCCTGGGGACCAATGGTCAACCTGCTGATCCGCGACATCGCCAGCAGCAGCCGCACGGACACGATGTTCCCTTACCTGAGGAACTTCGATCCCTATGCCGGCCATTCGTGGGCTTCCGGCCATGCGCGGTTCGGGGACGGCAACAACAACGAATCGTCCTCCGAGGGCATGAACGCCTGGGCGGGCATGATTCTGTGGGGCCAAGCGACGGGCGACACCGCGATCCGCGATACGGGCATCTCCCTGTACGCGACCGAGATGAACGCGATCAATGAATACTGGTTCGACGTCACGGGCAGCAACCGGCCGGCCGGCTTCACCCGCTCTACCGCCAGCATGGTCTGGGGCGGCAAGACGGTAGGCGACGGCACCTGGTGGACCGGCAACCCGGAGGAGGTGCACGGCATCAACTGGCTGCCGTTCACGGGAGCGTCGCTGTATCTGACCCAATACCCGGATTACGCCGCGAAGAACTACAATGCGCTTGTATCCGAGAACGGCGGCACGAACTTCGACGCGTGGGAAGACCTGATCTATATGTACAGAGCGATCTCGAATCCGGCCGAAGCGAAAAGCTTCTGGAACGCGCGCGGCAGCGCCCTCTCCGCCGAGGCGGGCAACTCCAAGGCGTTCGCGTACCACTGGATCTACAATCTGGATGCAATAGGCGTCCAGGACCGAACCGTGACGGCCAATACGCCGCTCTACGCCGTATTCGTGAAGAACGGCGTCCGCACGTATACGGCTTACAATGCAGGCAGCTCCGCGATCACAGTCACCTTCTCCGACGGCAAGACGATGTCGGTGCCTGCGAACGGCTCGGCGACGGAAGGGGCCGGCGGAACGACACCGACGCCAACCCCGACGCCAACCCCGACCCCAACGGCGACTCCGACGCCAACCCCGACGGCGACGCCGACCCCGACGCCGGCTCCGTCAGCGGGAGCGATTCCGGGCAAGATCGAAGCCGAGAGCTACGCGGCCATGAGCGGCGTGCAGACGGAGGCGACAACCGATACCGGAGGCGGACTGAGCGTCGGTTATCTTGATACTGGAGATTGGATGGATTACAGCGTCAACGTCGCCCAGGCCGGAACGTATACGCTGCAGGCAAGAGTGGCGAGTCCCAATGCGACGGGACAATTCCAGCTGCGCTCCGGCAGTACGACGCTGGCGACGGTAACGGTGCCGAATACAGGCGGCTGGCAGACCTGGACGACCGTATCGGCGCAGGTTCAGCTGGCCGCAGGGCCTCAGACGCTCCGCGTCTACATCAGCGGTCCGCAGTTCAATATCAACTGGCTGCAGTTCGCATCGGCCAGCAATGTCCTGACTTATACAGCCGCCGATTATACGGCGACAGTGACCAAGTCGGGCACGTCGGAAGCCCTTGTGTTCGCACCCAAGACGGCGGCGGCTTACGTCGATGTCCATTACACGATCAACGGGGCCAACCAGCAGAACGTGCGCATGGTCCAAAGCGGAACCAACTGGACGCATACGATCCAAGGGGTGGCCGCAGGGCAGTCGATCGAGCTGTGGTTCACCTATGAGAAGTCGGGACCGCAATACGATTCGGTTCATTACACGTATACGCATTGAGTCTGCTTCCCTTAGCGGATCCTTTTGAAGGGGTTCCGCAGCGAGACTGAGAATTCGGTCGAAGGATTAAGAAGAGTCGGAAAGAGGAGGTCGTCGTCATCGGCGCCTCCTCTTTGCTTGTGCTGCCTGCCTGAGGGATAGTCAACTGACAACCGTCTGACCCGCTGCGCGAGCGTCGCCGTCCGATCCGGAAGCGGACTCCAAAAAAAGGAAAGCCTCCCGTCAGTTTCTTCTGACGGGAGGCTTTCCTTTAAACACTTCATCTGCGTTTCATTCTTCGCGGAAGCAGGACGCCGCCATTTTCAACCGGAATGAACGAGACGAACGGAGTCTTGCCGAGCTGCTGTTATTGCATCTTCTCGCCGTTGTCGATGACAATGCTGTCCTCAAACACATAAGCGTTGTTCATGCGAAGGACTTCCGTAAAATAGGACAGCGGCACATACGTGCTTCCCTTCACGAGAGCCGGAGCCGTTCCGAGCTCGATCGGAGCGGTGCGGTTGTAGACGTAATAGTCTTTGCCGATCTGGAGGCTGCTCCCAGGGCCGATCAGGGTCGACTTGGTTTTGGCGTCCCAGACAAGCTTGTACTTGAGCGCTTCAGCGATCGGACGAAGCGGAACCATTACCGTGCCTTCGGCGTCCGTGTAGGCGGCAGATCCCTTCAGGATCTTGCCCTCCACGACGATGGTTTTGTCGGTCACGTCGATAGGAGCTTCCGGATCTGCGCCGTCTCCGGGCGCTTGGCCGATCGGAGGCACGGCTTCCTCAAAGAGGACGACGATCTCTTCCGGCGCAGCCTGGGCAGGAATGCTCTTCGTGCTGATGCCGTATTTGACCGCGAGGGAGCGGCCGGACAGCTCGCCGGTGAACGGCGTTCCGTCTTCCAGAATGATCTTCGTCTGGTCGGACGGACGGATCAGGAGCATCTTGTCCAGGCTGAGCAGGCCTTCAGCGCCTTCCTTGCTCGTGGTGAACTGATCGACCTTCCAAGAGGAAGCGCCGTCGGCTGCGGGAACGATGACCTCGGCCGGGTATTGCGGCGGATAGATCAAGATGGCCGGCTTGCGGGTGTCGTAGAAGACGGTCAGCTCGGCGCCGCTCTTCACCAGATCGGTTCCGGACTGGTAGGTGTCCTTGCTGACGACGAAGTTGGTGATGGAGTCGCCTTCGCTCACGACCGTGACGAGCTTGTCTCCCGTCTTGCCGAAGTCGGCGATTTCCTTGACCTTGCCGGTCACGGGCGCGAAGGCCGCGACGGGCTGCTGCTCTTCAGGCTGCGGGGAGCTGATCGGAGCGTTGATCGGAACAGCCGTGGCCGGCACGGAGGCGGCTGCGGCGGAGGCCATGGGAATGACCGAAGCGGCCGTAAGGGACAGAATGGCTGCGGACAGCAAGGCTGTCTTGCCTTTAGGATGTTTGTTCATCGATGCATCTCTCCTGTCATGTCATGAATTGGCGGCGGCAGGCCGCCCTTTTCATCCTCCTCTGACGGGGGATGCCAGGAAAATGTTACAGATGGAAGCCGCTTTTTCCGAAAGAGTTCTAGGGTGAAAGCCAGGTTTCATAATAAATTGGAATCGCTTCCTTTAACAGGGAATTGTTGAAGCGGAGGGGGAACTATGAGACGCGATATTTGGTTGTCTTTCGCTATCCACGTGATTGTCCTTGCCGGGAACGGTTCTGCTGTTTGCCATGGGCTGCTCTCCTGGAATGATGGGATTCAACGGGATGATTTTCCTTGCGTACAACATTCATTCCCTTCCGATGGCGGAAGCCTTTGGTTTCTCCCCCGAGCCGGGCCGCACGTTCTGGTTATTCCTTCTTCCCTCCCTCTTGATGTGGACGGGGCTGCGAGCCAAGGCTCTATCAATTCCAGTTCGTTCCCGGTCTGAGGCGAGGCCTTAAGACCGAGAAGAGCAACGATAGTCAACATCCAAACCGTAAGGCCGATCCGCAGCAATGCACTACAATGCCGATCCGCAGCAGAATCAGTAATCCCTTTACCTTATCGCTAACCGCAACAAGGATCCGTAATGCTGACCCGCCGCGCCATTCCGAAATCCCTGCATCAATCCGCCTTGCAGGAACCTTCCGCTTTGGCGCTTTCCGCGACCGCCTCCATTCGAGGGGGTCTTTTTGATGTAGGATCCATATAGGCCAGGAGTTATCGGACATAGGATCCGCTATTTGGAGGACAAGCGGAGTTTGGGATGCGAAACGGACATAGGATCCCTTATTCTATCAATTCCTATTGCGTTCATGATAAAGAATCCAAAATAACGGATCGTATGTCCGATACAAGGCCGAAAGGGACTTCTAGGGACAAATAGCGGAACGTATGTCCGATTCCGGGAAAAGAGAACGATAGAACCAAGCTTTTTATCGATAAACTAATCTGCGAAGCCCTGTGCCACAGCCTAAATCAGCTCCGGTGAAAGCTTAGAACTGACGCGCAGCAAACAACTGATGGCGGCAGCTCGATCCCGACGGGATGCGGCATGTCCTTGACTTAAAACGGCTGGAAGCAGCAGCTGTCAGGCGTTTCCATCCTCTACCCTACGTTCATCGGGAGAGGAAAAGAGGCGGGCGATCAGAACGGGGCGTTCCATTTTTGCCGAGACCGTCAACCCGGTTCTAATCCGAAAGAAATAAAATAAAATTTTAGTAAATTGTGTTAGTATGGAAATAAATTTTCCTTGTCTTGCTGTCTGATTCTCTCCATGCGAAGTCATCCGTCCTTCATCCGTCCAAGGTCACTCATCAATCCTGCATCAGTCTTTCAACAATCCATCCATCACCAATCATCCATCACCAATCATCAATCACCAATCACCAATCACCAGCAATCCGTCTATCCATCCGTCAATCGATCCGTCACCATCCATCACTACTCATCATCGATCCGCCCGCTGTCCTTGTCCAAGTCCCGTTACAGGCGGTACCTACCCTTCCAAAAAGGTGGTATAGGCTATGGCATCCTCTCCCGGCAAGCACTCGTTCCGCATCTCGCTATTCCGCAGGTACTTCGCCAGCTACTTCGCGCTCATCCTCGTTCCGGCCATCGCGGCCTGCGCGCTTGCCCAGGTGCTGGCGGTGCGCCTGATCGAGAACGACGCCCGCAAGCTGAGCGATGTCATGGTGTCCCGCGTATCCGATCAGACGGACGCTTCTTTCCAGTCGCTGCGAGCCAACATGCTCGGCATGCTGTCCGGCTCCGGTCTGTCCGGGCTGCTCCGGACCGCCGGCGGTTCCTTGGAGGACCGCGAGCGCTCCGAGATGATCCATTCCCTGAGGCAGCAGCTCGGCAAGGTCGAGGCCGATCCTCTCGCTTCCCGTGTCTATCTGTACATGGCCAAGGAAGACATGGTGATCGATCCCGATGCCTACACCGGAAAATCCTATTATTTCACCATGCGCTACCCGCTGGGCGACGGGATGCGGCATGAGCTGGCGGCAGGGCTCAAAGGACGCAAGATGCTCGACTTTGTCCTGACCGGCACCGAGCAGCAGTCCGCCGTCATCAGCTATCCTTTCAATACCGACTCGCCTGAAGCCTATCTGGTCGTGCAGCTCAATCAGCGGGCATTCGGCGAGCTGCTGCGCATCCCGGAGCCGTGGGCGGCGGGAACGATGCTGCTGAACCGTGAAGGGGAGGTCATCGGCCAAAGCGGTCTGGACCGCGGAGAGGCGCTCAGGCTGTCCTCGCTCGTCTATCCCGGCTCCTCCTTCCGCATGGCGGAGGACAAAGGCATTTCGCTCGTTCCTTCCAAGCTGGACAACGGCTTCGCCTACCTGAGCGTAGTGGACATGCCGGCGCTCATGAAGCCGGTCACCGCAATCCGGATCGTCAGCTGGATGTTCCTGCTGTTCTTCCTCGTCGTGGGCGGCCTGGCATCCTACCATCTGAGCCGGAGGAGCTACCGGCCGATCCGGGAAATCCGGGAAAGCTTCGGAATGCAGCGAGCCTTGGAGCCGGCAAGCGGCTGGCGGCTGGCGAGAGGGAGCGAGCTCGATGCCATCCGTGACTACTCCCGGCTGATCGTCTCGGAGAACCGGCAGCTGTCCAAGCGGATGGACGGCTTGCTGCCGATGCTGCGCGAGCATCTTCTGGCCCGGCTGCTGCTTGGCGAAGGCAGAGCTCCGGAGGACGAGGCCGAAGAATTGGGCCTGCTGCCGGACAGGGATTCGGGGACGGCCATGACCGTGTTCTGCATCGAGATCCATTACGGAGCCTATCCGGAGATGCCGCTCTCCGGGCAGTCCCGACGCATTCTCATGACGGAGCTGAAGGAACGGATCCTGGAGCTGCTGCCTCCTCCGATTCGGCTCGCCGAGCTTCCTTCCGGACTGCTGGCATGCGTCGCCGAATCCGCTCCCGGGGGAATCTCTCCGGCCGAATGCGCCGGCAGAATCCGGGCCGCGCTCCTGCATCATGCCGCTTACTACACCGCGACGATCGGAGTCGGCTGCGATGCCGCGACGGTCGAGGAGCTGCCGGCTTCGTGCAGGCAGGCGATCGATTCCCTGCAGCAGAGAAGTCTCGGCACGGATGTGGAAATTTGCGCCGTCCCGGAATCCGGAGCCGAATCGGCCTGGGCCGCGCGTGCATTCCTTCCCGTCAAGGAGCTCAATCGGGTGACGAATCTGTGCGGCAGCAAGGATTACGACGGACTGCTCGAAGCCGCCTATTCTCTGATCGGCGAGGGAGCCGTCGGGGGAATGACGGCCGTGCGGATGAAGTCGCTCTGCGCCGATCTGCTGAACGCCTGGATCCGCGCCTCGACGTCCGAACGGGACGTTGCCGGCCATGTCCATGCGGGGCTGTACGAGCAGCTGGGCCGCTGCATGACTGGAGACGAGCTCCGCAAATGCTTCACGCTCATCCACGGAGTGCTCTTCCCTAAGCCTTGCGAGGATCGCAAGGCCAAGAAGTTCGCCGCGGTGCTGGACTATATCCATGAGCATTACGACGAGGAGCTCTCCCTGGATTATTTCGCCTGCCAGCTGGGCATGTCCGCCGGACATTTCAGCCGCTTGTTCAAGGAAGAGGTCGGGGAGAAGTACGTGGAGTATCTGGCGATGTACCGATTGAAGAAAGCAAAGGAGCTGCTGCTGTCCACCGACCTGCGGATCGACGACATCGCGGGCAAGGTCGGTTATTGGGGACGCCATTCCTTCATTCGCGTGTTCCGCAAATACGAGGGCGTCACGCCCGCGCAATACCGCTCCTCCCGCCCCGGCGCCCGTACAGGCGCCTGAGGGTCCGTTTTTTCCCCGAGGGTCCTTTTTTGCGCCGCCAACGCTGCCGATTCCCTTCCCGACGGGCATGGCGGAAACGGCTACAAGCCGCAAGGATGCATGCTTTACGGCACCGCGATCCGCTTCGTATAGTGGAGCCATCTTCCGGAATCCACGAGGAGGTGGTCATGTTGACGAGCGGCCGCCGGCTGCTGCCGGCACTGAGGAAGCACAGGGCGCTTTACCTGCTGATGCTTCCCGGCATCCTGTACTACATTCTTTTCAAATACGTCCCCATGTACGGCATCATCATCGCCTTCCAGGACTACTCGGTCGGCAAAGGCATTCTTGGCAGCAAGTTCGTCGGCTTCAAGCATTTTGCCGAGTTCTTCTATGTGACGCCGGATGCCTGGAAGCTGATCCGCAACACGGTCCTGCTCAATGTATACGATTTGCTCTTCCATTTTCCCGCTCCGATCATCCTGGCGATCCTGTTCCATGAAATCCGCATCACCTGGTTCAAGCGGCTCGTGCAGAGCATCAGCTACATGCCGCATTTTCTGTCGACCGTCGTCATCGCGGGCATCCTCGTCACCTTCCTGTCCCCGTCGACCGGAGTCGTCAACCATGCGCTGGAGCGGCTGTTCGGCCTGGAGCCGATCATGTTCCTCGGCGAGCCGGGCTGGTTCCGGACGATCTATGTCGGCTCCGAGATCTGGCAGAAGATCGGCTGGGGCACGATTCTGTACCTCGCCGCCATATCGGGCATCGATCCGACGCTGTATGAAGCGGCCAAGATGGATGGCGCGAGCCGGTTCCGGCAGGTCCGGCATATTACGCTTGTCGGGATGGTGCCGGTCATGATCGTGCTGTTCGTCCTGACGCTCGGCCACTTCATGGAGATCGGCTTCCAGAAGATTCTGCTCCTTTACAACTCCATGAATTACGAAACCTCGGACGTCATCAACACCTTCGTCTACCGGCGGGGCATTCTCGACGCCGACTTCAGCTTCGCGACGGCGGTCGGCCTGTTCCAGTCCGTCATCGGACTCGTTCTTGTCGTGACCGCCAACCGGATCGTGCGCAAGCATTCCGGCACCAGCCTATGGTGAAAGGAGGCTGCACCCCGTGAAAATCAAGGAAAGCTTCGGCTCCCGGCTGTTCGACGCCGCCAATATCCTGTTCATGCTGCTGCTGATGGCCGTCATGGTCTATCCGATGATCTACGTCATCTCGGCGTCGATCTCCAGCAACGCGCTGGTGGCGAGCGGCGAAGTGCTGCTCTGGCCCAAGGGCATCACGACGGCGGCGTACGATCAGCTGGTCGGCAACCGCGACGTGTGGATCAGCTATTGGAACACGATCCGCTATTCGGCCGTGCAGGTCGCGCTGACGCTGCTCGTGACGGCGGGGATGGCCTATCCCCTCTCCAAGAAATGGCTGCCGGGAAGAAAGCCGATCCTGCTCATGGCCGCATTCACGCTGCTGTTCGGCGGAGGCATGATTCCGACGTTCCTCGTCGTGCAGAAGCTGGGCCTGCTGGATTCGATCTGGGCGATCGTGCTGCCTTCGCTCGTCAGCACCTGGTATTTGTTCATCATGCGCACCTTCTTCGAGGCGCTGCCCGAGGAGCTGGAGGACGCCGCGACGATCGACGGCTGCAATCCGCTGCAGGTGCTGCTGCGGGTCGTGCTGCCGCTGTCCATGCCCGTGATGGCGACGATCGGGCTGTTCACCGCCGTCAACCAATGGAACTCCTTTTTCGATGCGCTGATCTATCTGAACGACCGCAGCCTGTATCCGCTGCAGATCATGCTGCGCAATATCCTCATCGCAGGCGAAACCGTGCAGGGGGAGGGCGACCTGACGCATCTGGAGACGCTCAAGTACGCCATGATTGTCATCGCGACGCTGCCCATCTTGTGCGTGTATCCCTTTATCCAGAAATATTTCGTGCAAGGCGCCATGATCGGCGGCGTGAAGGGCTGAGGAGACCGGTCTTATATGGAACCTTAAAGGGAGGCTCATGAACATGGACATCCGAAAGAAGAGAGCGGCGAAAACATGGATGATGCTGGCGCTAGCGGGAGCGGTCGCAGCCGGCTGCAGCAACGGAGGAGAGAGCGGAGAAGGAGGCAAGGGGGACGGCAAGCCGATCACCTATTCATGGCTCGTTTATGACCGGGTCGAGGGCAAGGTGCGTCCGGACTGGGAGATTTTCAAGGAAATCGAAGCCAAGACCGGGGTGAAGCCGGAGTTCCAGGTCGTCAGCCAGGAAGGGCTCGCGGAGAAAAAGCAGATCATGATCGCGACGGGCTCCGTGACCGACTTCATCCAAGTCAGCACGCAGGAGGGCCGGGACAACGGTCCGGACAAGGTGTTCCTCAACCTCAAGGACTATCTCGACAAGGCGCCGAATCTCAAGGCCTTCTACGACAAGTACCCCGAGGCCAAGGCGGTGGCCACGGGCGCCGACGGCGGCATCTACACCGTGCCGGTGCTGGAGGGAGATGCGGAGGGCAAGGGCTTCAACTTCATCTGGTACAGCCGCAAGGACCTCATGGACAAATACCAGCTGAAGGCTCCCGAAACGCTGGACGAATTCTACCGCTATCTCAAGGCCCTCAAGGAGAAGGAGCCGAAAAGCTATCCTCTCATCTCCAACGCGATCGTCGGGGACACGGGCTTGTATACGGTATTCGGCCGGATTTTCACGGGCATCCACGGCTTCTACAACCTGGATCCCGAGACCGGCAAGTATGCGTTCGCCCCTTATCAGAAGGGCTACAAGGACATGATCCTGTTCCTGAACAAGCTCTACAGCGAAAAGCTGCTCGATCCGGAGTATTCGCTGCTTACGGACGCCCAATGGGAGGAGCGGATTCTGACAGGCAAGTCGCTCGTCACCTACTTCTGGAAAGCCGACCTGGAGACGCTGACGGACAAAGCCGTCAAGGCGGGCACGGCCGGCTACGAGCTGGATGCGATTCCCTCCTTCGCCGCGGACGGCGTGAAGAACTATCAGTTCTCCCGTCCGGTCGTCGGCGGCGTCGGCCGCGCAATCTCGGCTAAGGTCAAGGACAAGGAGCGTGCGGTCAAGTTCCTCGACTACCTCGTCGGCGAGGAAGGCTCGAACTATCTGTCGCTCGGGATCGAGGGCAAAACCTACACGATGGAGAACGGCGTTCCCATGTACAACAAGGACTTCGGGGCGTCGCCGTTCACGACTCTGCGCAAGGACTGGGGCGTCTGGTACGACATGATTACGCTCGACAACGCCAAATCCAGGGCCGCCTGGGAGCGGGGGCTGAGCGACAAGTCCAAGGACATCAACGCCCGGTATGAGAAATTCGTCCTTCCGGCTCCCAAGCAGGCCGTCAAGACGGAGGAGGAGCTGGAGCTGGAGAAATCCAAGCTGAGCAGCCTGAGCAAATACCTGGAGCAGAAGCTGACCGAATTCGTGACCGGCAAAACGCCGATCACCGACGAGAGCTACGACCAGTTCGTCGCTCAGTGCAAGAAGCTCGGCTCCGACGAGCTGCTCGCCATGTATGAGAAGGCTTATACCCGGACTTACGGCGGGAAGTGACGCTGAGAGCGTGAAGGATCTATATGGTAAAGATCTAGGGCGTAAAGGATCTGTGGCGTAAAGATCTGTGTCATCAACGATTTAAGGCGTAAAGCTCGATGACATAAATGAAAGGCATATTGCCCTTCAGGGTTGTGGTGGACACATCTGGAGGCAAGGTGCCTATCCGGACGGGCTGGACACATTGGCTGCGTCATGCGCATTCGTCGAGCAAGCCGGATGGATGCTCGGCAGCAGCATGCACGGATGATGAATGACCAGGACCGCATGCCAGCATCCGTCATGGCTTGAATGCCGGAACAAGCGTGGCAGGCCATGACGTTCAAAGGAGGAGGATGAGGGTGAACGTGAACGAAAAGCTCCCGCTCATCGACGCGGATGTCCATAACGAGCAGGCGGATTCGGCTCTGCTGCCCTATTTGGCTGAGCCATGGCGATCCCGCGTGGCGGGCAGCGGGATCGGTTATTCCGGCTCCGGTTATTATTCGCCGATAGGAGTCATGAAGAAGGATTCCATTCCTGCCGACGGCAGCAAGGCCGGGTCCGATCCGGAGCTGATGATCCGGCAGCTGATCGAGCCGTACAATGTCGAGGCGGCCATCCTGACCGGAGTCGTCTACAACATTTCCTCGACGCATGATCCGGACTACGCGGCGGCGGTCTGTTCGGCGTACAACGACTACCTGATCGCGGAGTGGCTTGGCAAGCATCCGGCCTTCAAGGGAGCGATGGCGGTATCCACGCTCGATCCGCTGCTGGCGGCGCGGGAAATCGACCGGGTCGGAGGCCACCCGGACATCGTCGAGGTGATCATTTCCAGCGCCGCCCGTTCCCCTCTCGGTCAGCGGAACTATCATCCCATCTATGAAGCGGCGGAGCGCAGCGGCCTGCCTCTCGCCGTCCATCCCGGAGCGGAAGGAGGCGGCAGCTCGACGGCGCCTACAGCCGCCGGCTACCCTTCTCGGTACTTGGAGTGGCACACGAATTTGTCGCAGACGTTCATGGCCCATCTCGTCAGCTTTGTCTGCGAGGGCGTGTTCGTGAAGTATCCGGGGCTGAGGCTCGTGCTCGTCGAGGGCGGCGTCGGCTGGCTGCCTCCGCTGCTGTGGCGTCTCGACAAGAACTACAAGGCGCTTCGCTCCACCGTCCCATGGCTGAAGCGGCTTCCGAGCGAATATGTCCGCGACCATTGCTTTCTGACCACGCAGCCGATCGAGGAGCCGGACAATCCGAAGCATCTGGCCGAGCTGTTCGAAATGTTCGATGCGGAGAATATGCTGCTCTATTCCAGCGACTACCCTCATTGGGATTTCGACGCTCCGGACATGATTTTGCGCAAGCTGTCTCCGGAGGCGCGACGCAAGATTTTCTACGGCAATGCGAAGAGGCTGTATGGATTGTAGGGGCCAGGTGATCGCGTCAAGCTCCTGATGCATCTCGGATCGGACATACGATCCGTTATTTCCGCCCATCTGGCCTCTAAGGGGAGGCTATCGGACATACGATCCGTTATTTTCATGTTTCTATTTCAATGCCGATACGGAATCGTCAAATAGCGGATCCAATGTCCGATACGACTCCAAAACTCGATAAAATCGCCAAATAGCGGATCCAATGTCCGATACGACTCCAAAACTCGATAAAATCGCCAAATAGCGGATCCAATGTCCGACACGATTCCAAAACTCGATAAAACCGTCCAATAGCGGATCCAATGTCCGATACGAATTCAATTATTCAGCAACCAGCAATATGCCATGAGGCCAGCTGGATTTTATACAGTGGATGACGCCCCAAGACCGCAAGCCGCTCTGAAAGGTCGAGTCCGATGTCTGTCTGAAGACCGGCCGGATGAAATAGTCCAGCAAAGGAGGGATCACGTGGCCGTCCATGATGTGCTGGCCGAGGAAGAGGTGCCGGAAGGAGGATTCGCCGTCGTGCAGGTGGAGGGACGGGAAATCGGCATCTTCCGTATCGGCGGAAATTTTTACGCGCTGCACAACTATTGCCCGCATCAAGGGGCTCCGATGTGCGCAGGAAGGGTGTCCGGGACGACGAGTCCATCGGGCGTGTACGAGTATGCTTACGGGAGGGAAGGCGAAATTCTCCGATGTCCGTGGCATGGATGGGAGTTTGATATCCGCACCGGCAAGTCTCTGTTCAGCGAACGCACCCGGATCCGCACCTACAAGCTGTCGGTCGGCGGCGGAAGAATCGGGATTGTGCTGGGGGAGCACTAGAGCTGAAATACAGTCGGAGAAACCGAAGCCGCCGAGGGGATGGCTTGGGTTTCTTCGCCTTTCCATGCAAGCGATAAAGGCATAAGAAACTGAACACGCTCCTCCGATGGGAAGAGATCAGCCCCGGAACGCCTCTATGGCCGGTCCAGACAACAAAGGTCCTGATCTTTGAACGTTCACAAAGTGTTCACTTATGCGGGAGGTCCCATCCTTTCTATACTGACAAGGATAAACGAAAGGATGATGGGAAATGCCCGCAACGAAGAAGGAAGACATTTATTTCGGATTGATGATGTGCTTGGGAATGGTCGTGTTCATGACGTTCTACAATCTCTACACGCATGATCTGCTTGGAACGATGACGTGGAAAGAAGTTCTCGTTCAGCTGCTCTTGGTTTATGTCGTCGCTTCCTTGCTCGAGCTGTTTGTCGTCGGCCCGATTGCGAAGAAAGCCGCCTTTTCCTTGCCCTATGACAAGTCCAAGAAAATATACGTCATTCTGTCCCTGGCTTTATGCATGGTGACCGGCATGGTTCTCTGCATGTCTCTTTATGGACTGGCGACGACCCGCCTGACCGGCGGCTTGGCCGGAGAATCATGGCTCGGCAGCTATTTTTCCCTCGTAGGACATAATTTCATCTTCGCTCTTCCTCTGCAGCTGCTGGTCGTAGGGCCGCTGGTTAGGCTATTGTTCGCGAAGTTTGTTCAAGGTAACAGGAGAACGGAGCTTGGAGGCTGACCGGCTGGCTGCCGTCGTTGAACGGGCTTTGAAATCTCGACGCTGCCGCGATAGACGAAATGAATTCAACGTGGAAACGGCAGGCGGAAGCAGCGTTCTGACAGCCCGAAGGGCTTGTTGGCGTGCTTCCGTTTTTCCTTTCGGCGCGAAGAGGATGACTCTGTCATCACGAATGTGATCTCCTGAATAAAGGATTTCGGAATCTTTCCGAAGAAGAACCGAGTATCGTTTTATTGCAACCGTTGGCGATGCCTGTTCCCGGGAGGAAGGATTGAGCCTGATGGCGAGAAGAAAATGGGCCTTTCGAGCATCGGTTCTGTTCTCCATCCTGCTTGCCGTCCTTCTGATCCGAGGATGCTGGCAGATGGACAGAGTGGAGCAGCAGCTCTATGGAAACGACTTGATGATCAGTCTGGTGCAGCTGGAGGGATTGATCGGCCAGCAGGAAGAGAGGAACTGGGATAAGCCTGACCTCGTCACGATACAGCTGGGAAATGTGACGGACAACTTGTCGACGCTTGTTCTGACCAAGCTGCCCTCCAAGTCGGAAAATCGCATGCTGCAAAGCTTGTATGTCCTTTTCATGCGATATCCAAATAGAGAGTTATATCTGCTTCCGGAGGTTGCTCAAGAGGACCGGTCGGCCAACTCCGGCCTGCGAGCGGAGCTGAGGAAGGCCGGGATTGGAATCGGGATAACGATGGGCGGCGGCATCAAGGAAGCCAAGCGCAGGCTGGAAGTCTTGCGTGAAGCGCTGGAGGAGAGAGGACTCAGCCGTTCCCGGTCTTAGGCAGAGGCCAGGCGTCATCGCAGGGGATACAATGACGGAGACGAGGATCATTCCGAGGGGGAGAAAGGGAAATGAAAAAACCGTTTGCGAAGCTTTGACGCCCGTTCCGCATTCGTCCGTCCGGCATTCGCCCGTCCCGCATTCGCCCGTCCCGCATTCGTCCGTCCCGCATTCGCCCGTCCCGCACTCCGTACCGCACTCGCCCATCCGCGGCAAGGGGACCGCCTCCTGGATTCAGCCGTGCTGGACAACCTCGAAGCCAAGACAACCAAGGGAGCTGGAAACATGAGAACGGAACAGCAGATGATGGACTTGATTCTGGGTTATGCCCGGCAGGACGAGCGCGTGCGGGCGGTCTTCATGAACGGCTCGCGGACCAATGCGAACGTGCCGAAGGATCGCTTTCAGGATTACGACATCGTTTATCTGGTGACGGAGCTGGATTCTTTTGTGGAAAACCATGCCTGGACAGACGTCTTCGGAGAACGCCTGATCATGCAGAGGCCGGACGAAGGCCAGCTGTTTCCTTCGGACCGCAAAGGACGATACGCCTACCTGATGCAGCTGGCGGATGGCAACCGCATCGACCTGACGCTGATTGAGAAGGAGCAGGCTGCGGAGTATGCCTGCGAGGACAAGCTGGCCGTGGCGCTGCTCGACAAGGACGGCTTGCTGCCGGAGCTGCCTCCTCCGACCGACGAGGACTACCGCGTCAAGCCCCCGACCGCATCGGAGTATGCCGGCTGCTGCAACGAGTTCTGGTGGGTGGCGACCTATGTCGCCAAGGGGCTGTGGAGGCAGGAGCATTTGTATGCTTACGACCACCTGAATCTCTATGTCCGGCCGATGCTGCTGACGATGCTGGACTGGCAGGTCGGCATTTCGACGGGATATAGCGTGAGCACGGGCAAAAACGGCAAGTATTTGCGGCAGCATGTGGAAACGGGGACATGGAGCGAGCTGATGGCGACGTATTCCGATGCCAGCCTGGAAAGCATATGGAGGGCTCTGTTCGCTGTGGGCGGGCTGTTTCGCCGGGTCAGCTCCGAGGTGGCCGAGGCGGCGGGTTTTGTCTTCGACGAGGCGGAAGCCCTCCGCGTGACGGCTTATTTGGAACAAGTAAGGAAGCAGTCCGATCCGCAGCCGGAGTGATCGGGCTGAAGCCGGATTCTTATCGGAGCGGAGGAGAAAGGGTGGAAGCCGAGCAAAAGGTCATTACCGTAAAAACGCCCGTACTGTGGGCGGAAACGATAGGTCTCGCCGTTGTCCTGCTCGTGAATGGGGCGAACTTCAGCAGGCATGGAGATTTGAACCCGCTGATTTTATGCATGGGCGTCGTCGTTCTGATTCTCCTCCTGCTGCTCGTCGGAATCCGGCTCGCCCGCTTGAGGCAAAAACCGAGGCGGCTGACTCTGTCGCCCGGTGGATTGAAAATTGGCGACAGCCGTCATGCGGCGGATGAAATCGGGGAAATCCGGGTCTACGGAGTGTTTGGAACGTATACCGGCATTTTGAGACGCGGACGCCGCGTCGTGCCGCCCTCACTCTACTTCCGGTTCGTGGGAGATGAGGATCAAGGGATGCGCGAGCTGGAGCGCTGGGCCGCAGCCAATGGAATCAAGATGGTGCAGAAGAACTTTTGGAAATGGATTTGAAGCGAATGGATAGCGGGCAAGGTACGGGGACTAGGAAAGGGGAATGTCTGTGAAAGCATTGGTGTTCCATGAATTCGGCGGACCGGAAGTGCTCCATGTGGAACAGCTTCCGGATCCCGCTCCGGCATCCGATGAAGTGCTCGTGCGGGTGGAGGCGATCGGACTCAACTTCGCGGATATTTACCGGAGGCGGGGCAACTATCACTTGGAGGGCAAGCCGCCTTATATTCTCGGCTACGAGGGCGCAGGCGTCGTCGTGGAAGCGGGAGCCGGCGCTCATGGCTTCAAAAAAGGGGATCGCGTCGCATTCGCCGACGTTCCGCATGCCAACGCCGAGCTGGTGCGCGTCCCTGCCGATCGCGCCATCCCGCTGCCGGAAGGAATCAGCTTCGAGCAGGCGGCGGCCGTGCTGCTGCAGGGCTTGACCGCCCACTACCTGGTGAACGACAGCTGCCGCGTCGCGCCGGGCGACGAGGTGCTCGTCCATGCCGCGGCCGGAGGCGTCGGGCAGCTGCTCGTCCAGCTGGCGGCGGCCAAGGGAGCGCGGGTGCTCGGACTGACTTCGTCCGCTGCCAAGCGGCAGGCCGCTCTTCAGGCGGGGGCCGATGAAGTGCTGCTGTACGGAACCGATTGGGTGAGCGGGGTGCGGCAGTGGAGCGTCGGCGGCGAAGGCGTCGGCGTGGCCTACGATTCCGTCGGCTCGACGCTGATGGAGAGCTTTGCCGCTGTGAGAACGCGCGGTACGGTCGTCTTCTACGGGATGGCGGGCGGAGATCCCGCCCCTGTCGATCCCCGCATGCTGATGGATGCCTCCAAGACGCTGACCGGCGGAGACCTGTGGAATCATGTCACGACGCAGGAGGAACGGATACGGCGTTCCGGAGAGCTGTTCGGCTGGATCATGGAAGGCAGCCTGAAGCTTGCGGACATCCGAAGCTTCGCTTTGGCGGACGGGGCTGACGCTCACCGCCTGCTGGAGAGCCGGCTGCACAGCGGAAAGATCGTGTTGATCCCGTGAAGCAAAGGGCAAGATGAAGCTGGGACGGAGAGAGATCTCCGTCCTTTTTTCTATGCTTGCAGACATCATTTAATTCGATTACTATCTAATTAGATGCTAGTCGAATTTATGCTGCGCGAAGAAAAGGAGCATGGATGCTGACAACTCCATGGCCGTCCGTCTGGCTGTCCGAACGCTGCCGGGTTCGAAAGTTGCGGGATGATGAAGTCGAGCCTGTGCAGCGGCTTTACGAGAGATCCGCTCCGCTGCCGATCTGGACAGGCCAGCCTTTGAATGCCTCCTATATAGCCAACGCGCGGAGCGGATATCCGGAGCTGCCGCCGGCCGGCCCGATCGGCTGCATGTCCGGCTGGCGGAGCTGAAGGAAGAGGCGCCCGCGGCTGAGCCGAAGGCGGAAGGACCGTCAGCGGAGCCCATCGCCCTGATGGAGCTGTACCGAGGGTACCCGGGCGAGCGGGATCTCTATATCGGCCTGTTCGCTGTCGATCCGACGCATCGCGGCCGAAGGCTCGGAAGCGAGCTCGTGTACGGCATCCTCTCTCTTGCCGCCGAGCGGTCCTATGAGACCGTCCGGGCAGCGGTCGGTCTCAAGAACGGGGCGGCTCTGCGCTTCTGGATCGGCTGCGGCTCCAAGGAAGCCGTCAAGGTGAGCGGCGACCGGGAGCATGGGGGGATGCCTTTGCAAGAATCGAGCTGGCATGCCGCATCGGGGGCGAAGCCCAGGCACGATAGCACTGCCGCTCATCCGGAGGGGATGGCTGCTGTGCAACCTTGAGGATGGAGAAGGCGTCATTGAAGGCAGTAAATGCTTCCAGGAGGAGATTTGAAATGCAGCTTCGCGGTTTCATCGTACCCATCTCCGTTTGCGCCCTGCTTTTGACGGCTTGCAGCGGAGCTCCGTCGGAACGGGGGGCAACAGCCGTCCCGGCTTCATCGGCAGCCTTGCACGGCGATTCGAATTCCCCGGCACCCGGCACCGGAGGAGGCGCGCTTCCGTCCCCTTCGCCCGATGGGCAAGCGGCCCCGCCATCCAAGGATGGCATGGCTGCGCGAGCGTTCGCGGAGAACGCGGAAGGGAAGCTCGTCATCCGGCCGGCCGGCCCGGTGACGGAGGAGAGGCTTGGAGCCCCGAGCTGTCTCGGACAGGAGAACGATCATCAGTGGACAGGCAGCTTTGAGGCGGTGTGGCAGCCTAAGGATGGACCCGAGCAGCCGGTGGCGCGCTACGAGGACGGCTTTGACGGCGACGGAATCATCCAGCCGGACACCGAGCCTGTCCAGATGGAGGCCGTATCCTTGGGCTCGGCTGACTTGTATGCGTTCACTCCCCAATATACGGATTGCCATGCGCTTCTGACTTATTTTTACGTCCTGGAAGGCGGCAAGGCCTACTCGGTGCCGCTGGTCTTCGGCGAGGATCAGACCAAACCGCTGATGGCGAGGCTGCCGATCGGCGGCATGGAGACGAAGGACGGAGAGCTCCTCCTGGCCGAGGGCTACGGAGCGGGGCAGGACAAGATCGACGTGTACCATTTCCGCTACAACGCCGCCAGCCGGCAGCTGGAGAGGACCGCGACCGACAGCCATGATGCGGCCCGATTCCTGGAGCAGGAGAAAGGGAAGACGAAGTAGGTCGTTCAGGCAGGGCACGCCCCAAAACGTCAGGACTTGCTCAAAAGCGTTCAGAACGAGGCTCGAAGGCGTTCAGGGCATGCACAAAAAGACCTGATTGAAACGGGGCAGATTCCCTTGCCGGTCCGACAGCCGCAGGAGACGGGTCCATGCGAAAAAGGGCCGTTCCGGAAGCTTCGCCCGGAACGGCCCTTTTCTGTTCCCTTGCTTAGGACAAGTAGACATTGAGCTCGCGGATCGACCACCAGCTGCTGCTCGTGCCGGTCTGCACGATCTTGATGTAGCGGGCGGTCTTCGCCGCGAACGAGGCGGTGACGACGGGACCGGTGCCGGCGCCTGCGGCGACGGCGCTGCCCCAGCTCGCGCCGTCGGCGGAGACGTAGATTTCATACCCGCGGGCATAGTCGCCGTCGCTGCCGGTAGAATCCATCGTCAGCTTGGAGAAGGTTTTGGACGCCTTCATATCAATGGTGATGGATTGGCCGGGCGCCATCGCCGCTCCCGTGCTCCAGCGGGTCGCCATGCTGCCGTCGAGCAGGCTGGCCGGCACGTCGCCGCTGGACGGCGTGCTGCTCGCCGTCCAGCCGGTGCGGTCCAGCGCCGCTCCGGGAGCCGGGGTCGGGGACGGAGCGGCGGTCGGAGTTGGAGTCGGCGACGGCGACGGTGTCGTCCCGCCCGACGCGCCGTACACGTTAAGCTCGCGGACCGACCACCAGCTGGTGCTCGTGCCGGTCTGCACGATCTTGATGTAGCGGGCGGTCTTGACGGCGAACGTGGCGGCGACGACAGGGCCGGTGCCGGCGCCTGAGGCGACGGAGCTGCCCCAGCCCGCGCCGTCGGCGGAGACGTAGATCTCATAACCCCGCGCATAGTCGTCGTCGCTGCCGGTGGAGTCCATCGTCAGCTTGCTGAAGGTTTTGGACGCCTTCATATCGATGGTGATGGACTGGCCGGGCGCCATCGCCGCTCCCGTGCTCCAGCGGGTCGCCATGCTGCCGTCGAGCAGGTTGGCTGCTGCGTCTCCGCTCGACGGACTGCTCGTCGCGGTCCAGCCGGTGCGGTCCAGCGCCGCTCCCGGTGCCGGAGTCGGCGTGGCTGTCGGAGCCGGAGTCGGCGTGGCTGTCGGGGTCGGAGTCGGCGTGTCCGTCGGGGCTGGAGTCGGAGTCGCCCCGCCTCCCTGGCTCAGCGGATCGGCCTTGACCAGCTTGTGAGGCGGCACGGCGACGCTGCCCGTCGGTCCGGCGGCATTGCGGAACTGCACGATGATCGGCTGATCTGTAGGGTTCCACGCCATCGCCGTGTACGCGGAGCCTTTTTTGTAGATGCCGACGCCGGCCCAGTTGCTCGCCCAGATGTCAGCTGTCCGGCTGCCGTAGCTGGCCATGTTGTGGATGAACCAGTACGAGTTGAAGATTTCGTTTTTTTGCAGGATGGAGGGATTCCACTTGGCGATCGCCGCCTGCGGGTCGCTCAGAGACTGATACGGCCAGACGATGTGCTCCCAGCCGGATTCAGGGCCGCCGTTGTCCTTGAGGAAGGACGCGTACAGATCGGCCGCCTTCTGCGGATAGCGTCCGTAGTAGCTCATCCACTCCGCCGTCGGCAGCCAGTGGATGCCGTAGATGTTGACCGGCGCGCCGGAGAAGTAGGTGCCGTAGAGGTAGGCGCTGCCCCAGACCTGCCCCGCGACGCCGTGGCGGTAGTCGGGAATCCAATTGTCATGGTCGTAGTTGAACCAGTACTGCTCGATCGCCTTCAGCTCCGTGGAGAAGCCCCAGGCGCCGGTATCCCGGTAGCTGTCGTTGCCGGTGACGAGCCCCCAGAGGAAGAGGCCCGCCCAGCCGTTCAGCGCTTCGCCCGCGGCCTCCTGGTTGTTGCCGTTGTCGTTGTCGGCATAGGCTCCCGCCCAGGAGTGGCCCTCGTACGGGTCGAAGCTGCGCAGCCACGGGTACATGGAGTCGGTGCGCGAAGGATTGGCGTAGTCGCGGATCAGCTGCTCCACCATGCCGCCGTAGTCGCGCTTGAAGGCGCTGTCGAACGATGCCAGCACGGCGGAAGCGTACACGTAGTAGCCATAGGTGTAGTGATGGTCGGTCAGGCCCGTATTGATGCCCCAGCCCGCCGCCCAGGGGAAGATGGAGCCCCACTCCGGCGCGTAATGGAAATAATACGTATGCAGGGCGTCCGAGGAGGAATAGGTGTACCAGTCGGTCAGGATGCTCCGCAGGATGCCGAGGTACCGGTCGCGCCGGGCCGCATCGCCGATGCTGTCGCTGACCATGGCGCCTAGAGCGGCCGGATACAGCACTTTTCCCTGCCAGTAAGGATCCTGGTTCATGAGGCCGGCGGTGTTCGCAAGCTCCGTATCGAGCTGGCTCAGATAGCCCGTCAGCTCGCTGCGGGAGTAGGCGGAGTCATTGGGCTCCGCGAACTGCGGCAGCAGGCCGGTGAAGGAATCGGATGTCGAGAAGCTGTTGCCCTCGCGCAGCTTCAGCGTGCCCCGGATGGACGGGTAGGACAGCCCCGTCAGCGGAGCGGACGAGGACTTCCACTGATGCGGAAGCAGCGCCGTCAGCGTGTCGGCGGAGAAGCCGGAGCGCTTCAGCTCGGTGACGCTGGTGAACGTGGAGGATACTTTGGCCTGGCTCATATCGTAGCCGTACGCCACCTTTGTGTCGGTCACGAACGCATAGGCGTGCTTGTAGAAATAATTCAAGTCGCCGCTGCCCGGCAGGCCGGCCAGCGAGAGATAATTGGCGCCACCGCCGAGCTTCATCTTGATTTTGCCTCCGGCCCGCGTGAACACGGTTCCCGGAGGCGCGAAGACGCCGTAGGAGCGCGTCGCCGCCTTCGGCTGCACGGCGTTGTCCAGCGTCGCGATCTCCAGCCCGATATGGTCGGCTGTGACGGCGGAGCCCTCCGCCGCCAGCAGGGGCTGTCCGGAATCGTCGAAGGCGCGGATCAGGCCGGGGACGAACAGCTCCGGCGAGTTCGGATCGCTGAACATGCTGTACACGTAGGGCGAGCCTTTCGCCAGCACCGACTTCATCTTCGGCGTATCATCGTCGCTCAGGACGACGCGGACCGAATAGTCGCCGTAGCCGTCCACCTTGCTTTCCAGCGCTTTTGGATTCAGCAGATTGCTCGCCGACAGGTACAAGTCGGGATCGCCGTCGGCGTTGACCGCGCCGCCGTCCCCGTTGACGGCGCCAGCTCCGGGGTTCAGGAGGCCGAGCCCATTGGCGGAGTATTTCGCCTTGAGCGGCAGGGTGACGATGCCGGTTCCCGCGCCTAGATGCTGCACGAGCAGGTTCTGCCACCAGTCGTTGGACGGGATCGGGGCATTCACGCCGCTCGTGCGGTTTTTGGGATAGAGCGGCTCGAGCTGGGTCACATCGCCGATCTCGTAGCTGCCGCTGCCGACCTGCACGGTGGAAGGCTGGGGCAGCGGGGCGATGCTGTAGCTCGGCTGGGGATCGCCCGTGCGGTATGAATACACCTCGAACTCATAGAGGGAATAACCGTAATTCGTTCCCCGGCCGATGCCCAGCATGCGGACGTAGCGGCCGGAGGCATAGAGCGGAATCTCGTCCTTGCCTCCCGCGCCGTAGCGCTGGCGGTAGACGGTCGTCCAGCTTCTGGCGTCGTCGGATACCTGGATGTCGTACACCCGGCCGAAGGCTGTCTCCCACCTCAGGACGACCTTGCCGATCCGCTGGCTCTGGCCGAGGTCCACGTAGATCCACTGGGGATCGGACGCTTGGGACGCCCAGCGGCTGGAGAGGCCGCCATCGGTGACATTCGCCGTGGCGTAGTCCTTGGGCTGGCTGCCCCCGGCTTCCGACGAGGAGACTGCCGGACGTCCGAGCGCGGCGTTGATCGGAGCGGGCTGCGGCGCAGGACCGGCCCCGCCGGTGCCGTACAGCTCGAATTCATACAGGGAGACGCCGTAGGCGGGTAGCGCCCGCTGCACGGAATAGAGGCGCACGTAGCGGCCGGACCCGCTCAAGGCGACGTCGGTCGTCCCGCCCGAGGCGTTCGCGTTCGCATAGACGGGCGTCCAGGCCGACTCGTCGTTCGACGTCTCGATGCGGAACGATTTGGAGTAGGCGCCTTCCCATTTGATGACCGCCCTGGAGAGGGTCGCCTGAGCGCCCAGATCGACATAAAGCCACTGCGGATCCTGGCCGAGGCGGCTTTCCCAGCGGGTCGCCGGATCGCCGTCGAAGGCGAGCTGGGGACCGTTCGCGCCGCGCACGGAGGACGCATAGGCGAGCCGGTTCGCCGTGAGCAGGTAGTCGCCGGCCGCAGCTGCCGCCGGCGCAGGCGGCGCGGCAGGAATCAGCAGCGGCAGCAGGAGCGCCAGGACGGCGGTCCAGATGGCGATGCGGCGTCGTGCCGTCGATTTTTGGATCCATGTCTTCACGAGAGTTCCTCCCGAATGGTACAGAATGGGGTCGCAAAAAGAGAGGGACGCGGAAAGTCCCTCTCGGCTGCTGCTTCTCAGCTGTATACGTTCAGCTCGCGGATCGACCACCAGCTGGTCGCCGTTCCGGTCTGCACGATCTTGATGTAGCGGGCGGTCTTCGCCGCGAACGAGGCGGTGACGACGGGACCGGTGCCGGTGCCTGTGGCGACGGCGCTGCCCCAGCTCGCGCCGTCGGCGGAGACGTAGATTTCATAACCCCGCGCATAGTCGCTGTCGCTGCCGGTAGAATCCATCGTCAGCTTGGAGAAGGTTTTGGACGCCTTCATATCGACGGTGATGGACTGGCCCGGCGCCATCGCCGCGCCTGTACTCCAGCGGGTCGCCATGCTGCCGTCGAGCAGGTTGGCCGGCACGTCGCCGCTGGACGGCGTGCTGCTCGCCGTCCAGCCGGTGCGGTCCAGAGCTGCGCCAGGCGTCGGAGTCGGAGTCGGCGTTGTCCCGCCCGACGTGCCGTACACGTTCAGCTCGCGGATCGACCACCAGCTGCTGTTCGTGCCGGTCTGCACGATCTTGATGTAGCGGGCGGTCTGAGCCGCGAAGGAAGTCGTCACGACGGGTGCGCTGCCGATTCCCGTCGCAACGGGGCTGCCCCAGCTCGCGCCGTCGGCGGAGACATACACCTCATAACCCCGCGCATAGTCGCTGTCGCTGCCGGTGGAGTCCATCGTCAGCTTGTTGAAGGTTTTGGAAGCCTTCATGTCGATGAGGATATATTGGCCCGGCGCCATCGCCGCGCCTGTGCTCCAGCGGGTCGCCATGCTGCCGTCCAGCAGGTTGGCCGGGACGTCTCCGCTCGACGGATTGCTCGTCGCGGTCCATCCGGTCCGGTCCAGCGCCGTTCCCGGCGCCGGTGTCGGAGTCGGAGTCGGCGTAGGCGCAACCGTCGGGGTTGGGGTCGGAGTCGGAGTCGGTGTCGGGGTAGGCGTGCCTCCCGAGCCGTTGCCCGCCCATTCACCCAGCGTCTGGCGCATCGCCTCGGCCGGGGTGTTGGCGTACACGCGGCCGCCGGTGTTGTTGATGATGTGGGAGATCTCGCTGCCGGCCGTGCCGGAGAGCCAGATGGTCGTCATGTTGTGGAACTTCACGCCCGGCGCGTTGGGCGCCTCGATGGCGCTGTTCAGCTTGACGGCCGCGTCGCGGAAGTAGGAGTAGATGCCGAGTCCCCAGGCCTCGTGGCTTGTCACGCTGTCTGCGACCTTGTAGGAGGCGTAGCCGTTGACGGCGCCTCCGCCGCTTTTCCAGGAGGCTTGATTCGGCACGTCGTACGGAATTTCGGACTGGTAGAAATACAGCTTGCCGCCGTTGCCGTTCCATACGGTCTGATACTCGTTGTGATGCTCGTTGAACAGCCCGTACAGGGTGACGTCGGCGCCGTTGACGATGAGGCCGTTTTTGGAGACGTTGGACGTCCAGCCGGCGCCGGCTCCATGGTCGGCCCGCCAGAGCCAGAAATGGTCGCCGATGACGTCGCTGCTGTTGATGCGCAGGCTGGCGTCGCTGCGTCCGTTGGACGCGCCGCCGGTGCGGAAGGTCAGATCGTGAAGGGAGGTCGGATTGGATTTATGGCGGGCCGAGCTGCCGACAGGGCCGACATCCATCAGCACCGGCGTGTTGACAGGACCGGCGTCGAAGGTAAGGCCGGCGATCTTCACGCCGTCCACGTCCGCGACGGTCATGGCGGGCAGTCCCGTATCCGGCACGAGCGTCGGAATGCCGATGCCGAGCACGACGGTGTTGGCGTTCGCCACGCGGATCGTATCGCTCAGATGATAGATGCCGGGCGTGAACAGCAGATGCTTGCCTTGGGCGAGAGCTGCGTTCAGGCTCGCCGCGGTAGCGCTTTCAGGACGCGCGACATAAAACTGGCTGATCGGGATCGACTGGCCGGGCGTAGAGCCGGACGCCCAGCTGACGCCCTGCGTGCCGCTCTGCAGCGCGGGGACGAACACCTGGTACTGGCCGCTGCCGTCGACGTACAGATACGGCTTCTCGCGGATGACCGGAGTCGTCGGCACGACGGTGTAGGGAGGATCGGGGAAGCTGGCCGCGGGGGCGTTCTTGCTGCCGACGAACATCATGTTCCAGACGCCGTTGGTCCATTCTCCCCACTCGCTGTTGCGGGAGAACCACTGCTGCTGGGAGGCCGGAACGACCTTGCCGTCGACCTTGGAATCGGCGAGGAAGCCTCCGCTGGCCCAGCCGGCGTTCCAGTTGGAATCGAAATCGAACAGGTCGAGCTCGCCCTTGATGTTGAGGCGGCGGAGCGGAGCGGCCTGCGACACGGCGATCTGCGTCTTGCCGCTGGAAGGAGCCAGCGTCATGTTCTCGATCGCCCGCCAGAAATTGCGCGTCGCGTTGCCGTTGTCCCAGTCGGCGTTCACGTTGACGCCGCCGGTTACCGTGACATCCCCGGGATTGAGCCCTAGGCCGGCCACATGGGTATAGAAGCCGACGTTGAAATTGACGTTGTACGTGCCGGGCTTGAACAGCAGCGCCTTGCGGCTGCTGCTGAACTCGGCCGACTCCAGCGAGCTGAAGACCGACGTCGCCACGGACTGGATGTCCGCCGCCGGCATGGACGGATCGAACACATAGACATTCGGTCCGAACAGGGTGGTGTTGGCGTCGCTGACAGGCGCGGCCGAGGCTGCGCCTGCCGCCAATCCGCCCAGCGTCAGCGCCGCTGCGACCGACAGG
This sequence comes from Paenibacillus sp. RUD330, assembly GCF_002243345.2. Taxonomy (NCBI): domain Bacteria; kingdom Bacillati; phylum Bacillota; class Bacilli; order Caryophanales; family Paenibacillaceae; genus Paenibacillus; species Paenibacillus sp. RUD330. The sequence continues at coordinate 954,713 of NZ_CP022655.2, forward strand.
ATCATTTTCTTCATTCTTCATCCTCCTTTGATTTGGCCTTGCGATGCGCGGGTTGGCCCTGATGTTGAAATCGTTTTCAAAAACGGGCTGCCTGCCACCTCTTTTCGTTTGATGTCGATGATTTTCTATTGCCATCAGGAGATGGCAACCACAGTATAAGATGGAATACTATCCTTGAAAACGGTTTCTTTCCAAGTTCTTGAAAATACAAACCAAGCGGCTTGAATTCACCGCCTCGAGCGCAAAAAATCCCCGCGCATTTACTTTTTGGGTTGGCCTTCTCTTTGTTATCGTTTGCTTGGGATTGACAAGGATATTATTAGCAAGCTCGTTCAGCAAGGGAAATGGAATCGCTGCTAAATGGCCGCGAAGCCGCTTCCAGGAGAATGCGGTTGGCCGCCGTTCTCCTGTCCAAACCAGGCATGGTATGATGGAGTCTGACCAAACCAGACATCATGAAGGAGGCCGCCGAAGGACATGAACCAGCCGGCACCGGTCCTGACCGAAGCGATGATCCAAAATCTGTGCGGCAGCCTTTCCTTCGGGAAGGGCCGGACGCTCTACAATAACGGCAAGGTGCTGCTGGCCGATATGGCTGCGGACGGCAGCCGGGTCGAGGCTCTCGTCCAGGACAAGCCGCAGAGCCATGTGTCCGTCCGCGCCGGGTCGGGAGGCCGGCTGGAGGCGTCCTGCTCCTCTTGCCCGCCATTGGGCTCTTATGTCAAAGGCTGCAAGCATGTGGCGGCGGTGCTCGTAGCCGTCAAGGAGCGGCTCCATGACGGCGGCGGGGAGCCTGGACGCCGGCGGAGCGCAGGGAAGAAGCCTGCTGCCGGCGCCCAGGCGCCTCCGTCCGGCGTGGACAAGCTGCTGCAGCTGTTCAACGCGGCAGCGGCGCCGGCCGCTCCCGGACTGGCGGAGCGGCTGGTGGACTCGCGCCGGCTGACGCGGGCGGAGCTTGTCTGCGCGCCGGTCCTGCTGGACGGCGGCTTGCGCCTGCTCGGCATCGCCTTGTCGGTCGCGGACGGGCGCGGCCTGCGGCCCGTGCGGCGGATCCGCGAGTTCCTGCTGCGCATCGGCGCTGGAGCGGCGGCCGACCCGGCCGAGACGGGCGCCGCGTTCGATCCGCAGCAGCAGCGCTTTCCTGCCGGGCAGGAGGCGCTGCTGCGCCTGCTCGCGGAGACGGCCGGCACGGAGGCGCTGTACCGGCAGCCATCGGGGCAGGCCGGCGATGCCGCCGCAAGCGCTCTGCCGGAGAGCGTGCTTCCGGTGCCGCCTGCCGTTTGGCCCCGCCTGCAGCCGCTGCTGCTGCTGGCGACGGGCTTGAAGCTGGAGCATCGGGGAGCCGCCTACGATGGGCTGCGCGAGGGCGACGGAGCTCCGGAGCTCGGCTTCCGGCTGGAGGAGGCGGGGCATGGCGAATACGGGCTGCGGGCCGACGGACTGGCCGCCGTCACCGCCTTTCCTGCTTATGCCGCCGCTCTGCAGGGCAACTCGCTCCACCGGCTCGAACCGCAGCAGGCCGTGCGGCTGGACGAGCTGCAGCGGCTGCTGGCCGACGCGCCGGATGGAAGGCTGGCCGTTCCGGAGGATCAGCTGGAGGCGCTTGCCGCCGGCGTGCTGCCGGAGCTGGCGAAGCTCGGCAGCGTGAAGCTGGACGCCCGCCTGGAGGAGAGGATGATCCGTCATCCGCTCAAAGCCCGGCTGTATTTGGATCGAGTGCGCGACAAGCTGCTCGCCGCCCTTGAATTCCAATACGGGGAAATCGTCTTCAATCCGCTGGAGGATCTGCGCCAGAGAGGGACGGGAGCGATTCTGATCCGCGATCCCGAGCGGGAGGCCGAGATCTTCCGGGTGCTGGAGGAGGACAAGCCCGCCTCCACGGACGCCGGTTATTTCCTCTCGGGGGAAGAGGAGGAATACCGATTCCTCTACCGCACCGTGCCCAAGCTGGAGAAGCTGCTGCAGCTCTACGCGACGAATGCGGTCCGCATCCGCATGCCGTCGAGCACGGCTCCGCCGCAGGTGCGGGTTGAGGTCGACGAGCGGACCGACTGGCTGGAATTCCGCTTCTCGATGGACGGAGTGCCGTCCGAGGAGGTCCGCCATCTGGTGGAGGCGGTTCAGGAACGAAAGCCTTACTACAGGCTGCCTTCTGGAGCATTCGTTTCCCTGGAAGGCGACCGTTTCGCCGGGATGATCCGGATCATCCAGGACACGGGCATGGCAAGCCGGATCGGCCTGGACGGATCGTTCAAGCTGCCGCTGCTTCAGGGGCTGCCCATGCTTCACCATGCTTCCGGCGAGGATGCGGGCATGCGGTTCGGTCCCGCCTTGCATAAGCTGGCGGAGGATCTCCGCCATCCGGAGCGATTGGAGTTCCCGTTGCCGGAATCGCTGGAGAACGTGCTGCGCGACTATCAGAAGACCGGCTTCCGCTGGTTCAAGACGCTGGCCCATTACGGCCTTGGAGGCATTCTGGCTGACGACATGGGGCTGGGAAAAACGCTGCAGGCGATCTCCTTCCTCGTCTCCGTGCTGCCCGAGATCCGGGAGAGCGGGCAGCCGGCTCTCGTCGTCTGCCCGTCCTCGCTGCTGTACAACTGGAGCTCCGAGCTGGAGCGCTTCGCTCCAGGCATGCGCGCCGTCATCGCCGACGGCTCCAGGAAGGAGCGCAGCGCCAAGCTGTCCCGGCTGGGCGGCGTCGACGTCGTCATCGCCTCCTATCCGCTGGTAAGGCTGGATACGGCCGATTATGACGCGCTTGCGTTCCATACGCTCATCCTGGACGAGGCGCAGATGATCAAGAACGATGTCACGAGCACGGCGCGGGCGGTCAAGCGGTTGAATGCGCGCCATCGGTTCGCTCTGTCCGGCACGCCGCTGGAGAACCGCTTGACCGAGCTGTGGTCGATCTGCGAGGCCGTGCTGCCGGGGCTGTTCGGCAGCCGCCGCGAGTTCCAGGAGCTGCGCAGCGGGGAGGTGGCGCGGATGATCCGGCCGTTCCTGCTCCGCAGGCTCAAGCGCGACGTGCTGAGCGAGCTGCCGGACAAGATCGAGACGATGCTGAAGACCGACCTGCTGCCGGAGCAGAAGAGGCTGTACGCCAGCTATCTGGTGAAGCTGCGGGCGGAGGCTCTGAAGCATATGGCCGAGGGCATTTTCGAGCTGAAGAAGATCCGCATTCTGGCGGGGCTGACCCGCCTGCGGCAGATCTGCAACCATCCGGCCGTGTTCGTGGAGGACTACGCCGGCGGCTCGGCCAAGTTCGACCAGCTGATGGATCTCGTGCGGGATTGCCGGCTGAGCGGCCGCAGGCCGCTCGTCTTCTCGCAGTACACCGGCATGCTGGACATGATCCGGCGGCGGCTGACGGAGCAGGGCGTGTCCACGTTCCTGCTCGAGGGCAGCACTCCGGCCCGCGAGAGGGTGGAAATCTGCCGCCGCTTCAACGCCGGCGAGCGCGACGTCTGCCTGCTCTCGCTCAAGGCCGGCGGCACCGGCCTCAACCTGACCGGCGCCGATACGGTCATCCTGTACGACCTGTGGTGGAACCCGGCGTCCGAGCAGCAGGCGATGGACCGGGCGCACCGGATCGGCCAGGACAAGACGGTGCAGGTGTTCCGGCTCGTCGCCCGCGGCACGATCGAGGAGCGCATGCACGACATGCAGCAGCGCAAGCGCCGTCTCGCCGAGGAAGTCATCCAAGGAACAGCGGAGGCCGATATGCCGCTGCTCAATCAGGACGACATCCGGGAGCTGCTGGCGCTGCCGGAGGGGACTTCTTAGTCCCGCAAGCCGAAGGAGCGGGCCGATCTCGTCGTCGAGGGCGTCTGATCCGGAACCTGACGTTGGGAACGGCTCCGATCGGGTAAGAATAGAAGCAGAAGCGTTCCGGAACCGGAGCGCGGCTGCTTCTATTTCCGTTTGGAGCATAGAGCGGAACCTTACCGACAGGAGGCTGGCAGATGAAGCGAGCATGGTGGAAGGAAAGCGTCGTCTATCAGATTTATCCCCGCAGTTTCCAGGACAGCAACGGAGACGGCATCGGCGACATCCCGGGAATCGTGTCCCGGCTGGATTATTTGCAGGAGCTCGGCGTCGACGTCGTCTGGCTCTGTCCCGTCTACGAATCTCCGAACGACGACAACGGGTATGACATCAGCGATTACCGCCGCATCATGGATGAATTCGGCACGCTCGAGGACTGGGAGAAGCTGCTGGAGGATCTGCATGCCCGCGGCATGAAGCTGATCATGGATCTCGTCGTGAACCACAGTTCGGACGAGCACGCCTGGTTCATGGAATCCCGCAAGTCCCGGGACAACGGCTATCGCGATTACTATATTTGGCGGGACGGCAAAAACGGAGCGGAGCCGAACAACTGGTCGAGCTTCTTCAGCGGTTCCGCATGGGCATACGACGGGGAGACGGATCAATATTACCTGCATCTGTTCTCCTCCAAGCAGCCCGATCTCAACTGGGAGAACGGGAAGGTCCGCCGCGAGGTGTACGATATGATGGCCTGGTGGCTGGACAAGGGCATCGACGGCTTCCGGATGGATGTCATCAACCTGATCTCCAAGATGCCGGGACTGCCGGACGCGCCTGGAGAAGGGCGCTACAGCTTCGGCGCCGATTCTTTCATGAACGGCCCTAGGGTGCACGAATATTTGCAGGAAATGAACCGCGAGGTGCTGTCCCGCTACGACATCATGACGGTGGGAGAGACGCCGGGCGTGACGCCGGAGCAGGCGGCTCTGTACGTCGGCGAGGACCGGGGAGAGCTGAACATGGTGTTCCAGTTCGAGCATATGGACCTCGATTCCGGGCCCGGCGGCAAATGGGATGTGCAGCCTTGGAGGCTGACGGAATTCAAGCGCGTCATGGGAAAATGGCAGCTGGAGCTGCAGGACAGGGGCTGGAACAGCCTGTACCTGAACAACCACGACCAGCCGCGGATGGTATCCCGCTTCGGCGACGACAAGGACTATCGCAAGCAGTCCGCGAAAATGCTGGGCACGCTGCTGCACACGCTGCAGGGAACGCCCTATATCTATCAGGGCGAGGAGCTCGGCATGACCAACGTCCGGTTCGGCTCCATCGGGGAGTACCGGGATATCGAGACGCTGAACATGTATAAGGAAGCGACTCAGGCCGGACGCCCGGTGGAGGCTGTCATGGCTTCCATTTACAGCAAAGGGAGAGACAATGCCCGCACGCCTATGCAGTGGGACGGATCCGCTCACGGAGGCTTCACGACCGGCACGCCATGGATCGCGTCCAACCCCGATTACACGGAGATCAACGCGGAGGAAGCGCGCAGCGATCCGGATTCCATTTTCCATTATTACCGCCGGCTGATCGCCCTGCGCAAGCGGCATGATGTCATCGTCTACGGCAAGTACGAGGCGCTGCTCGAGGAGGACGAGCGGATCTATGCATATACGCGCACGCTGGATGGAGAGCGGCTGCTTGTGCTGCTGAACTTCTCCCGAGAGGATGCCAATTGCAGCCTGCCGGCAGCCATCCGATTCCAGACCGCCGAGCTTCTCATCGGCAATTACGGGGATGGAGCGGATCGCGATTGGCGCAACCTGAAGCTTCGACCTTATGAGGCGCTCGTCCTGCGCTTGCAGGGCTGACGGCAGCGTCATCGAGCATAGGATGGCGTTCCGATGGACGGGGAGAGCGAACCTTCTTTTCTTTCGGCTGCCTTTTCCGCTTGACTTGGAGTTCACTCCAAGGAGTATAGTCGAGCTATCTCTATTAAGGAGTGTGCCGACGCATGGACTATGTGAAACTTGGAAACACCGGCTTGGATGTATCCCGCATTTGCCTTGGCTGCATGGGCTTCGGCGACGCCGACCGCTGGATTCACAAGTGGGTGCTCGATGAGGAGAGCAGCCGTCACATCATCAAGAATGCCTTGGAGTTGGGTATTAATTTCTTTGATACGGCTAACGTATATTCGGGCGGAACCAGCGAAGAGATCGTCGGACGCGCTCTCAAGGATTTCGCGAATCGGGATGAGATCGTCATCGCGACGAAGGTGTATGGCCGCATGCATGAGGGCACCAATGGGGCCGGACTTTCCCGCAAGGCGATCATGAGCGAGATCGACAAAAGCCTGAAGCGTCTTGGAACCGATTACGTGGACCTGTACCAGATTCACCGCTGGGATTACCAGACGCCGATCGAAGAGACGATGGAAGCCATGCACGATGTCGTGAAGGCCGGCAAAGCCCGATACATAGGGGCCTCGGCCATGTATGCATGGCAATTCTTGAAGGCGCTTCATACAGCAGAGACTCGCGGATGGACCCGGTTCGTATCGATGCAGAACCATTTGAACCTCATTTATCGCGAAGAAGAGCGGGAGATGCTTCCTCTCTGCAGGGAGGAGAAAATCGGCGTGATTCCTTACAGTCCCCTGGCAGGCGGAAGGCTGACGAGAGATGCCGGGGAAACGACTCTTCGTTCCGAAACCGATCAGATCGCCAGACAAAAGTACGACGCCACCGCAGACGCCGACCGCTCGATCATCGATAAAGTCGCTTCCATAGCGGAAAAGCGCGGCGTCTCCCGCGTCCAGATCGCGCTGGCCTGGCTGCTGCAGAAGCAGCCCGTCACCGCTCCTATTGTCGGCGCCACCAAACTATCGCATCTCCAGGAGGCGGCCGCCGCTCTCTCGGTATCCTTGATGCCGGAGGAAATCGCGTCGCTGGAAGATCCGTATGTCCCTCATCGGGTCGTCGGAGCCCAATAAAATCGCTTGAGCGCAGGCAAGCGAGACTCGGAGAACGGATGACGTCTGGGGAGGGATGCGGCCTGGAGCGTTTATGGACGAAATCGTTCATTTTGTTGGCGATCGGCAATTTGTTCTTATTTGTCTCTTTTTATATGCTGTATCCGACGATGCCGCTCTTCATCCAGCAGATGGGGGGCAATGAATCGCAGGTCGGCCTGGCGATGGGAGCATTCATGCTGTCCGCCGTCGCTTTCCGTCCGCTTGTCGGAGGTTTGCTGGACCGGTACGGCAGGCGTCCGTTTATCGTCGGGGGCCTGATCCTGTTCACCGTGGCGATGTATATATACAACTTGGTCGGAGGGATCATCATGCTGATGGGTATTCGAATCCTGCATGGCATGACCTGGGCCGTTTCCGCGACGGCTACGATCTCCGCCGTTACGGACATCTTTCCGTCTGCCCGCCGCGGAGAAGGCATGGGGTGGTTCGGCACATCCACGACCTTGGCGATGGCGGTCGGCCCGATGGCGGGAATCGCATTTTGTTTTTATTGGCGGTGGCGCTCGCTGCTGCGGCTCTGCTCCTGATGGCCGGCGTCAGCCTGCCTTTTCAGCCGGCATCGGCGGCAAGGCGGATCGAATGGTTCGAAAAATCCGTGCTCCCCGTTGCAGGATCCGTATTCTTCCTGTTTGTCGCCTACGGCGGCATCACGACCTTCGTGCCGCTCTTCGCGAAATCGCTGCACGTCAATTCCGGCACGTTTTTCCTCGTCTTCGCCGCCGCGCTGGCGCTGAGCCGGCCACTCTCGGGGAAGCTGTCCGACCGTTTCGGCGAGATGGTCGTCATCCTGCCTGCCCTCGTGGTCACGGTCGGCGCTTTGACCGTCTTAAGCCTTTCCACGGGATTGTCGGCATCATCGTTTCGGCGGTTCTATACGGCATCGGCTTCGGATCCGCGCAGCCCGCTTTTCAGGCGGCGACGATCCGTCTGGCCCGTCAGGACCGTCTGGGGGGCGCCAATGCCTCCTTGACGGCTGCCAATGATCTCAGCATCGGACTGGGAGCGATCGCGCTGGGCTGGATTTCCCAGTATGCGAGCTACCAAGCCTTGTTCGCGGTCAGCGCCGGATCCGTTACGGTGTCCTTGATCCTCTTCATGTTTTTTGTGAACCGGTTGCTGCGGAAAACAAAAGAACCGGCGCTCCAATAGGACGCTTCGGGGGACTGACAAAGTCAACGCTAAGGAAACAGCCCGGGCATCCGGGCTGTTTTTTTCTGGTCCAGATCTGGATAATGTTTTATGAGTTAGAGTAAATCACTTTTCCAGATTGATCTTTTAATAAAATTCCAATGGGCAAATTTAATTTTTTGGGAACAATAAAGAAATATTGTTCCATGTATTTAATAATTCTAATATCACTATTCTCAACTCCATTTACATACAAGGTGAAATTTTCTTGGTTTTTTTGATTTATTTTTCCTATCAATACATTGAAGTTCATTTTATCGCCAATATTGGTTATATAATTCCATTCAAGATTAGATGAAGGTTCTTCAATTGAATTCATTGGATATGAGGCTGTACGGCTAATTTTTGAGCCTACTTTAATTATAAAGACATAATCACTGTCATCATTTGTATGTCCAAGCAGGACTTCGTAATCTGAGGTGGCGTAAACGGATGTAACGCTTTGCCTGTCAATATTTAAATCGCTATATTCCTTCAAATTTTTTTTATTCTGTAAAAAAAAATAAATTGAAATAATTACAACAGCCGTAACAGTAATAAAAATAATTCTCTTTTTCATACTTCTCCTTCCTTTCCCCTAGGAAAACAAAGGAGGAGCCCCTCCTTTCAGAGTGTCGAGAAATTCCGACGGACTTTCTCGACACTTTTATTTCTTCTTTAAAGAAAATCGATTTAAAATGCCCTAAAAGAAAAGTCACAGGGTTGTTTCCAGGCCCTGATTCAATGCTCCGAAAAACAAGGGGGGCTCAAAAGCTTGAGAGAAGGAGGCCCCCTCCTTCTGTTTATACTTTGAAAGCTTTGCTAGTTGGTTTAGTCCATGAAGATCCTTGACTGGCCCATGAAAAACCGACTCCGCCGCCACCAATTGATATGCCGTTAACAGATGTGCTGTCCCATGTGTGAGCTGTGCTGGCCTGAAAGCTAATTGTTTGACCCAATGGTGTTCCGCCTACGAAAGAAAAGGTAATCCATCCTAGGCGTCTGTGAGAATCATACTCTTTTGGAGCGATTAGAGGGGCGTTTGCATAGACTCTATCCTGCCAAGCCCAGCCAGCACCTCTTGCGTTAAGAGTGCTGATGTTGGAGGAATGGTCATCGTCGGTAGCTAAATCATCGTGTAGTGTCCAAAATCCGGACGTCATTATGTTTATATCTTTATGCAATGACGCAAGCCCAAAGCCATCGTCCCCTCCAAGATTGTACCACTTATAATAAGGAGAGCAGAAGCATTCCGAGGCCCAATCTTTTCCTGAGTCAAACTGTCCTTGTGCTTCCCATACATAGTTCCCCGTTGAGGTATCTTTGTAGAACATTTGAACGTCCCAATTAAAATCGCTGTTAGATGAAGCCATAGGAGCAACAACAGGATTGAATTCCGTCACTTTTTCAAGACCAATTTCTTTGGCTCTATCTTCAATGTTCTTTACTTCAGATTTCGCGCTACTGATATCCGCAGAGATTCCGGCCTTCTGTGCAGTCGTCAATTTTCCTTGAGCCTTAGCTTGTGCTAGGAAAAATTCAGTTAATTCATCATTACGTTTCTCGAGTTTTTCTTTTTCCGCCGCCGGCAGCTTTGTTAGATCAACTTGGCCACCGGTAGACTCTGTAGCATAAGTAATATTCTTGATGCTTTCAGCATTTACGAACGGAACGGAAGTAAAAAGGGCAAGCGACATAGCCACAACAGCAATAATTTTGATTTTTTTCATGAATTTTCTGCTCCTTTAATTAAATTTATACAATCCGAATGAAAAAAACATCACCTCCAAGTTTATGGTTCTTAAAATGAATATTTAGATATATTTCCATTTAATAGTATATCTAATTTTTAAAAATTGGATAAATATTAGAAATTTTTAATAAACGTGTCGACCATGTTGGTTTATTTTTAAAATTTATATTAGTCAAACATTATAGGACAGCACCTGCCGGAGCTTAAGGGCACGCTCGCAGTCCATCCCAACCCTAAGGGAGCCGGAGGTTACCGCGAACGAGGCCACCATCAAGGTAGCCATAGACGCAGCTCGACTTCCTTCGATGTCCTATTCACCTTATGAAGAAAAAATTCTCCAGAAAAACCAGAAATTTTGGATAAAAATGCTTCTCAAAGCGGAGCTCTGTTGCTATACTCTAAGCAAGATTTGCCACTTCCACATTTTCCTCAACTTGGTTAAGAACGGCATGGTTTCTCTTTTCTCCCGTTTCTGCGTACTTGTCCTGCAAGTCTATGAAATCAAGAGAGGGTGACTCATGGTATGGTGAAGCAAGCAGTAGGCGAGGAACAGGCCGTCAAGCATCGCAAGGCGGCTCAAGCATCCCAACAACGTCCGTCATCCGCAGCGCTGCGCAAGGCCGCGACGGCGGGAACTTTGGGAGCGCTGCTCCTGCTGAGCGCCGCATGCGGCAACAACGGCAACAGCAGCGGGAACAACGGCGGAGCGGCATCGCCGGCCCCGACGTCCGGAGCCAGCACCGCTCCGAGCGGCAGCCCGGCCCCCGCCAAGGACGTGAAGCTGGAGTTCTGGACGATCTCCCTCCAGCCGAAGTTCAACGACTTCTTCAACAAGCTGATCGACCAGTACGAGCAGGGACATCCCGGCGTCACCATCGACTGGAAGGACTATCCGTACGACGCCATCCAGGCCAAGCTGCTCGCAACCGCAGGCGGCAGCAATTCTCCCGACGTCGTCAACCTCAACACGGAATTCGCCAGCCAGCTCGCCTCCAAGGGCGCTCTTGCCGACCTCAATCCGCTCATCGGCGACGAGGTGAAATCGAGCTTTTTCGACGGCATCTACAATTCCACCGTCTTTGACGGAAAAGCATACGCCCTGCCGTGGTATACCGGCACCCAAGTCCTCTACATGAACACCAATCTGGTCAAGAAGGCCGGGCTTGATCCCGCCAATCCTCCCAAAACCAAGGAGGAGCTCTATGAGTGGTCCAGGCAGATCAAGGCCAAGACGGGCGCTTCGGGGTACGCGACCCAGTTCGGCGCGAATATCCTCCCGAGCGAGGGCGTTCCGATCCTGGACGAGGCGCGGACCGGCGCAGCCTTCAATACGGATGCCGGCATAGCAGTCGTACAGCAGCTGAAAACCCTCGTGGACGAGGGCGTCATCGTCAAGGACGACGCCAAGTTCGACAAGCAGATCCAATATTACTCCAGCGAGCAGGTGGCGTTCGAGCTGTCCGGCCCATCCTTCATCAACTTCCTCAAGACATCCGCTCCGGATGTGTACAAAAACACGATCGCGGTGCCGCTGCCGACGGGCAAGGCGGATCTGCGCTATTCCAACTCCATGAACCTGGTTGTGCCGAAGGGCTCCAAGGACCCGCAGGCAGCGGCCGACTTCGCCGCCTTCGTCACGAACGCGGATAACCAGACCGCCTTCTCCAAGGATTCCAATACGCTGCCGGCGACGAAGAAATCGATCGAGGATCCGTTCTTCTCCGAATCCGACAATACGCTGGAATCCCAGGCCAAGATCGCTTCGGCGCAGAGCCTTGACAAGGCTCAGGAGTATTACCTGGGCATACCTGCAGCGGGCGACATCAATACCGCCGTCTCCAAGGAGCTGCAGAACATCATCCTGAACGGCGGCGACGTCAAGAAGGGACTGGATGCGGCGGCTGCCAAAGTGAACGAGGCCATCAAAGCCCCGGCCAAATGACCCCATGGCTGCCGGACCTCGCTACCTATCCTGATTAGGACGGTGAAAAGGAAATGCGCAGAAGAAGCCTCGCCTCCGATGCGCTTCCGGCCTGGAGCTTCATGGCTCCGGGCCTTCTCGTTATCGGAGTTTTTGTTTTGTTTCCCATCCTGTACAGCATCCCGCTCGCGCTGACCAACTACTCGGTGCTCGGCGAGACGGATTTCGTCGGCCTGGACAACTTCGTCAAGGCGTTCAAGGACGACAGCTTCATCGCCTCCCTCCGGAATTCGATGACGTACGTCCTCGTCGTTCCGGTGCTGCAGCTGCTGTCGATTCTGATGGCGATCCTCGTCAACAGCCGCATTCCGGGCATCAAGGCGTTCCGCGCCGCCTACTACATTCCGGTCGTCACCTCGATGGTCGCCGTCGCGCTCATGTGGAACTGGCTGCTCAGCCAGAACGGCCTCGTCAACTACATCCTGATGGAGCTCGGCATCATCCGGGAGAAGATCGGCTGGCTCTCGACCAGCTCGACCGCTCTCTATGTGCTCATGTTCATCACCTTGTGGAAAGGGCTCGGCTATTACATGATGCTGTATCTGGCCGGCCTTCAGGCGATTCCCGCCGATCTGTACGAGGCGGCGATCGTGGACGGAGCTACAGCGGCCCAGCGGATCCGCCATATCACCATTCCGCTGCTGCGTCCGTACGTCTTCTTCTGCAGCCTGATTTCCCTCATGGGCGCCATCCGCGTCTTCGACGAGATGTTCGTGCTGACGAACGGAGGACCGGGCAATGCGACGCTGACCTCCAGCCTCTACATTTACCAGGAGGGCATCACCAAGCTGAATTACGGGTATGCCTCGGCGCTCGGGCTGATCGTCAGCGTCATTGTCGGCGTCGTCAGCGTCATCGTATTCCGGGTCAATCAGAAAGGCGGGGTGAATCCATATTGATGAATCCACCGAGTATGGACCGCTCCGTCCAAAGCCTGGAACGGAATGCCCGGCGCAGCAGGCAGCCGCGCCGCATGCTGACGCTGGCGGTCGGCTACCTGCTTCTGCTGCTGCTGGCCTTGTTCATGATGGGGCCGTTTCTCTGGCTGCTCAGCGTGTCCCTCATGCCGGGGAAGAACGTGTTCGCCTTCCCGCCGCCGATCTTCCCGACCTTCGTCAAGCTGACCAACTACACGGAGGTTTGGGGCTTCATCAATTTTCCCAAATACATCGGCAATACGCTGATCATCACCGCGCTCGGCCTCGCGCTCAACCTGGTGCTGTCGCTGACGACCGCCTATCCTCTGGCCAAAATGCGCTTCAAGGGACGCTCGCTCGTCTTCGCGATCCTCGTCTCCACGATGATCATTCCGTCGTCGACGGCGCTCATCGTCCATTACCTGACGATCGGCTGGCTCGGCCTCATCGGATCCTATATCGGCGTCGTGCTTCCGTCGGCCGTGTCCGTCTTCAACATCTTCCTGATGCGGCAGACGTTCATGGGCGTGCCCGACGACATCCGCGACTCCGGCAAGATCGACGGAGCTTCCGAGCTGCGGATCTTCCTGCGGCTCATGGTGCCGATGGTGAAGCCGGGCATTGCCGTCATTCTGCTGCTGGAATTCATGGCGTACTGGAACAACTTCCTCTGGCCGATCGTCGTGCTCGACGATCCCGGCAAGTATCCGCTCGCAGCGGCGCTGACGTATCTGAACGGCCAGTTCGCCTACAACTTCGGCTGGATCGCGGCCGGCACGATCCTGTCGGTGCTGCCGATCATCCTCGTGTTCCTGTTCACGCAGCGGTATTACATGGAAGGGATTTCGGGAGCGGTGAAAGGGTAGTGACGCATGGACGAGGACGCTCCGCCTGACCGGGGAGCGCAGGAGGCTCGGACAAGGCCGGCAGCGTCCGACCGAAGCCGCCATGCGGGAAGAAAGGAGCTGACGACGTTATGCATCCGACATCGGGCCCGAAGGCGAAGGTCGTATACCTGCCGCTGGACGAGCGCCCCTGCAACTACGATTTTCCTTGGCTGCTGTCGCGCGGGAGCGATCTGGAGCTAGTGCGCCCGCCGATGGAATGGATGGGCGACAAGAAGAAGCCTGGCCGCATCCGCGAGCTCGGCGACTGGCTGGAACGGGAGGCCGCGGACGCCGAGGCGGCGATCGTATCCATCGACACGCTGCTGTACGGCGGCATCGTCCCTTCCCGGCTGCACGGGCTTGGCGAGCACGAGGCCGCCGCTCCGCTGGAGAGGCTGCGCCGCATCCGCCAAAGCAATCCGACGCTCAAGCTGTACGCCTTCCACCTTCTGATGAGATGTCCCCGCTATTCCAGCTCCGACGAGGAGCCGGATTATTACGGGGAGTGGGGACGGGAGCTGTTCCTGCTCGGTTATTACGGCCACCGGGAAAGGCTGGGCGAGGCTTCGGCGGAGGAGCTGGCCGAGCTGGAGGCTATCCGCGGCCGGCTGCCGGGAGACGTCCGCGACGACTACCTGCAGCGCCGGGCGGTGAACGCCGCCGCCAACCGGGCTTCGCTGGAGCTGGCGGCGGACGGCACGCTCGATTTTCTCGCGCTGCCCCAGGACGACGCCGCTCCTTACGGCTGGACGGCGCTGGACCAGCAAGCGGTGCGGGAGCGGATCCGGGAGCTGGGAGCCGAGCTGCGGACGCTCATGTATCCGGGAGCGGACGAGGCGGGCTGCACGCTGCTCGCCCGGCTCGTCAACGCCAGGCACGATGCGGTCCCGCTCGTCTACCCGAGATATTCCAGCACGCGGGGGCCTCAGATCACGCCGCTGTACGAGGACCGCATGCTCGGCGAAAGCCTCAAGCTCCATATCCTTGCGGCGGGCGGCTTGCTTGCGGAGAGCGCTGCCGACGGTGATCTTCTCCTGCTTGTCAATTCGCCGGGAGACAGGATGGGCGAGGCGAACGGGCAGCTGAGCCCGGATGCCGGCTATGACGTGCAGAGGAGCGTAACGGAGCTGGCGGAGTACGGCCATTATGCGCTGAGCCGGCTGCGCAAGCCCGTGGCGGTCGCCGACGTCGCCTTCGCGAACGGAGGCGACCTGCAGCTGCTGAGGCTGCTCGGCAGGAAGGGCATGCTGCCCAGGCTGGCGGGAATCGCCGGCTGGAACACGAGCGCCAACTCCATCGGCACTGTGCTCGCGCAGCTGATGCTCTATGGCCGGTTCGGCTGCACGGGCAGCCACCTGGACTTCCTTGGCCTGCGCATCGCGGAGGACTACGGCTACTGCTCTGCCGTTCGCCGCCAGCTCGCCGACGGGCCGATCAAGGAGCTCGGCATGGACTATTTCGCCGTGGACGGACAGAGCGGCCGGGCTGCGGGCATGGTTCGGGAGGAGCTGGCCGGCTTCCTGGAAAGGGAGCTGGCCGGGAGCGGGCTTTCCGTGAAGATCCTGGATTGCCGGATGCCGTGGAGGCGGATGTTCGAGGTCGGGCTGTCCGTAACAGCCGGGACCGATGAAGGAAGGTCCGATGCAGACGTGACCGGTGCGGCCGGGGCGGTCCCGGCGGAAGGATGCGGGGAATCTGAACTCTCGGCTGCCGGACGGTCCGGCATGCGGGAACCGTCCATGGAGAAAGCGGCCTCAGCCGCCGACAACAACGAGGCAAGGGGATGACGGCATGACGTCTTTGTGGGGGAAGGTGAAGGGCGGGCTGATCGTCTCCTGCCAGGCGCTGGAGGGAGAGCCGCTGCACGGTGCGGGCATGATGGCGAGAATGGCGCTTGCGGCGGAGCAGGGAGGAGCCGCCGCCATCCGGGCCAACTCCGGCGCCGACGTGGCCGAGATCAAGAACGGTGTGGCCATACCGGTCATCGGCATCGTCAAGCGCGATTACCCCGGCTCTCCGGTCTACATCACGCCGACGATGAAGGAAGTGGATGAGCTGGCGGATGCGGGGGCGGACATGATCGCGTTCGACGCGACGCTCAGGCAGCGGCCGGGCGGCGTCACGGCGGAGCAGCTCGTCCGCTATATGCACGGCAGGGGGATTCCGGCGATGGCCGACATTTCCACGCTGGAGGAAGCTCTCGAAGCCGAGCGTGCAGGAGCCGATTGCGTCTCGACGACGCTTGCCGGCTATACGCCTTATTCGAGAAGCCTCGACGGCCCTGATTTCGAGCTGGTGGAGCAAGCGGCCTCCAGCCTGCGGATTCCGGTGTTCGCCGAAGGGCGGATCAGCGACCCGGGCCAGGTGGCCAAGCTGCTCGGCCTGGGAGCCTGCGCCGTCGTCGTCGGATCGGCGATCACCCGTCCCCAATTGATCACAGAGCGGTTCGCCGCAGCCGCGAGAAGGAGTGTCCGCTAGAGATGGATTTGAGATTGAAGGTCGGTTCCTATTATCCCTCCTTGACGAAGTCGGAGCAGAAGGTCGCCGACTATGTGCTGAACGCTTCGGAGGATATCATCTACCGCTCGGTGACGGAGCTCGCGGAGCTGTCCGCCGTCGGGGAAACGACGGTCATGCGGTTCTGCAGAGCGATCGGCTTCAAAGGATACCAGGATTTCAAGCTTGCGCTCGCCCAGGATTACAGCCCGCGCAGGCAGCAGGAGAGCGGCGGGCATTCCGATGCCACGCCGGATGATTACGCGGAGCTCGTCTACAGGGAGACCTCCTCGATTCTGGCCGATACGATGAGCCTGCTCGACCGCGCCAAGCTGGAGGAAGCGGTAGCCCGCATGGATGCGGCCGGCTACGTCCAGTTTTTCGGCGTCGGGGCATCGGGCATTACCGCGCTGGACGCCAAGAACCGGCTGCTGCGCATCGGCAGGCGCGCCGAAGCTGTGGCGGACGCCCATTTTCAGGCGATGATGGCCGTCACGATGGGCCCCGGGGACGTCGCCTTCGGAATCAGCCTCAGCGGCAGCACCCTCGACACGGTCGACATGCTGACCAAAGCCCGGCAGCAGGGAGCCTACGTCATCGCTGTGACCAACTACGCCAAATCGCCTATAACGGCGGCGGCCGATCTCGTGCTGCTCACGGCGGGCAAGGAATCTCCGCTTGAAGGAGGCTCCATCGGAGCGAAGATCTCGCAGCTTCTGCTGATCGACATGATCTGCGAGGGGCTGGCCCGGCTCGATCTCGCCCGTACGCGGGAGATGAAGGAACGGACGGCCAAGGCGGTCATCGAACGGATTTATTGACCTGGGACGGCGCTGCCTTCGCCATGAAGGCTTGATCATCAAGGATCGGAGGTGGGCGGGATCGCGACGCTGGTAGGAATCGATATCGGAGGCACTTCCATTAAAGGAATCGCCGCGGATCATCGGGGGCGCATTCTGGAGGAGCTGTCGGTGCCGACGGAAGCGGCTCGCGGCCGGACGGGAATCCTCTCCTCGCTGGACAATCTGGCGGCGCTGCTGCTGGAGAGGCATCCCGAGTCCGAGGCGATCGGAATCGCCAGCGCGGGCCGCATCGATGCGGGCAGCGGGGAAGTCGCCTATGCGACGGACAACCTGCCCGGCTGGACCGGCATGCGGCTCTCGGAGTGGGCCGGACTCCGCTTCGGGCTGCCGGTAAGCGTGGACAACGACGCCAATGCGGCGCTGCTCGGCGAATGCTGGGTCGGCTCCGGAAGAGGGCTGCGCGACGCGGTCATGCTGACGCTCGGCACCGGAGTCGGAGGAGCCAATCTTGCCGGCGGCAGGCTGCTGCGCGGAGCCCGCTGGGGAGGCGGAGACTGGGGCCATGTCGTGCTCGTGCCGGGCGGACGTCCATGCAACTGCGGCCGCCGGGGCTGCGCGGAGATGTACCTGTCGGGCACGGCGCTCATGCGCGATGCCTCTGCGGCTTTCGGTCCGATCGGGCCGGAAGGGCTGATGGAGCGGTACCGGGCAGGAGATGCTGCTGCTCAGGGGCTGCTTCGGAATTATGCGGGGATGCTGGCCGTATTTATCGGCAATCTGGCCGCCGCCCTCGATCCCGAAGCCGTCCTGCTGGGAGGCGGCGCCGCGGATTCGCTGCGGGAGTGGCGGCCGCTGCTGGACGAGGCGCTGGCCTCGGAGGGCGCGAGGATCGAGCTGCGTCCGGCTCTGCTCGGCACGGCGGCAGGCTGCTGCGGCGCCGCGAAGATGGCGCTGGACCTGATGGGAAGAAGAACGGAGGAGGAGACGGCATGAAGATGCAGGAGCTGGAAGCGGATGTGCTGATCATCGGCGGAGGTCTTGGAGGGACGGCCGCGGCGCTGGCCGCGGCGCGGGAAGGATGCCGGGTCATCCTGACGGAGGAGACCGATTGGATCGGCGGGCAGCTGACTTCGCAGGCGGTGCCTCCCGACGAGCACCGATGGATCGAGAGCTGCGGCTGCACGGCTTCGTTCCGGGAGCTGAGGGAGCGGATCCGCGCGTACTACCGGGCCAACTATCCGCTCACGGAGGCGGCCCGGGCCGACAAGCTGCTCAACCCCGGCAACGGCTGGGTCAGCCGCCTGGCGCATGAGCCCCGCGTCGCGCTGTCCGTATTGGAGGCGATGCTGGCTCCGTACGTCAACAGCGGCAAGCTGCGGATCCTCAAGGAAACGGCCGCCGTAAGCGCAGAGACGGAGGGAGATCTGGTGTCTTCCGTAACGGTCGCCTGCCGCAGGACGGACCGCCGCATGATCCTGCGCGCGCCGTATGTGCTGGATGCGACGGAATGCGGCGATCTGCTCCCGATGACGGGGACGGAATATGCGGTCGGCTCGGAATCCCGCAGCGAGAGCGGCGAGCCGCATGCGCCGGAGACGGGCGATCCGGAGGATGTGCAGGCGTTCACCCATGTGGCGGCGCTGGAGTACATTCCCGGAGCGGACTTCACGCCGGAGAAGCCTCCGGAAATGTATTCGTACTGGAGGGATCTCGTCCCGCCGTTTTCCCCTTACCCGCTGCTGAGCTGGTTCGCTACCGATGCCAATGACACGACGAAGAAAAAGGAGTTCACCCTGCTGCCCAACGACAAGGGCGTCACCTCCCTGTGGGATTACCGCCGGATTCTGGATCCCCGCCATCTTGCGGCTCCTCTCTATGACGGAGATCTGTCGCTGCTCAACTGGGCCCAGAACGATTATTATCTGGGCACGATCCTGGATGTTCCTCCGACCGTCAAGGAGGATCGGCTGTATGCGGCGAGGCAGCTGACGCTGTCCGTCGTCTACTGGCTGCAGACGGAGGCGCCGCGGCTCGACGGGGGCAAGGGCTGGCCTGGCGTGCGGCTGCGGCCGGATGTGCTGGGGACGAAGGACGGCCTCGCCAAGTCCGTCTACATCCGGGAATCCCGCCGCATCAAGGCGATCCAGACGATTACGGAGGCCGACGTCAGCAAGGAGATGCGCGGCAGCGAGGGCATCCGAAGGTACGGGGACAGCGTCGGAGTCGGCAGCTATCATCTGGATCTTCATCATACGACCGTGACGTACCGGAGCTTCTACATTCCCAACTATCCGTACGAGATCCCGCTCGGGGCTCTCATCCCGGTGCGGATGAACAACCTGCTTCCCGCCTGCAAGAACATCGGCACGACCCAGATTTCCAACGGCTGCTACCGCCTGCACCCGACGGAGTGGAACATCGGCGAGGCTGCCGGGGCGCTCGCCGCCTATTGCCTCCGCACCGGGCTGCGGCCGCGCGAGGTGCGCGGAGAAGCCGAGCGTCTGGCCGGCTACCAGGAGCTGCTGGCGTCCCGCGGCGTGGAGATGCACTGGCCGGAGGATGTGGAGAAGGAGGTGGTCGAGGGAGCGTGAGGCATGCGGCCTAGACGACTTCAGCCCTCTTGGGCAGCTGCTGCCGCCGCGAGCGGGATGAGGGGCTGGAGGAAGCGGCGGCCTGCCGCTTGGACGCAAGAAATAGGGAGCAGGATGACAGCGCGGGCAGGTGAATGACGAGAGCGATAGGAAATGAAACCGAAGCAATCATTAGGCGAGCGAAAAGTTCTGGCTGCGAAAAGGATAGGGAAGAAGTCCGTGAACATTTCTCGGGCAGGCATGAAATCGGAAGGAACAGGGCAACGATGGAAGAGCAGAATGGACGATTGGGACACACTGGACAACAGGGTCGAAAGGGGAACTTCCTTCCGATCCGCCGCTGAAGGAAGCCGGGCTAGACAACCCATGATCGAACAGGAGGAATTGTTCATGAGATCACATGGTCAAAAGCTTGCGTACAGCCTCGTTGCCGCCAGTCTGCTGCTGGGGGGGACGGCATCCGCTTCGCCGCCCGCCGTTCCCGAATCGGGAGCCGGCCTGCAGGCGATGGCGAAGGACCAGCCGTTCGTTACCGTCCCGATTGAATCGCTCAAGCCGGCCCAGGCCATGGAGAAGCCGGTGCTGACTCCAACGGGCGGCCAGCTCATCCTCAGCGATTCTCCGGAAATGCCGACCGCACCAGGCGCCTATTACCGGGATGTGGTGACAGGCTCCTTCCGCGTCTTCTACCATCATCTCAACAATACGGGAGCGCCGCTGCAGATCGGCGCCGCGGTGACCAATACGTCGGGCTACACGGTCAAGCTATACGAGGAAGGCTCCGGAGCGGGAGTGGACTACTACCCGGACGTAGCCGGCCAGATCGCCCTCGCCGCCTTTCTCAAGGATCGCGGCTCGAAGCGGCCGGTGGCCGTGCTGAAGCCGGGGGAATCCTACTGGCGGACCGCCGAGGTGCCCGCGACGCATACGCTCAGCGGCTTCCTGCAGCTGCGCGCGGAGTCCGCTTCCGGCGGCGCCGCGCCGGTGACCGTCACTACGCTCGGCTATGCGATGCGGCCGGCCGATCCGCTCGCCGAGCCGGTGCTGCCGCCCGACCGGCATATCCGCGGCACGTTCCCGCATTACGACCGTACCGGCACGCTGGTCTACAAAACCTCGGCCGGCAATTCCCTGCTTCGGGTCGATTCGTCGCCTTCCGGCCAGTGGGCCGACTTCATGCCGGGAGAATACGAGCAGGGCGTGGACGCCACGAGCGGCGCCGCCGTCCTGAACCCCGGCAACTACGGAGTCATCTACGACATGTCGGTCGAGATCGAGAACGACAGCGACGAGCGCCGCACCGTAGGCGTCTATCTGAACCCGTCCGGCGGTTCGGGCCATTATACGATCGGCTGGGGCGGCAAGCTGCTGAATTCCGGCTTCCTGAACTACACGATGGCGTGGCAGCTCTCCGAGTTCAATGTCGGGCGCAAAGGGAAGACGGTTCCGTCCCGGCTCAGCCTGACCGGCGGATCGGCGGGCCCGCAGACGCTTTACTTCACCAGCCGTCCGGTCAAATAAACAGGAAATCCCTCTCGTCTGCATGACGAGAGGGATTTCCTGTTTACTCCTCCTCTTCGGTGACGGAGATTCGGGAGATGTTGGACAGCGCCCGAACGACGACATCACGGCCGGAGGGGGAGCGCACGCCGAAGGTCACGACGGCTTGGTTGAGCAGCACTCCGGAATGATCGGACGACATGGAGCCGGCGCCGGCTGGACGCGGAATGGAAAGCACCCGGGCGGCGAAGGCGATGACGAGACGCCGGCCTGGCGCTATCGTGCCGAGCGGGATGCCGTTCTTCAGGCTTGCCGCCGGCGCGGGACGGCCGCCGATCGTTACGCTGTCGGGCACGAGGGCGAGCGAAGGGGAAAGGTCGTCGGTCAGGATGGCGTCCTCCGCCGTGAAGCCGCTGTTGTTCTCCACGACGACCGTGTACCGGATGACGGCTCCAAGGAAGGTTTCGAGCACATCGGCCGATTTGGTCACCTCGAGGACGCGCAGCACCTTGACGGAGGCGGAAGCCTGAAGCTCCTTCAGCACCCCCTGGCTGCGGACCGTATTGGTGACGACGGCTCCGTTCTCGGTCTCCGGAGGGATCGTATACGGCATCGTCAGGATGATCCGGCTCTGATACAGCAGCGTCCCCGGGCCGATCGCCACGCTCAGCAGCGGATCGGCGAGCACGCCGTTCAAGTCCGTATTGCCGGTATTCACCGCCTCCACGCGGAAGCGCACCGTTTCCCCGGCGATCGCCTCCGCCGTGCTGGCCGTCTTCGTGAGCCGGAACGACGGATCCGGAAGCACGATGACGAGCACGGGAGCGGTCCGCGTCGTCGTCTGGTCCGTTTCCAGATAGGCGAGGCTCGGGAACTCCGTGCCGGCGCGCGTCAGCGGCGGGATGAACACTTCGCGTGCCAGCGCGATGGATTCGCCGGGAGCCAGCGAGGCGATCCGGTCGTCGATGCCGGTGAAGCCGTTGAAGACGGCGAGATTGGTCAGCGTGGTATCGGCGCGGTTGGTCGCCGTGATCGTGACCGTCACCCGCTGGCCCGGCAGCACATAGGCCGGATACGGCGATGCCGTGAGCTCCACGTCCGGAGGCGGCAGAATGAGAACCTGAGCCGAATCCTGAACGGGACCCGTCTCGGTGCTCGACACCGTGACGGTATTGGTGAACAAGTCGCCTGGCGCAAGTCCGGCCGGCAGCCGGAACGGCACAAGCTGGGATTGGGACTCTCCGGGCTCGAGGAAGGCGATCGCCAGAGTCGCGGATACGAAGCTGTCGGTCAGAAGCAGGTTGGTCAGCCGGATGTTGCCGGTGTTCAGGATGGATACCTCGTAGAAAACCAGCGTGCCGGCCGGCGCTTCGGAGACTCCGGCTTCCTTGATGACGGTGAGGGACGGAACGGCGGCAACGACCACGCTGGCCGAGGCCGAGACCGGCACCGTAAGCGGGGCCAGCGCCTGAGCGGTATTGGTGATGACCGTACCGGCCGGCGTTCCTGCCGGAATCAGGAAGCTCGACGTCAGCACCGCCTGGGCTCCGGGAGCCAGCGAGGCGACCGTTTCATCGATGCTCAGCACGGGGTCGGTAATCCGCACGGCGGCGAGCGTCGCGGCGGATACATTGGTGACGATGATGGTGAACAGGACGCTCTGTCCCGGAGAGGCTGTCTCCCGGTCGACCGTCTTCGCGATGGAGAGAGCAGGAGCGGCAGCGACGATGACGGAGGCCGCCCCCTCCCGCACGCCTGTCAACGCGGAAGAGGCCGTTGCCGTGTTGGTGATGATCGTGCCTGCCGGCGTGCCCGCAGGCACACTATAGGTTCCCGTCAGCGTCAGCGTCCCGCCCGGATCGAGCGGCGCCGGAGCGGTGGCGATGCCGAGCAGAGGGTCCGTGACGGTGACGTCGGGCAGCGTCACATTGCCGGTATTGACCGTCTGGATCATGAAGGTGATGACTTCGCCGGGTGCGGCCGAGACCGCGCTCGCCGTCTTGAGGATCGACATCCCCGGAATGCTGCGCACGGTGACGGAGGCGGAGCTCTCCGCCGAAACGCCGTCTCCGCCGACCGTCGCCGTGTTCACGATGACGGTGCCGCCCGGCATCGGCAGGATGACGTAGTTCAGCGAGAAGGTCAAGGCGTTGCCTGCGTCCAGGAACGGAATGCGTTCGCTCACCCCGAGCTCCGGATCGCTGAGCACCAGATTCGTCAGAGGCACATTGCCCGTATTCTCGACGATGAACGTATAGCTGATCCGCTCGCCGGGGCTGGCCTCCGCCTGCGTCGCCGTCTTGGTCAGGCGGATGACGAAGAGGGACGAGTCGGACTGGGAGACGAGGAACCGCTCCATCGAGCTCGCCTGCGCGGAGGCGGTGTTGAGGATGAGATCCGGCGCGTCCGGCGGCACGACGAAGGCGACGGTCTCCGTGACGGAGCCTCCGGGCGGGATGGCCGGCAAGCCTCGATTCAAGCCGAGCGACGGATCGAGCAGCAGAGGGTCCGTGAGCAGCACGTTGCCGGTATTGCGGATGACAAACGTATAGATCACCGTTTCGCCGACGCTCGCGTTCGCCGGAGAGACGCTCTTTTCCAGGAAAATGGAAGGCGATTCCCTGACCGTTACAACCGCTTCCTGGGAGATGGAGGGCGTCTGGTCGGTGACGACGGACGCAACGTTCGTGAACTCCGTGCCGGCCAAGGCGTCGACAGGCAGGGTGAACGTGCCGGTGAAGGTGGCTCTCGCTCCAGGAACAAGGCTGTCGACGACCTGATCCAGCCCGAGGAAAGGATCGGTCACCCGGACGTTCGTCAACGTGGCGGTTCCCGTATTCACGATCTCGATCGTGTAGGCGACGGTTTCGCCGGGGAAGGCCGTCGTGGGCGAAGCGTTCTTGTTGAGCACGATCCGGGCTACAGGCGCGATCATGACGGTGGCGGACGCATTGGCGGACGCGCCTTGATCCGCAGCGGCCTCAGCCGTGTTGACGAGCAGGCCAGGAGGGGTGCCCTCGGGAACCGCAAAGTCGAGCGAGCGGGTGGCGGACGCTCCGACCGCAAGGCCGTCGATAAAGATGGAGGCTCCGATGCGGGGATCGGAGATGACGATGCCGGTAAGCGGCTCGTTGCCTGTATTTGTCACCGTGAACGTATAACGGATCGACTCTCCGGGCACGGCGGTGGCCGGATCCGCCTCTTTGAGCAGGGAGAGGGCCGGCGCGGAGCTGACCGTCACGCTGGCGGAGTCCTCTGCCGCGGCTCCTCCGCCCTCGACAAAGGCGGTATTGATGAGCGCCGTTCCTGCGGGAGTGCCGGCGGGGATGGCGAAGCTGGCGGTGATCGTGGCGCTCTCCCCGACCATGAGGCTCCCGATGATCTGGTTCAATCCCAGCGTGGCGTCGGACAGGACGAGGTTCGACAGGTCCATCGATCCCGTATTGGTCACGACGATCGTATACGTGACGATCTCGCCCGGCGCGGCTGCGGCACGATCCGCCGTTTTGGTCAGCGCAAGCAGAGGCGAGGAAGCCCCTACGTTGATGACGGCATCGGATTCGGAGGAGATGCCGGAGAGCGGGGCGTCGGCGATGAAGCGGTTGGTCAGCACCGACGCCGGCGCCGGATCCGGCACGACGTAGGGAATCTCTCTCGTGACGGACTCACCGGGAGCGAGAGTGGTCAAGGTTTCATTCAACAGCAAGGCTCCGGCAGGCTCGAGGGCGTCGGTGAGCTGGATGCCGCTCAGCAGCGTATTGCCTGTGTTCGCGACTCTCAGCTGGAAGAACACGGTTTCTCCCGGCCTGGCTTCGATCGCTTCGGCTCCGTTGACCGTTTTGGTCGCGGCCAGAGCCGGGTCGAGATTGAACTTCGGCACGACAACGATGCCGATGGACTGATCGCCGACGGGTACGGAGGCGACCAGCCGGTTCGTTGTCCGGTCGATGACGGAGACGACGTTCGTCCTCGTGCTGACGTAGAGGAAGCGGGAACTGGAGTCTACGGCGATGTACTGGGGAAAGGTATTGGTCGGAATGGTGGCGATGATGGCATTGGTGGCCGGATTGACGACCGTAAGGTTTCCGGATACTTCATTCGCGACGAAGACGCTCATTCCGTCCGTCGACACTCCGATCGGGGCGATGCCCGCCTGCAGCGTGCCGACGACCGATTGGGTGGCCGTAGAGATGACGTCCACGATGCCTGCCGCTCGGGTGGATACATACACATAGGCTCCGTCCGGCGATGCTTTGACGCCGATCGGCGTCGTATCGACCGGGATGGTGGCAACGACGGCGTTGTCGGAGACGGAGATGACGGAGACCGTGCTGCTGATCTGATTGGCGACATAGACGTAGCGGTTGTTCGGCGTCACGTCCACGCCGATCGGGTTGATGCCGACGGCGACGGTGGCTGTGACGGTGTCGGTGGCCAGGTCGATGACCGACATGGTGCCGTCCGTAGAGTTGGTCACATACGCCCTCGTTCCCGTGCGGTCGATGACGATTCCGTTCGGACCGCCTCCTACCGGAATCGAGCCGATGACGGCATTGGTCGACGTCTGGATGATCGATACGGTGGCGTTGGCCAGGTTGGCGACGTATACCCTCGTTCCATCGGGAGTCGCATCGAGCTGCTGCGGGGTGGAGAAGCCTGGAATGGTGGCGAAGACGGTGTTCGTCGTCTGGTCGATGACCGATACGGTGTTGGAGCCGCTGTTGGCTACATACACGCTCATGTGTGGACAGCCTCCTTCTGCGCTTGCTACCTGTTTTAGCGTATGGGAGGCCGACTTGGCCGATGACTGGCCATCCGCATTCTTCGCTGCGCGGCGATGCGGAGATCGGCAGATGGGCCTGCGCGGCAATGGAAGGTGCGGAGATCGATAGATGAGCCTGCGCGGCAATGGAGCGTGCGGAGATCGATAGATAAGCCTGCGCGGAAATCCGATCGTAGAGACGCAGGTGGAATCAATAGAAGCGGTCATCGGTCCAATCATGGGGAATAGCCATATCCGGCAGGGACGGCAGCTTGAGCGCAGCGGCGGCCTCCTGCAAATAAGAGGCTTGAAACGCTGGGCCGGCTGACAGGGAAGAGCTTCGCAGCCTCGGTCCGGAGTCGTCCTCTCCCAGCCGGGACAGAGTCAGCAGGTCGCGGCTGTAGACGCTGGCGTCCCAGCGGATGGTGCCGAGAACCGGGAGGATGACCTCCAGAGGGATGCCGCTTGCGTCTCGGATGATGGATGCGGCAGCCAGGGAATCCCGTCGGATCAGCTCATGAGCCCGGATATGAGCCTTCAGATAGGATACCGTCACCGATTCGTGAGCGCGTGCCCACGCTTCATCCGCCATGATTCCGGTCAGGTAATCGCCGCCGCAATCATCCGCTGCGACCGTCATCCCCGCTCCGAGCGTCTGCGCCCAGGTCAGATAGGGCTCCCACAGCATCGCCGCTCCGACGCGCCCTTCCAGCAGCGCGGCCAGGCAGTCGGCCATCCTGCGGCTGCCGAGCATCGGCATGGCCTCCTTGCGGCCCCGGTCCAGAACGGCTTGCAGCCGTCTCGATGCGCTTGAGCGGATGACGGTGGAGACGGCGGCGGAGGAGGCAAGCTGATCCCCGTAGCGGATTCCTTCTTCTTTGCGGGCCACCAGGGCTATGCCCGCTCCGCCTGCGCATTTGCCGTCGAAGGCGAGCATGGCCGGCTGGAAGCGCGGCAGCAGCCGTCCGAGCTCCAGGCTCGCGGCGATCGGATAATCGCCGACGGAGGCGATCTGCACCCGGCCGGCGATCAGCTCCTCGACCAGCTCCATGCCGCTGTCCGCATGCTTCCAGCTGACCCGGTACCGGCGGCGAGGCTCCGCCTGCTGCAGCTCCTGCTCGAACCAGCCCCGGCTTTTGACGATCAAGGCGCTCCAGAGCAGGGCCGCACCGCTCTGGTAGCCGACGGTGATCTCCGCTTCGTCTGACGGGGCTTCCGGGGAAGGAGGAGGGACCACCGCCGGGCCGGCCGCCGCTTCCTTCTCAGCGGCTGCGGCGTTCCGCAAGCCTCCTCGAGCCCACTGCTCCAGCTGGATGCGGTCGATCCATACGTCTTTTCCGATTTTCAGATACGGCAGCCGCTTGTCTTTGCGCCAGCGGTCGATGGTCGCCCGGCTGACGCCAAGCAGGTCCATCGCCTCCTGGAGGCTCATCAGATTGAAAGGTTCGTTCGGCATCGCTTCTCCTCCGTCGACGAGTCATAGGAACGGTCCTCATTTATAAATACAACTTATCAGGTAGGAATTATATACTTATAAAAATACCGGACCGTTGCCGAAAGCGCAATGGCTAGTTCTCAAACGCTGCCTTTCTTCCTCATTCCTCCTCATTCCTCCTCACTTCTCCTCCATTCATTGACAGAGAAACGGAGCGATGCTAATTTTCTATTAATCACACCGACTTAATGGGTATTAAGCGCGAGAAAATAGAAAGAGGCCGGGTCTGGCCGAAAGGGAGAGGGAAAACGTGAAGCCAACTGCGGGCATTCGGGGAGCGGGCATGCGTGCTGGAATCGGATGGAAAAGGGCGGGAGGGATGATCGGCTTGTCCGCCATGCTTCTGCTGGCCGCGGCATGCGGCAACGGCGATGGAGAGACATCCCAGGCTGGGGGCGGATCGGGCTTCGGCCAAGGCGCGAAGGAAAAAATCATTCATATCGGCTATCAGAAGTACGGCACCGCCAATATCCTCAAGGGCAGAGGAAGCCTGGAGGGCGAGCTGGAGACGATCGGCTACAAGGTGGAATGGACGCAGTTCCCCGGCGGTCCCCAGCTGCTGGAGGCGATGAACGTCGGCAGCATCGACTTCGGCCATACCGGAGAGGCGCCTCCGATATTCGCCCAGGCGGCCGGAACGCCGCTCGTTTACTTGGCCCATTCGCCGGCGAGTCCGAAGTCGGAGAGCATCCTGGTGCCGGAGCATTCCGCGAACAAGACGGTCGCCGATCTCAAAGGGAAGAAGGTCGCCTTGAACAAAGGATCCAACGTGCATTACCTGCTCGTCAAGGCGCTGGAGGAGGCGGGCGTGGACTATAAGGACATCACGGCCGTCTTCCTGCCTCCGGCCGATGCCAGAGCCGCCTTCGAGAGCGGCAGCGTCGACGCCTGGGTCATCTGGGAGCCGTTCTTTTCGGCGGCCCAGCTGGCGACCAAGGCCCGAGTGCTGACGACGGGAGAGGGTCTGGTGCAGAACCATGAATTCATGCTGGCTTCAAGAAGCTTCGAGCAGAACAACAAGGAGGCTGTCCGTATCGTCCTGGATCAGCTCAAGGAAGCGGACAAGTGGGCGGAAGCCAACCAAAGCGAGGTTGCGAGGCTGCTCTCGCCGGAGCTCGGCATCGACATTCCGTCGCTGGAGCAGGCGATCTCGCATCGCTCCTTCGGCATCGAGGACATGGACGAGGACACCTACGCCGAGCAGCAGCGAATCGCGGACGCCTTCCTGAAGCTGAAGCTGATTCCCGAAGCGGTCAAGGTCAAGGACGCGGCGCCCGGACAATGACGCAAGCGGGGCAGAACAATGACGCGAGCCCTGCCCGTGCCGCCGGCCTGGAAAACCCTGCAGCGGCTATATTCACGGCCGGTGAGCCCGGCCTCTAAGCCGTTTCGACGGATATTCACATTTTCCCCATGTCCAAGGAGGATACCCATCATGCAAATGTTCTGGTTCATACCGCTCCACGGCGACGGCCGATATCTCGGCACGAGCGACGGCGCCCGCGCCGTCGACTACGATTATATGAAGCAGATCGCCGGTGCAGCCGACCGTCTGGGCTACAACGGCGTGCTGCTCCCGACCGGACGCTCCTGCGAGGATGCATGGGTAGCGGCCTCGTCGCTGATCCCGGCCACGAACCGGCTCAAATATCTCGTAGCCATCCGTCCCGGCATGATGGCGCCGGCTACGGCTGCCCGCATGGCATCGACGTTCGACCGCCTCTCCGGCGGCAGGCTGCTGGTCAACATCGTCACCGGCGGCGATCCGGAGGAGCTCGCGGGCGACGGCCTGTTCCTGAACCATAAGGAACGTTACGAGCTGACGGACGAATTCCTGCATCTATGGCGGAAGTACGCCTCCGGCGAGAAGGTGAGCCATAAGGGCAAATACCTTCGCGCCGAGGGCGGACAGCTGCTCTATCCGCCGCTGCAGTCTCCTTATCCGCCTCTCTACTTCGGAGGCTCCTCGGAGGAAGCCAAGGAAATCGCCGCCGAGCATGTGGATGTGTATCTGACCTGGGGCGAGCCGCCGGCCGACGTCGCGGCCAAGCTCGGCGAGGTGAGGGAGCAGGCCGCGGCCAAGGGGCGCAAGGTCAAGTTCGGCATCCGGCTGCATGTCATCGTCCGCGAGACGAACGAGCAGGCGTGGCAGGCGGCCGAGGAGCTGATCCGCCATGTCGACGACCATACGATCGCCGAGGCGCAGAAGGTGTTCGCCCGCTACGATTCCGTCGGCCAGCAGCGGATGGCGAAGCTGCACAACGGCCAGCGGGACTCTCTGGAAATATCGCCCAATCTGTGGGCGGGCGTCGGCCTCGTCCGAGGGGGCGCCGGCACGGCTCTCGTAGGAGACGCGGCCACAGTGGCAGAGCGCATCCGCGAGTATGAGGCGCTGGGCATCGAGACATTCATCCTGTCTGGTTATCCGCATCTGGAAGAGGCGTACCGGACGGCCGAGCTGCTGTTCCCGCTGCTGCCGGTCGAGCCGCAGGCTGAGCCGCTCAAGGCCGCGCTCAAGGCTTCAGGGGAAATCGTCGCCAACGATCTGCTGCCGGATGCCGTGGCAGCCAAATCCTGAGGAAAGCGGGGGGATTCCCATCGACAAGAGAGGCAAATGGACGGAAAGCCGTCTGACACCGTGGCTTGTGCCGGTACTCGTTCTGGTCCTTTGGCAGCTGCTGGGCCAGTACGGCGCGATCTCGTCGCGCACGCTTCCGACTCCGGTCCGGGTGGCGGAGGCGGGCATCGACTTGGCTTATTCCGGCGAGCTGTTCCAATACATCTGGAGCAGCTCGCAGCGGGCGCTGATCGGATTTCTGATCGGAGGCGGCGTCGGCTTCGGGCTCGGGCTGCTGAGCGGCCTGTCGCGGAGCGCGTTCCGGCTGCTCGACAGCTCGGTGCAGATGGTCCGCAACGTACCGCATCTCGCTCTGATTCCGCTCGTCATCCTGTGGTTCGGAATCGGGGAGACGGCCAAAATCTTTCTCGTTGCGCTCGGCGTTTTTTTCCCTATCTATCTGAACACTCTCCACGGCATCCGCTCCATCGATTCCGGACTGCTGGAGATGGCGCGCGTGTACAAGCTGAGGGGGTTCGCCCTCTATCGCGAGGTCATCCTGCCCGGCGCCATGTCCTCGGTTCTCGTCGGCGTGCGTTATGCGCTCGGCCTCATGTGGCTGACGCTGATCGTATCGGAGACGATCTCCGCCAACAGCGGCATCGGATATATGGCGATGAACGCAAGGGAATTCATGAGGCTGGATATTGTCGTGCTGGCGATCCTCCTGTATGCCTTCCTGGGCAAGCTGTCGGATACGGCGGCCAGGCTGCTGGAGCGCAGGCTGCTCGCTTGGAATCCGAATTATACGACGCCGGAATCCGGGGAGGGGAGAGCATGAGCGTGCGCATAGGGGAACGGAAGCAGGCGGGCAGGCCGGAGGTCCGGGAAGGGAAGGCCGGGCAAACGGACCGGTACGAGGCTGGAGCGGAGGAAGAGAAGCCGGATTCAAGTCACGAGAAGGCCGGACCGGAAGAGGACTTGCGGCTGGATTCCCGGGGCAAGCGGCTTGTCGTCTCGGAAGCCTCGAAGAAATTCGGGGGCAAGGAAGTGCTGAAGGGAATCGATCTCGATATTCCCGCCGGACAGTTTCTCGCCGTCGTCGGCCGGAGCGGCTGCGGCAAGAGCACGCTGCTGCGGCTGATCGCGGGCCTTGACGATCCGTCGGCCGGCAGTCTGTCGCTGGACGGCATTGAAATCGCAGGCATCGGCGAGTCCACTCGCATGCTGTTCCAGGACGCGCGCCTGCTGCCGTGGAAGCGGGCGGCCGACAATGTCCGCATCGGCATTCGGCGCGGCAGCCGCCAGGAGGCGGTGGAGGCGCTCGCCTTGGTCGGACTGCGCGACCGCGCCGACGAATGGCCGCGCGTGCTTTCCGGCGGCCAGCGTCAGCGTGTCGCTCTGGCGCGCGCGCTTGCGGGGCAGCCGGGATTGCTGCTGCTCGACGAGCCGCTCGGCGCGCTCGATGCGCTCACGCGAATCGAGATGCAGCGTCTCATCGAGAGGCTGTGGGAGGAGCAGGGCTTCACCGCCGTGCTCGTCACGCATGACGTGAGCGAGGCCGTCGCGCTTGCCGACCGGGTCATTCTCGTTGAGGACGGCCGGATCGCCATCGACGTCGAGATCCGCCTCGCCAGGCCCAGGGAGCGCGACAGCGCCTTCGCGCATTACGAGAAGCTGATTCTGGACCGCATCATGGGCGGGGAGGAAAGCTCCGGGCGGCTGCGGGCGACGGCATATTCAATCTAATCGGACAGATTCAGTCCGGCGTGTTCTTGTTGTTCATGGGCAGCGGAGGGTGGGATTTTTCCATCCTCCGCTTTTCGTTTGGGGCGATGGATTCGGATTTGCTCCAGGTCTTTTGGTAGAATGGAAAATAGAGGGAGAGTGATGGCGGTGAAAACAGGCAGCGCAAAAGCCGTTCTTCTTGCTGCGGCCGCAGCCGTGCTGCTGGCAGGCTGCGGAGAGCCTCGGACCATCCGGTACAAAGGGGGCGGCGCCAGCTGGGAAGGAAGCTACCAAGCGGATTTAGTCAAGAACAAGAAGTCGCAGCTGGGGACGTATTCTTTCCGCTACAAGGGGGATGCGCCCAAAGAGGTTGAAGCCTTCTCGATCACGGCCGATGGACCCGGTCATTTCTATTATCATGGATCGGGCGGCCTGCCCGGTCCGGCCTTGTCCTCCAGCATGGTGTGCGATGACTGCACTCCCGCTAGGAATACGATAGCGGTCGTAATGGAATGGACCGACAAGGATGGCAAGCATCAGGAAAGCTTCGAGCTCAAGAAGCCGTAAACCCGTTCCAAGGCAGGGGCTCCAAGGCAGGGGCTTCCAGCCTTTGGCGAAAAGCTTCCTTCCCTTTCTTTTCCGAAGCATGGCCTCCCTTTCTTCTCCGAAGCATAGCCTTCCTTTCTTTGTCCAAGCCCTTCCTCCCCATAGACGAGGCCAAAAAAGCCTTCAATTCGATCGGAATTTTCCGTATAATGCTTACGGACGAAACGCATCGGAACCCGGCTTTTCTGAGACTGGAAAGTCGCCAAAATCATCCTGCAGGAGGTCTGGGAAAGAATTGAAAGCAGCAAGCTGGAAAAACGAATGGTTCACGGATCCCAAATCGAATCTGCTGTCGGGCATCACCGTCGCGCTGGCGCTGATTCCGGAGGCGATCGCCTTCTCGATCATTGCCGGCGTGCATCCGATGGTCGGATTGTACACCTCCTTCATCATCGCCGTCGTCATCTCCTTCTTCGGCGGGAGACCCGCGATGATCTCGGCCGCGACCGGCGCGATGGCGCTGCTCATGGTCAACCTGGTCCGCGACCATGGACTGGAGTATCTGTTCGCGGCCACCGTCCTCTGCGGCATCATCCAGACGGCGATCGGCTATATGCGGCTGGGCCATTTGATCCGCTTCGTGCCGCACCCGGTCATGAACGGCTTCGTCAACGCGCTCGCGATTCTGATCTTCACCGCGCAGCTTGTCCACTTCCGGGGGCAGGGCTGGCTCATGTACGCGCTGCTCGCCCTGACGCTCGCCATCATTTACGGCCTGCCGCGTCTGACCAAGGCGTTCCCGTCCGCGCTCGCGGCGATCATCGTCGTCTCGGCGGTCACGATGGGCTTCAAACTGGACGTCCTCACCGTCGGCGACATCGGCAGCATCACGAGCGCGCTGCCGAGCTTCCATCTGCCGAACTTCGTGCCGAATGTGGACAATCTGATGATTATCCTGCCCTATTCGGTCTCGCTCGCTCTGGTCGGCTTGCTGGAGTCGCTCCTGACTTCGAATATCGTCGACGAGATGACCGACACGACAAGCAGCAAGAACCGTGAGGTCAAGGGCCAGGGCATCGCCAATATCGTGGCCGGCTTCTTCGGAGGCATGGCGGGCTGCGCGATGATCGGCCAATCGGTCATCAACGTCAAATCAGGCGGACGGACCCGCCTGTCCACGTTTACGGCGGGCATCTTCCTGCTCGTCCTGATCATGGCTCTAAGCCGTGTCGTCATGGAAATCCCGATGGCCGCGCTTGTCGGCGTCATGTTCATGGTGTCCTTCGGAACGTTCAACTGGCGTTCCCTGACGGAGCTGAAGCGGATTCCGATCGGCGACAGCATCGTCATGGTCGTGACGGTCATCATCGTCGTGATGACGCATAACCTGTCCTACGGAGTCATGGCCGGCGTCGTCATCAGCGCCTTGATTTTCGCCCGCCGCATCTCCGCGATGAAGGTGGAAGGAAGGATGGAAGGCGGCCGCAAGCGCTATTCCGTCGAGGGCCAGCTGTTCTTCGCCACGACGACGGCTTTCGGACAGCAGTTCGATCATGCCGATGATCCGGATGAGGTCGTGATCGACTTCGGGCAGTCCCATGTATGGGATCATTCCGCCGTCAACGCCATTGCCAAGCTCGCGGACAAGTACGCCGCCGCCGGCAAGCGCGTCGTGCTTGAAGGCCTCAACGAGCAGAGCCGCACCCTCGTCGACCGCATCGGTCTGGGCAGCGGAGCCCACTGATAAGAGGAAAAGGACTGAACCGAGCCGTTCGCGGCTGGTGCTCAGTCCTTTTCTTTTTTTGCAGCTGCTCTATCATGGTCTTGTTGATCGAATCGGCCGGTATCGCAGAGCGGTTCTGGTAGAGGATATTATTCATATCGAAAAATATGAAAAATGATGAAAATGTAAATAAAATATTAGAATCATAGAATTAACCATGATTGCTGCTAGTTAAAACAGGTAAAACCATGAAAAATAATATAAAAATTAATTCCTCGCAATAGTGATCCTTTTCTAAACCAGGCGCGTTTCACTCCATGCAAGAGGTTGATGAGTATCACGGACAACATTTCAGATCCTATCAAAACTCGAGGAGTGAATAACATGAAAATCAAAAAACTGGTCGCCCCCGTACTCAGCCTGACCCTTCTTATCCCAACCGGAATAGCCGCAGCAGCCCCGGCCAACTCGATGCAGCCTTCGGTCAGCACGCCGGCAGCCGATCTTCGCGCCGGACTGGACCAGCTGCTCTCCGAACACTTCGCACTTGCGGTCGTCGCCATGACGAAAGCTTATGAAGGTTCGAAGGATGCTGCGGCCGCCTACAAAGCGCTGGACCAGAACGCTCTCGACATGGGGCCGGCAATCGAAGGCCTCTACGGCAAAGCCGGCGCGGATGAGTTCCTGCGCATCTTCCGCGCTCACAACAAAGCTACGGATGATTACGCCAAAGCCTATAAAATGAACAACGTGGACGCCGAGAAGGCCGCTAAAGCGAATGTTCAAGCCTTCGTAGATGAGTTCTCCGCCTTCCTGGCGACGGCGACTGCCGGCAACCTTCCCAAAGATGCAGCTGCCAAGGCCATCCGCCTTCATGAAGATCAAGTGCAAATGGTGTTCGACGAGTATGTAGCCGGAGATTACAAGGATGCCTACAGCAAATACCGTGAAGGCTACAAGACGATGTTCGTCATCAGCAAGGCGCTTTCCACGGCGATTACGAAACAAATGCCGGAAAAGTTCAATAACACGACCCCGGATACGAAAGCCGCGGATCTGCGCTCCAGCCTGAACGCGCTCGTATCGGAGCACGTAGCCCTGTCGGTTCTGCAAATGCAGAAGCAGCTGGACGGCTCCAAGGATTCCGATGCGCTGATCAGTACGGAAGCGATGAATACGGCCGACTGGAAAGCGGCGATCGGTTCCCTCTATGGCACAGCCGGCGCTGACGGCTTCGAGAAGCTGTGGGTGACGAATCACATCAATGCTCAGAGCGACTATGTAAATGCCGTCAAGATGAACGACGCCAATGCAAAAGCCGCGGTCAAGTCCCGCATCGAAAGCTTCACAAAAGACTTCGGCGCCTTCCTCGGCACGGCTACGAACGGCAACCTGCCTGCAGCTGCCGCTACGGAAGCTCTGATGAAGCACGAAGGCCAGATCCAGGCCGCCTTCGACCAATATGCTGCCGGCAACTATGACGGTGCTTACGCCACAGACCGTGAAGGCTTTAAATTCGTCTTCGGCGTCGGCCAGGCGCTGGGCAATGCGATCGTGACGCAATCGCCGGAAAAATTCATGGAGACTCCGGTCGTTACGCCGGCTCCGACGCCAACTCCGGCTCCAGCTCCTGAGATGACGACGGTTTGGATGAAGCTGAACAGCATGATGCTGAAGGTGAACGGCTCGACGACTCAAATGGACACGACACCGGTGATGTGGAACGGCATGACGTATATCCCGCTGCGCTTCCTGAGCGAAGGCATCGGCGCGACGGTGAGCTACGACAAAGCGACCAAAGGCATCTGGGTCATGGCTGGCTCCGACAAGCTCGGCTTCTGGGCCGGCAAGGACATCTTCTCCATGAACGGCGTGAATAAAAAAGTCTCTTCCAAGGTCGTCATCGACAAAAACGGCCGCACGCTCGTTCCGCTTCGTTTCATCGCTGAAACGCTGAACTGGAACGTCATGTTCAACAGCAAAGACGGTTCCATCACGCTTACTTCCAACATGTAAGGCAAGGTCAGCCATCCATCCGGTTTCAATTCAAAGCCGGCATCGCGGTCTCATCCGCGATGCCGGCTTTTTCCGCTCGCCTGTAACCAAGAGTTCGTCCCGTTCGTCTTAAAGAGCGGAGGTGTAAACCCGCATGAAAAGAAAATCGAAAACATTCGCGCTGTCCAGCGCGGTTCTGATGCTGATGCTCGCAGGCTGCGGCGTTGGCAATCCTCCTGAAGGCGCGGCTGGCGGCGAAGCAAGTCCTGCGCCGGTGGCCAGCCCCGTCGTATCGGCTTCGGCGGCGCCGGCTCCAGCCCCGAGCGCCGAGCCTTCGGTCGCGCCGACTGCCGCTCCGGCTCCAGAGCAGGCGGAACATCGGAAGTACGGCATCTATAACGGAGCGGCCGATCCGCATACGGTCGAGATCGAATCGGACGGGCAGCCCCAGGCTTATCAGCTCGCGGAAGGCGTCAGCACGGAAGGGATTGCCGAAGGAGGCGAGGTTTTCTTTATCTATAAGGAACAACCGGTAGAAGGAGACGCTTCCGTGAAGCAGCTGATCCTCGCCAAGCTGGCCAAGGCGAAAACCTTCAAGCTCAGCGTGCAGACGGCTCCGGCGGAAAAGCCGGCCGCCCTCATGCAGGGCAAGGGATTCGGATTGTATGTTTTCAGCGCGCTTGATTTCGATCCCGAAAAAGGCATCCTCTCCTTCGGCGATCCGGCACAGGGAAACAAGCTGCAGGCTTCCATCCAGCCTTACGGCTCGGACTACAGGACGGACGATCTGAAGGCGGAGGCACGGAAGGAGTTCGCCGGAATCGAGCTCGCCGACGTTCCGCAGGATAAGCGTCCCGTGCCTTTGCGCGATGCGGCGGTCTTCCTGGAGGGAAGCAACGATTCGGACATGGTGCAATATATCGCCAAGAAATATGACGGGGAATGGTTCGTCTTCAAAGTAGACACGAACAAGACCGAGGACGGCGGCATTTTCTCCGACTATGTCTATACGAGCTTGAATTCGCTTGAGCGCTCCCGGAACCCAAATTGATGCTTGCTGAAACAGTAGTTATGCACAGATTTGTACACACTATGAACAGGTTCAAAAGCCTGTAATATGAAGAAATTGAAAAAGTTGCTCACTTATCCACAATTCAAGTTATGCACAAGAGGATACATGCTTTGGCCGCGTTCGTGAATGCCGGATTGCGGCGCAGGTATTTCCTTGGACTTCCGGAACGCATATTTTTTCCGCTTCCTGCACATACCAACCCGGTATGCGAACTTAATCAGGCAGGAGGCGGACAATGAATGAAAGCCCGAATCAAAGCGGCGGGAGCGGCCGGCTGCATGCTGGCGATGCTTGTTCTTTCCGCTCAGGCAGCGGGAGCCGCTGCCCCTGAGCAGCTGTCCAGTGGGAATGCCGCCGTCACGGAGCCCAATCAGGAAGCGGCGGCAGGATGGAGCAAGCCCTACCATTTCGGCTTCAAAAAAAGCAAAAACGGGCAGCTGCCCTCGATAGCCGAGGAGGGCTTCATGCCGATGCTGGAGAAGCATAAGGCGATTTTTCTCGGCAATACGGCCGAGAAGGAGCTGTATCTGACCTTCGACAACGGGTACGAGAAGGACAAGCTTACGGCGCAGATCCTGGACGTATTGAAGGAGAAGAAGGTTCCGGCCATCTTTTTCATCACGGGCCATTATGTCAAGACGGAGCCTGATCTCGTCAAGAGGATGGCATCCGAGGGCCATCTGATCGGCAACCATTCCTGGAGCCATCCCGATATGAGCACGCTGCATCCCGATGCGGTCAAGCGGGAGCTGGCCGATGTGAAAAAAGCGGTAGCCGACCTGACAGGCTTCCGGGAAATGAACTATCTCCGTCCTCCGAGAGGCATCTTCAGCGACCGCATGCTGGAGGCGAGCAAGGAGGAAGGCTACACCAATGTGTTCTGGTCGGTCGCCTACAAGGATTGGGATACCTCCGCGCAAAAAGGGGCGGAATATGCCTACAGCAACGTAATGGGCCAGCTTCATCCCGGTGCCGTCCTGCTGCTTCACGCGGTATCCAGGGACAATGCTCAAGCTCTCGGACGCATGATCGATTCGGCGCGAAGCCAAGGCTATACGTTCAAAAGCCTGGATCAGCTCACGCAGCGGACTTATCGCTGAAGCCGACAGCTCCTTCCGCTCGGAGGCTTCAAGGCGAGCTTCAGGGCAAGGCTATCGGCAAGCCGTACCCTGCGGGGACGGGGATGGGGCCAACCAATTCATTTGGTTGGCCC
Source organism: Paenibacillus sp. RUD330 (assembly GCF_002243345.2). Taxonomy (NCBI): domain Bacteria; kingdom Bacillati; phylum Bacillota; class Bacilli; order Caryophanales; family Paenibacillaceae; genus Paenibacillus; species Paenibacillus sp. RUD330. The sequence continues at coordinate 992,707 of NZ_CP022655.2, forward strand.
TTTTTTGATTTGCAGGCATGGGGAGGGCGCTTCCGTTCAGGTATTCGAAATAAGGCTTGGATTAACCTTACAGTGCCGTCCAATTGTCGAATTGGATACCATGTGGTATCCTAATAGCGGAATGAAACTCATACGCACAGAGGAGCTGTATCTCATGACCGACCACAACCTGCAGCCGGGCCGACCGCTGCCCGATATCCGCCAAACCCGGATCATCAACGCCCCCATCGCTCTCGTATGGGAGAAGACCGCTACTTCCGAGGGTATCGCCTCCTGGTTCATGCCCAATACGTTCACGCCGGAGCAAGGAGCGGAGTTCGTCTTGCATGCGGGTCCCTTCGGAGACTCCAAGTGCAAGGTGACCGAGCTGTCGCCTCCTCGCCGGTTGAGCTTCGCCTGGGGGGAGCAATGGTCCATCACATTCGAGCTGCGCGAGCTGGAGCCGGATGTGACGGAATTCACCTTGATCCACTCCGGCTGGCTGGAGGAAGGAAGGACGGAATTCGGACAGCCTCACAGCCAGGTGCGGGGCAACATGAACGGCGGCTGGGAGAAAATCGTTCAGAAGCTCGCCGGCTTGTTCGCTTCCTGACATGGAGGCGAAGGAACAGCGGCATGACGTGTTTCAGGCGGTAGCGGATCCGACTCGCCGGGAGCTGCTGCGGCTGCTTCGCTCCGGTGAAGAGCTCCCGCTTAAAGGCATCACTCCTCATTTTTCCATGACAAGGGCTGCCGTATCCAAGCATCTGCATATTTTATCCGATGCGGGGCTTCTCCATGAACGGCGTGTCGGACGGGAGACCCGGTACCGGATGAATCCCGATCCCTTGCTGGAGCTTCGGCGCTGGCTCGCCTTCTTCGAGCGCTACTGGGACAACAAGCTGGGCATGCTGAAGATGATCGCGGAGACGGAGCATGGAGCAGCCGTCGGGAAGCCGGATCGGCCGGCCGCGCCGGTGGGGCCGGGATCAGCCGACCGCACAGGACAGGGAATGGATTAGGTCAAAGGCTGCTGCGGCCGTTCGACGGGAATGGATCAGGTCAAAGGATGCTGCGGCCGTTCGACGGGAATGGATCAGGTCAAAGGATGCTGACGCCGTTCGACGGGAATGGATCAGCCAAAGGATGCTGCGGCCGTTCCCGGGAGCTTGTTGCCGGATCTTCGTATGGATGCTTGGTGCAATCCTGCGCGGCTCCGTCCCGTTCGTTTGATCGATGAAACCGTGCTGTGCTATAATAATGTAACTTACTTTGTTACAGTTAGTTGAGGCGGATTCGAAACAACGGGAGGAAGGCAGCATGAAGGTAGAGATTTGGTCCGACTATGCATGTCCGTTTTGTTATATCGGCAAGAAGAGGTTTGAGCTGGCGCTGCAATCGTTCCCGCATCGGGACAAGGTCGAGGTCGTGTACCGCAGCTTCGAGCTGGACCCGAATGCCAAGCACGTGCCCGGCACCAGCATCCATGAGCTGCTGTCGCGCAAATACGGATTCCCATTGGAACAGGCCAAGGCCAGCAATGCGAATGTCGGCAGCCAGGCCGCCGAGCTCGGCTTGACCTTCGATTTTGACGCGATGAAAACGGGAAATACATTCGATGCCCACCGTCTGATGCACTGGGCGTCGGAGCAGGGCAAGGGCAACGCCCTTTCCGAAGGGCTGTTCCGAGCCTACTTCGAACAGGGACGGCTTCTCGAAGACCGCCGGACGCTGGCGGAGCTTGCGGCTGAAGCGGGGCTGGATGCGGCGGAAGCAGCAGAGGTTCTCGCTTCGGGAAGATATGAGGCGGAGACGAGGAGAGACGAGCAGGAAGGGTCCGAGCTGGGCATCCAGGGAGTTCCCTTCTACGTCTTGGATCGCAAATACGGCGTGTCCGGCGCCCAGCCTCCATCCGTATTCCTCCAGGCGCTGGAGCAGGCTTGGTCGGAGCGCGCCGCCGCCGCGGATTCCGTTCCAGCCGGAGCTTCCGCAGGCGAGGATTGCGCGGATGGAGCCTGCGCCGTTCCTGCCGCAACGAGCGGTGGGGACGCCTGCGACGACGGGAGCTGCGCTGTCCCGGATCCAAGCGGCAAATAATGAAGGCTGAAGAGGCAAGCTGCGGCAGCAGCTTGCCTCTTCTTTGTTGCGGATATGCAGGCAGCTGGCGTGTCTGGAGCGGACATGAGGCGAATACGAAATCATATTTATACCCGTTGACACCGCATACGGATCCGCCTGTGCGTGAACCTGCATGCGAGACCGCATGGATATCATATATGAAACCGAACGATACGGGATACAGCCTGACATCAGACGCCGCCCCCTGTCACAAGCTTATTCGGGCAAAGGCTGCTGAATCGGACATCAGATCCGTTATCGGGATGAACTGGGCGGAAAATGAGATTTATCGGACATCAGATCCGTTATTGGGATGAACTGGGCGGAAAATGAGATTATCGGACATCAGATCCGTTATTGGGATGAACTGGGCGGAAAATGAGATTTATCGGACATCAGATCCGTTATTGGGATGAAATGGGCGAAAAATGAGATTTATCGGACATCAGATCCGTTATTTGTCCCATTTTCCGTCATTTTGGACCTGAAAGGGCAGAATAACGGATCCTATGTCCGATAATCAGCCGGATCGCGGCTAAAGGATCAAATAACGGATCCTGTGTCCGATAGAATGATTCTATCCAAGCGCGTGGGTCAACGATATCATCGTCAAAAGCCCGGCGATGAACGAGAGTGTCGCGGTCCGTGCATTTCCATCCCCGTGGCTCTCCGGAATAAGCTCCTTGTACACGACGAACAGCATGGCTCCGGCCGCAAAAGCGAGGCCGTAAGGCACGATCGGTTCGATGGCTGCGGCAAAGCTGCCTCCAAGGAGAGCCGCGGTGAACTCCAGAAGCCCGGTTCCGATGGCCATGAGGACGGCGTAACCGCGTTTTGTACCTTGAGTGATCAGGAACAGTGCCGTCAGGAAGCCTTCCGGAATATTCTGCAAGCCGATGCTGACAGCTACAATCGGTCCCAGCTGGATTTCGCCGCTGCTGTAGCTGACACCGACCGATAAACCCTCCGGCAGGTTGTGCAGCGCCATGGCAGTGAGGAAGAGCGTCGAATTCCGGTCCAGTCCGAACCAGCCGCCGCTCTGCGGTTGCAGAGGCTGCGGAAGCTTGCCGTGGACGGTGTCGGTATGCGGAATGAGCAGCTCCAGCAGCATGAGGACGAATGTGCCGAGCAGGATGCCGATTGTCAGCACGCCTAGATTGGACAGCTTGAGAGCGCTTGGAATGAGGCCATAGGTCGACGCGGATACCATGATGCCGGCCGTGAAGGCGAGCAGCACGTCTTTTCCCCGATGTGTCATGGAGCTGATGAAGAGGGCGGGCAGCGCGCCGACAGCGGTGCACATGGCCGTGGCCAGCGACCCCAGCAGAATCGGATTCATAGCCATTCTCCTTGTTCCGGCGCAATGCCGGGAAAATTCATTTGAAGGACGGGAAAGAGTTGCATCCCAATGATTCTTGCCCCCCGTAGGGTGACAGCAATCATTGGGGCGGCTGCAGATGATTTCTTCCAGCCCGCCGGAGCCCCTCCCATCGGTCTTGAACACCTTTCCGGCCAGCATCGACGCCAATCTTTGCCGATCCCGTTCCATACATGAACGGTTCGAATCCGCGAAGCGCTCCGTCAACCAGCCGCGAGGCCTAGCAATAAGGTATGCCGCTCGCGGGCGGAACATGCTTGTCCTGCTTGTCCGGACTTTTGCCCTTCGGCGCTGGGCGGGGCTTTATTTCCTTGCCGCTTGCCGATACAATGGGCATACCGAATAGGATCATCCTGCCAGCTGTTGCTTATGCAGCCAGAGCCGGCCAAAGGGGCATCGACTATGATATCCGACCTGCTTGACTATATGACGGAAGAAAATCTGCATCGGCTGCTCGGAGAATACCGTTCCTACGGACCGCTCCCAGGCATCCTGCTGACCTTCCTCAAATCGTTCGTGCCGCCGCTTCCGACGATTCTGATCGTCGGCGTCAACGCCGCCGTATACGGTTTGTGGCCCGGCTTCTTATACTCGTGGATCGGCCTGGTGGCCGGCTGCATGGCTACGTTCCTGCTGGTGCGCACGGCGGCCGGCCACCGCATCGCCCGCCGCTGGGCGGCGAAGCCCAAGGTGAAGGCCAGCATGGACTGGATTCGCCGCAACGGCTTCAGCTATGTGTTCGTGCTGAGCCTGTTCCCGGTCGGTCCGTTCGTGCTCGTGAACATGGCCGCAGCCGTATCCCGCATGAGCGTGCTTCGTTTTCTGGCCGCCGTCGCCGCCGGCAAAGCGGTCATGGCGCTGGCCGTTTCCTTTGTCGGCCACGACATCGCCCGCTTTTACCGGGATCCTCTCCAGCTCGTCTACGTGGTCCTGTTCATCGTGCTCTCCTGGTATGCATGCAAGAAAATCGAAGCCCGCTTCATGCGCAAAGAGCCGGCTCCGGATGGAGCTCAAGCCGCAGGCGGAAATTAGTCCATCTCCTCCGGGAACCCTGACAATCAGTTGTCAGGGTGTTTTTGTTAGGCTGGAAACAGAAGCGAAGGATGTTCTGCCGATCCGTCCGCCAGGCTTGAAGTCTTTGCGGTAAGCATCTTTGTCCGAACTGTTTCAGTTTTAACTGAAATCAGTCTCCGGACTGATTTTCGCGGCAAGGCTCCTCTATATAATAGGGGAAGCGTCCGGCCCTCAAGGCCGGAAACAGACAGGGGAAGGGCAGGGGATCATCATGGCGCAAGCCTCACGCAGCACGGGCCTCATCGTGGCCGGATTGCTGCTAGGCATTCTGATGGCTTCCATGGACCAGACGATCGTATCGACGGCTATGGGAACCATCGTCAGCGAGCTTGGAGGACTGGACAAATTCGTCTGGGTCACTTCGGCGTATATGGTAGCGGAAATGGCGGGCATGCCGATTTTCGGCAAGTTGTCCGATATGTACGGCCGCAAGAGATTCTATATTTTCGGCATCATCGTGTTCATGGCGGGCTCGGCGTTATGCGGCACCGCGACTTCCATCGAGCAGCTGGCCATTTACCGGGCCATCCAGGGCATCGGGGGCGGAGCGCTCGTGCCGATCGCCTTCACAATCATGTTCGATGCCGTGCCGGCAGGCGCGAGGGGCAAGCTGGGCGGCCTGTTCGGCGCCGTATTCGGCCTCTCCAGCATCTTCGGACCGCTGCTCGGAGCCTACATCACGGACCATATCCATTGGGAATGGGTATTCTACATCAATCTTCCGCTCGGCTTGATCGCGCTCGCCTTCATCGCGATCTTCTACAAGGAATCGCCCAAGCATGCCAAGCAGGTCATCGACTGGGGAGGCGCGGCAACGCTGGTCGGAGCGGTCCTCTGCCTGATGTTCGCCCTGGAATTCGGCGGGAAGACCTACGCTTGGGACTCCATTCAAATATCCGGGCTGTTCGCCGGATTTGCCGTGCTCACGATTCTGTTCGTCGTGTTCGAGCTGCGGGCCAAGGAGCCGATCATTACGTTCGGCATGTTCCGCAACCGTGAATTCCTCTCCAGCAATCTGATCGGCATCTTCAGCGGCGCCGCCTTCGTGACGGCATCCGTCTACATTCCGATCTTCGTGCAGGGCGTGCTGGGCGGAAGAGCGACCAACTCCGGCCTCGTGCTGCTGCCGATGATGGTCGGCTCGGTCGTGACGGCGACGATGGGCGGCTTCCTCATGACCAAGCTCAAGTACCGGACCCTCATGATGCCGACTCTTGCCATCCTCGTGCTCGGCCTCGTGCTGCTCGCGACGATCGGCGAGGGAACGAACATCTGGACGCTGAGGCTGTTCATGATTCTGGTCGGCCTGGGCATCGGCGCGTCGTTCTCGGTGCTCAGCAATGCGGCCATCTTCTCCGTGCCTGTCTCGGACCGCGGGACGGCCAGCGCGACGCTGAACTTCCTGCGCTCGCTCGGCATGGCGCTCGGCATCACGGTGTTCGGCATCGTCCAGAGCCATCTGTTCAGCGGCCGCATGAAAGATCTGCTGGGCGGAGCGGCTGCCGCTCCGGGAGCCGCAGCCGGCGCCGATGCCGCTGGAGCGGGCGGCACGGCGGGCGGAGCCGTCGCAGGGGCAGCGGGAGGAGCCGGCCTGCCGGAAGGTCTGAACTTCAGCGATCCGCGCCAGCTGCTGGACCCCGAAGCCCGCAAGCACATCCCGCAGGAGATTCTCGACTCCATCACCTCGGCGCTCAGCTCCTCCATCGTGCATACCTTCGCTTGGGCGATCCTGCCTGCGGCCATCGCTCTCATGTTCTCCTTCTTCATGGGCAGCGGCAGGATGGATCCGCAGGAGGTCGCACGCCAGGAGCAGGAGCATGCGGCTGCGATGCATTGATCCGGTAAGTTGAGCTCGGAGCCTTATCCGGGCACAAGGATACGTTCGGGCCGAAGGCCGCTTCCCATCCTGATTTTCAGGGTGCGGAGCGGCCTTTTTTGTGCTACACTGGCGTAATGTCTTTTGGGCTCCAGGAAAAAATCGGGCTCTGGTGGATAGAATGGAAACCTGGAAAGAAAGAGGTATGCGCTAATGCGTGGAACGGCTCCGATCAAAGCATTTAATTTTCTCTTTTTCGCCCTGCTGGCCATGTTCGTCTCGTTCATGCCCGTCTACCTGAGCGATCAAGGACTGAATCCGGCCCGCATCGGCCTCATCACGGGAACGGGCGGCTTCATCACGCTCATCGCCCAGCCGCTCTGGGGCATGATCAGCGACCGGATGCGCACCGTGCAGAAGGTGCTGCTCCTGCTCGTGGCCTGCTCGTCCATCATCGGCTACTTCCTGTACGACTCCTCGAGCTTCGGCATGCTGCTGCTGCTCGCCATGCTCATGTACTTCTTCCTGATGCCGGTCGATCCGCTCATCGAGAGCCTGAACTTCCGGACGGCGGAGCGGCTGGGGACGAGCTACGGCTCCATCCGCACCTACGGAGCGCTCGGTTACGCCGTCATGTCGCTTGCGGTCGGCTACGTCATGTCTTATCTCGGAGCAGGCAGCCTGTCCTGGCTGTTCGCGGGCGCGGGCCTTGTCAGCCTGCTGGTCGCGCTCATGCTGCCAGATGCCGAAGTGTCGGGCAAGCCCGTCACGGTCGCCAGCCTGCGGGTGTTCCTCTCCAATCGGAGGACGCAGCTGTTCCTTTTGCTCATCTTCATCAGCGCCGTGCCGCAGCGGATCAACGACACCTTCCTCGGCGTCTACATCCGGGAGCTGGGCGGCAAGCCCGAGCTGGTCGGCCAAGCCTGGTTCCTGGCCGCCGGCAGCGAGATCGTCGTCTTCGCGCTGAGCTTCTGGTGGCTCCGCCGCGGCAAGGAAATGCTGCTCATTTCCATCGCCGGCTTCTTCTACTTCATCCGCTTCTTCCTGTCCGCGTGGATCACGGAGCCTTACGGCCTTGTTGCGATTCAGCTGCTTCAGATCGTCACCTTCCCGATCTTCTACTCGGCTGCGATCCAGTATCTGTACCGGATCGTTCCGGAGGAATGGCGCGCGACGGGGCAGACGGTGCTTGCTCTGCTCTTCTTCGGCGTATCGGGCATCGTCGCTTCGTACGGAGGAGGGTGGCTGTATGACCGCCTTGGCGGCCAAACGCTGTACCTGACGATATCCGGCTTGTCCTTGGTCGGCCTGCTGTTCGGAATCGGGCTGTACCGGGCTTCCTCGCGTGAGGATGCGGCTCAAGCCCGGTCGTAATTGATATCAGCATGGGAAAGCTCGTACGCAACGGAATCGGGCGGCTCTCCCCGGAGGCCTGGGGCTAAAGATGATCGGAATGGTCGGTTTTTCGCTGCGCAGGTATGGTGAGACCCGGAGATTTACGGTATAATCGGGGACGAGCTTATGAATTCATTGACGAAGGAGTACGATGATGGAAAAAGTACTTGTTTTTGGCCATAAGAATCCCGATACGGATACCATTTGCTCCGCGATCGCTTACGCGGACCTGAAAAACCAGCTCGGCTGGAACGCCGAGGCGATCCGCCTCGGAACGGTGAGCGGAGAAACCCAATACGCTCTCGACCAGTTCGGCGTCGGCGCACCGCGCCTCGTCGAGGCTGTCGCAGCGGAGGCGAAGCAGGTTATTCTCGTCGACCACAACGAGCGCCAGCAGAGCGCGTCCGATATTGACGAAGTGACGGTCATCGAGGTCATCGACCATCACCGCATCGCGAACTTCGAGACGAAGGCGCCGCTGTACTACCGCGCCGAGCCGGTCGGATGCACGGCTACGATCCTGCTGAAGATCTTCAAGGAGAACGGCCTGTCGCCGCGCAAGGAAATCGCCGGCCTCATGCTGTCCGCCATCATCTCCGACTCCCTGCTGTTCAAGTCCCCGACCTGCACGGAGCAGGACGTCGCAGCGGCGCGCGAGCTCGCTGAGATCGCCGGCGTCGACGCCGACAGCTACGGCCTGAGCATGCTGAAGGCCGGAGCAGACCTCAGCGACAAGACGGTCGCCGACCTGATCAGCCTCGACTCCAAGGAATTCTCCATGGGCGCAGCCAAGGTGGAGATCGCTCAGGTCAACGCCGTTGACCTGAACGACGTGCTCTCCCGCCAGGCGGAAGTCGAAGCGGCATTGGACGCGATCATCGCTTCCAAAGGCTTGGATCTGTTCGTGTTCGTCACGACGGACATCATCAACAACGACTCCGTCGCGATCGCTCTAGGCAAGCACACGGCCGCCTTCGAGGAAGCGTTCGGCGTGAAGCTGGACGACAACAAGGCGACGCTGAAGGGCATCGTGTCCCGCAAATCGCAGGTCGTTCCGGTTCTGACGGAAATCCTGGCGAAGAAATAACAGCCATGCGAAAAAACCTCTTTCCCCCAAAGGGAAAGAGGCTTTTTTTCGTGACGAGACCAGTTTTCCGGCTTGGATACCGGCGGGAGCAGCGCGCCCTGCGCCTGAGCACGGATGAGCGCACTCCTCCGGTTGGATTTGCGGATCGTGGAGAGAATGAATGCAGCGGCTCAGGACCCGCTGGCGGTCTCGCCGACCTCGCTCTTGAACCGGTTCAAGTCCGCCTCGCGGCATTCCAGCTTGAGCCTTGTTCCGCCTTCCTCGTATTCGGTTTCGAGAATATGGGCGTTGCCGTTGAAGAAGGAGACCCAGCTGCCCTTGTCGTAAGGCACGACAATCTCGGTTTCGACATAGTCGGTGAAAATGCTCTCGCGGATCGAGTCGACCAGCTCGTCGACGCCTTCGCGGCGGTAAGCGGACAGGTAGACGCGGCTGTCCTCCACGCGCGGATAAGTGACTTCCGCCAGATCAGACTTGTTGTAGGCATACAGCATCGGAATATGATCGGCGCGGAGCTCCTTCAGCGTCTCTTCCGTCACCCGGATCTGCTGTGCGTACTCGGGATTGGACGTATCGACGACATGCACGAGCAGGTCGGCTTCGGATACTTCCTCCAGCGTGGAGCGGAATGCCTTGATGAGATGATGGGGAAGCCCGCTGACGAATCCGACCGTATCGGTCAGCAGGAACGACTTGCGGTCCGGCAGCTCGATGCTGCGCACGGACGTCTCCAGTGTGGCGAAGAGCATATCCTTCGCCAGCACGCCTTTGCCCGAGTCCGGATGGAAGGTGTCGACCATGGCGTTGAGCAGCGTCGATTTGCCCGCATTCGTGTAGCCGACGAGGCAGACGACGGGGATTTCGTTCTTCTTGCGGCGCTGCCGCTGGATCTGCCGCTGGGCGACAAGCTTTTCCAGCTCGGTCTCGAGCCCGTGGATGCGCTCCTCGATCCGCCTGCGGTCCAGCTCGAGCTTGGTCTCTCCGGCGCCGCGGTTGGCGAGGCCCGATCCGCCCCCTCCGCCCTGGCGGCCCAGCGATTCACGGAGGCCGACCAGACGGGGCAGCATGTAGCTCAGCCGGGCGACTTCGACCTGCAGCTGCGCTTCTCTCGTCTGTGCCCGCTCGGCAAAGATGTCGAGAATGAGAATCGTGCGGTCGATGACCTTGGTTTTGAGCTCCGCTTCCAGGTTGCGGATCTGGGAAGGGGACAGCTCGTTGTTGCAGATGACGGTCGGCTGGTCGAACTGCTCCACCAGCGCGGCGAGCTCCTCGATTTTTCCGGAGCCGAGATAATGGGTCTTGTGGATCCGCTCCGCCTTCTGCGTCAGCTCCGTGACGGTCTCGACGTTGCAGGCTTCCGCCAGATTGCGCAGCTCCTCCATGGAGTAGGCGAATTGATGGTTGTTCTGCTCGTGGACGCCCACGAGGATGGCTTGTTCTTTTGGCGCTATGGTCATAAGGTTGATCTTCCTTTCGATGTGCGAGTGGCATTGCAGCCGCCTGGTTACCTATAGGATACCCTGATTCGGGAAGCAGCAAAAAGGACACGGGCATAAAAAGCCCGTGTCCTTCGTAGGTCTGCTGGATATGGCGGCGGCAGGAAGGGGGAGGCCGTGCTGGCCGCCGATCCTTCCTTATCCAGGCATAGCGTCATATAGAGCCGCCACGGCGGCCTTCCCGCACCGGATGGGGGATAGGCCGAAATGGAGGCAGCTAGAGCTATGTACGTGGACAGACCACATCTGAGTTCCCTGCTCAAGGCAGAACATGGGCGCTATTCAATTAGCGACGCACCGTGCGAACTCGGATGTAGTTAATCACACGTAACCCTCCGTTCAAATTCAAAGTGGTTTGAGTGTACCATAGGATTCCAGGAAAACGCAACCGAGGCATTGGATTGGCCTGGTCAAGGGCAGTCAAGCTCCGGATGAAGGAGCCGGGCAAGAGGAAGAGAGGGCGGAAGAAAGATATGGGAGAGGGGCGACAACCATTTGCCGGCTATTGACGTCAGGGAATGTGGAGGTGTTACTTCTGCGGAAAGCAATCGTCTTAATAGCAGCTGCGGCCATGCTTGCATGCGCAGGCGGCTGCGGGGCTGGACAAGGGGAAGGCGGCGCATCGCCGCCTTCCGCCAGTTCCGGAACTATCGCGGAGCCGGCTGCCGACGGGGTCGCGGTGAGCCGCTCGCTCCGCTTCGGCCAAGTCAATGCGGCTCCTTACGGCAGCTTTGCGGAAAACGGGCAGATCAAAGCCTTCGACAAGGCGATCCGATCCGCCACGAAAATCGAAGGCATTCTCGACGTGGCCCAGCCGGATTACGACGTCGTGGTCACGGAAGACGGCAAGCGGAAGGAAATCCACCTATGGCTCGATGCCCGGTCGAAGCGAGGCATGTATGCGTATGTATCCGACACGGGGACGGGCTACACGCTGACGGAGGCATCGACCCGCCAAGTGTACGATCTGATCTGGGGGCTGAAGTACGGGCCGGATCAAGCGGAGGCCAACGGGGATCTGGTGAATGCCTTCGGCTTGGCGAGGAACCGGGATCAATGGGAGACATTTATCGCCAATGTGGAGGCTGGCGTCCAGGACGAGCTCCAGATTGTCCGCTATACGTTTGAAGGCGACCCTGTCTTCGATAATCTGTCCTTTGATGGAACTACGATCATGCACAGGTACGACAGTACGCATGACGCGTTCGGATCCCCTGGGAAGACGGTCGATTTTTGCCGATCGATCGAGGGGAAGAAGAAGGATGACGGGACGGAGTACGTTCTATCTTCCTGCGGAGAGGGCAGCGCCGAGGCAGGGAGGTTCAGCCTGTATCTGGACCAGCGGTGAGGCCGACAAAAGCTGTCCGTCGCAGCGGGCCGAACGAAACAAAAACAAGCAGCCGGGCAGGCTGCTTGTTCGTCTGTCATCGCCGCCATGCACGAAGCTGAGGGCGGGGAGGGAATCCGTCAGGAAGCCGTGCCGTACCACTTGTACGTCATGGCGGATTTGGCCGGAATCGTCACGTTGAAGCTCTGGCTGCCCCATTGGATCTTCACGTTGCGGGCAGAGGCCGAGGAGTTGTAGGCGACGACGACTTTGGAGCCGTCCGGGTTTTTGAAGGCGACGTCCTTGATCTCGCTGCCCGTGTTCGTCGAGATCCGGTACGCGCCGGGAACGACGAATTTGCTGAAGTGCCCGAGCAGGTAGTACTGCTTTTTGTACGTGACGGTATTTTCCGGCCTGCTGTTGTTGTTGTCGGAGTTCTGGATCGTGATCATGCCTTTGTTGCTGTTGTTGTCGCCGAGCAGCGAAGGACCGTCCTTCTGGTCAAGCGCCGCATTCCAGAGGATGATCGACTTGGACCAGTTGCGCGTGATGTTGATGAACTCGTTCATCATCGTATCGAAGCCCTGCGACGTGCCGTTCTGCGGATCGTTCCAGTTGCCGAAGCCGCCCTCGGTGAACCAGACATCCTTGTCCGGATGGGCATTGTGCATCGAGGTCATCTGCGAGCCGTCGCCGCTGTCGTAATGGTGGAAGGCGCTGCCGGACACATAACCGCCCTTGCCTGCATTCTTGAGGCTGGTGATGACGGTATTCGGGAAGCTCCAATCCAGATAGTTGTGGTCGAAGGCGATGATTTTCGTGTTGATGCCGGCGTTTTTCAGCGTCGGGCCGAGATAGTCGCCGATGAAGCCGATCTCATCCTGGGTGTTCATCCCCATTGAGGGGTAGTGGGTCGGCTCATACAGCGGCTCGTTCTGAACGGTGACCGCGTAGATCGGAATTCCTTGGCCCTGATAGGCTTGAATGTATTTCTTGAAATATTCGGCATAGGTGCCGTAGTATTCGGCCTTGAGCTTGCCGCCGTTCAGCGTCCCGGAGTATTTCATCCAGGCCGGGGCGCTCCAGGGGGAAGCGAATACTTTGATGCCGGGATTTTTGGCCTGGGCGGCCTTGATCATCGGAATGATGTAGGACTGGTCGCGGCTGATGCTGAAGCTGTTGAGGGCCGTATCGCCCGCTGTGTCCGCATACGTATAAGCGCTCCAGGTGAAGTCCGAGCTGCCCATCGGCTGCCGCAGGACGCTGAGGCCGATGCCCGTATTGCCGAACAGCTTCTCCATGACCTCGGCCCGCTTGTTCGCGTCGAGCTTGTAGTTCAGCAGCCAGGCGGAGGAATCGGTGAGGGATACGCCGAAGCCGTCCATCTGCTGGTAGGTCGTGCCCTCGTTGACCGTAATCGTATAATCGGCGCTGCCCGCGCTGCCGCTGAAGTTCTTGTCGCCGATCCGCGTCAGGCGGGCGCTCGGACTGAGGCCGACAGCCGGCTCGGAGTTCGGGTCGGAGGTGGAGATCCAGACTTCGACCTGCTCGCCTGCGGCCTTGGCCGGCTGAGGGGCGTAGGAGCCTCCTGCGGCGACAAGCGCCGCGGCCAGCACGACAGAGGCGGTTTTCTTCTTCCATGCCATCGTCAATCATTCTCCTTTCGGGGATAAGGGATTCAAGGTTGCCTATGCCTTCGTAGAGCCGCTGGGGAAATAATGAAATCCAGTTTCCAGCGGGGATACCAAGTAGCACCTCCCAATCTGTAATCGATTACAAAACTTCGGAGACAAACCCGGATTCCCGCTCTTTTGGAAGCGTTTACCGGGTGGAAATATCGTAAGGGATCGTTATCCAAAAATCAAGGCCGAAAATTTCGGGTCCGCAGCCTTCATGAAGAGTTCCGCTGGAAGGAGGATGAACTCCGCACGAGCAGCTCGGAATCGACCTTGAAAACGCGCCTGTCGCTGAACTGGTCTTCGTTCATAGAATCGATCAGCTTCTCGACGATAAGGGCTCCCATCGTGTACTTCGGCTGGTTGACCGTGCTGAGCGTCGGCGTGATGTACTTGCTGATGCGGTTGTTGTCGACGCCTACGACAGCGAGGTCCTCGGGGATGCGGATGCCGCGCTCCCTGCAGCTCTTGTAGATGCCGAGCGCCATCTCGTCGTTGGCGGCATAGACGGCGGTGAAGCCGCCGGAGCGCGACAGCAGCCGCTCCATCGCCTCGTAGCCGCCCGCCTCGCTGAAGTTTCCGTTCTCGATCAGCTCGGGACGGAAGGGAAGGCGATGCTCCTTGAGCGCCTTCATGTATCCTTCGAGCCGCTCGTAGCTGTCGATCGATTCCGCATAACCGCTGAGGAAGGCGATGTTCGTATGGCCCATCTCGACGAGGTGGCTCACGACCTCGGTGGAGAATTTGACGTTGTCGGTATAGATGCAGGGCACGCCTTCATGCTCGATGTGGCGGCCGACGATGCCGATGGCGTAGCCTCTGCCGGCAATGTCGAGGATGTCGGAATCGGGGATCGCGGGAGCGACCAGAATCGCGGCGTCCACGGTGCGGTTCATGAGGAGCGTGAGGTATTCCAGCTCCTTGGACGGCTGGTTCTCGGCATCGCAGATCAGCACCTTGTAATGCTTCACGTAAGCCATGTTCTCCATGCCCTTAATAATCTCCGTGAAATAGGACACGTTGATGTCCTGCACGATGACCGCGATGGTCTTCGTCTTCTGCACGCGCAGGTTTTTGGCGACTGCGTTGGGGTAATACCCCATCTCCTTGATCGCCTGAAGCACTTTCTCTTTGGTTTTGGCCGTGACGCCGGAGCTGTCGTTCAGCACCCTGGACACGGTGGCGGTAGAGACGCCGGCCCGATGGGCGACATCGACAATCTTCACATCCATGATAGACATCAACCTTTATAGTAGGACTAGTTCCGATCGTTGGAAGCAGGAAGCAAAGGGAACTGTAATCGTTTTCAGCATTGCTTTCATTTTAGACGATCCAACCCGGAGGGCACAACCTAAAAAAGTTCTTGTAATCGTTTTCCGACCTTGCTATACTCCGAAATGTAACCGCTGGACAGAAATGGAATGGAAAATGGAGGGAAACCGTCTTTCTTCATGACGGATCCATTTTTTTCATGCAAAATGTAATCGATAACATTATGGCCAAGTTGTAGCAAGAGAGAATGTGAATGAGTTGAAAGACATGAAAGCAGACAGCACGATCAGCGACGTGGCCAAGGCGGCCCGCGTATCGGTCGCGACGGTGTCCCGGGTGCTCAACGAAAGCGGGGCGGTAAGCGCCAAGACGAGATTGCGCGTCGAAGAGGCGATCCGGGAGCTGAGCTTCATGCCGAACGCTTCCGCCAAAAGCCTGCGGGCGCTGCGCACGATGACGATCGGGGTCATCGTCTCGGACATCCTGGTCTCTTACTACGCGGAAATCATCAAGGGAATCGAGAATACGGCCAATGCGCTGCACTACAAGATCATCATCTGCGACGCCCAGAACCAGAAGGAGAAGGAATCCGACTACATGACGCTCGTCATGAACCGGACGGTGGACGGCATCATTCTCATTACGCCCAAGCTGACGGATGCCGAGCTGGCAGCCTATGCGGAGAAAGGCTATGCGGTCGGGCTGATCGGCAGATCGATCGACCATCCGCTCATTCCTTGCGTGTACACCGACAATGTAGGAGCAGCCCAGGAGGCGGTCAGCCATCTGACGTTGCAGGGGCATGAACGGCTGGCGTTCCTGAGCGGATTCGCGGATGCGACCGACAGCTACGAGCGGCTGGAGGGGTATATGAAAGCGCTTCGGCTGGCGGGACTGCCGTTCGTGCCGGAGCTGATCGAGAACGGCGGCTTCAGCGAGAATGGCGGCTATGATGCGTTCCACCGCCTCATGGACAAAGGCCATCCGTTCACTGCGGTGTTTGCAGCCAACGACGAGATGGCGCTGGGCATCTATCGGGCCTGCTCCGAGAGAGGCCTGTCGATTCCGGAGGACATGGCGGTCATCGGCGTCGACAACAACCGGGTCAGCAAGTATATCACGCCGACGCTGAGCACGGTGGACCAGCCCAAGTACAGCATGGGCGCTCTGCTCGCCGAGAAGCTGATCGATCAGCTCGGCGGCAACCAGTACGGTGACACAAGATCGTTCCAGGTGAGATCCAAGCTGCTTGTCCGGCAATCCTCCCTTTTCGAGGCAAAAAGAAATCGATTACAGCAACCATCATCCGATTAAGCCGGAGGTAATCCAATGAAAGGCTTTCTCCAAGAGCTGTCCCGCAACCGAATCATGTTTCTCATGATCCTGCCTGCCCTGATCTTTTTCGTTGTCTTTTCTTATATCCCCATGGTCGGGGTCTACTACGCCTTCACGAACTTCGACTTCGAGGGCGGGCTGTTCGGCAGCGAGTTCGTCGGCATGCAGAACTTCAAGTTTCTCTACGATTCGGGCGTGCTGTGGAACCTGACCAAAAACACCGTCCTCTACAATCTGGCCTTCATCCTGCTGGGCAACGCGCTCCAGCTGCTCTGCGCGATCTTCCTCAGCGAGCTGCCGGGCAAATGGTTCCGCAAGCTGACGCAATCCATCATGTTCCTCCCCTTCTTCGTCTCGTTCGTTCTGGTCGGAGCCTTTGTGTTCAACCTTTTCAACTCCAGCAACGGCGTCATCAACACGGTGCTGGTCCAGCTCGGCCTGCAGCCGTATGATTTCTACCTGCACACCGCACCGTGGAAGTACATCATCATCTTCTTCAACATCTGGAAAGGGCTCGGCTACGGCACGATCATCTATCTGGCCGCGATCATGAGCATCAGCGACGAATACCATGAAGCCGCGAAGATCGACGGAGCGAACATTTTCAAGCGGATCCGCTACATCACGCTTCCGATGCTCGTTCCGACCTTCATCCTGCTGATCCTGCTCAGTCTGGGAGGCATTTTGAAAGGGCAGTTCGACCTGTTCTACCAGATCATCGGCAGCAACGGCGTCCTTTACAACTCGACGGACATCATCGACACCTACGTCTACCGCTCGCTTGCCGTCAACTTCGATATCGGCATGGGCACGGCAGCGGGACTGTACCAGAGCTTCTTCGGACTGGTGCTGGTCGTTGCGGTGAACTACATCATTCGCAAAACGCATAAAGACTACGCGTTGTTCTAGGAGGAGCCGCTCATGAAAATCCGCACGGAGAAATCGACCCATGTGTTCAACGCGATCGGATACGTCTTGATGACGCTCTTCGCCCTGCTCTGCCTGCTGCCGTTCCTGCTCATCGTGTCGGGCTCGTTCTCCTCGGAGAACGAGATCATCACCGAGGGCTTCAAGCTCGTCCCCGATCAATTTTCCGTGGATGCCTACCGCGCCGTCTTCAGCGATCCGACGCAGATCTTCAACGCCTACCGGGTATCCATCCTGCTCACGATATGCGGGACGGCGCTGGGGCTGTTCCTGACCTCGATGGCGGGATACGTCCTGTCCCGCCAGGATTTCAAATACCGGGGCAATCTGGCGTTCTTCATCTACTTCACGACGCTGTTCAGCGGCGGCCTGATTCCCTGGTACATCCTCATCGTCAACCATCTGCAGCTCAAGGACAACTACTTGGCGCTGCTGCTTCCGGGACTGCTCAGCGCTTGGAACATCATTCTCATGAAAAATTTCATGAAGTCGATTCCGGAGTCGATCTCCGAATCGGCCAAGATCGACGGCGCCGGCGACTTCACCATCTACCGCAAGCTGATCCTGCCGCTGTCGGCTCCAGGCTTGGCGACGATCGGACTGTTCATGGCGCTGGCCTACTGGAATGATTGGTTCACGGCCAATCTGTTCATCACGACGGAGTCGAAGTATCCGCTGCAGTTTCTGCTCTACAAGATTCTCGCCAGCGCAGCCGTGCTCAAGACGAGCATCGCGGGCAATCTGTCGCCGGACTTCAAGCCGCCGGCCGAGACGCTCAAGATGGCTGCCGCTGTCATTGTAACGGGCCCGATCATTTTCTTGTATCCTTTCGTGCAGCGCTTCTTTGTGAAGGGGCTGACCATCGGGGCGGTGAAGGGCTGATGGCTTGCCTTTTCCGCAGGCGTGGGATGAGGATGAACCGGAGCACGCTCAGGGATTCCGCGGGGATGCTCCGGAGCACGCTCAGGGATTCCACAGGCGGATAGCCCTTCCAATCGCTGTTGAACCCGGATTTCTTCGATCCACTAAGCCATCCGGCTGTGGAAATCCGGCTTCAAAGGCGACCGCTGACGCTTTTCCAGAGCTATTCCGCCCGCTCCATCCCCTCGCGGATGATCACCCCTCCGATTGCGTGAACTCGCTCCGCTCTCACGCTAGGCGGAAGGAAGCGCAATTCGCTCCGCCCTTGCGCTGAAGGAGCAGGGAGGCGCGGCTCGCTCCGCCCTCCGCGCAGAAGGAAGGCGCGAACTCGCTCCGCCCTTGCGCTGAAGGAGCAGGGAAGCGCAATTCGCTCCGCCCTTGCGCTGAAGTTGCAGGGAGCCGCGAACTCGCTCCGCTCCCGAGCCTTTAGAAGAAAAGGGCGCAGCCGACAGTGATGAGGCGGCTGAAAGGCAAGTTGGAAAGCGCTTACGACATGGGCTCGCTCATGGAGAAGCGTCAGCGGTCGCTTCTGCAAGCCGAATGGCTCTTTCTGCCAGTCAGGCAAGCAGAAGCGATGATAAGAGAGGCATGCAAGAACGAGAGCAGAGAACGAGAGCAGAGAACGAGAGCAGAGAACGAGAGCAGAGAACGAGAGCAAAGAACGAGAGCAAAGAACGAGAACGATCGGGCTGCCATTTTGAACCTAACTAGGAGGAGTCTATCATGAACAAAAAGAAAACAGTCGGCCTGGCGATGACGACGGTGCTGCTGGCAGGAGTGCTGACAGCCTGCAGCGGAAACAGCGGAAACAACGGAAACAACGGAAACAACGGAAACAACGGAAACAACGGCAGCGCCGAAAATGCCGGAGCTGCAGCCAATAACGGAGCTGCCGCGGACAACGGAGCCGCCCCGTCGGCAGATCCGGCCAAGATCGATACGTCCAAGAAGGTGGAGCTCGTCTGGTACGTGCTCGGGGACAGCCACAAGGACAGCCCGCAGGTACAGGAAGAGATCAACAAAATGCTGGAGAAGGACATCAACGCCACGATCAAGCTGAACTTCACGACCTGGAACGACTGGCAGACGAAATACAATCTGCTGCTGACGTCCGGTGAGAAGGTCGACATGGTGTTCGCCTCCACCTGGGCCGACTACTACAAGTTCGCCGATCAAGGCGCGTTCAAGGATCTGACGGACCTGATCCCGACGTATATGCCGGAAACGTGGAAAACCGTACCGAAGCAGGACTGGACGGAAGCGACGGTTCAAGGAAAGATCTTTGCCGTACCGAGCACATATCCGGAGTACACGCCCGACGGGCTCGTCTACCGCGAGGACTGGCGCAAGGAGCTGAACGTGCCGGAAATCAAGGATCTCGATTCGATCGAAGCCTATCTGGAAGCCGTCAAAACGCAGAAAAAGGTCACGCCGATCAACGGCAAGGCCTGGAACGAAGTATTCACGCTGTTCAAAGCCTATGAAGGCTACGAGCAGATCGGCGGAGACAGCGGGGTCATCGTGGCCAAATCTTATGATGCGCCGCGCGATCTGATCAACTATGCCGAGACGCCGGAGTTCGAGCAGTTCGTCAAGCGCATGAAGACATGGTCGGAAAAAGGCTTCTGGACCTCGGATACGCTTTCCTCGCAGAAGGAAGCCGGCGATGCCCTCAAGGCGGGCACGGGCGGAGCCTACTGGCGCAACGCTCCCGGCGCCGGCGGATTCATCGTCGATGCCGAGAAGGCGAACAAAGGCGCGGCTGAGTACGGGTACTTCCCGTTCACGCGCTTCCACAACTACGCGATGCCGACGCTGTCGGTCAACAACGCGATGGCGATACCAAAAAGCTCGAAAAATCCGGAGCGCTCGCTGATGGCGCTGGAAAAAATCCGGACGGACGAGAAGTATTTCGACCTGCTCACCTACGGCATCAAGGACTTGGACTACAATCTCAGCGAAGACGGCAAGCTGGTCATCACGCCTCCAAAGGGCAAGGAAAACGACAAAACCTTCAAGAACTACGGCATTACAAGCTGGGGCTGGCGTGTCGAAAGCCTGATCAAAGAAGAGCAAGCCGGGGGATGGAAGCAGTTCCCGACGCTGCTCGAGGAATTCAAGGCTGAAAGCAAGCCGAACATCTTCTCTCCGATCATCATGGACTACAAGCCGGTGAAATCGCAGCAGGCCGCGGTCAACCAAGTCATTCAGCAGTACGGCATGCCGCTCATGATGGGTCTGGTGCCGAATGTGGACAAAGCGCTTGAAACGTACCGCAAGCAGCTCAAGGCTGCCGGTGTCGATCAAGTGATGGATTACGTGAAGGAACAAGCCAACAAGTATTATGACGAGAAGGGCATTCAGTAGGAGATATTCCCCTTGCAATTGAAATCGACATAAAGATAGTTCCCGCGGTCCCTTGGAGATGAACTCCTTGGGGCCGTTTTTCTGTTCGATGCCGCGGTTGATTATTTTCTCTTCAAATACGATCAAAACCTGACAGGAAGCGCTTTCTTTTCAGTTTGCTGGAGAACTCTGTCCGATACAATACAGATTGTGCAATAGTCTCGCCTGCCGGTAGATCTTTACTCGCAGACCAGCTCAATTCTTATGTGGATGGAGGAACAGGGATTTTGATTTCCTACTATTAAGGCAAAGGAGAAATAGAGGTGCACAACATGTTCGGGATAGCAAAACAAAAGAAGATGATCACGGTTGTCCTTGCATTGGCCTTATCCGCAATGATGTTTTCAGGGATCATCGCGGCCGAGGGTACGGCCACATCGAAGATCGAAGCCAGTTCCGCTACGACAACTGTAGGGGAGGAGGTGACCTTCACCTCCACTTTATTCGATCAAGCCGACGGCGGGACGACACCGGAAGGATCCGTCACCTTCAAGGACGGCGATCAAGTCCTGAGTACGGTCGCATTATCTGCGGCTGAACCGATGATAGCGGCAGCGACGACTAGAGTCACTCCTCCTTCCGGTGGAACGACAACGGGCTGCATGTCTGCTTGTCCCATTATTCAATGGGGGGAATACTCCTATCGGGCTTACAGCTATTGGGATAATCGCCTTGCGTTGAACATTGTCGCTTACGATTCCTCCGGCAATATGGTCCGGCAATGGGAAAAGGGAGGAGCGCGTTATTTATCGCAGATTACGATGGATTCCGCAGCCCGGACCTTCACCTTCTGGGGCCAAGACAACATGACGATCACGATCGGATGGGAGGAGCTTCTGAGCCCTTCGGCCAGCGCGAGCTTCAAGACATCCAAGCTGGCGATCGGCACGCACTCCATTGCCGCTGTCTTCTCCGGAGACGACAACCATCCGGCCAATTCGTCCGTCATTCCTTATACCGTGCATGCCAGGTATACAGCGACCTATGACGGCAACGGCAGCACCGGAGGTGATGTGCCGGCCAACAGCGGCTCGTATAAGGGCACGAAGGTGTCGGTGTCCGGCAACGACGGCAATCTGGCGAGGACGGGGTACACGTTCGGAGGCTGGAACACGCAGGCGGATGGACAGGGGACTTATTATGCGCCAGGAGCCGAGGGCACCATCTCGTCCGATGTGAAGCTGTACGCGAAGTGGACGAAGCTTTTAAACGTTGGAACAGGCACTGCAAGCGATCCTTATCAGATTGCGTCCGGGGAAGAGCTGGATACGATCAGGAATTATTTGATTCCGGGACTTTATTTCAAGCTGACGGCGGATATCGATCTGAGCAGCTACAGCCAAGGATGGATGCCGATCGGGGATTCTATTCAACCCTTTCCGGGAAATATAGACGGCAATGGACACAGGATTACTGGCTTGACGATCAATAGACCGAACGAAAACTATGTAGGGCTGTTTGGTTATCTAAGCAATAATTCGAGCATCACCGATATGAAGCTGGAAAATGCAAATGTTACCGGCCGACAAGATGTAGGCGGCTTGGTAGGCCGCAACTTTGGCGGAACGATCAGCAACAGCTACGCATCAGGGAGCGTAACAGGGAAAAGCTCCAACGTGGGCGGATTAATCGGCTACAATTACTTTTCCGGAACGATCAGCAACAGCTTCGCCACAGGAAGCGTAACGGGTGGCGGCTCCAGCGCAGGCGGTTTGATCGGCTACAATCTTGGAACGATCAGCAGCAGCTTCGCCACAGGAAATGTAGTCGGCAGCGGCTCCAATGCGGGCGGCTTGATCGGCAACAATGTCGGGATGATCAGCAGCAGCTATGCGGCAGGAGATGTAACAGGCAACGGCTCCAATGCAGGCGGCCTGACGGGCGCCAACAATGGAGAGATCCGCACCAGCTATGCGGCAGGAGCGGTAGCAGGAAACGGCTCCAATGCAGGCGGACTGACAGGCATCAATAATGGAACGGTCAAAGACAGCTTCTACGACTCGGATACGACGGGACAATCGGATGCGGGCAAAGGCGTCGGCCTGACGACCGAGGAGATGAAGACGCAAAGCAGGTATGCAGATTCAAGCTGGGACTTCGCAACCGTATGGGGAATGAGTTCGTCCCGCCATAACGGATATCCCTACCTGCAGGCGTTTCAAAAATTTGTGGCCTATGACGGGAACGGAAACACGGACGGGATCGCGCCGGCCGACAGCAAGTGGTACTCGCAAGGAGTAACGGTCAACGTATACGGCCAGCCGGTCACTTTAGCCAAGACGCACTACACGTTCGCAGGGTGGAATGCAGCGGCGGATGGAAGCGGAAAGGATTATGCCGCAGGGTCTGCGTTCAGCATGGGCTCGTCCGATGTGATCCTGTATGCGAAGTGGGCCTTGAATCCGACCTACACGGTGACGTATGACGGCAACGGCAGTACAGGAGGAAGCGTGCCGACCGACGGCGGCTCGTATGAGCAAGGCGTTGCGGCGTCGGTATATGGCAACAACGGAAATCTGGTGAAAACAGGCTTCACGTTCGCAGGCTGGAATGCCGCGGCGGACGGAACCGGAACGGATTATGCTGCGGGCGCCGACTTCATTTTAGGATCATCCGATGTGATCCTGTATGCGAAGTGGACCTTGAACCCGACCTACACGGTGACGTATGACGGCAACGGCAGCACAGGAGGAAGCGTGCCGGCCGACGGCGGCTCGTATGAGCAAGGCGCCGCTGTGCAGGTATATGGCAACAACGGAAATCTGGTGAAAACAGGCTTCACGTTCGCAGGCTGGAATACCGCGGCGGATGGAACCGGAACGGATTATGCCGCAGGAGCCGCACTTAGGATGGGCATGCAGCCCGTCACCTTGTATGCGCAATGGCTGTCGGCGAATACGTTGTTGTCCGGCTTGTCCGTGGATCAAGGAACGCTCGATTTTTCACCGTCGCAGACGAAATATGCTGTAGAGGTGGCGAATTCGGTTACGAGCGTCGACCTGTTCCTGAGCAAAGGGGATCCTGCCCAAGCCCTGACGGTTGCGGGGGCGACTTACCGTTCCGTAACGGAGCATGTGTACGCCTACGACGCTTCGGGCTTGGCCGTCGGGCCGAACCCCATTGGGATTACGGTGACGGCTGAAGACGGGGCGAACACAGCCTATGTGGTTACCGTCATCCGCAAAGATGTCATGGGAGAGCCGATGAAACTAGACCCTTCGGTCCGTACGCTGACTTTCCCTGGCGGGCTTACGATCAAGCTGCCTGACGGACTGGCCATTCCCGAAGGGGCGACATTGACGGTGCGGAATTCAAACGCCGCTCCGACTGATCCGGTCAAGCTGGCCAAAGCCGGACAAGTGATCGATTTCCAATTTGCAGGCCTGACCATCGATCAGCCTGTAGAGATCACACTCGGGTATGACGAGAATTCAGATCGCGGCAAACTCGCGATCTTCTACTACAACGAACGGACGGGCAAGTGGGACTATCAGCCTTCTCGAGTGTCGGACAACGGAATCAAGGCGTCGGTCAGCCATTTCTCCATCTATGGGGTGCTTGCGGATACGACCGCGCCGGATCAGGTGACGGTCGCGGCGGGTGCCGTCACGACAGGCTCCATTACGCTCCATCTCTCGGCGCACGACGATTCGGGCATATCCAGCTATCGGATTTTCCGCGATGGGACGCTCATTGCGGAAACGCCGGAGAGCATTTATGTCGATGCCGGCCTTGCCGCTTCGAGGACATATGCCTATACTGTCAAGGCTGTTGATATGCTGGGCAATAGCTCGTCTGGGAGCGAAAGCATAACGGTCGCAACAAGCGGCGTTGGCGGCGACACGGGCACGTCGACCCCGCCGCCGAGCGGCGGCGGCTCCTCTACACCGCCTGCGAGCGACTCCAAAATCATCTCCACAAACGGCCGTTTGACGCTTCCTGCCGGCAAAGCGGGAGAAGTCAGCCTCGGCGATGACATCACGATCGTCATTCCCGCTGATGCCAGCGGCAAGGATATGGTCGTCACGATCGAGAAGGTCTCCGACCTCCAGACGTTGATTGGGAGCAAGGACGTTCTGCTCAGTCCGGTATTCGAACTTCTGAAAAATTTCAAGGAGAACTTCGACAAGCCGGTTACGCTCTCTTTCAAGTTTGATGCAAGCGGCTTGAAGGGCAAGGAGAAGCCGGCCGTCTTCTACTATGACGAAGCGAAGAGGGAATGGGTGAAGGTCGGCGGCATCGTGAGCGGCAGCACCATCGCCGCAGATGTCGATCATTTCACAAAATACGCTGTATTTGCGGCAGCCGATGCCGCTCCGCCGGCAACGGACGGATCCGCGACGAAAGCGGGCTTCAGCGATATCGGCGCACACTGGGCGGAAGCCGGCATCAAGCAAGCGGTGAGCGCCGGCATCGTCAGCGGTTATCCCGACGGCACGTTCAAGCCGGGTCGTACCGTAACGCGCGCGGAATTCGCCGTCATGCTGATGAATGCGCTCAAACCGCAAGGAGACGGAGCGGCGCCGCTGGCGTTCGCCGACAAGGCGAAGATCGGCTCCTGGGCGCAGAAATCGATCATGCAGGCCGTGCAAGCGGGTGTTGTCAATGGCTACGAAGACGGCACCTTCCGCCCGAATGCCGAAATTACTCGTGCCGAAATGGCCGTGGCGATCGCAAAGGCGCTGGGCCAGACGGACGAAGCGGCTGCGGCATCCGGCTTCGCAGATGATAAAGACATTCCGGACTGGGCGAAAGGCGCGGTGGCGGAAATGAAGCAGCGGGGCATGATCAAAGGCAAAGGCGCAAACGAATTTGTTCCTGGAGGCAAAGCGACCAGAGCAGAGGCGGTAACGATGCTGTTGAACATGCTGGCGCAAATGAGCAAGTAAAGGAAACGGAACAGGCTGCTGCGAGTCCAACTCGAAGCAGCCTGGTTTCATGAGGAGGAAGTAGTTGACAGCCGGCTTCTAAATCCAAGTAATGGCCGACCGGCCGGGCTTGCTCGCCCTTCTTGGGCTCGTGAGCTCGTCGGCCGTCTGGCGGATGATGCGGATGCCGTCCTCAATCTCTTGTTCATTCGTGCGGATAATGCTGAGGCGCCAGCCGTTCGCGCTGTCCACACTGGGAAGGTAGCAAACCATCGTAGGAAACACATGTACGTCCTTCTGACGAAGGGCCGCAGCCAGCTCCTCTGCCGCCAGATGACCGGGCAGCTCCAGGCGGGCAAATATGCCGCCGGCAGGTCGGCTAAGACGGAAACCCTCGTTCAGATACCGGCTGCAAGCCTCCCGCAGAGCCTGCATCCGATTTCCATAACGCTCCCGCATCAAGGCGGCGTGGCGCTGAAACAATCCGCTGCCCAGATGAATCTCCAAAACGGCTTGGGAAAGAGTGGCTGTGCTCAAATCGCTCGACGATTTGTACAATCGGAACAAAGGGACCAAAGCTTCGGGAAGCACAGCGACACCGAGCCGCAGGCCGGGCAGCATGATTTTGGAGAAGCTTCGGATGTAGATGACGCGGCCGGATCGATCATAGCTGCAGATCGGATCGGATTTGCTGTCCGTTTCCAAGTCTGCGAGATAGTCGTCCTCCACGATATACACGTCATATTTCTCCGCCATCGATGCGATTGCTTCTTTCTCCCGGCGGGACAAGCTGGTTCCGAGCGGATTGTGGTATCGAGGAACCGTATAAAAAAACTTGATGGAATTGTTCCGGAAATGCCGTTCCAGTTCGTCAAGATCGAGGCCCGATTCCGTTCTGGCCATTCCGATTGCGGTTGCCCCGAGGAGGTTCATGATTTTCAACATTCCGGAATAGCAGGGCTGTTCGACCAGAATCGCCGATTTCCCATTCGGAAAGGGCATGGAGGCAAGCAGGTGAAGCGCTTGTTGGGAGCCGGAGACAACGCTGATCCGTTCGGGTTCGGCAAAAATTTGCGAGAACGCCAGATGCTGAGATATGGCTTTCCGCAGAGAGGGAATTCCGAGAGGATCGCCGTAGGTAAAAAGGTGATCCCCGTAAAGCTGCACCGCCCGGTTCAGCCCGTGCTGAATTTCTTCGTAGGGGATAATGCCGGGATCCGGTGCAGCCGCGGCAAAATCAATCCGCCCTTCCGACCGCTCTTCGGATTTGGAGGTGCGGACAATCGCGTAATGCCCGCTCTTCGGTATGGAATAAATCAGATGTTCTTTTTGCAGCTCTTCAATGGCTCGAATGACCGTGTTTTTGCTGCAGGCCCATTGGGCGCTAAGCTCTCGGATCGAAGGCAATTTACCGCCGGGCTTGATCGATCCGCTGCGGATCCGTTGTTTCAGATCGTCCCTCACATGCTC
Organism: Paenibacillus sp. RUD330; assembly: GCF_002243345.2. NCBI lineage: Bacteria > Bacillati > Bacillota > Bacilli > Caryophanales > Paenibacillaceae > Paenibacillus > Paenibacillus sp. RUD330. The sequence goes on from NZ_CP022655.2 coordinate 1,019,252, forward strand.
GTATTTAATGAGTTCCACTCCATTCTGTACGGGTATAGATGTGGAATTATTCATTTCCACCCTCCAACTGTCACTATTATACTAAGCTCATTACATATCGTGAACCTAGGAGGCATACAGATGGAACGGATTCATGATGGTCTGCCGTACAGAATCAGTGACAGCAAGGAAGAGCTGCAGCCGGATGTGGTCATTGCCTTATTGAGGAGCAGTTATTGGGCTGGGGAACGGTCGGAGGAAATGCTCAGAAAAAGCTGGGAGCAATCGCTTTGTTTCGGCGTTTACAGCGCAGACGGGCTCCAAGTAGGTTTCATGCGGGTGATAACGGATGGAGCGACCTTTTCCTGGCTGTGCGACGTGATCGTACACCCTGAACATCGTGGTCAGGGTCTCGGCAAATGGATGATGGCTGTTGCGGTCGAGCTTCCTCCCATCAGCCATACGTCTATCTATCTCAATACACGCGACGCGCATGGACTCTATGAGAAGTACGGCTTCATGCGGCAGGAAATGATGGTCCGCCGGGCAGCGCAATAATACTTGCCCCTGCAGCGGAAACCGATAGGAACAAAGAGCCTCCTTCGGCAGCGAAGGAGGCTCTTCAACGTGTCTATCGCAGGGCGCGCGGGATCAATCCTATGAACGCATGCCCATGATCAATTTGTCGAAATAGAGGCCGATTGCGGAGTCGTCCTCGACCATCCATTTCTCGTAGAAGACCTGGTGCTTCATCGTTTTGTAGAAATCCATCAGCGCCTGCTTCATCGTGAGATTTTGCAGCATCAGCCATGTTGGGTCCCACAGCTTGCGCAAGACCAGATCGACCTGGGTGAGATAGATGCGCGTATTCATCGGGTAAAACACGCCAAGCTGAATGCCGCTGTTGAAGTAGTCGGCGAGCTTGTCTTTGCATAGCTCCACGGCTTGCTCCAGCTTGGACGACAAATCCGGATAGGAGACCTTCAGATCCAGAAGCAGGACATCCGTCAAGTAGAAGGACAGCTTGATGGTGAGCTTGAACGCTTGGGCGAAGGATTCGTTGTAGAACTTCAGCTCTTCTGCGGACGGCCGCGAGAGCGGCTCCTTGGACAACGTCGGAGGTGCCTCCGACAACATTTGATTGGACACGAACCTCGCGAATTTGACGATGATGCATTCCGCGATTTCGTCTTTCGAAGCGAAGTATTTATACATCGTCGCTTTGCTGATATCCATGCATTTGGCCGCATCGTCCATTTTCAAAGGGCTGAAGCCGTGTTTTTGGACATAGGGCATCAAGCGCATAATAAGCTTCTCCCGCTTATCGAATAACGGATCGCATGGGGTTTCCGACATTTCGCAACACCTCCTGTAGACCAACTTCAGTATAGAGCATCTTTCACGGTTTATAAACGTCGTATACGAATTGAACTTATTTTATAAAATTAGTTTACTTTGTATAGAACGATATGCTATTTTAGTTGCAAGCAAATGATCAGCCTGGAGGAGATGCACATGTCAGCAGAAGCCCATGTAGGCACGCCTTTACCCGTCCGTTCGCTCCTTGCGCCGCTGATTGCGATCATCGTCGGATTGTTCATGGTCATCCTGGATACGACGGCGGTCAACGTCGCCATTCCGGTGCTTGCCGATGATCTGCATAGCCCGCTCAGTCTCATTCAATGGACGATCACGGGTTATTCGCTTGCTCAGGCCGTCGTGATTCCGATGGCGGGATGGTTCTCCGACCGCTTTGGAGCGAAGCCGATTTTCATCGTCTCGATTATTTTATTCGTCGCCGGTTCGATTCTCTGCGCGTTCGCCGGCACGGCGGAGCAGCTGATCGTCTTCCGCATCGTGCAGGGCCTGGGCGGCGGGATGGTCGTGCCGATCGCCTTTGCGATGACCTACCGGATCAGCCCCCCCGAATCGGTGGGAAAGATTATGGGGATGATGGGCGTGCCGGTGCTGCTTGCGCCTGCGCTCGGTCCGGTCGTGTCCGGGTATCTAGTCGACTACGTGAACTGGAAATGGATCTTTCTGATCAATATTCCTGTTGGCATCGTCGGAGTGATCATGAGCGTCCTGTACTTGCCGAAATTACCGAAAAAAGCTTCAGCCCCGCTTGATTACGCTGGAATCGCGCTTGCGCCGTTCGCTTTCGGCGGGCTGTCCTACGGGCTGAGCGAAGCAGGGGAGGGGTGGTCTTCCCCAAGGACGATTGCGGGTCTGACCGTAGGCGCCGTCGCGATGGTTCTATTCGCCATCGTCGAGCTTCGGCGCAAGAGCGAGCCTCTGCTGGAGCTGAAGGTATTCCGTTCCGTGCAATTCAGTCGCGGGATCGTGGTGCAGTGGGTGATGCAATTCTCCATGTTCGGGCTGATTTTCGCCATTCCTTATTTCATGCAGCGTCTGATGGGAATGAGCGCGTTCGAGGCGGGATTATGGACATTGCCTCAGGCGCTGGCATCCGCAGCCATGATGCCGTTCAGCGGACGGCTGTTCGACCGCATCGGCGCGCGCCCTCTCGTAATCGGCGGGTTGGCATTGCTTATGGTCGGCGCTTATCTGCTCTCGACCATCGATCCGAGCGACAGCCCGTGGTTGTTCCTGGTTCCCCGCGCGCTGATCGGGTTCGGAACGGGACTGTCCTTCATCGCCTTGAATACGCATCTCATCCAGACGGCGCCCAAGGAATTGGTCGGCAAGGTGACCTCGTTGACAAGCGCCGCCCAGCAGGTGCTGGGATCGTTCGCCATAGCGGGATTGACGACGCTGCTCGTCAGCCGGACCAACCATTATTCGCGCCAAGGCGAGGCGCCTATTCCGGATGCGATGTCGCACGCGTTTCATAATGCGTATCTGTTGATCGCCATCCTAGCGGCTGCAGGATTGTTGCTGGCGCTCACGCTCAAGCGGCCGGCCAAGGAGCAAGCGGCTGAGCCGGCTGTCATGATGGACGCGGGCATTTGATGAGGCAGGACGATCATTAGCACGCTTGGGGGCCATTCCGCATGGGGTGGCCCTTATACGCAGTCAAAGAGTCCGGCTTGGTGATGGTTCACGACGAGGAGAAGCAAGGCAAATGCCACCGTCTGCGTCTGGCCGCGCGTCGAACATTTTAAGCGGCAGTGCCAGAGATCAAGCGTATGCATAAATATACACGATAGGTTAGAAATGCAATCACATTCCAACAATTAGAAATGGTATATTTTAACCAATTAATCCGTGTATATACATTGACAATCTTCCTCTTCATATAGCATAGTTACTGTAACTGAATATTGCCTCACGTTATGGTGAGGTAGAGGCGCGGTGTTTAACAGTTTGTAGCGGAGCTTGAGAAGGCGTTGAGGCTATGAAGAAGGAAATGCCGCCGAAGTGGGTCATACGCTCCGTATTGCCTGCTGGGTCTGCAGTTAAGAGCTGCAGGACTGTCTCGATGGACCTCCCCGTTCATTGAGTTGAGCTATCTTCCCAGGGAAGCAGAGGCATGTAAGGTACTAGTGCATAGTGCGGCCTGAGCTGATCTCAGGCCGCTTTTTTGTTTTTGAAAAAGAGATTCCGGGAGGATGAAAAAAATGAAGATGAAGACAAAGGTACTTGGGATCCTGCTGCTATCCGCCCTGCTTGCGATAGCGGGCTGCGGTTCGAATGGAAATTCCGGATCGACGAGTGAAGATACGTTCAAGGTTGGACTGGAAGCGGGGTACGCACCGTTCAACTGGACTCAAAAAGACGATTCCAATGGCGGCTTCAGCATCGCCGGAACTTCTGAATTCGCAGGCGGCTACGACGTGGAAGTCGCGAAGAAGATCGCAGACGGCTTGGGCAAGAAGCTTGAGATTGTGAAGACGGAGTGGGACGGGCTTGTCCCTGCTTTGACTTCGGGCAAGATCGACGCGATCATTGCCGGCATGTCCCCAACCGCAGAGCGCAAGGAGACGATTGATTTCTCCGACAGCTACTACAAGTCCAATTTGGTGATGGTCGTGAAAAAAGGCGGGAAATACGAAGGCGCCACTTCCATCCAGGATTTTAACGGGGCGAAAGTGACGGCTCAACTAAACACCTTCCACTACTCGGTCATTGACCAAATTTCGGGCGTATCCAAGCAGACGGCGATGGACAACTTCCCGGTGATGAGAGTAGCGCTTGAGTCCGGAATGATCGACGGTTACGTTTCGGAGCGCCCGGAGGCGGTGAGCGCTTCCGCAGCCAACGGCAACCTCGCCATGGTCGAATTCAAGGACGGCTTCCAAACCTCGGAGGATGACACGGCGATTGCGGTCGGCCTCAAGAAGGGCAGCGAATACACAGCGAAAATCAACGATATTCTGAAAGGAATTTCGGAAGAGCAGCGCACAAGCATCATGGATGCAGCGATAAAAAATCAGCCTGCAGCCAAATAATGCCAACGGAGAACCGGCTGTATGCCATACAGTCGGTTTTGTAATGAATGAATGGGAGGCATCGGCATGAGCTTGGAATGGATCGTGAAAATTGTCGAAGAAAACTGGCAGATGTTCCTGCGAGGGGCAGGGATGACGCTCTTGATCTCCTTGGTGGGAACCGTGATCGGCGCCGTCATCGGTTTATTGGCGGGCGTGATAAGAACGATACCGGCGCCTGGGCGTACCGCCCAGCGAGTCCTGCTCAAGAGCGCGAACTTTCTTTTGACGGTATATATTGAAGTGTTCCGCGGCACACCTATGATTGTGCAGGCTGTGGTCATCTATTTCGGCTCGGCATTGGCTTTCGACTTCAACATGAATGTGCTCACCGCGGCTTTCATCGTCGTGTCCGTCAATACGGGGGCCTATATGGCGGAGATTGTCCGGGGCGGAATCCTGTCTGTCGATAAAGGACAGTTCGAAGCCGCTCATGCGATCGGCATGAATCACATGCAGATGATGGCCAACATTATTTTGCCGCAGGTCATCCGCAATATTTTGCCGGCGACAGGCAACCAATTCGTGATCAATATCAAAGACACCTCGGTCCTTAACGTGATTTCCGTCTCGGAGCTGTATTTCCTGACGAAATCGGTTGCGGGCAACAACTTCCGGTATTTTGAATCCTTCTTCGTCGCGTGCGTGATTTACTTTGTCATGACCTTTACCGTCACGAGAATTTTGCGCTATTTCGAAAAAAGGCTGGAGGGTTCCAAAAGCTACGAGATGGAACCCGCGAGATAAGCAAGAGGAGACAGAAACCTATGGAAAAAGTCATTGAAATCCAACATCTCCATAAAAGCTATGGCATGAATGAAGTGCTGAAAAACATCGGCTTTTCCGTCCATCATGGCGAAGTGGTCACGATTATCGGCTCCTCGGGCTCGGGGAAGTCGACGCTGCTCCGCTGCATCAACCTTCTGGAGATTCCGAGCGGCGGGGAAATCCTTTATCGGGGCCGGAATATCCTGGATGGCAGCCACCATATTCCCTCCTACCGCAAAAAGCTGGGGATGGTGTTCCAGCAATTCAATCTGTTTGAAAATCATGATGTGCTGAGCAATTGCATGGTCGGCCAGATCAAAGTGTTGAAGCGCTCCAAGGCGGAAGCGGAACAGACGGCTCGGAAATATTTGAAGGTAGTAGGCATGGAGGCATATATCAACGCCAGGCCCAAGCAATTGTCGGGCGGCCAGAAGCAGCGCGTGGCGATCGCCCGAGCGTTGTCCATGGAGCCGGATGTCCTGTTGTTCGATGAGCCTACATCCGCCCTCGATCCCGAGATGGTAGGCGAGGTGCTCAAGGTCATGAAGGAGCTGGCCCATTCCGGCCTGACGATGCTCATCGTCACGCATGAAATGGATTTTGCAAGGGAAGTGTCGGATCGGGTGGTGTTCATGGATAAAGGCGTCATCGCCGAAGAAGGGACGCCGGAGGAAATGTTTGGCCGACCGAAGCAAGAACGCACGAGGGAATTCCTGAAGAGGACATTCGTCCAGCATGATCGGGCTTGACCTCGACGGCGACCATGAACGGAATGCGGGAGCTAAATTTGATTTTATCTTGGGCTTTCCCGCAACTAGGGGAAAGTCCTTGCTGTCATTGGCCGTCGGAAGCGGCTGCGCTTCAGGTATGCTAAGATGAAACCAGCAGCTAAGGTAGAACGGAAAAGCCAACCATGATAAACGAGTAGTTGGAACCGAAAACACAGGGCAATTGTACACAGACTCATTTCCTGTCCATCCAACCTAATATGAAATCGGAGTGTTTTTAATCATGACAACGAATCCAAAGGTAGATGGATTTATTCGGAAATCGAAAAAGTGGAAGGCTGAATACGAGAAGCTGAGAACGATCGTTCTTGACTGCGGGCTGACCGAAGACTTCAAATGGATGCATCCTTGTTATACGTTCGAGAACAAAAACATCGTGATCATCCACGGATTCAAAGACTATTGCGCGCTCCTGTTCCACAAGGGCGCCTTGTTGAAGGATGCCCATGGCATTCTCATCCAGCAAACGGAAAATGTACAGGCGGCGCGCCAGATCCGGTTCGCCAATCTCCAAGAGATCGTTGATAAGGAAACGATCTTGAAAGCCTATATCAATCAAGCCATTGAAGTGGAAAAAGCCGGTTTGGAAGTGGAATTTAAAAAGAATACCGAATACGTCATTTCGGAAGAATTTCAAACGAAACTCGATGAGATGCCTGCCTTGAAGGCTGCTTTTGAAGCCTTGACGCCCGGAAGGCAGAGAGCTTACCTTCTTTATTTTTCGGCCCCCAAGCAATCCAAAACTCGAGCGTCGAGGGTGGAGAAATATACGCAGGCCATTCTCGAGGGCAAGGGATTGAATGATTAGGGCATGTTGGGGCTGAGAGAACTCACAATCATCGGGCAGGCTTCAACCATAGCCAAACCCCGATTCTGTTGGTAGATAGGGAAACGAGGCTCAATAAAACAACACAACAAGGCTGCCGCAGATTTTAAGGCAGCCTCGTTGTGTTGTTTACCGGAATCGGTTGGCTCATTTCATGAATAGAAGGAGCAAATAATCATGGGCATTATAGTGGCAATTGGATTCATATGCATCATAAGTTATCTTAGAGCCATCCATATTTCTCTTCAGAAAGTATTGAAAAAGATGGAGGAAAGGAATCGTTCTTAATGCCGCTTAGCAAGGCATCGCCACCAAGCATGTCCCCGCCTCGCCGCATCAGCGCCTGGCGGGGACATGCTTGTCGCCTTTTCGGCAGCTTATAATCCGACGCCGCCGACCGGACGGACGCGGATCGGCTCGATCGCGGCGATGAGCGGGCGAGCCTGGCCGATGACGGCAAGCACCCGCTCGTTGCGCAATGAAGCGGCATGAGCTTCCTCGTTCTGCCACAGCTCGGTAATCCAGATCAAGTCTTCGTCATCGGCCGCTTCGTGGAGGATGTAGTGCTCGCAGCCCTCCATTTCGTCGAGGGTCTTGGCGGCTCCGAGCAGAAGGTCGAGCAGCTCGGCACGCTTTCCCGGATGGGCTTTCAATTTACCGAACATCGCATATTTGCTCATGGTTTCAACCTGCCTTTCGTTGATATTGAATGTCGTTTCAGCATATCCGTATAATGGGCAGCCGCTTCCGAGCTTGCCTGCACCATCCGCTCGATGAGGACGGCCGGCTCGATGATCGTCAGGGAGCGTCCGTAAGGAAGGAGGAAGTAAGGAACGAAGGTTCGGAGGGAGTCCGCGCCGAGCCGGAGATGCAGCCGCTCCGGAAGACGCTCCGCGACGGAATGTCCGAACAGCCAGTGGCGGCAGAGCTCTCCGAGCGCAAGCGGCGCTCCTTCGAGGATGACGTCGACGAGCTGCTCCTGCTCCAGCGCGCCAGGCATCAGACTGTTCAGCAGATGCTCCTTGGCGGAGAAGCCCTCCGGCTTCTCGAACCGGAGGCTGCTGGTCTCGATGCTTCGGATGCGGTCGGCGCGGAAGCTCCGCAGCTCTCCGCGAAGCCTGCAGAATCCAACCGTATACCACGCCCCCTTCCAATGGACGATTCCGTACGGATCGAATTCCCGGCGGCTTGAAGCGATGCTCGCACCGGATTTTCCGTAACCCTTGTCGTACTCCATGATCACCGTCTCGCCCGAGGCGGCAGCCTTCTCCAGCTCCCGGAGAGCCTCCTGCTCCAGCGGGCCGGTCGGGGAATGGACGACCTCCAGCCCGTCTGCGTGCCTGTTCAGCCGGCTCCGCTGTTCGTCCGTGGCGTACCGCATGAGCTTGTCCAGCGCACGGGCAAGGTCGCCGCTGTACGGATAGCCTGCTTCCCGGGCGAATACGGAGGCTTGGACGAGCGCGCGCTGTTCATCCGGGTCGAAGAACAGCGGCGACTCGCTGAACGACTCCAGAATCCGGTAACCGCCGTTCGGACCGGAATCGGCCAGGATCGGAACGCCGCTGGCGCAAAGGGAGTCGATGCAGCGGTAGATCGTGCGCACATGCACCTCAAGCGACTCCGCCAGCTGTCCGGCGGTCATCTTGCGGCCGGACCGCAGCAGCCACAAAATCGAGAGCATATTGTCCGCTTTGGCCAGTGTCCTCATTCCCTTCTCGACGATCCGCCGCTTCATCTGTCATTCAGGGCAGAGGCGCCATTCCCTTCTCCACCCAGGTTTCATAACTCGGGCCGTATACATCCGGAACGCGCAGGCCCGCCTGCCTCATCAGCACCGTCATCTGCCCCCGGTGATGGGCCTGGTGCATGACGGTGAAGCGGAGCGAAGCTCCGTTCGCCCAGAGCTCGCCGCCGATTTCCTGCTTCTGGAGCAAAGCCTCATCGCTCCATGCGGAGCGGACGGCATCGGCAATACCGCGGCTGACGCGCCTGTATTCGGAGGCGATTCCGGCTGCGGAGCCGCTCTGTCCGGCATCCGCTGTCGTGAAGTCCAATCCCATTGAAGCCATGTAACCGATCGACTCCGCCAGATGCCAGGCGATGGCTCCGAGCGTGCGGCGGTTCGCCGCTGCCGGCCGGGCGAGCGATTCATCGGTCAGGGCGTCCAGTACGCTTGCGGTCAGCTCCGCTTCCGCTTTCCATTCCTTTTCAAAATCCTCGATAGACGCAAACATCAAGCATCCCTCCACTGGGCGGTCCTGCCGCCGATTCCGTTACCGAACAAGCATAACGGACGATCCCTGACAGATGCGGTCAGGGATGGGACGGCTTACTTCACGATTTTTCCGTTGACGTATGTACGCCCTGCCATCGAAGCCTCAAGCACCCACGTGTCGAGAGCCGTTCTGCTGATGTAGATTCTTCCGTCCACAATGATGTGCGGCAAGGTGTTCGTTTCGCCGGAGCTCAATCTTAATGCCCTTTCCGCATCAAGGATTTTTTCCAGCTGGCCCTGGGGAATGCCGAGGTATCCGGCTGCAGCATCGACCGTAAGCAGCGGTTTGTCCCAAGGAGATTCATAGACGGCCGGGCTGGAGACGGCCGGTTGAACCGCCGCCGTCGGGACGGCGTCCTTGCTTGAGGCGACAATCAGGCAGCCGCCGATGAAGGAGGCGCCAAGGACGGCGCTTGCGATTAAATTCGAATAGGTGCCTAATTTCATGTGAACTCCCTTTCCAAAGCATGGTCTCTTCTATCCTAGACGAAGAAAATATCCATGTCACGGTATAAAAGGGCATGAATGGATGTCTCGAAGCTTCATCTTGTCAGTTCCGGGTCCAGATCGGGCTGCTTTTCGCCCTCTTCGACCAAAGGGAGCAGTGGTACCGGACCAGGCGCGGCTGAAGCGGACTGAGGCTGGAATTCACGCTTTTCTTCAGCACATAGGGGACGAAGCCGCTGCCGGCAAAGATGAGGACTTTGGCCAGATGCCCCTCCTCCATCAGCCAGGCGGTGGCGGATCCCGCGGCGAAGTCGAGCCATACCATCTGATGGAAGGCATGCTTGGGCAGGATGAAAATGAACTGGCTCTTGCGGACGAACGGAATGGGGACGGTCACAGCCTGGCCTCCTTGCAAAGGAAACATGGTATGGACCATCCTATTCGCAAGGTGAATTGTCCCATTCCAGGTGAAGGCCGGACCCGATCAGCTTGGGTATGACGTTCTCATGCCCGCCCGCTTCGGAATCGGTCCGGCGTATCGCCGGTCAGGCGGCGAAAGGTTGCGATGAAGTGGCTGACGTCGCGGAAGCCGGTCTGGCCCGCAATGACTCGCAGCGGCTCGCCCGGACGGCTGAGCAGCAGCTCGCGGGCCCGGCGGATGCGCAGCCGCACGAGGTAGGCGTAGGGAGACAGGCCGAACAGGCTGCGGAACAGCGTATTGAGCCGGCGGCCGGAGAGGCCTGCGGCTGCGGCCAGATCCCCGAGCCCGATCGCCGGCTGGTGGAGATTGGCCTCCAGCCAGGACAGCAGAGGCTCGAGCTGGCGCAGCCGCTGCGACACGCCGGCGGCTTCGTCGGTGCTGGAGTAAGTGCGCAGCGCCAGCAGGAACCGGTACGCCTGCTGGGACGATTCCAGCCCGAGCGGATCGGCTTGGCCTTCCAGCAGCTCCAGGCTGTTCAGCAGCAGACTGTCCAGAGGAGATCCGGGCTCCCAGCGGTAGAGCGCCGGACTGGACAGCGCCAGCGACGCCATGAGGCCCGGCAGCTCGGGTCCGGCAAAGGTCAGGTAGGCCGTCTGCCAGACGCCGCCGCCGCTGCGGTAGCTATGGGCTTCCCGCGGCGGCAGGAGCAGTCCGCTGCCGGGCGGCAGCGTCTCCGCATGGCCGTTCCAGGAGACGCGCCCTTCGCCGGCGAGCGTCTGCAGCCAGTGGTAGACCGGGTAGCCGTCTCCGCGATGGAACGGCTCCTGGTCCGGGTTGAAGCCGATGCTCTCCAGCTGGACCGGCAGAGGCCTGTCCTGCAGCTGGACGGGAACGACCCGTCGATGTCCGGCGATGTTCATCGTTATGCGCCTCCTAAGCTCAACGTAGTTCCATATTCTTATATATGTCAGCCATAAGATTGGATTTTAAGGAGATCGTTCCTTTTTTAAAATGGAGATATCCTTATATTACACCTGGAAGAGGTGCCTGATCATGATAAATTCGAAGCTGCCCAAGATTTGGTATGGAGGCGATTACAATCCCGAGCAGTGGGACGGGGACACCTGGACGGAGGATCACCGGATGTTCAAGCTGGCGGGCATCGACGTCGCCACGATCAACGTGTTCTCCTGGGCTCTCGATCAACCGGACGAACATACGTACGACTTCGCCTGGCTCGACGAGCAGTTCGCGCTGCTCCACGGGCAAGGCATCGGCATCTGTCTGGCGACCGGCACGGGAGCCCATCCGGCCTGGATGGCGAAGCGCCATCCCGAGGTGCTGCGGGTGGATTGGGAAGGCCGCAAGCGCCGCTTCGGCGGGCGCCACAATTCCTGCCCGAACAGTCCGGTCTACCGCCGCTTCTCTACGGCGCTGGCAGGCAAGCTGGCGGAGCGCTACGGCCGGCATCCGGCTCTGCTCGTCTGGCATATCAGCAACGAATACGGCGGCTACTGCTATTGCGGCAACTGCGCGGCGGCCTTCCGCGGCTGGCTCAGGCAGCGGTACGGCTCGCTGCAGGAGCTGAACCGCGTCTGGAATACCCGCTTCTGGGGCCATACCTTCTACGACTGGGAGGAGATCGTGCCGCCGAACGCGCTCAGCGAGGAATGGGGCGGCAGCCGCACCAACTTCCAGGGCATCTCGCTGGACTATCGCCGCTTCCAGTCGGACAGTCTGCTGGAATGCTTCAAGCTGGAGCGCGATGCCGTCAAGGCGCTGACGCCCGATATCCAGGTGACGACGAACCTGATGGGCTTTTATCCGGAGCTGGATTACTTCAAATGGGGCAAGGAGATGGACATCGTCTCCTGGGACAACTACCCGTCGATCGATACGCCGCCGAGCTTCACGGCGATGGCGCATGATCTCATGCGGGGGCTGCGCGGCGGCCAGCCGTTCATGCTGATGGAGCAGACCCCGAGCCAGCAGAACTGGCAGGCGTACAACTCGCTGAAGCGTCCCGGCGTCATGCGGCTGTGGAGCTGGCAGGCGGTGGCCAGAGGAGCGGACACGGTCATGTTCTTCCAGCTGCGGCGCTCCGTCGGAGCCTGCGAGAAGTACCACGGAGCCGTCATCGAGCATTCCGGTCACGAGCATACGCGGGTATTCCGCGAGGTCGCGGAGCTCGGGCGGGAGCTGCGGCAGCTCGGCGATACGCTGCTGGACGCAAGGGCGGACTCCAAGGTCGGCATCGTCTTCGACTGGGAGAACCGCTGGGCGACGGAGCTGAGCAGCGGTCCGACGGTGGCGCTGAACTATGCGCAGGAAGTCCACAAGTATTACGATGCGCTGTACAGCCAGCATATCCAGGCGGACATCATCGGCGTCGAGGAGGATTTCTCCCGCTACGAGCTCGTCATCGCGCCAGTGATGTACATGGTGAAGCCCGGGTTCGCAGACAAGGCGGAAGCCTTCGCTGCGGCCGGAGGAGCGTTCGTCACGACCTTTTTCAGCGGCATCGTCGACCAGCACGACCTCGTCCGGACCGGCGGTTATCCAGGCGAGCTGCGCAGGCTGCTCGGCATCTGGTCGGAGGAGATCGACGCGCTTCTGCCGGAGCAGCGCAACGTGATCGTCATGACGGCATCCGGAGAGCTCGCGGGCGGGTCGGACGCTCCAGGCGGCAGCGGCCGGAGCGGCGGCCCGGGCGCCGTTCCCGGCATGCGTTCCGAGTATGAGTGCGGCCTGCTCTGCGACTTGATCCACAGCGAAGGAGCGGAGGTGAAGGCGGTCTACGGCGACGACTTCTACCGGGGCATGCCGGCCCTGACCGTGAACAGGTTCGGCGAGGGAGAAGCGTGGTACGTCGCCTCCAGCCCGGAGCCGGCTTTTCTCCGGGACTTCCTCGGAAGCCTGTGCAGCGGGCGCGGCATCGAAGCGCTTGTGGAAGAGGCGTCCGCGGAGCTGGAAGCCGCCGTCCGCGTCAAAGACGGAAAGCGGTACCTGTTCCTGCTCAACCATGGGGCGGAGGAGGGATGGGCGTCGCTTCCGGCAGGCGGGGGCGTCGATCTGCTGACCGGAGCGACCGTCGGCGGCCGTGTCTCCGTACCGGGAAGAGGCGTGCGGATCGTACAATCCGGCCGGATTTCATAAGCGATTATGCTAAAATAGTCCTTGGAGGGCGGGAAGCCCCCGCCATACGAGGGAGGATCTGCCGATGAACGGAATTAAGCCTCATGCGGACGCCGCGCCCATTGTCTTGCCTGTGCCCGAACCTTTCAATTACCCTGCCGCCTTGGCATATTTGAGCCGCTCCAGCGATGAAGCGCTCTATGCGGTGGAGGGGGATTCCCTGGTCAAGCTGTTCGCTCGGGGAGGCGAAGAGATTCTGGTCCAGGTGGACTACGAGGAGGACGGGAGCGGCGGCTCGACCGCTGTCCGCCGTCTCGTCGCCGCATTCCCGATGGGAGACGCCCCTTCTCCGGCGATGAGGAGGCATATTGAAGCCTACATGCTGGAATGGTTCGATCTGGACCGGGATCTGGAGCCGTTTTATGTCCTCACGGAAAGCAGCGATCTGCTGCGGGAGGCCGGCCGGACCTTCCGAGGACTGCGGATGATCGGCATCCCGGATCTGTTCGAGGCGGTCTGCTGGGCGATCATCGGGCAGCAGATCAATCTGGCGTTCGCTTACACGCTCAAAAAAAGGTTCACCGAGACGTTCGGCCGCTCCGTGAGGTGGAACGGACGCGATTATTGGGCTTTCCCGGAGCCGGCTGCGGTCGCTTCGCTGGAGCCGGCCGACATCATGGCGCTGCAGATGACCGGACGCAAGTCCGAATATCTGATCGGCGCCGCACGTCTGGTCGCGGACGGCTCGCTGGACAAGCAGTCGCTGCTCCAGGCGGGCTGGGAAGGAGCGGAAAGCAAGCTGGTCGCTATTCGCGGCATCGGCTTGTGGACAGCCCATTATGTCATGATGCGCTGCCTGCGCATGCCGGAGGCGCTGCCGGCCGCCGATGTCGGGCTGCTGAACGCGATCAAGGCGGCCGGCGGCATGGAGCGCAGGCCGACGGCGGACGAAGCCAGAGAGCTGGCCAAGCCATGGAAGGGCTGGGAAGCCTATGCGACTTTTTATCTATGGAGAACGTTGTATTGATCGAGGGGAAGCAAGCGTGATCGAGCAGGACGATCGGACCCGAATCGCAGCAGGCAGAAGGCGTCTCCGCCAGGGGACGCCTTCTTTTTTTGACTTTTTGCTCCCCGACTGCCGCTGGAAGCGTTTGCCGGGAGGGGAAGCGAATGCCTGTTCGCGCCCAATGGGAGGGATGGACGCCTGCCACGGAAATTTATTTCATTTATTGATAAAATTCGACAGTAAAAGACATTAGTTCGATGGTACTATGTGGGAAGAGTTTATGTGTATATCGGCCTATTGGTGTTGGCGCACAAATAATGGATGCTAGAGAAGGAGATGGCGATTTGAATAAGGTCATGCCGAAAATTGTCATTTTGGGCGGGGGCGTAGCAGGAATGAGCGCTGCCCATGAGCTCGCGGAGAGAGGCTTCAACGTTTCCGTCTACGAGGCAAGGTCCATACCGGGAGGCAAAGCCCGCAGCATGGATGTGAAGGGAAGCGGAACCGAGGGGAGAAAGGATCTTCCCGGAGAGCATGGCTTCCGCTTCTTTCCTAAGTTCTACAAGCATCTTCCCGACACGATGAAGCGGATTCCCTTCCCGGGCAACAAGCGCGGCGTCTTCGATAATCTGGTGGAGGGCTCTCGGCTCGGCGTCGCGTTCGACGACCGGCCGATGCAGCCGTTCGTAACGGAGTTCCCGGCGAACTCCTCCGACTGGAAAGTGCTGCTGGAATCCATTTTCGGCAACGATCTGGGCCTGACCCGGGCGGAAGCCGAGCACTATGCGGGCAAGCTCTATCAGCTCGCCTCCAGCAGCGACCTTCGCCGATACCTGGAATACCAGCGTGTCTCCTGGTGGGATTTCATCGAAGCGGACAAGCAATCCCAGCAGTTCCAGCGCATTCTCGCAGGGCTGTCCCGCATTCTAGTCGCGGCCAAGGCGAAGGAGGCGAACGCCTGCACGATCGGCACGGTGGGAGCGACCTTGATGATGGATATGATCACCCCGGGAGGCAGCGCCGACAGGCTGCTGAACGCCCCGACGAACGAAGCCTGGCTGAGACCGTGGCAGGACTATCTGCTCTCGCTCGGGGTCGAGTTCCATCGGAATGCCCCGGTCAGGTCGATCGCCTGCGAGAACGGCGCGGTGACCGGCGTCTCCGTCGTCGTCGACGGCGAGGAGCGGACGGTTGTGGCGGACGCCTACATATCTGCATTGCCCGTTGAAGTCATGGCGGGATTCGTCACGCCTGAGCTTGCCAAGGCCGATCCTCTCCTCGGCAAGCTCAGGACGCTCAGCGAATCCGTCGAGTGGATGAACGGCATCCAGTTCTATCTCAATGAGGACGTCGAGCTCATCCACGGCCACGTCATCTGCATGGACAGCCCTTGGGCGCTGACCCTCGTCTCGCAGAAGCAGTTCTGGCCCGGCACCGATCTGACCCAATACGGCAACGGGCGGGTACGGGGAGTCATATCGGTCGATATCTCGGATTGGCAGGAGAAAGGCATCCTTTACGGCCGTCCCGCCATGCAATGCTCGGCCGAGGAGATCAAGAACGAGGTGTGGGCCCAGCTCAAGAAAAGCTTCAACCATGGGACGGAGCTGCTGCGCGACGAGCAGCTGGAGCATTGGTTCCTCGACGAGGACATCCAGTTCCCCAATCCGAATTCCGTGACCAACATGGAGCCGCTGCTCGTCAACAGGGTGCATACATGGGATTTGAGGCCCAATGCCTATACGGCCGTGCCGAATCTGTTCCTGGCTTCCGATTACGTGCGCACCAATACGGATCTCGCCACGATGGAGGGCGCGAACGAGGCCGCACGCAGAGCCGTCAACGCCATCATCGATCAATATGATCTCAAGGCCGACAAATGCAAGATATGGGATATGTACCAATACGATTGGCTGATCTTGAACCGGAGCAGGGACAAATCCCGGTGGGAAAACGGGCTGCCCTGGAACGGCAGAATCGTCGGCTAGAGTGGATAGGAAGGATTTCCTGCCGTGATTGAAAATATAATTGCACGCGAATTCCAAGGGCTGATGTATTATCTGACCGCGTGCCTGCTCTTCTTGATCATTACGCCCAGAGTGTCGTTCATACGCCATGGCCGCAAAATCCTGTTCGTTCTCATCCTCATCGTCCAGAGCTACTTCTACCTGGCCTATGAAGAGATCGATCCCTTGGTCTACGCGCTCCATCTGACGCCGGTGTGCGTCGCCATGGTCGCCCTGTTCGAAGGGTGGATACCAGGGACGGCGACCGCGGCGGCATTCGTATGGGGCAATGTCTTCATTGCGGGCAACGACTGGCTTCCGCCCACCATAGCATGCGCCGTCGTGACCGTGCTGGGCATCATCTTCCATTACCGGATCAAGCTGTCGGAGTCGATCCGGCTCATGATCCTGCTCCATATTCTCTTGACGTTCGTTCATATCGGAATCAGTTACGGCTTCATGGCCGAACAGGGGATCGATTTCAACCTGACGGAAGTGCTGCTGATCACAGCGGGATCCCTCCTCTCCGCTCCGCTAGTATCCTACACCTACTATTTGGTGAAGCATCAGGAGAGGATGACCGAGGAGCTGTTCAACGCGGAGAAATACCATCTCATCGGGCAACTGACGGCCTCCATCTCGCATGAGGTGCGCAACCCGCTGACGACGGCCAGAGGTTTCCTCCAGCTGATGGGCAAGCCGGGACTGGATCAGCAGGCGATGGATCGATACCGCAACCATGCCCTTGAAGGCATCGACGGAGCCAATGCCATCATTACCGATTACCTCAATTATTCCAAGCCCTCCGTCGACGAGCCGAAGCCGCTCGATATCCGGCAGGAGCTCAGCAGCGTCGAGCAGTGGGTCAAGCCTCTATGCGTCATGTCGGGCATCGAGTTCGTGACGAGCCATTCGACGGAAGAGCCGCTCATCATTGTCGGGGACTCGAAGAAATTCCAGCAATGCCTGCTGAATATCATGAAGAACGGGATCGAGTCGATGCCGGAAGGCGGCGTCCTTACCATCAGCACGAGGCAGGAGAACGACAAGGCCCTGATCTTCATCCGGGATACGGGAGTGGGGATGAACGAGCAGCAGCTGAAGCGCATCGGGATGCCGTTCTATACGACCAAGGACAAGGGAACCGGACTCGGACTCATGGTCGTGACCAACCTGATCAAGGCGATGGGCGGCCGGACGTATTACCGCAGCAAGCCGAATCAGGGGACGATCTGCGAGGTTCATTTGCCGCTGGCCCCGAATCCGGCTTCCTCTTGATCCTCCAGCCGGCGGAGCGTCAATGTCCAAGCGGCGTCCTCCGGCCCGGCATGGCCGCAAGGCGGCCGGAGCAGCCTGTTCAGCGGGGCGGACAGATCAAGCAGCGTCAGCAGGTCGCTGCGTTGGAGCGCGAGCAGCTGATAGGCGGTTCGCGCTTCTTTGCCGCACGGACCGTGCAGGGCGCCCGTGAGGGGAGTTCCGTTGACCGCAAGCGCGGGAAGAATGGAACTGCCGCCTGTTATGGAGATACCGGCCAGATAGATTCCGCCCGCTTTGATCCGGATCGCGCCGGATGAGCTCAGCGATAAGGCCGGATGCCGGGCCGGGCAGCTTTTGCTGAACGCCAGCCCAGGCTGCGGCGCATCGGCCGAATCCAGCCTGCAGCCGGTGAATTGAATGATGCCGTCGTTCCCGCCGGAACGGCCGGCGGAGGTTGCGCAAGTCATGGGATGCCTTCTTCCGCTTTGTATTCTGTCTTCCCAGCTATCTTATGCAGGAGCCGAAAGGAGAACGACGCCTTGGAGCCTCTTCTTCACCACTTCAGCGAGGAGTCCGCCATCAGCCGCTTTGTCCCTCGGCCAAGGCCCGGACGCGACGATCTGCCTGCCGCGGTATGGGCTGTCGACGAAGAGCATAGCGTGAATTATTTCTTTCCGCGGGAATGTCCGCGGATCATCTACAATCGCCAGCCCGGGCTTGATGGGCGGGAGGAGCGGCTGCTCTTCGGCATGTCCGGCGCCTCGCGGATCATTCTGGTCGAGAGCCGATGGCTGGAGCGGATTCGGGCTGCGGCTTTGTACCGGTATGAGATGCCTGCCGATACATTCCAGATGGAGGACGATAGCGCGGGCTACTATGTTTCGGATGAGACGGTTGTCCCCCGATCGGTCGATCGCATGCCTGATCTCCTAGGTGAAATCGCGCGCTCCGGCGCGGAGCTGCGCGTAACGCCAAGCCTCTTTCCCGCCAGGGACGCGATTATGCAATCGTCGCTGCGCCAGTTTTCCATCATTCGGTTCCACAACGCGAGATGAGACTCTTCAGCCGTTTGGCTGAAGGGTCTTTTTTCCTATTTTCAAGGACTGGAAGGTATAAATAATTTGAAAATAGTTGACATAAGTTTAAGGTAAATCTATAATTTCGTTGAAATTATGTTTTCGTTCCTTGTTTGACCAAACAAAACAGGAATGAAATCAAGAAGCAAGTCGAGAGAGAGAAAGAAAGAGGCTCTGACAGGGCAGCAAGGAAGCGTCAACCCTATTCATGACGGGAGGAATGGAATTGTCCAGCTCCAGATGTTCGAGACAGCCATTATTGAAAGCGCTTTTATCGTGGGTGCTGGCATTCGGTCTGATGACGCCTGCCTTCGGGTCGGCGGCCGGTGCTTCTCCAACGGGAGCATCGGAAGAAGGGAGCGTGACGGAATCCGCATACGGAGGCGTTCCGGATCAGGTATACGGAGGGAATACCTTGTTCTCCTCCTACATTGCCGCAGAAGGAGGCAAGCTGATGGAGGACGGCAGGGAATACCGCTTTGCCAGCCTCAACTATCCCGGGGCGCTGGGGGACCCGGCATTCTCCCAGGACGACGCTCTTCGCACGATCAAGGCGATGGGCGGGAAAGCGACCCGCTCCTATGTGCCGTCCGTTCTCCGTTATGACGGTTCCAACAAGGACTCGGCCTTCATCCTCGGACCGGATTCCAGCGGCAGGATGCAGTTCAGCGAGGAAGGCTTCGCCAAGATGGACCGCATGCTCGCTCTCGCCAATCAGACCGGCGTCCGGGTCATCATCCCGTTCGTCGATCAATGGCAGTGGGTCGGCGGCATTGAAAGCTACGTCAACTTCGTCTATCCCGGCACGATAACGGGGGATGCGGCGACGGATCCGGACGGCTGGATGTTCTACACCGACCCTAAGGTCATCGGTCTGTTCAAGCAGGTCGTCCATTACATGATGAACCGCATCAACACGATTACGGGAGTGAAATACAAGGACGACAAGGCGATCCTTGCCTGGGAGACGGGCAACGAGCTGGGCGGCTACAACCAGGACAAGTTCCCGCAGTCATGGACGACGGAAATCGCCCGCTACATCAAGGAGGAGGAGCAGCCCAAGCAGCTGCTGCTCGACGGGCGCTTCTCGATCAACGCCGGATCGCTGACGGACGATCATATCGACATCGTCGGCAATCATTTCTACACCGGCAATTTCATCGACAAGATCAATGCCGACGCAGCCTTGGCCGCAGGCAAGAAACCTTACATTCTGGGCGAGTTCGGGCTCTACACGACCAAGGAGCCGGTTGAAGCCCTGTACAACGCGGCGCTGCAAAACGGCACCTCCGGCATCATGATCTGGTCGCTGAGGCCGCATAAGGAGGACGGCGGCTTCTACTGGCATGACGAAGATCCGGGCAACTGGGCGTCGTATCACTGGCCGGGCTTCGCCTCGGGCGATTATTACGGCGAGACGGATATTATCCGGACGGTGTACAACTACGCTCATTACATGAATGCGCTGGATAAAGGCAAGACCTCCGCGGTTCCCGCGATTGCGGCGCCGGAAGGAGCTCCGAAACTGTTCCCGATCGATTCGGTCGCGGACATCAGGTGGCAGGGGGTTGTCGGAGCATCCGGCTACGAGGTGCAGCGCTCCGCCGACGGAATGAATTGGGAGACGGTCGCAGCCGACGCCTCCGACGGAGGACGCGCCGGAACGAAGGCTTTCCACGACGAGCAGGCCATCACCGGCACGTTGTATCAGTACAGGGTACGCGGAGTCAACGAGTCCGGCGCATCGGCGTGGTCCAACGTCGTGAGCACGACGGCTAGACATCTCATCGCGGATGAAATGAGCCTCATGCAGAATCCCAAGGAGAATCGCCAGACGTATGCCTATGACCAGTCCTCCAATGTGCTGAACAAGGCGGACAACTGGAACGAGCTCGGCCAAGGCTTCAAAGCCTATGTCGCCGGCGCGTTGCCGGGCACGCTTACCTATGCGGCGCCTGTTCCGCTGGAGGCGGTGCGCATAAAGGCCGAGGGCAGCGGCAAGGTGCGGCTGTTCGTCTCCTCGGTCAACGGAAAGTATGCCGAAATCCAGCCGAGGCTGGCGGACGGGCTGTGGACGGCAGACGGGCTTCCGGCAGAAACCCGGTATGTGAAGCTGGCCATCGACGGCGGCAGCTCCGTTCTGGTCGACCGTGTCGAGCTGGAGTACGCCTATGCCGGCCAAGGCTATCGGCCCGTCCCGGCGCCGGTGCGCAGCGGGTTGATCGTAGACCGCAGCTTCGACGGACAGCCGGACTCGGCATCGGGCAATCTGGCCGTTCGCGGGGCTTCCGCCGGCACGGAAGGGCTGCCGGTCCTCAGCCGCCTGGACGGAGAGCATGCGGAGCTTGTGTATGCAGCTGCAGGCGACATGAACTCCTACCGGTTCACCTCGTATGTGAAAGGAGGAGAGGAGCTGCAGCTGTCGGCTTCCATCGACGGCTTGAATTACCAGCCGCTGCAGCCGGCGGTGACCCGCAAGGAGACGGCGGACGGATGGAGCCGCCAAGTCTATGCGGGCTTCGAGCTGCCGGCGGGAACCCGTTACATCAAGGCCGCCTATCCGGCAGGCGGAAGCCCGGAGTCGCCGGCTCTCGCCAAAGCCGATATCGGGTTCGGAGCGGCTCTGATTCCGCTTACGGAAGCTCCGCCCGCGAACGTCCTCGAGGACGGCGAATACGATTACGGCAAGGATGACAGCATCGCAGCCCGTTACGAGCGGGACCAGGATGGCGGCGAGGCCTCGATTGCCCTCGATGCCGCCGCGAAGAATCGCGGCAGCTACGGCGCGAAACTCCGCTACGAGCTCGGCTCCGCTTCGTTTGCGGGCTTGAGCAGGCCGATCGGCCATGCCGACCTGTCTTCCTTTGATGCCCTGCATGCTTGGGTGAAGCCGGACGGCAGCGGCAATAGGCTCGGCTTCCGGCTCTTCACGGGAGATGGACGGATATGGGAAGCGGCGGCTACGCTCGGCGGCACGGCGGCGCGCACGCTGGAGGTCAAGCTTGCGGACTTCACGCTTGCGGCAGGCGATGTCGGCCGAGGACCGATCGATCTGTCCGACGTGACCGGATTCGGCCTGTATGTAGGCAAGACGGATGGAGCTTCCCCCGCAGCGGGCACGATCGTCGTGGACGACGTGCGGATGGCCAATGCCTCCAAGCTGGACAATTTCGAAGGTTATGGCGGCTACAATGCCCTGGTGCAGAAAGCATTCGCGCGCAACACCGGCGGCGGAGCGCTGGATGTATCGCTGGACGGCTCCCGCAAATCCGAGGGCGATTACGGCTTGCGGATGGACTACGACTTCAGCGGTCCGGGATACGCGGGCGGCAGCTTCAGCCCCGATTACCTGAAGCTGGACGGTTATGACGGCTTCAGCTTCTGGCTGCAGCCGGACGGGTCGAACAATGAGCTGGCCATCCAGTTTTCCGACGACGCCGGGAAGTTCTGGGAGACGAAGGCGGTCTTCCGCGGCAGCGATCCGCGCTTGATGTACGTTCCATTCAGCGCCTTCCGCTACCCGAGCTGGTATGGCGGCGATCCCGGCGACCGTCCGGACCCGAGCCGGCAGATCAAGACGTTCTCCCTGTATCTCGGCGGATCGCCGGATTCGCTGTCCTCTTCCGGGACGCTGTATGTCGACGATATCCAGGGAGCGGACTTTACCGACAGGCTCAACGCGGCTTCCATAGCCATCCGGGACAGCGGAGCCGTCATCGGAACGCTGCCATACACCCTCAGCGGCACGGCCAGCGGAGCGGAATTCGTGCGCATCCAGGTCGGCAAGCAGACGTTCCATGCTCCGGTGAAGCCGGACGGAACCTGGTCGTATACGACTTCCAAAATCGCCAACGGCATGAAGGAGGCGACGGCTGCCATCGAGCTGTTCGACGGGACCGTCCTTCACAGCAGCACGGCGGCGTTGAACGTGAATGTGCCGGGCAATCCTTATGATGACGGCACGGCGCCTGCGGCGAACAACCGGCTGCTCAATCCGGGCTTCGAGGAAGCCGTCGATGCGGGCGCATGGCCTGTGCTGCCGAAGCACTGGTCCAGCAAAGACGCCGAGGGCGCCGAGATGACGAGCGGCATCGTCAAGCTGGAGGGCGGGGCGCGCAGCGATCAATATGCTCTCGTCCACTGGAACGACCAAGCCTACGAAGTCACGACTTCGCAGGAGGCCGATGGCCTCGAGCCCGGCATCTACGAGCTGAAAGCCTGGACGAAGTCCAAGGGCGGCCAGATAACCGCCGAAATGACGGCGACGGGCGATCAGGGAGCCGTGCGGAAAGCGGCGATTCCGCAAGGTGAGAGCTCATGGGCATCCGTCAAGCTGTCGGGGCTCGAGGTGCGGGACGGCAAGCTGGCCGTCGGCTTCCATTCCCAGGACAGCGGGGGCAACTGGATCAAGGTGGACGACGTCTCGCTGATCAAGACGGCGGACCTGCCTGGAGGAGGGGCGACGCCAACGCCGACGCCTGGAGGAGGAGCGACGCCGACGCCTGGAGGAGGGGCGACGCCGACGCCTGGAGGAGGGGCAACGCCGACGCCAGGTGGAGAGGCGACGCCGACGCCTGGAGGAGGGGCAACGCCGACGCCAGGTGGGGAAGCGACGCCGACGCCAGGTGGAGGGGCAACGCCGACGCCAGGTGGAGGGGCAACGCCGACGCCAGGTGGGGAAGCGACGCCAACGCCTGGAGGAGAGGCGACGCCGACGCCAGGTGGGGAAGCGACACCGACGCCTGGAGGAGCTTGGACACCAATGCCTAGCGAGACGCCATCGCCTACTAGCGCCACACCTGCTCCCAGCGCCATACCTGCTCCAAGTCTGAAGCCGTCGCCGAGCACGAAGCCAGTTCCCTCCTTTGGCGATTTGGGCGGGACCGATTGGGCGCGTTCCGCCATCGAAGAGATGGCGGCCAAAGGAATCATGCTGGGAGTAGGGGGCGACAAGTTCGCTCCGGACAAACCTCTTACACGCGCTGAATTCATTACAGCCTTGTTCCGGGCGTTCCGGTTGGATGCCGCCGAAACGGCGGGAGGACTCAGCGATGTGAAACCGATGAGAGCCTTCAGCGACGTGAAGCCCGATGCTTGGTATGCCGAGGCGGTGGCGGCTGCTGCCAGGCTGGGCATTGCTGGCGGCACCGGTGCCGGCAAATTCGAGCCGAACCGAGCGATCACACGCGAGGAAATGGCGGTCATGGCCGCGAATGCTCTCAAGCATCTGAACCGTCTCATGTCCGCCGACGTGAATGCGGAGCTCGCGGGCTTCAAGGACCGCGGCCAAATAGCGGGTTATGCCCGATCGTCGGTCGCGCAGCTGGCTGCCCTCGGAGTCATGAACGGCGCCGGAGCAGACGGCTTCGCGCCGAAGGGCAAGGCTACCCGCGCCCAGGCAGCGGTTGTGCTGCAGCGGATGCTGAAGCTGCTTGAATAAAGAACGATAGAGAAAGGCCGCTTCCCGTCATCTGGAGATGAGGGAGCGGCCTTCTTTGTCGAGCTCAAAATTGTATTTTGCCGAGCGGCCATCAAGCCTTCTTTGGCGACCGGCAGCTTCATGGCGTGATTGTGCCTTTAAGTTCCTGCTGATCGTGGCGAAGACGGCGTCGCCAACCTAATCTGACATACGATCCGTTATTCAGCCGATTGGGGACGATTTCGCAATTTAACGGACATACGATCCGTTATTTTCGTGAAAATCGTCTTTGGTGTCAGGTTTTTGAGGAAATAACGGATCTGATGTCCGATAAAATCCAAAATGGGGTTGAAATGACCAAATAACGGATCTGATGTCCGATAGAACTCCGAATTAGTCGCGAACCATAGGCGGCAGGTCTGATATTTTCGAGTAGAACCCTCAATGGGTCGCGAACCTTAGGCAGGAATTGGATGAAGTCCGATCAAACTACAATTGGTCGTGAAATAAGCAGGGGTTGGATGAAGTCCGAAAGAACTACGAAATGGTCGCGAAATCGACAAGGGTTGCATGATGTCCGATAGAAGCTTCCTCCCCTTCGACATCGACTCAATCCTTTGCTACCATGGAGGGCTCTATCAGGGCGATTCCCGGCAAGCCTTGCTGGACTTGACCGGCAGCCTGTAAGATCCTTTCGGCGGGATTTCATCGGCGGCAATGGATTTGCGAGCCAGAAGATCATCCACATTGTTGTCCGGCCCACAAAGCCTGCCGTCGTGAATGATCAGCGCATCTCCCGCAATGAGCATGCGTTGGCGGTGCAGGTAGATGCTGATATGGCCCTGCGTATGGCCGGGAGTGGCGATGATGCAAAGCCGCCGAAGCGCTCAAGCCGTTCGCCGCCGCTGGAGGATGAGGGCTGCGTCTGCCGAATAGGAATGATGACAAGAAAGGCCGGTTACCTTCCTCCGGCGGCGCAGCGGTTTGTCGAGTTCGCTGCGGAAGCCTTTGGAAAATCCTGATAAAACGACGGCAAGCCTATCTTCAGGAGGGATGAAATTATGCCTGAATTCAATCGAGTGGTCCCCATTATGCGCATGTTCGACGTCGGCAAGGCGAAGGAATTCTACCTGGATTTTCTGGGGGCTGAACGGCTCTGGGAGCATCGATTCGAGGAGCCGCTGCCTCTCTATATGGCCATAAAGCTGGGAGGCTGCGAGCTGCATCTATCGGAGCATCATGGAGATGGAAGTCCCGGCGCCAACATCCGGATCGAGACGGCAAGCCTGACGGACTATCACAAGGCCCTTTTGGACAGCGGCTACCGGTATGCCAGGCCGGGATTGGAAAAGCCCCCTTGGGGCGGCTGCGAAGTCATCGTGACGGATCCGTTCGGGAACCGGATCACTTTCTATGAAGCAGGCGGAGTCTAAGAATAGAAGGGATGCGACGGTCAGCGGTTCAGACCAGGTCCATCTGTTTCTTCGGCTATAACCGTTCTTTCCATATCCTCCCGCCTCGGCCGCAAGTATAGTAAGTGCAGGATAAAACGAGGGAGAGAGCCATGAGCATGAACATATCCGTAGAGCCGTGCGGCCTGGACCGCAAATATATCCTGATGAATCTGTATCCGCTGTATCTGCATGATCTGGCCGGGATCCGGGAAGTCTTGCCGAACCGCTGCGGTGTCTTTGAAGAGGATGACGGCATCCGGACCCTGCAGGAGCAGCAGGGCGGATTCGACATCTGGTGGGAAAAGGAAGGCCTTTTGTTCCCCTATCTGATCCTCGCGGACGGACTTCCGGCCGGCTTCGCGCTCATCGCTTCCGGGCCGTACACCGAATCCGGCAGCGATTATATGGTGAACGAGTTCTTCATCCTCAGGCCATACCGAGGCAAAGGCATCGGTGAAGCGGCGGCTGGCGAGCTGTTCCGGCGGCATCCCGGAAGCTGGTCGCTGTTCACGACGCCGGGCGAGCGCAACCGGGGCTCCATCGCTTTTTGGCGGAAGTCGCTGGCCCGCCATGCGGGGGAAGACGGATACACGGAGGAGGATCTGGAGCTGGAGCACTTCGGCTGCAGCAAGCTGTTCCTCTTCTCATCGGCAGCCAAACCTGCCGGGGGAGTGTCCGAAAGAACGGAAACGCCAGGCAATGCCATTGCCTGCTTTACCGGCGTCCGCAAGGCATCCATGGCCGACTTGCCGGCCATAGCCGCTCTGGATGCCAAGGCAATCGGCCATGGCGGACGGCTCGCCGAGCTCGAGAAGCATGTGCGCAGCGGCTGCTGCCTCGTTTCTCTCCGAGAGGGCAGCCTTGCGGGCTTCGCCGCGCATGACCGCTCCTTTTTCGGGCAACGGTTGCTGCAGCTGATCATGGTCGATCCGGACGACCGCAGGAGCGGAGTCGGCCGCAGTCTAATGGCGGCTTGGGAGGCCGGGTTCCCTGGAGAGAAGCTGTTCACCTCGACCAACGAATCCAACAAGCCGATGCGGCTGCTGTGCGAGGCGATGGGCTACGTCCGCAGCGGTGTCGTGGACAATCTGGACGAAGGCGATCCCGAAATCATTTATTGCAAGCCTCCGGTTGCCTGAGCGACCCTTGTCTGGTACGGTTAAGCATGCAGAGAAGCCAGGGTGCGCGCCGGCATCGGCTGGTTCGAACGGCGGACCCTGGCCTCATGGACGAGATCTGGAGGGATGATCGATGGACAGCAAGGAGCGGTTTTCCAGCCGTGTGGACAACTATGAGAAATACCGGCCGAGCTACCCGGCGCAAGCGGTAGACTACATCATCAGCCGTGGCGGGCTCAAGGAGGATTCTCCGGTAGCCGATATCGGCGCCGGAACGGGCATCTTCTCCGGGCTGCTGCTGGAGCGGCAGCTCCGGGTCATGGCCGTGGAGCCCAATCCGGATATGGCCAAGGCGGCCTGGGCCAAGCTCGGTCCCGACGAGCGGTTCGGCCTGATGCTGTCGCCTGCGGAGGATACGGGGATGGCCGCAGCTTCCGTCGATGCGATCGTTAGCGCGCAGGCGTTCCACTGGTTCGACCAGGCTGCCGCTCAGGCGGAATTCCGCCGCATCCTGAAGCCGGAAGGACGCGCGTTCCTGATCTGGAACTCGCGCGTGCTTGCGGGCACGCCTTTCCTGGAACGGTACGAGGCGCTGCTGCATAAGTACGGAACGGACTATGCGACCGTAAACCACCGCAACGTCTCTCCGGAAGCGCTGCAGGCTTTCTTCAGCGAGGGAACGATGGAGCTGCAGACCTTCCCTAATCGGCAGATCTTTGATTACGACGGCGTGAAGGGCCGCCTGCTGTCTTCCTCCTACGCTCCCGCAGAGGGACAGCCCGGTCACTCGGAGATGCTGGATGAGCTGCGGCAGATCTTCGACGAGACGCAGCAGGACGGAACGGTCAGCTTTGACTACGAGACGGAAGTGTACAGCGGACTTCTTTAGTCAGCTTTGACTGCGAGACGGAAGTGTACAGCGGACTTTTTTAGCCAGCTTTGACTGCGAGACGGAAGTGTACAGCGGGCTCCTTTAGCAGGTTTCGGCTGCCGGCCGCAAGTGTGCAGCGGGCTCCTAAGACGGCTTCGGCTGCGAGACGGAAGAGACAGGCTCTTTTAGCCGAAGCCTGGAACCGGACGAGCCGGCTGAGAAGCGGATGCGCTCCTTTCGGCATGTGCTCCGCCTGGAAGGAAGTTGACATATCCGCCGGGATTCGCTAAAGTGATAGCGATAAAGTGCGTTGAAGGGAAACAGTAGCGCCCGAGCGACATCGCTCCAGAGAGCCGGCGGTTGGTGCAAGCCGGTGCGGGATCGGGCTGCGAATTACATCCTGGAGCATCCGCGTCCGCAACTGCCTGAGGCAGAAGGGCCCGGACGGCAGCCGGCCGTTACCCGGCAGAGTGGAGCGTTCCCGTACGGGAAGCTCAACATAGGGTGGTACCGCGATGACTCGTCCCTGTCTTTGGACAGGGAGGGGTCTTTCTTTTTGTCCTGAGATACGGGCCGATAAAGCTGAAGCGACAGGTTCGGCTGCAACGATCATTCAATCAAGTGGAGGGAACAGACATGGCACAAGAGCAAGCTGCGGCCGTCAATCCGGAATTGCTGGAGGAATTGGAATACCGGGGCCTGGTGTACCAGGTGACGAACCGCGAGGAACTGAGCAAAAAGATGAGCGAAGGCCGCGTCACGCTGTACTGCGGCTTCGACCCGACGGCAGACAGCCTGCATATCGGCAGCCTGCTGCCGATCCTGATGCTGCGCCGCTTCCAGCTGGCGGGCCATAACTCCATCGCCCTCGTTGGCGGCGGCACCGGCCTCATCGGCGATCCGAGCGGCCGCTCCACCGAGCGCTCGCTCAACACGGACGACACGGTCGCGAACTGGACCGAGAGCCTAAAAAACCAGCTGTCGCGCTTCCTCGACTTCGAAGCCGCGGGCAATCCGGCGAAGCTCGTCAGCAACTACGACTGGCTCGCGCCGCTCGACATCATCACGTTCCTGCGCGACATCGGCAAGAACTTCACGGTCAACTACATGCTGGCCAAGGACTCCGTCGACTCGCGCCTCGCGAACGGCATTTCCTTCACGGAGTTCAGCTACATGATCCTGCAGGCTTACGACTTCTTCAAGCTGAACCGCGACCACGGCGTCAATCTGCAGCTGGGCGGAAGCGACCAGTGGGGCAACATCACCGCAGGCCTGGACCTGATCGGCAAAATGGGCGGAGGCGACGCTTACGGCATCACGATGCCGCTCGTCACGAAGAGCGACGGCAAGAAATTCGGCAAGTCCGAATCCGGAGCCGTATGGCTGGACCGGAACAAGACGAGCGCGTACCAGTTCTACCAGTTCTGGATCAACACGGATGACAGCGACGTCATCCGCTTCCTGAAGTACTTCACCTTCCTCTCCCGCGAGGAGATCGCCGCTCTGGAGCAGGCCGTCGCGTCGCAGCCGGAGAAGCGCGAGGCCCAGCGCGAGCTCGCCCGCCAGGTGACCAGACTCGTGCACGGAGCGGATGCCGTCGAAAGCGCTGAGAAGATCACGGCTGCGCTGTTCTCGGGCGACGTCACGCAGCTCAGCGAGGACGAGCTGGTCGAGGCGCTGCAGGACATGCCGACGACCGTAATGGGCGAGGCCGCCGAAACGGGGCTGATCGACCTGCTCGTCGAGGCGAAGGCCGCTCCTTCCCGCCGCCAGGCCAAGCAGGACATCGAGAGCGGCGCCGTCTACGTGAACGGCGTCAAGCAGACGGGCATCGACACGATGCTGACGTCGGATCAGCGCCTGCACGGACGTTACGTCGTGCTTCGCCGCGGCAAGAAGAATTACTACCTCGTGAAGTTCGAATAGAACGGCTTCAGCCCGCACCGGCATTCAGCCGGGGCGGGCTTTTTCCATGTCCCAAAATCCGCTTTCGGCAAAAGGCGGCTCTCGGGTGCAGACTTCTCCTCCGCCTCGCGAAGCTCGCCGAATGCCTTGCTGCGTGAAGCCGGGCTGCCGGCCCGGTCAAGGATACAGCTTAGCCATCTCGCGGTAATCGGACCAGAGGCGGCTCAGAACCCAGCCCTCCGCTGTCCGGACGGCGGTCGCTTCTCCGGGGACGTTGCAGGACTGGACCTTTCCGCTGTCTTCGGCCACCTTTACAACAACGGTATAGTTCAGGTCGTAGGAGTCTTTCGCATCCTTGACCGCTTCGATCTTCATCTGTGTGACCTTTGCTTCCAGATCGGCTTTGTTATAGGCTGCAATCCGGACAGGCATAGCCGTATCCATGTTGGCCTCCAGCTTTTTGAGCAGCTCCCCGGTGACAAGAGGCTTGAGCAGGCTGCCTCGTTCTTTAATCATCGAATAATCAATTTCCGGAATATCGCCATGCTTGACGCCGTACTGAATGTGAATGGCCTTATCCAGGACGGATATGGCTTCCGCTTCATCTGACCGAGCTCCGGAGCAGGCGGTCAATAGAGCTGCAGTCAGGCCCAAGACCAGCAGGATGCGTTTCGTTTTCATTGGATGTCCTCCCCGATTTGAATTGAAACGTACCGAAGAACTGCGATTCCGATGCCCCTCTTGAAATTATATTCCATTTTATCCCATGTTTACGGCGGCCGAATAGGAATGGTTGCGATTTCTTGCTGCCGAATGTTTAACCTATAAGAGATGGGGGTGGGAAAAGCGTCTGAAAAAATTTGAAAAAAGTTGAAGGAACCCTTACACTTAAAGGAATGAAGACGAACCGGATAGGGTCGTAAACCTAAGGGGTGGGCATTATCAAAAAGGTCACGCTGCAAATGATTGCCGATAAATTGAGCGTCTCCAAAGCCTTGGTGTCCAAGGCGCTCTCCGGAGACAGCGCCGTCAACGAGGTGACGCGCGAGATCATCTGGAAAACGGCCGAGGAGGAGGGCTACCGGATCAAGGGGAGCAAGCGGCTCGGCAGCTCCTCCCTGACGGGCAATCTCGCGGTTCTCATGCCCCGCGCCTATTTGGACGACCCTGAGTATTGGGGCAAGATCATCAAGGGCATCGACGCCGAGCTCGCCAAGCAGACGTACAGCATGGTGCTCTCCAGCATCGACGTGACGATGCGGGTGAAGGACGGCATGCCCGCCGCCATCACCGAGCGCAAGGTCGACGGGGTCATCGTGCTGGGCCAGCTGCCGGAAGCCTACACCGATCAGTTGACCAAGCGCAAGCTTCCGTTCGTGCTGGTCGATCCGGACGCGCAGCATCCCGACATGGACCAGGTGCTTGCGAACAACTACCTGGGTGCTTACCAGGCCGTGCAGGCGCTGCTGGCGGAGGGCCACCGCAGGCTTGGCTTTGCCGGAGACGCTTTTACGACCTGGAGCTTCTCGGAGCGCCAGCGGGGCTTCGCGGAAGCGATCGCCGTGCACAACCGCCGCCAGCCGGCCGACCAGGCCGAGGCCGTCATGATCGAGGGCATGGGCGTCAGCGGCAGCGGCATGTATACCCAGCCGGCGTTCGCCGCCGAGCTGGGCGCCGAGCTGCACGCGGAGCGCAGGCTTACGGCGCTTTTCTGCGCCAACGATCTCATCGCCTTCGACGCGCTCAACCTGATCGGCAAGATGGGGCTGTCCTGTCCGCGCGATCTGTCCGTCGTCGGCTTCGACGACCTTACGCTCGCCGAGCTCAACCAGCCCAAGCTGACGACCGTCAGCGTGCCCAAGGAAGAGATCGGTGCGAGGGCGGCCCAGCTCGTGCTGGGGAGAATCGGAGAGCCCGAGCGGCTGCCGGAGCTCGTCATGCTGTCGACGTCGCTGATCAAGAGGGAGTCGACAGCTCCGCCGGCCGGGGCGGCCGTTGCCGCAGCGGGCGAGACGGAGACGGCCGAAGCGTAGCGGGCAGGCCAGGAAGAAGTCCGGCAAGGGCCGGGCAAGTCGGGGAAGACAGGAAGACAGGAAGACAGGAAAACAGGAAAACAGGAAGACAGGGTCGGTACATTCAGCCCTGTCTATTTTTGATGCCGTCAGCCTGCTGCTGCAGGGGATGCAGACAGTTTTCTGAACACATATAATAGAATAGTAAGGATAATATGGAAGAACAAGGAGGGCTTCGGCATGCCTATGAGCTGGATTCATTCCCCCTCCGCCTGGGGAACGGACATCCGCTGCCGCTGGATTCGGAGGGAGGGCGCCATCTCCTTGGCTGTCTTGTTTCCAGGGCAAGGCTATTCCTGCGAAATGCCGCTGTTGCACTATGCCGGCAAGTCGGCGATGCAGGAGGGGGACGATCTTCTGCTGCTGGAATACGGCTATCAGGCGGCGCGCCGGGAGCCCGGTCCCTTCGAGGATGCGATCGCCGCGGCAAGCGCCGATTGCGCAGCCGTCCTCAGGCCGCTGCTGGAGCGCTATGACCGCCTTGCCTTCATCGGCAAAAGCGTGGGAACCGTCGTCTCCAGCCATACGCGGGAGGCTCTTGCGGAAGATTTGAGAGGCAAGGAATTCCGCCACATCTTCCTGACCCCGATCGGTCCGGCTATTCCCTCCATGCTGCGGGATGGAGGTCTGGTTGCAGTCGGGACAGCGGACCCGGTGTTCGGTCCGGAGGACATGCGGCGCACAGCGGCGGGCAATGGGGTCCGGCTGCTGGCGATCGACGGAGGCGACCATGCACTGGAGCTGCCGGATGTCGGGCAGTCGCTGGATATTCTTCGGGAGATCGTTTCTGCGGTCGGCATGTATTTGAAGGAAAGCTGAGGTGCATGTAATTGAAGGAAAGCTGGTTGGAGAAGATGCGGAAAGTGGACCTGAGAGCATATAAGGACGAGGATGCCCGGGCCATCGTCGATGCCCACGCCGAGCTATACGGGCAGGAGCACGGTTATGACGAGTCGTTTCGGGAGTTCGTCGACGAGAGAGTAAGAGGGATCGCGGAGCGCAAAGATTCGCATGAAGGGATCTGGGTTCTGGAATCCGGCGGGCGGCATCTCGGCTCGATCTGCATCAACAAAGCGGATGAGGCAAGCGCCCAGCTGGGATTGTTCCTGATTCATCCTGACGCAAGGGGCGGAGGATACGGACGGGAGCTCATCCGCACGGCGTTGGAATTTTGCAGGGACCACGGCTATGCCCGAATCATTCTCTGGACGAATCGGGATCTGTTCCGGGCGAGGGCGCTGTATGCGTCCTTTGGATTTGCCCTGAAGGAAACGAGGGTTGCGGTTCATTCCGGCCGCGAGCTCGCGGAGGAGCTGTGGGAGCTCGAGCTTTGAGCAGAACCGGCCCCTTCACACACGGGATGGGAGACTCGATGGACGGTCAATGAACTCGGAAGGGAAGCAGGTTTCCAAGCTCTGATTGGTCTGCGACGGGGGACAGCGCTTCGGCGCTGTCTCCTTTCTATGCCTGTTTCTATGAAATGATAGTATGGCAAGCCGGAGCCAAAGTCGATAACGGCCCGGCTCCTGCCGCTGTGCGCTGTTGCGGATACAATCGGGGGATTGGTCTCCCGGAATTCCAGGACCCGATCGGAAGTATTGTCCAACTCGGCGCAATCGTTCGCGCTGACGGCCGACAAGGATACGGCGGACTCCTCCGGATATCACCGAATCCATCGTTCCAAAACTAAAAAGGAAAGAGAAGTGAAAATGCAAACTAAGTGAACAATTTTTAACATATAATAAAAAGTTTATTTATGTTGAATGAAAATGTGGCTCATGGTATGCTTTTCTTTGAAATCGCTCTCATTTCTTGAGGAAAAGGCAGGGATGCATCCATGACGAGCAAGGAATTCATAAGCCGCGAAGGCAGCCGGCTGATGCTTGGCGGCAAGCCGTTCCGGTTCGGGGGACCCAATATCTATTGGCTTGGGCTCGACGAAAATGTAGGCGGAGTGGATTGGCCGACCGAATTCCGGGTGCTCGACGCGCTGGATACCGCGGTTCAGATGGGTGCCGCCGTCGTCCGCTCGCACACGCTGGCAGCTTCCCAGGGATGTCCCAAGGCACTCTCGCCAAAGCGCGGGGAGTACAATGAAGAAGCGTTCCGCCGCGTTGACTTTGCCATCGCAGAGGCAGGCCGCCGGGGACTCCGGCTGCTGGTTCCTTTTGTGTGCAATTGGGCTTATTACCATGGGGGGAGGGAAACCTTCACTTCCTGGAGAGGGCTCGATGACCCCGAGCTGTTCTATAGGGATCGGTCCGTCATCGAGGACTTCAAGTCGTATATCAGCTTCGTGCTGGACAGAGTGAACAGCCTGACGGGCACGGCCTACAAGGAGGATCCGACGATCATGGCCTGGGAGCTGGGCAATGAGCTGAACGGCGCTCCGGCCGAATGGGTGCGGGAGATCGCCCGCCATATCAAGTCCGAGGACAGCCGCCACCTGGTCGCACACGGCAAGCAGTTCGAGCTTGACCGAGACAAGCTCGGCATTGAAGAGCTGGACATTATCGACGTCCACTATTACCCGGCCGATGCGGGCAAGCTTGCTGCTGATGCCGCTGCTACCGCAGAGGCCGGCAAGGTGTATATCGCCGGGGAGTTCGGATGGCCGGATGGCGATCTGGAAGGCTTTCTCCGCCATGCCGAAGAGGATGAGAGAGTGGCGGGAACTCTGTTCTGGTCGCTGTTCGGGCTCGGCGACAAGGGCGGATACGTGCCGCATTACGATGGGTTCTCGCTTCATTATCCCGGCACTGGCGTCAACGAAGAGATCGGCAGGCGCGTGCTGCGATTGCGGGAGCATGCCTTCCGGATGAGCGGCAGGGACGTCCCGGAGCATCCGATTCCGGAGGCGCCGGCCATCTTGGCGGCCAAGGAGCGGATCGCATTCCGCGGCGTCACCGGTGCGGCGATGTACACGCTCGAGCGCTCCAGCCGCGGAGCCGATGGGCCGTGGCAGACGGTATTCGCAGCCCGGCCGGCCGATAATGACATGCCTTGGCGCGACCCGCTGCGGGCTCATTCCGCCAAGGCGTGGTACCGCGTCAAGGCTCATGCGCCGGACGGTCGGCCGGGAGCTTGCTCGCTGGTCTTTGAGTCGGAGGCTTTTACGCCGGAGAGCGGGTAGGGTGGAGTGGAGGCTCTCGCGTCGGAGAGTCCATATGAGAGTCGGAGAGTCCATATAGGAGTCGGAGAGTCCGTATGAGAGTCGGAGAGTCCGTATGAGAGTCGGAGAGTCCATGTAAGAGTCGGAGAGTCCGTATGAGAGTCGGAGAGTCCATGTAAGAGTCGGAGAGTCCATGTAAGAGTCGGAGAGTCCGTATGAGAGTCGGAGAGTCCATATGAGAGTCCATATAAGAGTCGGAGAGTCCACGCCGGAAAATGGATGGGGAAGAGTGAGCGACGTTGACGTCAAAGAGCAGGAGCCAGCCTTCTCTAATTCCACATGCATGGAGCCAACCAGCCGCAAATGAATTGAAACCAACCAGCTCCACATGAATTGAAACCAACCAGCTCCACATGAATTGGAACCAACAGCCATTTCTTAATGCAACGCCGGGAACAGGCATAAGCGGCTATGTGATCATGCTGTGCTCACGGTCAGCAACAAATGAAGTCCTCCATGGCAGTGAGAAACCAAGCCTGAAACGGACTAGTCAGCCAGCTAGGGTGCAGAGAGGCCGCTGAGCTTTCCCTGAACTACGCATAATCACCTAAAATCAGCAACATCTTTTTCAAGGGAATCTATCCACCCCTCGAACATCATTTCGGACCGCACCAACCAACTAATCTTTGGGCTGCTGTGTGCTATCGGACATCAGATCCGTTATTTCGCCTGTTTTGCTGGAAAAGGCTTTCTATCGGACATCAGATCCGTTATTTAGATCAAAATGGACTTTTTGGTCACTTAAAGCCTCAATTAGCGGATCTGATGTCCGTTAAATTTTTTTTAATGCCTGAAAATAGGGAAATAGCGGAACCTATGTCCGATAGCCCAAAAAAAGCTGTCCCTGCCGTCGAAGGACGGGGGACAGCTTTTTCAATACCGAAACGATCAGCCCAGCAGGCCGAACTCGCGGCCGACCTTGAGCAGCGCCTGGCGGGCGAACTCGAGATCCTCGGCCGAGTGGGACGCCGTGATGATGAAGCGGACGCGGCCCTTGTCGGCCGCTACGGTCGGATACACGATCGCCGGAGCGAATACGCCCTCCTCGAGCAGGCGAGCCGAGAATTCCATCGTGCGGGCCGCATCGCCGATGACGATCGGGATGATCGGCGTCTCGCTGGCGCCGGTGTCGAAGCCGTCGCCCTGCAGCTGCGAGCGGAACGAGTTCGCCGACGCCCACATGCGCTCGCCCAGCTCGGGGCTGCTGCGCAGGACGCGGATCGCCTCGAGGCAGCTGGCTGCGACGGCCGGAGTCTGCGACGTGCTGAACAGGAACGGCCGCGCCTTGTGGATAAGGTACTCCTTGAGCGCGAGGCTGCCTGCCGCGTAGCCGCCGACGACGCCGACGGCCTTGGACAGCGTGCCGATCTGGATGTGCACGCGGCCGTTCAGGCCGAAGTGGTCGGTCGTGCCCTTGCCGTTCTTGCCGAGCACGCCGCTCGCATGGGCGTCGTCGACGCAGACGATCGCGTCGTAACGCTCGGCCAGCTCGACGATGTCCGGCAGCGGAGCGATGTCGCCGTCCATGCTGAAGACGCCGTCGGTGACGATGTAGCGGCGGCTGAACGAGCCGGATTCCTTCAGGATTTCCTCCAGCTGGTTCATGTCCTTGTGCTTGAAGATGCGGCGGGCCGCCTTGGTCAGGCGGATGCCGTCGATGATGCTGGCATGGTTGAGCTCGTCGCTGATGACGACGTCCTCAGCCTGCAGCAGCGTGCCGAACACGCCCTGGTTGGTCGTGAAGCCGGACTGGAACACCAGCGCGGCCTCCGTTCCCTTGAATTCGGCGAGCTCCCGCTCCAGCTGGTCATGGATGTCGAGCGTGCCCGAGATCGTGCGGACGGAGCCGCTGCCGACGCCGTACTTCTCGATCGCCTCGATCGCGGCCTGCTTCATCCGGGGATGATCGGTCAGGCCCAGGTAGTTGTTGGAGGCCATCTGCAGAATGCGGCGGCCGCCCATCTCCATCCACGGGCCGGAGCCGCTCTCCCAAACGGCGGGCAGGCGATAGCGCCCCTGCCGCTTCAGCTCCTCCAGTTCGTCCTTCAGTCCGTCTAGTCCAGCCATTGGCGGATCTCTCCTTTTTGAACGGGGCCGCGTCGGCCCTTTAGTTGTCCCTGGTGGTCACGGGTTGACGCTGGTTACCAGGGTTGACGCTGGTTGCTGGGATAGCGTTTCATGATCAAATGCGGCGGAAAAATCTACTCGTGCTTGAACACGATCTTGGCGCATTGCCCGGAGCCCATCAGCTCGAACGCTTCCTCGAAGCGGTCCAGCGTGAACGTATGGTCGACGAGCGGCCGCAGGTCGATCCGGCCCGCGTCGAGTAGGCCCTTGATCTGATGCCAGGTTTGGTACATTCTTCGGCCCGTGATTCCGTATACCTGCAAGCCCTTGAAAATGATGTGGCGGGCCAGGTCGATCGGCACCGCCTTGGACGGAATGCCGAGCAGCGAGACGCGTCCGGCGTTCGCCATCGCTTCGAGCAGGCTGTTGATCGCGTGGCCGTTGCCCGACATCTCGAGGCCGACCTCGACGCCTGCGCCGTCCGTCAGGCCGCGCAGCTCCGCCGCGACATCCTTGCCCGGCTCCGACTTGATGCAGGCGTCCGCGCCGAGCTTGGCCGCCATGCCGAGCCGGTAGTCATGCAGGTCGACGGCGATGATCCTGCCCGCGCCGACGGCTTTGGCGACCTGGATCGCCATAAGGCCGATCGGGCCGCAGCCGATGACGGCGACGGACTTGCCGACGATGTCTCCCGCCATGACGGTGTGGACCGCGTTGCCGAGCGGATCCTGGAGGCAGGCCAGCTCATGCGGCAGCGAAGGATCGTTGTGGATGATGTTGACCGCCTTGGTCACGGCGTATTCCGCGAAACAGCCCGGAGCGCTGATGCCGAAGCTGCGCGTATTCGGGCATACATGCGCGTTGCCGGAGCGGCATTGCTTGCAGGTGCCGCAGACGATATGGCCCTCGGCCGACACATGGTCGCCGACGGCGACATTCGTGACAGCGCTTCCGACCGATTCGACGATGCCGGAGAATTCGTGGCCGAACACATTCGGAGTCACGACATTCTGCTCCGCCCATTCATCCCAGTGATAAATATGCATATCGGTGCCGCAGATGGAGCTTGCCTTCACCTTGATGCGGACTTCGTCGGCGGCTATTTGCGGAACCGGCACTTCCATGAGCACGGCGCCGGCTTTGCGCTCCGCCTTGACCAAACCAATCATCGTATCCTTCATTTTTCATTCTCCTCTGATCAAGAATGATCGTCATAACGAACATATGTGCAGTATATGGTACTGCTTCGTATGTAATAGTATATTAGCCGACCCCGCTTTGTAAACAACAAAAAACAACCTTCGGCGAAGGTTGTTGAATGGCGGAAAACCCTTATGGGGCGCGCGTTCGCGCCGGTTGGACGGCCGTCCGCGAGGGGCAGACACGACCCCTCAGAACGGGTAGAGAATGATGCTTTGAAGCTCGGTCTCCTCTTCCCCGGACTCATTGAGATACGTATGCGGCTGGCCGGCGTCGAAGCGGATCGCGTCGCCGGTTCCGGCCGTGTAGGACTGGTTGCCGATGACCATGCGGAGCGTTCCGCGTGTGACGGTGACGAACTCCTCGACGCCCTCGTGATGGGGCTCGGCCTCGTAGACGCAGCCGGGCAGCATGACGACCCGGTAGATCTCGAAGCGGGAGCTGTCGTTGTACGAAAACTGCGGGTAGCTCATGTACTTGCCGTCCCCGGCCAGAATCGGGGAGCGGACGGAAGCCTTCACAAGCGTGACGGAAGGGCGCTCCTCTTCGATCAGGTCGGAGACGGAGATGCGCAGCCCGCTCGCGATTTTCCACAGCACCGTGATGGTCGGGTTGGAATCGGCGCGCTCGATCTGGGCGAGCATCGTCTTGCTGACCCCGGTCAGCTCGGACAGCTTGTCCAGGCTGTAGGCCCGGGCCTTGCGGATTTTCTTCAAGTTGCGGGCAACCCGCAGCACCATCGTGTCCACTGCATAACCTCCATGCTTTTTTGTCTTGGTCCGCAGATCCCAATGGAGACCATTGAGCGCTCATGTTTTCCTTTTGCCTGCAAACGCTCTTCTCGGCCGGAATCGGCCTGTCTATCCGCTCGGTTCATTATCGTTCATTTTATCACGTCAGGCCGGTGAAGGGGCAAGTATATCTCCGCTTCTCCGATATGATAAGATGGTTGAAGCATAATTGGAGTCAGCGAATGGAGGTACGGGCAAGTGGCCAAGCTCAAGGACATCGCCGATCTGCTCGGCGTGTCGATCTCTACGGTATCCAGGGCGATCAGCGGCGATACGTCGAGGCCCGTCAGCGAGGAGACCAAGCGCAAGATCAAGGCGGCCGCCATCCAGGTCGGCTATCCGCTGCAGGGAATGGCGCCTCAGGCAATCGGAATGCCTTTGCAATATGTATGCATCCTGCCCGGCAATCTGATGGGCAACCATCCTTATTTTGCCGAAGTGCTCGAAGGCTTCCACGGCAGGCTGGCGGAGATGGGGCTGCCGCCGGCGATCATGCGCTCCTATGAGGAGCTGCGGGAGGCGGGCAAGCTGCGTTCCATGCTGGACGAGACCGGAGCGGGAGCGGTGCTCGCCCTGGGCTGGTATGACCGGGGCATGCACCGGACGCTGGTCGACAGTGGCATCCCGGTGGCGGGGGTGAGCCTCAACGACGATTCCATCCGGATTCCGACCGTCGACTGCGACCGCATGTCCGCGGCCCGGATGGCGGTCCGGCATTTGCTGGATCAGGGCCATCGCCGGATCGGATATGTCGGGGGCCCCGCCTTCGACAAGATCATGGAGAACGACGAGCGGTATCTCGGCTACAAATTCGCCATTCTGCAGGCCGATCTGCCGTTCCGGCCGGAATGGATCGTCGATGCGGACTGGAGCGTGGAAAAGAGCTATGCCGATACGGCCGCCATGCTCAGCGCGCTGGCGCCGGAGGACAGGCCGACCGCCTTGTTCTGCGCCAGCGACACGCTCGCCATTCCGGCGATGCGGGCCGCCATGGACCTGGGATGCCGGATTCCGGAGGATATCGCGTTCGCCGGAATGGACAACATCGAGCTGGCGCAGTATACGTCGCCGCCTCTGACATCCGTGCATGTGCCGAGGCTGGAGATCGGCCGGACCGCCTGCAAGTTCCTGTACGACTTCGCCCGCGGAGAGTACAGGGATGTGCCGAAGCTGCTGCTGCCTTGCTCGCTCGTTGTACGCGAATCCTCCGATCGGCGGCTGGACTCTTCCCGGACCTGACGTTTCATCGTCAGGTTTTTTTGCGGCTCGATATCCAAAAATTTTGGATAAATTCCTCCAAAATGTTATTGCCGGTTTGGATCTTTTCTGATAACTTAGAAAACAAGATGGCTCGGGAGCGGAGTAAAACGAGAAATGAAAGCGTTATCTATTTAAATGCAAATAAGATGAGGCCCTTTCTCCGACTTCTATCATCCAAACGGCAGATAATTAACCAAAAATATTTGGAATAATGCGTTGACTTTTTGGATATCGATCTCATATGATAGATTCACGTAAACAAACCTACCGCACCTGGAGGGCGATCAACCGATGGCGATGCTTCAGCAAGAGCATGCAAGCCGAAAACCGTTGAAAAGCACAGCCGCAATCTCCCGTTTCAGCAATATCCTCCGCAATTGGCAGCTCTATGTCATGATTTCTCCGGTACTCGCTTATTACATCCTGTTCCACTACGTTCCGATGTACGGCATTCAGATCGCCTTCAAGGACTTCCGGATCAACAAGGGAATTTGGGACAGCCCCTGGGTCGGACTGAAGCATTTCGACCGGTTCTTCAACAGCTACTTCTTCGAGAGGCTGATCTCCAACACGATCGAGCTCGGCCTGTATCTGATCGTCATCGGCTTTCCGATTCCGATCATTCTGGCTCTCCTGCTCAATGAGGCGAAGGCCGAGAGATTCAAGAAGTTTGTCCAGACGATCACGTACGCCCCGCATTTCCTCTCGACCGTCGTCGTGGTCGGCATGATGATGATCTTCCTGAACCCCCGCTACGGCCTCGTCAATCAGTTCATCAGCGCGCTCGGAGGCGACACCGTCAACTTCATGGCGAATCCGTCGTGGTTCAAGACGCTCTATGTGCTCTCCGACGTCTGGCAGACGATGGGGTGGAGCTCCATCATCTATCTCGCCGCGCTCGGCGGCATCGACACCCAGCTGCATGAAGCGGCGCGCGTCGACGGAGCGAGCCGCATCCGCCGCATCTGGCACATCAATCTGCCGGGCATCCGTCCCACCATCGTCATCCTGCTCATCCTGAACCTCGGCAGCGTCATGGCGATCGGCTTCGAGAAGGTGCTGCTCATGCAGAACAACCTCAATCTGGCCAGCTCCGACATCATCGATACCTATGTGTACCGCAGCGGCATCCTGGACGCCAACTACAGCTTCTCGGCCGCCATCGGCCTGTTCAGCGCCGTCATCAATTTCCTGCTGCTCGTGGTCGTGAACGCCGTCGCCCGGCGTGCCGGGGGAACCAGCCTATGGTAAGGGAGAGAGAAGCATGACCGCAGCAAGAGAGGACCGGATGTTCAATATCGTCGTTTATTCCCTGCTTTCCCTCGTCGCCTTATGCGTGCTGTATCCGCTCGTCTACGTCGTCAGCGCGTCCTTCAGCGATCCCCAGTACATCATGGGCGGAGAGATCTGGCTCTGGCCGAAGGGAATGACGATCGATTCCTACGCGAGCATCTTCAACAACGACGCGATCGTGCGGGGCTTCCTGAACACGCTGCTCTACACGGCGGCAGGCACGGCGCTCAATCTCGTCATGACGATTCTCGCCGCTTATCCGCTTTCCCGGAGCGATTTTGCCGGACGCAACCTGTTCATGGGACTGATGGTGTTCACGATGTTTTTCGGCGGAGGCCTCATTCCGACCTACCTGCTGATCAAGAACCTTCATCTGCTGAATACGTTCTGGGTCATGATCCTGCCGGGAGCGGTATCGGTGTGGAACATCATCATCATGCGGACTTACTTCCAGCAGTCGATTCCGGCGGAAATGCAGGAGGCCGCCGTCATCGACGGCTGCTCCAACTTCCAGACGCTGATCCGGATCGTGCTGCCGCTGTCCATGCCGATCATCGCCGTGACCGTGCTGTATTACGCGGTCGGCCACTGGAACGCCTTCTTCAACGCGCTGCTCTACTTGTCCGACCGCAAGCAGTTCCCTCTCCAGCTCATCCTGCGGGAAATCCTGATCCAGGGACAGACCGACGAGATGGTGAGAGCTTCGACCGAGTCGGCCATCAAGCAGCAGCGCGCCGTCGAGGGCATCAAGTACGCGGTGCTCGTCGTCGCGAACATTCCGATGTTCCTCCTCTATCCGTTCCTGCAGCGCTACTTCGTGAAGGGGATCATGGTCGGCGCCATCAAGGGCTGATCTTCCATACATGCACTACGAGCTGATGAAGATGCATACCAACGACATCGGGAGGGGTTAGGGTGAACATCGGAAAGAGGCAGGCGAAAGGGGCGCTGGCGCTCGCGCTGGCGGCAGCCATGCTGGCGGCATGCAGCAACAACGGCGGCGGGGACAGCGCCGGTGCGGAAGGCTCAAGCGGAGGGGACGCGGGCATCGAAGCGGCCGGCTTCCCTATCGTCAAGGAGAAGATCGAGGTGTCCGGCTTCGCGGGCAAGTTTTTCGCCAACGTCGACTGGAGCCATCTCAAGCTGTGGCAGGAATACGAGAAGCAGACCAACATCCATATGAACTGGGAGACCGTCCAGAAGGACGGCCTGAAGGAGAAGCGCAACCTGCTGCTTGCCGGCGGCAACTATCCGGAGGTGTTCTATGCCTCGTCCTTCAGCCGCTCCGAGGTGGTCAAGTACGGCGAGCAAGGCGTCTTCCTGCCGCTGAACGATCTCATCGACAAGTACGCGCCGAACTTCAAGGCGATCATGGACAAATACCCGAGCATCAAGCAGGGCATCACGATGCCCGACGGCAACATCTATTCGCTGCCGGTCATCTACGATCCCGACTTCCGCTCCGTCTTCTTCAATACGCCGTGGGTGCGGACGGAATGGCTGAAGAAGCTCGGCCTTCAGGAGCCGCAGGATCTGGACCAGTTCAAGGCGATGCTGCAGGCGTTCAAGACGGGAGATCCGAACGGCAACGGCAAGCCGGATGAAATCGCCTGGGGCGGCACCGGAACGACCGGGCTGATGGGGTATCTCAAAGGCTCGTTCGGCCTGAACAACCGCGGCTCGGCCAATGCCTACGTCGACGAGGATCCCGCCGCCAAGGGCAAGATCCGCTTCGTGGCCGCCGCTCCCGAATACAAGAAGCTGCTGGAGTATGTGCACGGACTGTACGCAGACGGCCTGATCGAGAAGGACATCGCCTCCGTCAAGGCCGAGGAGATCGATGCCAAGGGCACGTCCGGGCTGCTCGGCGTCGTTGACAACGTCGATCCCGTCGCCATCTACAACGACAACGGCTATGTCGGCCTGCCGGTGCTGAAGGGGCCGGACGGCGACCGGATGTACACCTATCTCGGAGCTCCGCTCGGCGGCATCGCGCAGTTCGTCCTGACGGACAAGGCGAAAAATCCGGAAGCGATGATCCGCTGGATGGACTACTTCTATGGCGACGAAGGCATCAAGAACTTCTTCATGGGCTGGAAGGACGACACGTACAAGGAGAACGCCGACGGCAGCGTGGAGTACGTCGACGACATCGCCAAAAACAAGGACGGCCTCAGCCTCGATCAGGCGGTCAGCCGTTATCTCATCTGGCCGGGCGGCCTTTATCCGGGTTATGTGAAGGAGAAGTATTTCAAGGGCGCCGAGGCGCTGCCGACTTCCGTGGCGAACTCCAAGAAAGCCGATCCTTACGTGCTCAAGCCGGACGCCGTCTGGCCGGGCTTCAGCTTCACGGCGGAGGAGCAGGAGGTGCTCTCCACGGTCGGCACGGACATCCAGACCTACGTGGACGAGATGAGGGATAAATTCATCGTCGGAGACGCCAAGCTCAGCGACTGGGACTCCTATGTCTCCACGCTGGACAGCATGGGCCTCAAGCAATATGTCGAGATCTACCAGGCGGCGCTGGACCGCAACAACAAGAACTGAGAAAAGAGGTACAATCATGCCCCCACTTACAGCAGTGCTGATCGGAGCCGGCGCGCGAGGCGCCGGCGGTTATGCCCCTTACGCGCTCGACTATCCCCATGAGCTGCGCCTGACCGCGGTGGCGGAAGCGGATCCGGTGCGTCTGGAGCGGACGGCGGAGAAGCATGGCGTCGCCGCGGAGGAGCGCTACCCGTCGTGGGAAGGTCTGCTGGCCGGGCCGAAGAAGGCGGATATCGCCATCATCTGCACCCAGGACCGGATGCATTACGAGCCGACGATGAGGGCTCTGGCCGCCGGCTACCATGTGCTGCTGGAGAAGCCGATGTCTCCGGATCCGCGGGAGTGCCTCGACATGGAGCAGGCGGCCAGGGATCACGGCCGGCTGCTGAGCATCTGCCATGTGCTGCGCTACACCCCGTTCTGGTCGACGATCAAGGAGATCATCGCCTCGGGCGACATCGGCGAGGTCGCCTCCATCCAGCTCAACGAGAACGTAGGCTACTGGCATATCGCCCACAGCTTCGTGCGGGGCAACTGGAACAATTCCGACAAGGCGAGCCCGATGATCCTGGCCAAATCGTGCCATGACATGGACGTGCTCAGCTGGCTCATGGACAAGAGCTGCGTCAGCGTCAGCTCCTTCGGCTCGCTCATGCATTTCCGCGAGGAGCAGGCTCCCGCCGGATCCGCTGCCCGCTGCCTCGACTGCGCGGTCGAGCCGGACTGTCCGTATTCCGCGCCGCGCTTCTACCTCAGCAAGCCCTACAAGGGCTGGGCAGGGCATTTCTCGCCGAACCTGGAGCGGGAGACGATTCTCGAAGGGCTGCGCACGACCGATTACGGCCGCTGCGTCTACCGCAGCGACAACAACGTCGTCGACCATCAGGTCGTAGCGATGGAGTTCGAGGGCGGAGCGACGGCGATGTTCAGCATGAGCGGCTTCACCTATGAGCAGGAGAGGCGCATCCAGATCATGGGC
Organism: Paenibacillus sp. RUD330; assembly: GCF_002243345.2. Lineage (NCBI taxonomy): Bacteria > Bacillati > Bacillota > Bacilli > Caryophanales > Paenibacillaceae > Paenibacillus > Paenibacillus sp. RUD330. The sequence goes on from NZ_CP022655.2 coordinate 1,063,835, forward strand.
ACACGCGGCGAGATCCGCGGCGAGGAGGACAAGATCACCGTCTATGATTTCCTGACGCACCGCAAAAATGAAATTACGATTCCCGAGCAATGGACCGGCCATGGAGGGGGAGACAGCGGCATCGTCCGCAGCTTCCTGCAGGAGGTCCGTTCCTACAACGGCCAGGAAGGCCTCACCTCCGCAGCCGCTTCCGTGCGCAGCCATCTGATGGCGTTCGCGGCGGAGAAGTCCCGGCTCTCCGGCGGGGCGCCTGTGCGGCTGGCGGATTATGCCGAGGAGATTCTGGCTGCGGGACAGACCGGAGGCATGAACGCCTGACGCCCGGCCGGCTGCAAGCGGAGTTCGCCGTAAGCGCGGCTCGGCGCGCAGCGGCCATGAGCCGGCGCAGCATCGGCAGCTCGGACTTCGAGGCGCGGCTTCGGCTCGCGGCTGAGCCGGTCACGGTTCGGCGGATTCAAGCTTCCATTCAAAAGCAAGACCGAAAAGGAGCCCGGCGCGGGCTCCTTTTCGGTCGTTATGCGGCTCGGCAGGATTATTCCTCGTGCTCCTCGATCGTCACCGATACCGGGTTCGAAGCGCCGTTGCGCGGCACGATATCGCCGCTCGGCAGCAAGAGGCCGTAGCTGAACGAGGCCGTATTCACGACGACCGGATTGAGCGGCGCGAAGTCCGCGTTCGCAAGGAAGCGGATGACCGACGATCCTTGAGCAGGCACCGTGCCGATCGACAGGCGGCTCAGGTTCGACGTGCCCGGCAGCGGCGTGCCGTTCAGGCTGAGGCTTCCCGGAACGAAGGACAATCCGCTTGGAAGCGCATCGGTCAGGACGACGTTCTGGATCGGAGCGGTGTTCGGGTTCGATACGGTCAAGTAGAAGGCGACGGCGTTGCCGGCCGCCACGCTGCTTGCGCTGACCGATTTGGCCAATGTCGCCAGGGCGAGCACCGGCACGAAGACCGGATTCGTTTTCTGGTTGAGCGTGAACGACCGGCCGTTCGGAAAGGTGAAGCTGAAGACGAGATTGCCTTGATTCATCAGCTGCCCCGTAGGCGGATAGGAAACGACCTTGAGCTTGAAGGTGATGAAAGCCGTCGAATTCGCCTCGACCGTGCCGATGAAGGCGCCGGTAAGCATGTTTTCGCCCGGAACGGGGAACCCGTTCAGCGTCAGGCTGTTCTCCACGAACACCGAGCCTGGCGGCAGCAGATCGAACCAGGTCAACTCGGCATTGAAGCTGCCGGTATTGGTGACGACGGTCTGATAGTGCACCTCGTCGCCGACGAAGACATAGGGCTCGGCTGCGCTCTTGACGGCGGTGATGACCGGCTGGGCGATCGTCACGGTCGCGATGTTGGACTGCGAGATGCGGGCCGTTCCTCCGAGGATGAAGGCGGCCGTGGCGAAATCGTTGACGTTGTAGCCCGGCTCCGGCAAGGAGACGATTTCTTCCTGGAAGGTGACGATGACGGCCTGGCCCGGCGCCAGCGTCCCGATGCTGACGCCGGTATTGATGTTGCCGGCTGAAGGAGCGCCGCCGACAGTGACGCTGCCCGGCACGAACACCGAGCCGGGAGTGGAATTGTCCGAGACGATGACATCGGTAGCGGGAAACGCGGATACGCTGCTGACGGTCAGGGTGAAGGTGACGATGTCTCCGACGATGCCGAACGTCTCCGACCCCGACTTCGTGATCGCCACGTCGCCGTCGTTCTCGACGATCTGCACGACGTTGGATGGCGCCGAGCCGCTGCCCGTAGACCCGGAAGGGGATTGGAACGTGAACGCTGCCGCAGCCTGATTGTCGTAAACGCCTGTCGGCGGGCTGGCGGTGAGCGCGACATCGTACGACACGACGACGGACTCGCCCGGAGCGATGCTGCCGATGACGATGCCCGTCAGCGGGCTTGCTGCCGGGACCGGGATGCCGTTCACAAAGACCGAGCCCGCTACGAAGGTGCTGTACGGGTTGAGAGGATCCGTTATGGTCGTCACGGCGGCGACATTGCCGCTGTTCGTCACGGTGACGGAGTAGTTGACGATCTGCCCGACTGCGCCGCCGAACGTATTGGCTCTCTTGACCGGTACGATGACAGGCTGCAGCACGGTGACGTCGACCGGATTGGACGGCGTGATGAACGGTCCTCCGAGGAAGTCATACTCCAGCGAAGCCGTATTGGTCAGCACGGGAGGCGTCGGCACGGCCGTAATGGCCAGGTCGAAGGTGACGGTCGCCGAAGCCCCGACGGCCAGCGTCCCGACCGCGATGCCGGCAAGCGGATCGGCTGCCGGCTGCGGCACGCCGTTCACCGCCGCGCTGCCTGCGACGAAGGCGTAGCCTGCGGGTACCGAGTCGGTCAGCACGGCGTTCAGGATGCCGGCAATGCTGTTGTTGGTGGAGACGACGGTGAAGGCGATGACGTCGCCGACGATGCCGCTCGCCGCGCCGGCGCTTTTGACGACAGTCACATTGGGTGTGTCCATGGGACTGACGACCGGTATGGTGACGATGTTGGAGGGGGAAGATCCGGTCAGCATGCGACCATCCGGCGGCATGTAGGTGAAGGATGCCGTCGATTGATTGACGAGATTGTTTCCTGGAGGCGCGGAGACGACGAGCACCTGGAAGGTGATCGTGGCGGTGGCGCCGGCATCCAATGGGCCTATAGGTATTCCCGTTGTCGGACTGACTCCCGGCACGGCAACGCCGTTGACCGTGACGCTGTTGGGAATGAATGTAGTACCGGCTGGAGTCGGATCGGCAATGGTGACGTTGGCGCTGATGTTCCCTGTGTTGCTGGCAATCAACGCATACGTCACCGGGTTGCCGATGAAGGCGACCGTCGGTTCTCCGCTCTTCACGAGGCCGATGACAGGAGAAAATACAGGGATGTGGACGATGTTGGACGGAACGGAGGTCGAGATGACCGGCGAATCGGGAGTCGGCTGGTACGTATATGCGACGTTCCCCTGGTCGTCGATCGTTCCTCCGAACGGAACAGCCGTCACTTGATAGCGGAAGGTGATGACGGCCGTGGCGCCCGGCGCCAGCAATCCGACCGTGACGCCGGTTTCCGGCGTCGCGCCGGGTACGGGCACGCCGTTCAGCGTGACGCTGTTCGGGATGAAGGCGACACTCGTTTCGTCGATCGTATCGAATACCTGCACGTTGCCGGCATTGACCACGCCTGTATTCTGCACGGTCAGCGCGTACGTGACGATATCGCCGATGACGGCGTCCGCCGCCGGAGTGGACTTGACGATCGTGACGAGCGGCGGGGTGATGTCGATCTGCAGGCCGATGGAGTCGACGAGGTAGCCGTCGCCGCTCGTGGTCAGGTTGAATACGGCCGAGGTCTGCGCATTGAGCAGCGTGCCGGCCACGCTGATATTGGTGACATCGTAGCCTTGCCTGCCGGCTACGATATTGGTGCCGGGGGTTCCGTTGATCTGATTGCGGGTGCCGAAGGTGCCGGTCGTGTCGAGGAGGCCGGCATCTCCGTTGATCTGGGATGCGAAGAAGTTGGCCGCGAAGTTGTTCGGACCGGACAGGGTCGTCAGCGCAGCGGCGGTAGGGCCGAATTGGGCCATGTCCCCGGTCTTGTTGGCGTCGCCTTCCTGGGCGCTGAGCTGCGCGCGGCCGTCCAGTGCGCCTTGGAACGGCGTGGCGAATCCGGTGATGACCGTGCTGACGGGACCGGACGCAGCCTGGATCACGGCGGCCCCGACGCGGATGGACAAGTTCCTCAGCGGCTCGGACGCGTTGGCGTAGGCGACGGCAAGCGTCCACATGGCGTGGTTGGAGGTCGGATCGGGAACGACGATCGTGCCGACGATCCCTCCGGCGGTATAATTGCCCGCGCCGGCCGTCTGCACGATGCCCGTGACATCCGCCGAACGCACGTAGGCGTATGCGGGAGGGTAGGGCGGCGAATTGGAGAGCAGCACATCGAAGCGGGTCGCCGGGTCCGGCGTGATGCTGAACAGCCCCGACGGCGTGGTCAGGCTGACCGGATTGTCGATGAACGCGCTGAGGTCGACGCCGTTGTTGATGTACGTGCCGCCCCATACGAGCTCCGCGTACAGGATGCTGCTGCCGGCCGGAAGCAGCAGAATCGCCGTGGAGTTGTTCAGCGCGTAATTTCCCGTCGTGCCGGGAGGGTACAGGCCGAACGTCTGGCTCGTGTCGGCCGTGACGAAGGCGCCGATGCTGTCTACGGTGCCGGGCACCGCGACCGTATCGGAACGGCTGAGGCCCAGGGTGTTGCCTGTATACGTGATGGCGCCGTTGTTGTTCAGCAAAAACCGGTTGACAAAAGGCATGGTCGATCATCCCCGCTTCCGCATGCTGATAGGTCGATTTAACCTGTATGCGGGCGAAAGCTGAAACATACATGGACATGGCGCGAAGCCGAGCGGGGAGGAGCGGCAAGTAGAGGGAATAATCGGGAGCGGATTCCGTCAAGCCATGGAGCCCGCACACCCCGCTTTCTTGCTTATGTATGAAAATCAGAATGAGAGACTAAGGATTATCTGTGGCTTGCAGCGCAAATAAGATGGCCGAGCAACAAAATTCCCGGCGGGAAGCCGGGCCGGGACATGAGGATGCCGCCTACATCAAGATTGGCGTCAGAGCCGGTATGACGGTCATTTTCGTCTGCGGGTAGCCTTGTTCCTCGACTAGGTTCCCGAATTCATCGATGCCGAATGTCGAGAAGATGACGTTCGCCAAGGCCGTATTGTTGACCAGCTGCACCTCGTAGGCGATGTTTCCGCTGACATTGAAGCTCCGGATGTCGGCGCTGTAGGCAGGCACGACATAACCCGTCACATAGATCGGCGTCAAGACCAGAGTGGTCGATGGTACGACAAAAATCTGCACCACGACCGAAGCTGGGGCCGCCGTTTCGTTGCGGCTGCTTACCACAATGTTTGTCGCCGCCGTTCCCGTCGCCCTCGTATTCGTAACAATACCCGTCGTCAAAGCCATTCGGCATCACCCTTTCATTGGTTTCTATCAATCTATGAAAGCAGGCGATGAAATGCTTGGGTTCGTAGTAGCAAAGGGCTCGCAATAAGGATTTACAGAAAAAAATCTATAAAAAGTTATGGCAGGGGGCAGTTAAACCAATCCGGTAATGAAGCCGGAGCATACGGTAGAAACATGGATGCTTAAATTTGTGAAAGGAGAGTACGAGTTGGCCAATTTCAATTTCCAGGTCACTCCGAGCGGCGGCAATCCCGCGTTCGAGCCTGCGATCGCCGTCAATCTGCTGAATCCATCCATCATGGTGGCGGTCGCCACGGATACGAGCTCCGGAGTGCCGCAGACCGGCTTGTATGTATCCCAGGACGGAGGCGCCAACTGGACCGACAGCCTGCTCCCGCTCCCGGCCGGCTTCGCAGGCGCGGAGGCGGCTGTAGTCGCTTATGCTTTCCCGAACACGTTTTATGTGACGGCGCATGTATTTCCCGGCAACAGCGACGGCACCTGCGTCATCTATACGTCCACGAATAACGGAGCGACCTTCAGCGCTCCTGTCGTCGTCGGCCCGGGATACGGCACCTACATCAACAACGACGAGACCAATGTGCTGGCAGACAACGGGCAGGCAAGTCCCTTCCTCGGCAATGTCTACGTCTCATACAATCACCAGTTCAATGTCGCGAACAACAGCAACTCCGTCGCCTTCCTCAATCGCTCTACCGACGGAGGCGCGACCTGGGACCAGCCGACGCTGCTGTCCAGCACGACGACCCAGATCGAGCGCCCGGATATGGCGATCGATCTGGTGGGCAACTTGTATGCCTGCTGGATTACCGTCATTGCTCCCGCGAATTTCTTCGTCCGGACTTCGCTGGACGGAGGGGCGACGTTCGGCAGTCCCGTGCTGATCAGCGCTGTCTCTCTCGTTCCGACGGTGCTGCCGGTTCCGGGCTACGCCTTCCGAGTGCTCACATTCGCCAATATATCCGCGGACCGGTCCAACGGTCCTTATTCGGGAAGCATTTATGCTGTCTGGCAGGATTACCGGCAAGGCTACTCCGATATTTTCATGAGCATATCCAAGAATCTGGGCCTCAACTGGTCCGCTCCGGTCAGCATCACGGGGGCGCCGGCGGGGTCGCAGAATTTCTTTCCTGCCATCGATGTCGATCCTCTGACGGGGGGCTTGAATATCATTTACTACAGCAATCAGGTGGACGGATTCGACCTGGACGTCTTCGTGGCCCGCTCGGTCAATGGCGGCCAGAGCTTTACGAATACGCGGATTACCGATGTCTCCTTCAATCCCAACGGCACGAGTCCGACGCCGGTGACGCTGATCGGGGATTACATCGATATCGCGAGCGTTCCTCCCGGTGGATACATCGGCATTTGGACAAATACGAGCAATTCCCAATATATCGTAGCGGGATATTCCAATATCGTCATCACTCCTTAGCGTTTGGGACGCAAACAAACAGGGCTCCTGCCGGAAGCCCTGTCTGTATGTGCGAATTAATATTTGCTGCGGGAAGCTCCCCCGGTCAAAGGAAGCGTCGAGGCGAGCAGCCGCAGCGGCCGAGGCTGCTCATGGGGCTGCCGGAGCGATCAGGCCCTTCTCGATGAAGTTGGCGGATACCGGCTTGCGCCCGAGCTCCCGCGACCAGACCGACAGCTGGCCGATATGGTGGATTTCATGGGCGACGACATGCCTCATCACCTCGCCCCAAGACAGCAGCCTGACTCTGCCGTCCGGCAGGGCATTATGCAGCGGCTTGCGCTCCATGGAATCGTCCCAATCGCCGATGAAGCCTTCGATATCCGCGCGGAAGCGGCGGTCGAGCTCGCGGACCCGGGCCAGCGTCGCATAGTTCCGGAAATCCTCCTCGAAGTCGGGCTTGCCCTGAAGCGTCTGCAGCCAGCTCCATTCCACATCCACGATGTGGAAGAGCGTCTTCAGGATGCCGCCGGCGCCTCCTGTGCGGACTTGCAGCAGCTCGTCCAGGGACAGTTCCCCGCACCACTCATACCACTGCTCTCTAACGATCCAATTGTAGCGGAACCAGGCTTGCATGGAAATGACCTCCTCGAATAGGCTTGTATCCTTCTACTCTATCATAGGAGAGCCGATTGCCGGCGGTAAGAAACGGGCGTAAAATAATCCTGAGCCGTCATGCACGCATGTTCAAGGGCTATGGCCAAGAACGGTTTTCCTGTGCGTGCAGGCTTCATTCTTGCCGTGGATATGGATGTAGGGGGAACTGGGATGACGGATAAAGGCAATGTGGAAGCCCGCTTGGCCGAGCTCGGCATCGTGCTCCCATCCGCAAGCGGACCGGCGGCAGCGTACGCGAACTGCGTCCTGGCCGGAGGGCTGTTGTTTGTTTCCGGCAAGGGGCCGGCGGGGCAGCCGAAGGGCAAGCTGGGGACCGAATTCACGACCGGGGAAGGCATGGAGTTCGCCCGCAAGGCCGGCATCGAGGTGCTGGCGGTCGTCCGGGAAGCGCTCGGAAGCCTGGACCGGGTCAAGCGCGTCGTGAAGATCCAAGGCTTCGTCAACGCATCGCCGGAGTTCGAGGAGCATCATCTTGTGCTCAACGGCTGCACCGAGCTCATGCTGGACGTGTTCGGAGAAGAGAAGGGCATGCATGCCCGTTCCGTGCTGGGAGCCGCTTCGCTCCGGAACAATCTGCCCGTCATCCTCGATTCGATCTTTCAGGTCGAAGAGGATTGAACCGGCACTTCAGCAGGGGAGGGAAACCTTCTCCGGAGCTTTTTAAGCATGGCCGCCTGGACCTTGCCTGGTCCTGGCGGCTTTTTTTGTCATGCTTGGTGTTGAACCTCTAAACCTCTAAACCTCTAAACCTCTAAAATCATGAAACCTGAGCCGCCTGAGCCGGTTAAGGATCTAAATCCTTTCGCCATGCGAACCATTGTTGAGAGAAAAGTTTAAGTATGTTAACATTTTGTTGAAAACTGTCTACGATATCAAGGCAAAGGCGGGTCGCTTAATGGAATTGAATCTGAACGGCATGAAATGGGAGCTCAAGGGCTTCTGGCCCTGGGTGCCGCTCAAAGGGACAAGCATGGAGATTGGCAATGAGCTGCTCGGCGTCACGGAATGGATGCCGGCGGCCGTGCCGGGAGGCGTGCATCAGGATCTGTACCGGGCAGGGCTGATCGAGGACCCTTACCGCGACCTCAACAGCCTCCATTGCGAGTGGATCGAGAACCGCTGGTGGGTGTACCGGGCTTCCTTCGAACGTCCCGAGCCTGCGTGCGAGCAGATCGAGCTGGTGTTCCAAGGTCTCGACTACGAGGCCATGATCAGCATGAACGGCGTGTATCTCGGCGAACATAAGGGGATGTACGAGCCGGCCGTCTTCAACGTGACCGACAACATCAAGCTGAGGGAAACGACCGAGCTGCAGATCGTCTTGAAGCATGCGCCGGACGAAATGGGGCAAATCGGCAAGACGTCCGAAACCTTTACGCAGAAAAGCCGCTTCAACTACAAGTGGGATTTCTCCACCCGCCTCGTGAATACGGGCATTTGGGACGATGTCCTGCTGCGCTTCCATCAAGCGGCATCGCTCGGCGAAGTCGCTCTCCACACCGACTTGAGCGGGGGAGAGGGCATCATTCGGCTGTCGGCGGAAGCCGTCCGGCGCGGGGAGCCCGCCGGAACGCTGCGCTGGCAGGTCGAGGTGGAGCCGCCGGAAGGGAGATCGGCGCCGATAGGCATCGTCGTCGATGAAGCGGTGCAAGGCTCCGAGGGGGCCGCTGTCATCCGCATTCCCGAGCCGGCCGTCTGGTATCCGAACGGATACGGCAGCCAGCCTTTGTACCGGGTGTCGATCCGGCTGCTGGACGATACGGGAGTGCTGGACGAGCGTGTGATGAACGCCGGCATCCGCAGCCTCGGCTACGTCCGGAACGAGGAGGCTCCTGAAGACTCGCTTCCGTACACCTTCGTCGTCAACGGCGAGAAAATCTACATTCAAGGAGCCAACCTGACGCCGCTCGACCATCTGTACGGAAATGTCGGACCGGAGAGATACGAGTGGATCGTACGGCTGGCCAAGGATGGCGGCATGAACATGCTGCGCATCTGGGGCGGCGGCATCATCGAGAAGCCGTACCTGTACGAGCTGTGCGACCGCCACGGCATCCTGATCTGGCAGGAATTCATCCAATCCAGCTCGGGCATCGACAACGAGCCGTCCAAGAAGCCGGCCTTCATCGAGCTGCTCGGCCGGACGGCCGAGACGGCGCTGAAATCCCGGCGCAACCATGTGTCGCTGACCGTATGGAGCGGCGGCAACGAGCTCATGAGCCTGCAGAATCGGCCTTCGACCTACGGAGACTCCAACCTGGCCTATTTGCGGGAGCTGGCCGAGGTGCATGATCCGCAGCGGCTGTTCCTGCCGACCTCGGCGTCGGGACCCGTCCAGTACATTACGGCGGAGAAGGGCGTAAGCCACGATGTCCACGGCCACTGGAAGTACCAGGGCAATCCCGGGCATTATGAGCTGTATGGAGACGCGGACCATCTGTTCCACAGCGAATTCGGAGTGGACGGCGTCAGCTCGGCGAAGAGCCTCCGCAAGTTTTTGAGCCCCGTCCACCTGAAGCCGGTCTCGATGCAGGACAACCTCGTCTGGAGGCATCACGGCGAATGGTGGGATACCTACGGCCGCGATACGGAGCTGTTCGGCGAATTCGCGGACCTGCCCGCCTATGTGCAGGCGAGCCAGTGGATCCAGTCCGAAGGGCTGCGCTTCATTCTGGAGGCGAACCGGCGCAGGGCGTTCCGCAACAGCGGCAGCATCATCTGGCAGCTCAACGAGCCTTGGCCGAACGCCAGCTGCACGAATCTCGTCGATTATTACATGGAGCCGAAGCTGGCCTATTACGGGGTGCGCAAGGCATTCGAGGGCTCCCATGCGTCGCTGGACTACCGCAGCCTGACCTGGCGCGCGGGTGAGCCGTTCACGGCGGGGGTGTTCGCCCATTTCGCCGATGGGGACAACATGGAGATCGAGGCGCAAGTGCTGGATACGGCGGGAAAGGTGCTGGAGACGAGGTCCTTCACCGCTTCCTCCGAGACGGATCCGCGGAGAGGCAGCGGCGGGCTGCGGCGCCGGAGCTCCGCCGAGGCGGGGCGGCTTGAGTTCGCGGTCCCGGACACCCGCGACGGACTGTTCCTCATCCGGCTCCTCTACGGGCCGGAACGCAAGGATAACGTCTACGTGTTCTCGACGCTGGCGGAGCATCCGTTCCGTCCGGCTCTGGAGCTGAACGGGGCGAGCCTGGCGGTCGAACCGCTGACGGGCTGGGAGCCCGAGGCGGGGTTGCTGACGGGCTTGGGGCATGAGTGTGCCGGAGAGGCTGCCTCGGGAATCCGTCCCGTGGTGCGCCGGTACCTCGTGCGCAACGAAGGCGCTTCGGCCGCGCTGCATATCATGCCCGAGGAACGCACAGACCGCTGGTGGACGCTGGCGGACGAGGCCGGCTTCATGCTGCTGCCCGGCGAGAGCCGGGAAGTGTCGGTCGCCTGCGCTCTGCGGGTGAACGATGTGTTCAGCGGATCGCTGGATGCTGCAGAGGCGGAGGTGCCGGAAATAGAGTTTAACTCCCTGGGTCGTTAAACTAAAGAGGTTTGAGTGAAAGGAAGCCGCGAGAGATTCTCGGCTTCCTTTCAGTTTTTATTTTTATAATACAGGGAGAATTAAAAACATATGGATATACTAAGTGAAGCTATATAATACTGTAATATTTTATTAATTATCAGTATATAAATTTTAAATTATCTAAATATTAATAGTTAAGAGGAATTGATTGATTATGTATTTATAATTTCATAAATCATTATCTAACATCAGTATAATTTTCTTGCGGTTTTATTAAAATCCACTATATACTAATTCTCGCTGATAAAATTTTAGGTGATTAAATAAGGAGGATTTCAATGAGAAAAAAGGTTTTTTGTTTATGGTTTCTAGCATTGATTTTAATGCTCAATGTAACTTCCGTTGTCGGTGCAGTAGGAAGTAGTCAAGTATCTGTTAAATCAATAAATGAAGGAGGAGCAATCTCAAAAGAAGGGATTAACCAGGAAGAGACAAAGCAACTAGAACGAGTGCCCCCCAACGAGGAAACTGCTACTGTTAGTGAAAATGTTTACAATAAAAAAATGGAATTTGATTTATTAAATATAAGTAATGTATTAGAAACTCTTAGCAAGGAGGCATATAATCAACGTAAACATGATTTGTTTGAAGGAATAATAAATTCTAATTATTCCTTACTAAGGAAAAACATTGATTTCCATAAAAAAAATGACTATGAAAGTATTAATTCTTTGTTGATTGAATACAAAAAATCAGTAAAAACGTTCGGTAAGGAATTGAGTTATGATTTTAACGATGATTTTGGCTTGAAATCGCCTCCTCCAAGTCTAGTCAATCCTGATCAATCTGTGGCCATACAGTCTCAAACGCCAATCCTCAATATTGGTACTACTCCTATAGTGGACACATCTAAAGATACGTTATGGTCGTTTACTCCGCCTTCAAACGGTACGTATCAATTCATTGTTACTTCGGCATTATCGCCATCCCCATCTATTAGTGAAAACTTAGATATTGACTTTTTTATCTGGGATAAAAGTTACTTAGACGTTACTAAAAATTATAAATCCGGACAAATAATTGCAACAGTCAATTTAGAAAAAAACAAGACCTATAACCTTGAGATCATCGCCAATATGTTAGATCAAAGAGTATGGATAACCGCGGTTAAAAATCCAACATTAGATTTAAACAGCTTTATTGATATTGAATTGCCTCTAAACCAGTCTGCTGTTTATAAATTTACTCCTGATAGTTCGGCAATGTATGAGTTTTCGATCGCTCGGTTTGGTGGATTTGGATACGATATAACAGGCTATTATATGGCGGTATACGCTGATGAGAATTTAACCCAACTGGTGGTCGATGATAGTACGGATGTTTTTTTTAATGCGCAAGCTGGAAAAACCTATTTTATGAAGTTGGAAGCAGTCGAACAACCTCTCACGGCAAGAATTCAAGTTTACTCCTGGGATCAAGCAGTGCTTGTTCCAGATATTCCTCGGAATGTATTCAAAGATATAGATACTACTGTTTTTGAGTTTTCTCCTAAAAGCACAGGTGAATATCTTTTTTCAACCGATTTTTACCGTGGAGAACAAACCAGTCATTATCCCCCATATACATCAGTTGGTATTTATGACGAGAGATTTATAGAGTTCTATGGTGGAGGTAGTGGGGGGGCCACAGTTCAGTTAAAAGCAGGACGTGTCTATTATGTTAAAATTAAAGATTACTCAGGAAAATCAGACTTCAGTATAAATGTTAGTTTGAATAAAAAAGGGATATCGGAAAACACTCCGTATGATCTCCTGGAACCACAGGGGATAACGGAATATGTTAAGTATACGCCAAAAACTGCCAGTAACTTTGTACTATGGACCTCCCCTTACGAAGGTGGAAACAGTACAAATGATACTATTATTAACGTATACGCCGATTCTAATTATTCTGTCTTGCTCGCAACAAACGATAATTATAATAATACTACTTTTTCTAGAGTAGATATGAAGATGGATGCAGGAATATCGTATTATATTGGAATAAAATCATATCAGTCTCTATCGGCACGATTCATGGTTTCAACTCTTTCCGATGCGATTACTCCTACGAATCTTGTTTTTAATGCATTAAGTGTTAGCAACTTTGAATTAACATGGAGCGCTCCTCGCGCCAACAGTCACATTATTAAGTACGAAATTTATAATGGAAATGAGCTGTTTGCTACGGTGCCAAATGGCCAGCTAGGTTATGTATATACTGGAACTGAAGACGCTACAGGTTACTCTCTCTCTGTGAGAGCTATAGACGCATCAGCAAATAAATCAGAATTTAGCAATTCGGTTGTTATAATTTATAGCAATTCCTATTCAACACCATCAAACTTGAAAGCAAAAACAGAAACTAGTACTTCAATTATTTTGAAGTGGGAAACCGAAAAGGATAAATTTGTGACGGGATATGAGATTTATAATAAATCGACACTTATAGGATCTATAAGTAAAGATAGAAAAAATTATATTATTACTGGGCTGTCCCCAAATCAAGTCTTGCGCTTGAGCGTAAAAGCTGTCATTCCGGGAAAGAACTCGATTATCAGTACTACAATAAATGTCGTTAGTCCCGGGACTAAGCTTCGCTACAATTATGTGTTAGGTAGATTACAAAGTATATCGGTTGAGGCTACAAAAGAAATTATTCAATCCTTTGCATATGATGATAACGGAAACCTTAAGCAGTCAATCTTAAGTGTCTAAATCGCCAGTCTAATATTGGAGGCTCATCAATGATCAAGCTAATAAATAGATCCTTATCTGTGTTCTTATTATTAATAATTATTTTCTATTTCATATCTCCGGAGACTCCGGTTTCATATGCTAAAAATTCTGCCGACGAGTACTTGGTTGGTATGAAAAAGGATGCGGATGTGCAATCAATATTAAGTGCTAAGAAAGTTAAAAAGAAATTTAAGAAAAAAATGAAGAAACAGAATACAGTTATTGTTGAACTAGATGAAGAGGAAGTAAAATTGCTTCAAAAAGATTCTAATGTAGCATTTATCGAAAAAAACGAATCGGTTTCTATTCAAACAACTATTTCTAGCCAAGATACTATGGATAATACAAGCATGGGATCCGAGGTTACCCCTTGGGGAAATGTTGCTATTGGAGCGAATATGCTTGAGGAGAACATAAAGCAAGGAAACGGGATTAAAGTAGCAGTCTTAGATACTGGTATTGCCTCTCATCCTGATCTTAGAATTTCGGGTGGAGTTAGTTTTGTAGAAGGTTCTACAAGTTATTCTGATGAAAATGGACATGGAACGCATGTGGCGGGAATAATATCAGCGCAGCATAACAAGGAAGGAATTGTCGGGGTAGCGACTCGTGCGGATTTATATGGCATTAAGGTTCTTAACGCAGCCGGGAATGGTACATACGCACAAGTAATTCAGGGTATTGAATGGGCAATTGACAATCATATGAATATTATTTCTATGAGTTTTACAGGAGCTGCTGACAGTGAAGCATTGCATCAGGTAATAAAGCAAGCATCGCAAGCCGGTATTATTTTGATAGCGAGCGCGGGCAATTTAGGCAGTGGAGTTGAAACGGAGATGTATCCGGCTAGGTATCCTGAAGTCGTTTCCGTAGGTGCCACAACACAAAAAAATGTACGAGCTAATTTGTCGAGTACAGGAAATGAGCTCGATATCATGGCTCCTGGGATTGATATTTACAGTACATATAAAAATGGATCTTACTTACAAATGTCGGGGACATCAATGGCCGTTCCGTATGTTACGGGGGCAGCAGCTGTTCTATGGTCACAGGATACATCTAAGAGTGGACAAGAAATCGTAAACAATCTATACAGTAACTCCACTCCGCTGGGTTCGCCACATGATTATGGCCACGGTCTTGTCAATCTGGCAAAATCATTAGGTTTAATAAACTCGGATATACCAGCCTATGATCTGGGAGCATATGATTCGACACAACCAGAAGTACCAGGTGGGAGCGAAGTCCAAATAAGCGCGGTTACACGTGGACAGTTAGTTTTGGTATCCACAACGGCTCCGAGTACTAAGTCAAGCTATACCAAAGTCGATATTGGTATAGATAGTCCTAGTTCAACACGAGTGTGCGGAACAACGCTCACAGGAACTTTTAATGCGGGATCCACTGTACCTTCTCCAGCTTACTCATGTAGTTCCTCATATTCATGGCCTCTAGGGACATATACAGTCAAATTTACTTTTTACTATAGCGGCGGGACAGTTCCATTTCAAAGTTCATTTACTCTCACTCCTGAAGCTCCATCATTAAGCACATCTTATACATCAACTAGAACATCAGTTAATTTCTCTTGGAACTCGGTTTCTGGTGTTACAAGCTATAAAATAATTAAAAATGGAGCATTAGAAGCGCAAACATCTTCAACAAGTTATATGATGTCAGCGCTTAGTCCTGGCAGTACATATAACGTACAAGTAAAGGCTGTAGACCCTAGTGATTCAAATTCAGGTGCGTATTCGAACACAGTTCCAATGACAACTAAGCCTGCATTGATTGCTCCTAATGCTCCACAGATATCTAATATCACAGCAAATTCATTTATAGCAACTTGGAATGCAGTGCCAGACGTTGATCAATATAAAATATTGATTAATGGTGCTTTATATAGTAGCTATTCATCGACAATTGCCACCATCACTGGGCTTAATTCCAATACCACGTACAACGTGCAGGTTAAAGCAGTTGATAAATATGATCCAACCTCAACTTCAGGTGCTACATCCGCCCCGGCATATCCTACAACGCTTCAAGCACCAGGACCAGCTGATTTTACAGCAACATTTGTTACATCAACTACAATCAAGGTATCATGGTCACCTTACCCAGGTGCGCTTTCATACAACCTAGTAGTAAATGACGGATCGGTAAATACAACCTACTCCTCTATTCAAAACACTTATACTACGGTTTCCTCATTGACTATGGGGAAGACATACACGATAAAAGTATATTCCAACAATGCTTCTGGTACCTCTCTTCCTAGTCAGCTTACAGTCACTACAGATGGAGCGGGAACGTTACCAATGACTATTATTCTTATCGTGGATGGTCAAGCTGTGAATGCACATCCGTACAAGGGCTAATTTATAACATTAATCAGGAGAGATAAAATGAGAATCAGAACGATAACCTACCAATCAATCTTGGTTATGCTCATCATTTCAGTGATGATGAGCATAATTCCACCTAGTATTATAAAAGCAAATAATAATGATCCTGAACTGCAACAGAATAAAAAAGAACAGCAACAGAATACCAAAGAAAAGAAAAAGAAAAATAAAAGTAAGGAGATTGCAGATACATTCAGTGTTCAAGAAGAAGAAGTGCAAGCGTATTTAAATCAGGGTTATACAGCTGATGAATTGAATGTAGCTCTGTCTAAACAAAACCAAGAAGCAATTCCACTAACAAAGGCTTTAGGAAAAGCCAAAAAGATTAAAATTAACCGTTCCAAAGACACAAGTATAATTAAAGAAGGGGATTCCTACGTACAATTTGGTGTCACCAACTCCCTTTCTGCAGCAGCAGAACAGCCAGTTTCGCCAGTTAAAGATGAAACTTTAAAGAATTTGGACATAAAACAAGATCAAGCTCCATATTCCGTAAGTGCCAGCACCGGAACATCAGTTTCAACTATTAATGGCAGCGTCTCTTCGTCATCAACTGATTTTATTTTGCCTGGACGGAACGGGCTGTCTTTTGCTTTAACACGTTCCTATAATTCTTCAAATGCCCAGTATTACGATGTTAGTCGATCCTATTATAATGATAGATATGGAGAAACAGTTAAGTTTAAAGCAACTGCTAAACAATATGTACTTGTTTTTGCCCCTGTATTTCAAATGAGGCATAATCGAGATTATGCGGATTGCAATGGAAATGTTCTATACAGGGAATTTATTGGAATGGACGAATGGACCTTAGAGAAGACAAGTTTGTCGGAATCGGAAGCACAAAATTTGACAGATAAAGTTATAAGAGATAAGCCTACTTATACGGGTAGTTTTTCTTCATGTTCCAACAACCAGAAAAAGCGTGACGTATTTATTTACAATATCAATAGTGCTTATAACGCAATCGTAGACGAACAATATCAGAACGTACTTAGTCGCGGTGAGTTTGATAGTAATCTGTTTACGCAACATGTGGAAGCTGTTAACAAAAAAGCGGAAATTGACCGTCTTGCTGGTTCTACGACTGAATACTTAAAAGGAGATCTTGTAAAAGATAATGGTGGTTATAAGTATTACAGATACTATATTGATGCAGGTTCAACAGCTACTATAGCTACTGTACCAATTGGAAACTGGTATCCATATCAAACGACATCCAAGACATTCAGCGATATGAATTTCCCTATCGGTAAAGGATGGAACTGGGATCTTCCCTATATTATAAATAATAAGAACATAAATCTTGGTAATGGCGGACAGTATGAAATAAGTGGAACCAAGCTTAAAGGATATGCATGGAATGACTTATCCATACTATCTGAAAGCGGAACGGTTTCAGTAAATCAGACCAGTCAATCATATACGCATGTATTAAGTTCGATCGATGGAGTGAAAAAATATTTCAATAACTCTGGCCAAATAATTAAAATCACGGATAAATACAATAATTTTATTGATTTTGGTTACGAGAATGTGCCTGTATATGGGCAGAATTTATTAACGAGTATTAGTGATCCGATTGGAAACAAAATCACGATTCGCTATACAACAAGTGAAGTTGTCCTTGCATTGGGTGATCGGACTGTCACATATAAGAAGGCCTCCATACAAAATAATGGAACTACAATTGAACTGCTAGATCGAGTCACCGACCCCGAAAATAGGATAACCCGTTACGAGTATAAGCAAGCTACAAACACAAGATATAACTTACTCAGTTCTGATGTGAATTCCGGTATTTATAATGGTTATGCATTGTTGGAAAAGATCTATCATCCTACAGGTGCCGAGTCCCAAATCAAGTATGAAAATCTCCCAACTACAAGATATATTGGGCCCAACGCCATTAATCAGGAATATCGAGCACAATGGACAGAAGATCATATCGTTATAACCAATCCAGATACGCAGGCTGCAACTTTTTTGACAAATAATCGCATTAATTATTCCTATCCAAGCGATATCGCTTCTTCATATGGTGAAGATGCGTTCTTTTCTACTAGTATGGACGATGGGCTTGTTCAAACTGTATACCAATATGAAAAAGATTATATTGATGAAGATAATCCAACTGTCTATTACAATACGAGCGTTAATCAAAAGCAAAATGGGCTGCAAACGACGTACTCTAATGAGTTTGATCGAGGACGTAAAATGACTACACCAATTAAAACAACCACAGAGTACAAGAACACTCAATTAGGTTCTATAAGAACGGAAGCGACCAGTCAGTCCTTTGACGATGCTGGGAATCTCTTATCACAGACAGCCAAAAACGGGATCAGTATTCAATACACGTATTTCCCAGGAACCCATTTAGTACAAAGTATTCTCCAACCTATTGATAAGACTCGGAAAGTCTTTACGCAGGTTTCGAGAACGGGTCTCAATGATCCAGAAACGATTGAAGTTAGAGCAGATAATAGCAACGGCGCTTTATTGAGTAAAAAGAGCTACAGTTACGACAGCTACGGGAATGTCACCAATATTAAAACGAATATTGATGCCACTAAACAAACTGTACAAGAGTTCGCATATAGTGAGGTGTACAAAGGTGCATTCCTTACGGGGCAACAAGCTTCCGGACGCAACAGCTTTGACGAGCCGTTCACTGTTAAATCCGCAGCAGAGTATAATGCGCTGACAGGTCAAATAACAAAATATACAGACGGGAAAGATAATATTTACTCGTATTCCTATGATAAGATTGGCCGTGTCAAAACGGTTATTAATCCTGAAAATCGTTCAAGCTCAGTGCAATACGACGATATCAATAACATTGTGACTCAGGTCAATGAAGTCGGAGCAAAAACCGAAAGCCGATATGATCAGTTGGGGCGGTTAGAGCAACAAGGAGTTTTTTCGAAGGAACCAGGCGACAAGGCAGCAACAGCAACGTACAAGGCAAAAGTTAAGAAATCATATGATGCATGGGGAAGAGTAATATCCGACGAGGATGCATTGGGAAATAAAACAAGTTATGAGTACGTTTCTCTTCCTAGCGGAGTGAAGCAAACGATAACTTCTCCCAACAATAACAAATCTATTCAAGAATTCAACCCAATTGATTTAACAACTATTGCGATTGATGGACTTGGGAATAAAGTGGTTACAAGCCAAGACATTATGGGCAACCCTGTAACTACAACGTCAACAGAAGTGAATTCGGATAGCATGGCAGTTATGAAAACTACGGATTGGAGTCAAACTTTTGACTATTTGGGTAATGTTCTGACTCTAAAGGATACGAAAGGTAACATCACTGAATATTCGTATGATTATCTTGGAAGACTCAGCTCGGTTAAGAATGCGCTAAAAGAAGAAACCAAATACCAGTATAATTGGGTAGGTGGTTTAACCTCCATCCAGAATCCAGATGGATCCTTAATAACGAAGCAATATGATGACTTAGGAAGGCTTAGTGTACAGTTACGGCCTGATATGAAGCTGGAGAAGTTTAAGTATGATGGAAATAATAACGTCGTATTACATCAAGACAAGAATAAAAATCAACTTACGTATTCTTATAATTTCCGAAATCAGGTTCTAACTTTTAATGATGGAGATTCGACGGATGTATTTACCTACACACGCGATGGTTTGAGAGAAACCATGCAAGATCCGACTGGATTAACGACTTATGATTATGATTTGTATACTAGACAATTAAGTAAAGTAACTTATCCTGATCTTAAGACGTTATCCTACTCTTACGATGAGCGAGGAAATGCAGCGTCATTAACTGGACCCTTCAATGATTCTGCAAGTTATGGATATGATCCAGAAAATCATCTGGAGAAGATTAATAACGGTGTTGATGCCCAGTATCAGTATTTGGCCAATGGAGCATTAAAACAAACCACGCAAGGGAATGGTGTCGTTGGCGTTTATCAATACGAAGGCTTGAGGTTGAAGTCGCTTTCCTATTCGAATCCTAGCTTGAGTGCGGTTAATTTTAGCTATGATTATGATAAAAATGGAAATATGACTTCTATGATTAAAAATGAATCCATTACTCATGAAGATCATAATCAGTATTCATATGGATATAGCTTTGGCTACGATAATTTGAACCGAATTCAAACCTCCAGCCAAAACAATGAAGCCTATGAATATGATTCTCTTGGGAACCGAAAAATATTGCAAAGTGATCAAGTTCAGGGGTTGGAAAACTCAGCTTATGAATACAATAAACGTAATCAATTGAACAAAGTAACAATTTATGGTAAATCACCGGTTACCTACCGCTATAATGGTGACGGGCTTATGGTCGAGCGAACGGAAGATGAAAAAAGCATACGTTATTATTACAGCGGCACTGACATCATCGCTGAAGGGAAAGTCAATAGTGATGGTACCGTATCCAAGATTGCTGCTTATGTTCGAGGAAATGGCTTAAGCTATCGAGTAGATCAAGATGGTAGCAAGGCGTACTACGTAACAAATGGGCATGGAGATGTTGAGTACCTTCTGGACTCGAAGGGGAAAATCTTAAATTCGTATAAGTACGATCTATGGGGTAAACCAGTTGAGAAAGAAGAGAAAGTATCGAATCCATTCCTTTACGCAGGTGAGTACTACGATGCTTCTACAAATCTCCAATACTTAAGAGCTAGATGGTATGATCCTAGTGTGGGTAGATTTATCAATGAGGATACGTATGAGGGTAAGTTAACTAATCCTTTAAGTTTCAATTTATATACGTACACAGCTAACAATCCTTTGCTTTACATTGATCCAAGTGGACACGAAGCAAAACCTGGGGTGTGGGCAGGAGCATTGATTGACATCGCTAGACAAGAAGGGGCAAGTTCCCAATATTACTGGGATATAAAAAATGAAATGGGTATAAGTAGAAAATGGGGGGATGTTCGCCTAAGTAGAAATCAATTTATGTACCTGTTTAACCTAGCAACAATGACAATTTGTTCTGACAATGGTGGCTGCAGAAATGCTACAGCTGCTGATGCTAAAAATGGATACACTGCAGATTTAGCAGCTTGGGCAAAACGTGAATTAATGTATGCATATGACAAAGAATATGTTGAGTCTTATGAACGAATTGAAGATACTGTTTTAGGCCTTGTGGGCGCAACTGAAAGAGTTGGTAATACAGTAAAAGGTTGGATAAAGCGTGAAACCTTTAAGGAAATAAGGGCAAATTTAAGTAAGGAAGCTCAAAAGAAATTTGCTGATTCGATGAAAAAAGGATTTGTAGGAGAATTTGGAGCTAACGGAATCAAAAGTTTAAAATCAACAGGTGGTATTGACGGATATATGTATGAAATTAAGATAAAAGGAAAGTATGGAACATGGCGAGTTTTGGGTAATTATGATGAAAAGACAGGACATATTATTTTTGATAAATTAAAAGATACACACTAAGGAGGGAAACTAATTGTTTGATATAAACGCATTAAAAAATTGGATGTTAGGACATGATATAGAACTAATCGTTTATAGTAACTTTTGGTCAAATTTTGAGTCGTATAAGTTAGAAGAGCCAGTGGAATTTAATAAATACTTTAGTGACTATAATGTTAGTAGTCTTCAAACAAAGATTATCTCAGTAGCAATAAATTTTAGTGGGAACTATCCGGATTTCAAAAAAAACCATGTCATTATAACAATTGACATGGAGTATTATGGTAAGCAAATTGGGTATTACAAATTACTTTTCAATGAAGATGGTTCTATTGCAGATGATTTTTTTGTAATATACTAAGTGAAAAGCTATGGTTTGTTGAACATAGTAAGACTTTGATTGGGATTCTTGATGTTACTTCGAGAGCTGGGCATTATACATTAGAGCCGTGGCTTAAACTTGTGGCATACCCGCCTGTGCAGGCACTACATCCCGGATAACTTTCACTCCATACGAATGCCCGCGGGATGTTCAACCTGGAGATGGAGTTCTCTACACCCGCTCTGCCACGGGCAAACTATGCTCTACATTCAGTCGGGATTTCCAACTTAGAGGCTATTCTTCAGGAACCGATGACAAATCTCCATTAAGAATCAAAGAACGGCAGCCGGGTGAATCGGCTGCTCAGAGTGTCGAGAAAGTCTGACAGACTTTCCGGCACTTTTATTTTTTATTTGGAGGGTCTCATCATTTTAAAGAGAACCGATTAAAAAGCATTGACAGACAAGTTATAAGATTGTACTCTAGCCTGATTTAAATGCTAGGAGAGACATTGGGTTATCAAAGTATGGACAGCCGATTGACCCCCTGCTTCAAATTTACTGTAGAATTATAAAACAGAGAAACCACATGCGATTATTGAATTCTACCCCGTCAAAGAGACAGTACAAAAAATAAAAACTTAATTAAGCGAACGTAGTCCTGAAATCTATGGGACTGAGGCCGTTTAGCTTTGTGTGTAAAGTTAGTTATTTTAAAAATGGATATAAATTACAATTACATCCCCCCTCCTTGAACCCTTCATGCCTTTAATCTACCAACCCCGACGGTTGGCCAGGTAAACCTTCTCTATACCCCCAATGCCCCTCAGCCAGATCTCATCCACCATCGCGGATGGAGAGGGAGGCTGGCATAACAAAGGCTTTAGCCGAATACCTATGAGGAAGGAGCAGGCCGGACAAGCGGACGAACCGGACGGGACGTGCGCGAAAAGGGGGCGGAAGATGAAAACGAGCATTGTCATCCTGACGCATAATCAGCTGGAGTATACGGTTAGATGCCTGGCGAGCATCATCTCGCACACGAAGGATTACGAGCTGATCCTCGTCGACAACGGCTCCACCGACGGCACGCCCGAGATGATCCGGCGAATGGGCTGCAAGGCCGTCTTCAATGCCGGCAACGCCGGCTTCGCCAAAGGCTGCAACCAAGGCTTGGAGCTGGCCGCGGGCGAATTCGTGCTGTTTCTCAACAACGACACGGTGGTGACGGAGGGCTGGCTGGATGCCATGCTGCATGCGCTGGAGTCCGACCGAACGGCCGGGATGACCGGCCCGGTGTCCAACTATGTGAGCGGGCAGCAGCAGGTGGAAGCGGATTACGGTCCCGGCCTGGAAGGGCTCGGGGCATACGCCGCCGCGCGCTCGGCCGCCTGGCAGGGCAAAATCATGGAGGTGCCCCGGCTGGTAGGCTTCTGCCTGCTGCTGCCGCGCGATCTGGCGCTGGAAATGGGCGGCTTCGACGAGCGCTTCGGTCTGGGCAACTATGAGGACGACGACCTGTGCATGAGAATCCGCAGCCGCGGCTACAGGCTGGTCGTCGCCTGCGATTCGTTCATCCACCATTACGGCCACGTGACGATCAATGCGCTGGAGGATTTCGACCTGACGGCATTGCTCAGCGTGAATCGGGAAATCGCCCGGCGCAAATGGGGCGAGGATCTGATCGACCTGATCTACAAGGCCCAGCCTGCGCTGACCTTATGCGTCGGCGCCGGTCCGGATGCCGGGCAGGAGCAGATGGAGCGGACGCTGGACAGCATGGCCGGACTGGCCGACGAAATCATGCTCGTCCACTATGGAGGCCGGGAAAGCCGCGAGTCCGTGCACCGGACGGGCTTGATCCGCAATCTCAAGACGGTCTATGCCGAAGCCGAAGGGGAGCAGGGAGCCGAGGCGGATGGGGTGGCGGCCGGACTGCGCGAAGCCGGCCGTGAATTCATGCTGTGGCTGCGGGCGGGCGAGGAGCTGCACCGGGATGATGCGCTGCCGTTCCGAAGCTTCAGGCGCAGCCTGAGCGCGGACGTTCCGCTCGTTGCGTTCTCCTCGCTGGGCTCTTCCCAGCCTGTTCGGATGGCGTTATGCCGCAGCGGCCTGCACTGGGACGATGCGGCTGGGCTTGCGTCGCCCGTCGGAGATGAACGCCCGCATCAGCTGGACATCCGGGTAGGCGGCAGCGCCTGGGCGAATCCGTGATGAAGCGCGGGCAAAACGTTCCCCTTGACGGGGCCGGAATGCGGCTGCTCAAGCCCGGCGTAACCTTCGAGACCAAATGTTACGAGGAGGATTGGCGGGAGCTGCTGCAGACGGATCGGCTGAGACGGACGATCGAGCGCCATGCGTTCCCTTTTGCCGAGAAGGTTCTGTACATCAACAACGTCAGCCGCCCGGAGCTCGTCGCCCGGCATGCGCAGCGCCTGGTGGATGAAGGCGTCCTGACCTCTTATGCGGTCGTGGAGGCATGCAGCGGGGAAGCGCTGGATTTCTTCGGTCTGAGCGAGGACAGCTTTGCGGGAGGCTATTATTATTCCATCGCGGAGCTCGTCGCCATCTACCGGTGCCGGACGGAATATCTCCTTCATTATTCGGGAGATTCGATGCTCGGCGATACGCTGCCCTGGATCTCCCCGTCTCTGGAGCGGATGCGCGCCCAGCCTGCCCTTGTATGCGCGAGCCCGGTTCCCAGCGGCGACGAGGAGGGGGCGCGGCAGGAGGCTTTGACGGCCGATAAGGATTTCTACATCGGCTACGGCTTCTCCGACCAGTGCTATCTGGTCCGGACAGAGGATTTCCGGGCGAGGATCTACGGGGAAAGCCATCCCGCATCGGCCCGTTATCCCTCATACGGGGGGGAGCTGTTCGAGAAGCGTGTGGATTCGTGGATGCGGAACAACGGATATATGCGCCTCGTGTACCGCCATGGCAGCTATATCCACCAAAATATCAGGCGGGATGTGACGGCAGAGGCGGAAGGGGCGGCGGAGCCTGTGCTGGCCTGCTACCGGTCGGGCATGGCGGCGATGGAAGGGCTGGATTACGAGTCGGCCATCGTCTGGTTCCGCCTCTCCCTGACGGCGGCTTCGCGCCTCTGGCAGCAAGGAAGGGAGACGGAGCGTGAGCTGAGATGGCTTCCGCATCTGCAGCTGTCGGTCTGCTACGATCGGCTCGGCAGGACAGAGGAGGCGCATGCCAGCAACGAAGCCGCTGCGGCATACGCTCCTTCCGGGCATTTCAGCATCGAATATAACCGGGCTTATTTCCGCTCCCTGATGCTGGATTCCGCCCAGGCGGAGCATCCGCCGGCAGAAGAGGGGGAGGCGGCCGGCGGGACGCTGCTCTCCCTGTTGATTCCTTCGTTGCCGGAGCGGAAGGAGCGGCTGGATCCGCTGCTGGAGACGCTGGCTCTCCAGACCGCAGGCAAGCCGGTCGAGCTGATCGTCATGACGGACAACCGGCGGCGCAGCACGGGAGCCAAGCGCAACAGCCTGCTGCAGCAGGCGCAGGGGCGCTATGTCGCTTTCATCGACGACGACGACCGGGTATCGGAGCGTTATGTGGACGCGCTGCTGGACGCCATGGCCGGCCGGCCCGAAGCGGACTGCATCGTTTTCGAGGTGATGGTGCATGAGGGCGGCAAGCCGCCGCGCACCTGCCTCTACGGCGTGGAATACGAGCATGGGATGGACGAGAGCCGCTACTACCGCAAGCCCAACCATCTGATGGTCTATAGGCGCGAGCTTGCCTTGCGGCATCCGTTCCGCGACATCGGCTACGGCGAGGATGACGAATGGGCGGCACGCGCTTCGCGGGACATCGTCGATCAGGCCAGAATCGACGAGGTGCTGTATCATTACGACTGGGTCGTGAAGCCTCTGAGCTGGTACGACCGAAGGTAGAGCTGCGAGGGTCGATGCGAGGCTGCGAGGGCGGGTGCGAGACAGCGAGGACGGATGCAGAGCTGCGAGGGCGGATGCGAGGCTGCGGGGACGGATGCAGGGCCGTTCAAGCCCGGCGATGCGAGCTGGATTTGCGCCACGTAGAAAGGCTGCCGCGAGGCAGCCTTTTTGCGTTGCGGAGCAGGGCCTATTCCGTGTCCATATAGTAGCGGTTCAACGACTGCCATTCGGCGAACAGGGACTTGGCCGCATCGGAGAGACCTTTGGGAGCCAGAATGCCGAGACCGGCGGAATGCTGGAAGCGCCTGGAGGGATGGAGCGCCGCCAGCTCTTCCCACAGCTTCCAGACGCCGAAGTCCGCGAGCCTGACCTCCGTGTCATGCAGCAGCACGATGCCATCCTCGGCCAGCTTCGGCAGCCAGCTCTCGTAATCGCGGCGAACCGCTTCGTACGTATGGAGGCCGTCGATGTGGAGCAGATCGATGGAGCCGTCCGCAAAGGCATTGAGAGCCTCGTCGAACGCCGCCCGGCGCAGCGCTGCTTGCGGGTACAGCGCCGCAGCCCTCGAGACGAGGCTGAACACCTCGCCGCCGTAAGCGCCGGAGTGGATATCCCCCTCCCAGGTATCGACCGCATGAAGCCTTGTATCGGGAGATCCGTCCTTGGCGCCTTGGCAGAAGCTGAAAAAGGAAGCTCCGTAATGGGTTCCGAGCTCCACGACGGCGGCGGGCCGGGCGTTGCGGATGAAATCGTAGCCGAAGCGGAGATGGCCTCTCCATGCGGATTCGGAGCGGAACAGGGGAGACAGCGCGTCGGTTTCAAAGACCGGGTCGTAGCAGATCCAATCGAGGTTCAAGAGACGGCCTCCTTCAAGAGCGATGACAAGCACTATGGGAAGCTTATGTTTCCGAACGGGATTTCAGAAGCGGAACCGCTTTTCAGCCGTTGCCTTCCGCAAGCAAACACCGCCATGGGAGCAGCGGCCCGCTGCTTGACGATACATCCGTTCACCGCTTCTTCGCCGCGATCAGGAAGAACATCGGCCGCCGGACTTCCTCCGCCCAAGCCGGATTCGCCTCCAGCATCTCCCCGGTCGGCGCAAGCTCCGACAGCATCCTGATGTCAAAGCCCCCTTCAATGAGGGCGTTCAGGTAAGAGGAGACGGTACGATGGTACTTGATGACGTCGCTGCCGAGAAAGCGGGAATTCCGCAGGCCCTGATCATGATAGCGGTCCAGAGGCCAGTGCAGCTTTTCGCCGTCCGGGCCGTAATGCCAGTCCTGCGCCGCGAGGGCCGTATAGACGGGATGCTCCACCGATAGGATGAAGTCCCCTCCCGGCGCGAGTGCAGAGCTGATTTTGCGCACGGCGCCGGCAAAGTCCTCCACGTAATGAAGAGCGAGCGAGCTGATGGCGACATCGAATTCCCCTTCGGAAAAATCAATGTCCTCAATCGCCGACCGGCGGTATTCGATGGCGGGGTCGTCGGTCATCTCCCGGGCCCGCTGCAGCATATTCTCCGACAGATCCAAGCCCAGCACCGACCGGGCTCCATGCTGCCTCGCATAGCGGCAATGCCAGCCGAAGCCGCAGCCGAGATCGAGCACCCGCTTGCCTTTGAGGCCGGGCAGCATGCCGCGCAGCGTGCTCCATTCTCCGGCGGCATCCAGGCCGCCCAAGGAGCGGGGCATTTGGCTGTAGCTGGAGAAAAAATCCTTGTCGTCGTATTTGTTTTGCTTCATGCGGACAACGCCTCCCTGATCAGGTCTATACCTACAGCATAGGCCAAAGGAAAGGGGGATAGCCAGGGGGAAATCGGATCTATCCAAACGCAGCCGGTTCATCTTGACCCTGACGGAAGCCGCTTGCATATAAAAAAATCCCGTCAACAGGCAGGCGCCCGGACGGGATCGCGATCAAGGGGAACCGATCAAGCTGCCGGCACAAGCGCCGACTCGATCTGCCGATGCAGGTCGAGCAGCTTCGTCTTTTCGGCGACGATCTGCTGCCGCAGCGAAACGATGGACTGGATCGCTTGCGCGACCGCAGCATGGTCCTTGCCGGCCTTGGCGATCTTCAGCTTGGCATGCTCAGCCTTGATCAGCTCGCGGGCGGCGGCGAGGGAAGCGCGCTCGGAGCGGATACCGGAGCGGGTGGCGGCGAGCTTTTCCTTCAACGTCTTTTTGTCGGCGGCAGACAGCTGCTTGAGACCGGCATGAATCTGCGCGCGGATTTCCTTGAGCTGCTTGCTCAAGGCGGCGTTCTGCTTGCCGAGAGAACTCAACTCCGCTTTGAGAGGCTTGATCTCCGCCTTCCATTCCGCCGCTGCCGAGGAAACCTTGCTCGCCTCCACGGTCGCCGCTGCCGTCGTCTTGGCGGTGATCGCCGTTGCCGTCGACTTTACCGTTGCCGTTGAATTCGCCGCAGCCGTTGATTTCACCGTTGTCGTTGCCGCAGCCGCGTGAACCGCTCCGCCGCTGGCCAGCACCGATCCGATGACGAGGGCGGCCATGGCGCCCGACCATTTCTTGTTCATTCCATCCATCTCCTCTGCTGCTGAGTACGGGGCTCGGGATGAATGCCCGATCCGCCTTGAATCCAGAATAACGGCCAGTTATGTCATGGATGTGTCATCGCCCGCCGAAGGAAAGACAACGTGGAAAGAAGTGCCCTCGCCGGCCGTGGATGTCACTTCGATCCTTCCTCCATGCGCTTCCGTGATATGGCGGCTGATCGTAAGCCCGAGCCCCGAGCCGGAGCTGCCGCTCCTGCTGCCGTCGGCTTTCATGAACCGGTCCCAGATGCGGGGAAGCATCTCCTCCGGAATCCCTCGACCGTCATCCCGGACGGCGAATCCGACCTGGCTGCCGTCCTGGAAGCCCGACACGGCGATGGCGGTTCCCGCATCGTTATGGCGGATCGCGTTGCCGATCAGGTTCAGGACGACCTGGCGGATCCGCTGCTGATCCCCTCGAAATCGAACCGGCAGCGAGTTCTCTCGGACCGTCCAGCCTTGCCAGGATAGCGACATTCCCGCTTCCTCAGCGGCCGGGGTCAGCTGGAGCACGCATTGCTGAAGCAGCTCCCCGAGATTGAAGGCGGTCATCCGGTAGCGGACGACATGCTCCTCAAACTCCGTCAGCTCGGTCAGGTCGTCGATCAGCCGCTGCAGCCGCCGGGTTTCCGAGAGGGCAAGCCGCGTGAATTCCGACTTCTCCGCCTCGCTCATGATGCCGTCGTCCATGCCTTGCAGGGCGGCCCGTACGGTCGTCAGCGGCGTCCGCAGCTCGTGGGTGAGATCCCCGATGAAGCGCCGCCTGCCGGCCTCTACCCGCCCGAGCTTGTCCGCCATGCCATGGATCGTGCCGGCCAGATCGGCGAGCTCGTCGCGGCCGCGGTAGCGCGCTCTTGCCTCGAACCGGCCTTCCGAATAGCTCCGGGCGACCCGGCTCAGCTCCAGCACCGGACGGGTGAAGGCGCGGGAGACGAGCCACAGCACGAGGGAGACGGGAATCGCAAATACGAGGGATACGAGCCAGAGAGCCCTCTGCAGCGGACCGACATAACGGACGGCTTCCTTGACCGGGCGGTAGACGAAGCAGGAAGCGGCGGTTTCTCCTCCGCTCTGCAGCGGAAAGCCGCGGATCAGCATCGTCGTTCCTTGCTGGCGGGCGTAAACCTTCTTCTCCTGGATCGTGCCGCCCTCCATGACCGTCCGCACCCATTCGCGGACATCGGGCCGGGCTCCGACCTCTTGGATGCCTGCCTTCGAGAAATTGTACCGCTTGCCTTGGATGCTGATCTGAAGCGAGCCATGCTTCTCGAGCTGCTGCAGCCGCTCGCGGAAGGCGGCAGGCTTCAGGCGGCCTTCCTGCACCTGGTCGAACAGAAGCTGAATGTCCTGGCCGGCGTCGGCGAGCTGCTTCCAGCTCCGCTCATAGGCTTTCTGCTGGATGAGCCAGCTGGTCGCCGCCGTCAGGCTCGCGATGATGAGAATTCCGATGAGCAGATAGGACAGCATCCATTTCCATACGAGCGATCTCATGCTTCGTCCGTCCGGTCGAGCTTGTAGCCGACGCCCCAGACGGTCGAGATCGACCAGCCTTGCGCCGGCTGCAGCCTCCGCCTCAGCCTCTGCACATACAAGTCCACGACCCGGTCGTCGCCTTCGAAATCCAAGCCCCATATCCGCTCGATCAGCTCGCTGCGGCTGCACACGAGCCCGGGATGGCGGATCAGCTCCTGCAGCAGGTCGAATTCACGCCGGGGAAGGTCGATCATGCGGCCCCCGAGCGTCACCGACCGGCGTTCCGCATCCAGGCGCAGATTGCCGGCGCGGCATGCGGCTCCGGATGCCGGCGGCTGTCCGCCGCGGGAGCGCCTGAGCACGGCGTCCACCCGGGCCATCAGCTCGCGGGGGTCGAACGGCTTGACGATGTAATCGTCCGCTCCGAGCTGCAGGCCCTCGATCCTCTCCTCCAGCTGGCCGCGGGCGGTCATCATGATGACCGGAATCCGGCTGCCTTCCGCCCGAAGCTTCCGGCATACCTCCCAGCCGTTCAGCTTCGGAAGCATGAGATCGAGCAGGATCAGGGCATATTCTCCGTTCTCCAGCATGTCCAGAGCGGCCCTTCCGTCTGCCGCCGCCTCCGGTTCATACCCGCTTTTCCTCATGTAGAGAGCTGTAATGCGGACGATGGAAGCATCGTCGTCCACGATAAGAATTCGATCCGTCACGCCGAGTCGGCTCCTCTCTGCAGCAGGGAGTAGTGGTATCTCTATAGAAGACGAATAGGCGGGCGCAAAGTTGTGGCCGGATCGGGATAAATGCCGGGAGGGGCTTGCATGCCGGGCAGGTGGGTAAAAATAGACGGAGAAGAACGCAGAAGTTCCACAACCGAAACGAGGAGTTGACCCAGCCATGATCAAAATTGTGCTTGTCCGCCATGGACAGAGCGAATACAACGCGCAAAACCGCTTTACGGGGTGGACCGACGTCGATCTGACCGACAGCGGCAAGGAGGAGGCCCGCCGGGCCGGGGAGATTCTCCGTCAGAACGACTATGTGTTCGACGTCGCTTATACGTCGGTGCTGAAGCGCGCCATCCGGACGCTCTGGATCATCCAGGATGAAATGAGCCTGCTCTGGATTCCGACGGACAAGACTTGGATGCTCAACGAACGGCATTACGGCGCCCTGCAGGGGCTCAACAAGGAGGAGACCGCGCAGAAGTACGGGGAAGAGCAGGTCCATCTGTGGCGCAGATCCGTGACCGTCAGGCCGCCTGCGCTGGATAAGGACGATGAGCGCTATGAGGGAAGGGATCCCCGCTACAAGGATATCAAGGACCGGGTGCCGGTGACGGAGAATCTGGACGATACGGAGCAGAGGGTGCTGGATTATTGGAGAGAGAAGGTCGAGCCCTCGCTCCATGAGAACCGGCGGGTGCTGATCGTCGCTCATGGCAACACGATCCGGGCGCTGGTCCGCTATCTGGACGACATTCCGGGCGACGGCATCGCGACGCTGAACATTCCGACGGGAACGCCGCTCGTGTACGAGCTCGGGGACGATCTGAAGCCGGTCCGTCATTACTATCTGGAGGAAAACAAGGAAAAGACCGACGTCAAGGAAGCGGCTCAAGGCGCTCCCGACGTCCGGTCGGAATAGCGGCCGCCGGCTTCCGCCGCGATCGCCGCATGGGGCACAGCCGTCCGGCTTCGTCATCGAAGCCGGACGGCTGCTTTTTCTTCTTTCCGGCTGCTCTCAAGCGGAGGCGCCAGGCCCGGGAGAAGCCGGCCGGCGCTTAACAGTCCAAGCGCAGAAGGAAGTCGCGGGTGCCGTTGTAGGCATCGGTCCAGCCCATTTTCGCATAAAAGCGCAGGCCGTCCAGACCTTTCATATAGTAGGCTCCCAGCAGCCTCTCGTTGAAATCGGGAATCGCGATTCCTGCTTTCTCCTGGAACTCCCGGTAGGCGCGGACGACTCCGAGCGTCTCCATATGCCGGTCCAGAATCGCGAGATCGACAAGACAATCGCCATAGGCGCAGTTGCCGTCAATGATGCCGGTAATGCGGTCGCCGCTGGACAGAATGTTCCATTGGTGAAAATCTCCATGGATGAAGCTGCGGTGCGGTTCATTGTAAGGCGCGTATGCGATCAGCCGGCTGTAGCACTCGTCGAACACATCCTTTTCCAGGCAAGTGCTGCGGAACAGGCCATGCCAGTTGTCCCAGAAGGTGCCTGTCTGATCCTCCGCGAACGAGGCCGCCAAGTAGTCTTTCCAGGTCGGATGCATCCCGTTGCCGTCCGGCCCGATCCACCCGTAGCCGCTCGTAACCCCTATGTCCACCTGATTGAGCCGCGTCAAAATTCCGATAAGCTCCGGCAGCTGCCCGGCTTGCTGCTCGGGGGTGCAAGCCGCGAGGCTGCCGCCATCGATCCGCTCCATGATGACGTAGGCCAGGTTTCCATGCTTCCCTTGTCCCAAACAGCGGGGATACGGGATTCCCTGGCCGGACAGCAGCTCCGATAGGAACCGTTCGGTCGCGTAGGCTCCATCCAGGTCG
Organism: Paenibacillus sp. RUD330; assembly: GCF_002243345.2. Taxonomy (NCBI): domain Bacteria; kingdom Bacillati; phylum Bacillota; class Bacilli; order Caryophanales; family Paenibacillaceae; genus Paenibacillus; species Paenibacillus sp. RUD330. Next base: position 1,095,870 of record NZ_CP022655.2, read on the forward strand.
CTGAATTTGATGACATGCCCTTTTCCTTCGTGGTTGAAGGAGAAGACGCTGCTCAAGTTGCCGCCGTCCATGGACATGATCTCCGTCGCGATGGATCCCAGATGAGCCTTCACCACGTCCTCGACTTCGCTTTCAGCCACGCTTGGCTTGATATAGGCCGTCATGGTCCCGCTTCCCTTCGTTGCGGCGCAAGGAGAGAGCCCGCATTTCGTTTCATCCCTACTATAGACGGATCCGCCTTCGCGTTCGAGGGAGAGGATAGGTATAGGCAAACAATCCGAAGAAGCCGACGAATGTGTCGTCAATGGAACCCGCAAGCATAAAGCGGAGCTTCGGGCCCGGTCTTGATTTTAATGGCCGGACGGGTATAATTCAGTTTAAAAGATTAAACCAATGAACGGATCGGGGGAGAACGATGAGCGAGCAAACCGGGCATGTCCTGCAGCAATTCGAAGCATGCATTCCTTTGCTGGAGGTGTTGACCGATGCCGGCCGCCAAGCCATCATCTTGCTGCTGGCGCAGCACAAATCGGGACTCAACGTGAATACGATATCCAGCCATATGAAGCTGTCCAGACCGGCCGTTTCCCATCATCTGAAGGTGCTGAAGCAGGCCGGCTATATCGAGGCCGAGAAGAAGGGCGTCGAAAATGTTTATGTGCTTACTGTGCGCAAGCCGCTTGAACGGCTCAAGTCGTTGATTGCGGCCATTGAAGCCGAGTGCAGCGGATCTCGGTGACAGGCGCCGGCGCAAGAAATTGCGGCTGCATGGAGGGATGCTCCTGCTGCCGCTCCGCCTGATAGGTTGATTTGTTTAAACGTATAAACTTTTAAGGAGGATGGACATGAAGGCTATGGTCATTGAAAAGTATGGAAAGAACAGTCCCTTGGTGATGGCGGAACGGCCTGTGCCTTCTATAGGCGGGCATGACGTGCTGGTGGAAATTCATGCGGCCAGCTTGAATCCGATCGACTTCAAGATCAAGGAAGGGAAAGTGAAGCTCCTGCTGAAGTACACATTTCCTCTTGTTTTGGGAAATGATTTCTCCGGAACCGTCGTCGAGACAGGCGAGGCGGTGAGGACATTCAAGGTCGGAGACCAGGTCTACGGGAGGCCCCGCAAAAACAGGATCGGAACACTGGCCGAATATATCGCCGTTCATGAGGATGACCTTTCCCTGAAACCGCGGAATCTAAGCTTTGAAGAGGCGGCCTCCATTCCGCTCGTCGGACTTACCGCTTATCAAGCGTTCACCGATATTCTCAAGCTTCAGAAAGGCCAAAAAATCTTGATTCACGCAGGGGCCGGAGGCGTCGGAACGTTCGCGATTCAGCTGGCCAAAGCAATGGGCGCCTATGTCGCCACGACGGCCAGCGATAAAGGCTATGAGCTGGTCAAATCGCTTGGCGCCGATCGGATCATCAATTACAGGAAAGAAAAGGCTGAAGAGCTGCTTGCCGGGTATGACGCGGTGTTCGACACTTTAGGAGGAGCCGCCCTGGAAAAGTCGTTCCGGATCTTGAAGGAAGGCGGGCAGGTCGTCTCCATATCGGGAGTGCCGAACGCCGCCTTCGGTAAAGAACAACAGCTCGGCTGGATAAAAACGGCCTTGTTGGCCTTCGTCAGCCGCAGGATCACTGCGCTGGCAAAAAAAAGCCGGACGAGCTACCGCTACCTGTTCATGAAGCCGAGCGGAGCGCAATTGAACCTTTTAAAAGAAATGCTCGAGAGCGGCCGCATCAAGCCGGTGATAGACAAAGTCTTCCGATTAGAGGATGCCGGGCAAGCTCTTCAGTATTTGGAAGGCGGAAGCGCCAAGGGAAAGGTGGTCATCCGGATCAAACCGTCGGAATGATTGCTTATCGCCGGTTCTCCATGAGCGGCTGCCGGTTTTATTGGCCTCGATCATTCCTGCCAAATTTTGATGAAGTTCTTTTGGTCCTTCGTGAACCTAAAGCCGCGTTTCTCATAGAATCGATGAGCCGTTGTCCGGCTTGGATGGGACAGCAGCTTGATGCCCGAAAATCCATGCACCTGTCCCCATTGCTCCAGATGCCTCATCAGCTTGCCGCCTATTCCTTGGTTTCGTCGGCTTTCTTTGACGACGAATCCCAGGATGTTGACCAGAGAGACGGAAAAAAGCAGCTCATACGGACTGCCGTGGATATACCCGATCACCTGGCCGCCCTGTTCGCAGACAAAAACGACATCGTTCGTTCTGGCCGCCAGGAGTTCGATCTTTTTCTTCACGCTCTCCTCGGAGAACGCATGCAGATTCGGGTTGAAATCCAGATTTAACAGGTAGATGTCGCGATAGTCTTCGACCCTGGCTTCCCTGATCCAGCTTGTTTCCATGACAGGCTCCTTTGCTTGAGGAGCGCTCCGAACAAGGGATGGCCGCAGCTCATCCGATGATCCGTGTCTCCGATTCGATGAAGCCTCCATGTGATGTCCATCGGACGGCTCCTTCCTTTTATCCTTCCAGACACTGCCTCGGTCCCGCAGGAAGGGAAAGCCGCGTTCTACGGCAATGCATCGTCAATCGGCCTGCAGGTGAGATCGCTGATCGGTCTCGGAAGCCCGTCTCTCGCGCAGAAGCGGCATTCCAGAATTTCCGGCGAGCTTGGCCGAGGAGGCTGCCGGGAAGGAGCGGCCTCCGCCTTGCACACAAAATGATGCATGTCAGGGTCCGGTTGTAATATACGCCCGTCAGCTGCCGGATTCCTGCCTTCAGCCCGACTTCTTCAAACACTTCTCCGGCAACCGTCTCCTCTGGGTCAGCCGCTCCGGTCGACTTCGGCAAACGAACCCCTCCTTCACGTTTTCCATTCTCGATATAGACACGCATGCACAGAAAAAGATGCGCCCTTTCCAGCATTGTCTGCCCGTTCCGGGAGGATATTTCAGCTGCCGCAGGCTTTCAACCGATTGGAAACGAAAAGGCAGAGCAGGGCAGGGGCTCATTTAAAGGAAAGCCGCTTTCAAGCACTGTCTGTTTCCTGCCTTTATGCGGTCGCGCTTTAATTGACGAAATTTCAGTTCCCCCTTAAACTGGGTACAGAAAGCTTTACAAAATGCTCAAAAGAGTGGATGCAAATCGGTCTGGACAAATTCATGAAATGGGAAAAGGGGTCTATTCATGGGAAGAAAAAGAATGTGGGCATCCGCGCTCCTCGCGGTCGCCTTGATGACGGCGGCAGGCTGCGGGGCAAAAAACACGAATGAGGGCGGCTCGGCAAGCCCGGCTCCGTCCGCTGGAGGCGCAGCGGAAGGCAAAACGTATTCCATCGCCATCTCGCAAATCGTGGAGCATCCGTCTCTGGATGCGACGCGCGAAGGCTTCCTCGCCGCCTTGAAGGATGCCGGCATCGTGGAGGGCGACAACCTCAAGGTCGACTTCAACAACGCTCAGGGCGACCAAAGCAACAACCTGTCGATCGCTCAGAAGATCGCCTCCGGCAAGAACGATCTCGTGCTCGCCATCGCGACTCCATCCGCGCAGGCTGTAGCGGAGAAGGTCAAAAACGCGCCGATCCTGTTCGCGGCCGTCACAGATCCGCTCGACGCCAAGCTCGTCACGAGCCTGGACAAGCCCGGCGGCAACATCTCCGGAGCTTCCGACACGAACCCGGACGCCATCGTGCAGCTGATGGACTTCATCGCCTCCGACTTTCCGAATGTGAAATCCGTCGGCCTCGTCATCAACGAAGGCGAGTCCAACGCCGTCATCATGGCCAAAAACGCCGAGCAGGCGCTCGCCAAGCATGACATCAAGCTGGTGAAGGCGCCGGTATCCAACACTTCCGAGGTGAAGCAGGCGGCCGAGTCGCTTGTAGGACGCGCGGACGCGCTCTTCACAACGCTCGACAACACGGTCATCAGCGGCGTCGACACGATCATCCAGGTGGCGAATGCCAAGAAGCTTCCTTTCTTCTCCAGCGACCGCGATACGGTCGAGAAGGGCGCCTTCGCCACAGTCGGCTTCAAATACTACGACCACGGTTATCAGGTCGGACAAATGGCGGCCGAGGTGCTGAAGGACGGCAAGAAGGTAGGGGACATGAAGGTAAGCATGCAGGAGAAGCTCGACCTCATCCTCAATCTCAAAGCCGCAGAGGCCCAGGGCATTGCCGTTACCGACGATATGAAGGCCAAAGTGAAAGACCAGGCATCCAACATCATCCAATAGCTAAGAGGTGGCTTCCTTGATCCTATCCCTGAACGGAGCGGTTGCGCTTGGGCTCATGTACGCCCTGATGGCGCTCGGGGTCTACATCACGTATCGCATCCTTGATTTTCCCGATTTGACGGTAGACGGCAGCTTCACGACGGGAGCCGGCATCGCAGCCGTGCTCCTGACGCATGGCTGGTCGCCGTGGATTGCCACGCTTGCCGCCTTCGGGGGCGGAATGGCAGCCGGCGCCTGCACAGGGCTGCTGCATACGAAGGGCAAGGTCAACGGCCTGCTGGCCGGCATCCTCATGATGATCGCCTTGTATTCCATCAATATGAGAATCATGGGCAAGCCGAACGTGTCCATCTCGGGCGAGCACACGCTGCTCGGCAGCATCGCGGGCTCCGAATGGCTGACCTTCGGCGGCGTCTCCTGGTTCTATCCCGTCGTGCTGCTCGCCGTGGCGGTTGCCGCCAAGCTCCTTCTGGACGGGTTCCTGCACACCGATCTCGGCCTGGCGCTGCGGGCGACAGGCGACAACAAGCGGATGATCCGCAGCTTCGGCGGCAACACGGACCGCTCCACCGTGCTCGGCGTCAGCCTTTCCAACGGTCTCGTGGCGCTGTCCGGCGCGCTCATCGCGCAGGATGCCAGCTTCGCGGACATCAACATGGGCATCGGCATGATCGTCATCGGCCTCGCTTCCGTCATCATCGGCGAGGCTCTGCTCGGCGCTCGCGGCGTCTTCATGACGACGCTCGCCGTGGTGGTCGGCGCCGTCGTCTACCGGATCGTCATCGCGCTGGCGCTGCGTTCCGACTTCCTTCACCTGGAGGCGTCGGATCTCAAGCTGATCACGGCGGCGATCGTCATCATCGCGCTCGTCATTCCTACGGTCAACCGGTCGATGAAGCAGAAGCGGCAGGCGCGCAGGCGCACCGCCGAGCTTGCGGCCGGGACTGCCGGAAGGAGGGAAGCCTGATGCTGCATGTGCAATCGGTATCCAAGCTGTTCAACCCCGGCACGCCCGACGAGAAGGTCGCGCTCATGAACATCGGCCTGCGGCTGAAGGCGGGAGATTTCGTCACGGTCATCGGCAGCAACGGAGCGGGGAAGTCGACGCTCATGAATATGATCTCCGGCGTCATGAAGCCCGACATCGGACGCATCTCCATCGCCGATGAGGACGTGACGGGAGTTTCCGAATCGAGCCGGAGCCGCTGGATCGGACGCGTCTTCCAGGATCCCATGGCCGGCACCGCGCCGAACATGACGATCGAAGAGAATCTGGCGATGGCCTACAAGCGCGGCAAGCCGCGCGGACTGGGCTGGGCGGTGTCGGGAGCGAAGCGCGGACTGTTCCGACAGGAGCTCAGCCGCCTCGGCATCGGGCTGGAGAACCGGCTGCGCGCCAAGGTCGGCCTGCTGTCCGGCGGCGAGCGCCAGGCGCTCAGCCTGCTGATGGCCACCTTCACCAAGCCGGACATCCTGCTGCTCGACGAGCATACGGCCGCGCTCGATCCGGCGAGGGCGGAGCTGATCACCCGGCTGACGGAAAGCATCGTGCGCGACATGGGCCTTACGACGCTGATGGTCACCCACAACATGGAGCAGGCCATCCGGCTCGGCAACCGGCTGATCATGATGGACAAAGGCCGCATCATCCTCGATATTCCCGAGAGCCGCAAGCAGGGACTCACGGTCCAGGAGCTGCTGAGGGAGTTCGAGGGCATCAGCGGCCAGAAGCTGTCGGACGACCGGCTCATCCTGGGCTAGACAGGCCTTCCTCCAGGGGCCGATCGGCCGCAGCGAGAGAGTCCGCGCAAGCTGCGCGGAGATCCAAGCGCACGGCTGCAAGGAGAACCAAGCCGCAAGGCTGCAAGGAGAACCAAGCGGGAGGCGGCAAGGAGATCCAAGCGCAAGGCGGCCTTTTAAGACAGCCGATGAAAGCCTGCCCTGCATAGGGCAGGCTTTCGGCATGATCGGGGGACGCTGCCGGGTGGACTCCCGGTTCCACGAAGGAACGACAGCAACGACAGCGAAAGGAAAGGTAAAGCATGAAGATGGATTCCATCCCTGACCGCGAGCCCCAGTCCTCTCCGCGGCCGCAGCTCGTGCTTGATGCGGGAGGCGTGCTCGTCACCAATCTGACGCCTTCCATGTGGCGGGAGCTGGCGGATATAAGCGGCCATGGCTACGGCGAGCTGAGGGACAGTTACAAGCGCGATATAGCGGGAAGGCTGTGGACGGGAGAGCAGGCTGCGCCGGAATTTTACCGCTGGATCGCCGGCTTCCATCCCGATTGGACGGAAGGGGACGCAGAGAAGCTGCTGAGATCCCATCTTCTGCCGCTGCCCGCCATGGACAGGCTGCCGGAGCTGGCACGGTCGGCCGACGTGCATCTGCTCAGCAACCATGTCTCGGAATGGCTTCGGCCGGTGCTGGAGCCGGCAGCGGAATGGCTTGCGAGCTTGACGATCTCCAGCGAGGAAGGTCTGAGCAAGCCGGATCCGGCGCTGCTGGAGCGGTGCGCGGGCAAGCTGGAGCCGGGCGCTCCGGTCCTGTTCGTGGATGACTCGCCCCGCAATGTCGCGGCCGCCGAGGCGTTCGGCTGGCATGCGCTGCTTGCGGACGATGACGGTCTGTGGGTGGATGCGGCGTCTGAGCGGCTGCGCGCCATGAAGCTTTGAGCCGGCGCCATGCGTTCCGCCTATCGTTTAGATTTCTGCAGGATGGGTTTAAATGGAAAGAAAGGAGGCTGCACTCCGCCATCTTCCAAGGCGGCTGGCGCAGCCTCCTGTTTGCCTGTTATTCCCTCCGGCAGGGACTTTTCCCCGGACATGCGGTATAATAGGGCTAATTTTCGCGGCAGCCCGGGCGGCAGCCGGAAGCTTAGGAGTGAGTTTTGCCATGAGAGAACATAAGCCTGTACTGGGCGTCGTCGTGCCCTGTTATAACGAAGAGGAAGTGCTGGAGCTGACCGCGCCCGAGCTGGACGGCATGCTGGAGAGCATGGAGAAGGAAGGCATCATCGCGCCGGGGAGCTTCATCATGTTCGTCAACGACGGCAGCAAGGACGGCACGTGGCCGCTGATCGCGGATCTGGCTTCGCGCTATCGGAGAGTATCGGGGCTCAATCTGGCGGCCAACGTCGGCCATCAGAACGCCCTGCTCGGGGGGCTGATGACAGCGAAGCGCCATGCGGACTGCCTCGTCTCGATCGACGCCGACCTGCAGGATGACGTCCGGGCGATCCGCGACATGGTGCTCCGCTATCTGGAAGGCTGCGAGATCGTCTACGGCGTGCGCAGCAGCCGGCAGCGCGACACCTGGTTCAAGCGCACGACAGCCGAGGGCTTCTACAAGGTCATGGAAGGGCTGGGCCTGCGCATCGTGAACAACCACGCCGATTACCGGTTGATGAGCCGCCGGGCGCTGGACGAGCTGGAGAAGTTCACGGAGGTGAACCTGTTCCTGCGCGGCATCGTGCCGATGCTCGGCTTCCAGACCGGCGTCGTGTATTACGAGCGGCTGGAGCGCGCAGCCGGCGAGTCCAAGTACCCGCTCAAGAAAATGATCAGCTTCGCTCTGGAGGGGATCACCTCCTTGTCCGTCAAGCCGATCCGCATGGTGACGGCCGCCGGCTTCATCGTGTTCGGCGTCAGCATCGTGATGGGTCTGTACGCGCTGATCTCCAAGATGTTCGGCAACACCGTCTCCGGCTGGGCGTCGCTGATCGTCTCGCTCTGGTTCATCGGCGGCGTGCAGCTGCTGTCGGTCGGCTTGATCGGCGAGTACATCGGCAAAATCTATCGCGAAGTCAAAAGGCGTCCGCTCTATATCGTGGAGCGCGAAGTGGAGCCTGCGGTCCGTCCCGCGTCCGCTGGGATCCCAGCGGCAAAGTCTCCGAGCGGTCCCGACGCGCTGAGCTATCTGGGGGTGCAGCCGTGAGAGCACGCTTCCGAATCGAATATTTGGCCGCCGCCGGCGCGGCCGGGATCATCATCTGGCTGCTGTTCACCCGTCCCTTCATCGGCATGGCCGATTCGGGGGACTTTTTGCGCGTGCTTATGACGGCGGGACTGGACTACAATCCTGCCGCCACTACATACGAGGACCGTTTCTTCAGCTACGCCAACCAGCATTTCGCTTATGGGAGCCTGAGAGGGGCGTACATCACCTCGCAGCTGATTCCGGTCTTCATCGCGCGGGGGCTGGGATGGATCTATGATTCGTCCCTGTTCAACGTCCGCATTCTGGCGGCGGTGTACGGAGCGCTGCTGATCGCAGCGGTCTACCTGCTGGTCCGCACGGGCAGGAAATATTCCATGGCGGCAGGCGTCGTTCTGACGGCCGGGCTGCTGTTCATCTTCCTGGATGTCCGCTACTTGGCCTACTTCAATTCCTTCTTCGCCGAGCCGGTGTCGCTGATCTTCCTTCTGCTCACGCTCGGAACGGGCCTCCGGCTCGCCCATCAGGAGCAGCCGGGCCGCTGGACGCTGATCTTCTTTTTCTTCTGCGTGTTCATGCTCGTCTGCGGCAAGCTGCAGAATACCCCGCTGGGCGTCGTATTCGCCCTCTACGGGCTCCGCTTCCTGCCGCTCCGCTGGGACCGGGCCTGGCGCAAGCTCGTGCTGATCTGCTGCTCCGCGCTGTTCCTGCTGTCGGCGCTGCTGTACGCGTTCGCCCCGGACGGGCTGAAGCATATCAACCTGTACCAGACCGTCTTCTACGGCATTCTGAACGGCTCTCCCGATGTGAAAGGAGATCTCGACGCTCTCGGCTTGCCGCAGAAGCTGGCGGGCAACGCCGGCTCGAACTATTTCCAGAGCGATGTTCCGATCAAGCAGGACGCGCCGGAAATGAAGGCCGACTTCTACGACCGGATGTCCCACGGCAAGGTCATGCTCTATTACGCGGCCCATCCGCAGCGGCTGATCGGCCTCATGGAGCGCGCCGCCCGCCAGAGCGTCTACTTGAAGCCGGGCTACCTCGGCAACTACGAGAAGGCCGAAGGCAAGCCGCCGGGCGCGTTCAACGATACGTACAGCGGCTGGAGCCGGTTCAAGGCCGCGCATATGCCGAATTCGCTGCTGTTCATCGTCCTGTTCTACATCGTGTATTACGGCGTATGCGTGATCGAATGGCTGCGCGCGAGAGAGGGATCGGCCAAAATGACCTCCGAGCTGCTCATGCTCGTCGGCTTCGTCGGCTTCTTCGCTTTCCTGATTCCGATCATGGGCGACGGCCTGGCCGACATCGAGAAGCATCTGTTCCTGTTCAATGCCGCCTACGACATCATGCTGCTGGCTTCCGTGACCTGGCTGGCGTACCGCATCGCGGTGCTGCTCGGGTTCGGAAGAGACGGCAGGAGAATCAGCTACAGCTCGTACCGGCAACCGTAACGCAAGCCTTCCGCAGAGACGATCTGGCGGAAGGCTTTTTTTGCTTTGGGGGATAGAGGTGCGGGGCGGCGTTGCCGAAAAGGGCGGCGGGCGTTATAGTGAAGTGGCATTGGTTAGAGTGCTGTCGAAGTCGAATGCTTGGATGATCGGGAGGGAAACCATGTATACGATCCATGAAGTGGCCGAAATCTGCGACCTGTCCGCGCACACGCTCCGTTTCTACGACAAAGAGGGGCTGCTCCCGTTCGTGGCACGGAACAAGTCCGGGAACCGGATATTCACGGAACAGAATCTCGAAATGGTGAAGCTGATCTGCTGCTTGAAGAACACCGGCATGCCGATCAAGGCGATCAAATCGTACATGGACATGTTCATGGAAGGCCCGGGTACGATGGAGCCGAGAAAAGAAATGATGATCGCCCACGGCAAGGAAGTGCAGAGGCAGATCGCGGAGCTGAAAAAGAACCTGAACATCATCAAGCTCAAAATCGCCTTCTACGATTCCAACAAGGGCGGGTCTCCGGCCGGCCATTGAGAAGCTAATAGAGCTGCCGCGTCCATGCAGCGGGTGTGGGGATAGGAAAAGGAAAGGGAAAGGAAAAGGAAAGGGAAAGGCAAAGAAAACCAAAAAACCGCCGTCGCGGTTTTTTTGGTTTGAAGGCGATATGGCTGCAAAAACGGATCAGAGCATCATGCCGCCGGAGGCTTCAATCCGCTGCCCGTTCACCCAGCCCAACGCCGGGGAGCATAGTGCCGCGACGACTCCGCCGATATCGTCGGCTTCGCCCGGGCGGCCTAGCGCTGTCACGGAGCCGATGAGGCTCTGCGCCGCCTTGTCCTCCCGCAGGGAGCCGCCTCCGAAGTCCGTCATGATCGCGCCGGGAGCGAGCGTGTTGACCCGGATGCCCCTTTTGCCGAATTCCTTGGCCATGTAGCGGGTCAGCACTTCGACGGCGCCTTTCATCGCCGCATAGGCGGCGCTGCCTTCGAAGGTGAAGCGGGCCAGTCCCGAGGAGACGTTGATGATGCCCCCGTTGTCCGCGAGAAGGGGGAGCAGCGCCTGGGTCAGGAAGAAGACTCCCTTGAAGTGGACGTTGACGAGGCTGTCGAACTGTTCCTCCGTCGTGTCGGCAATGGATGCCTTCAAGCCGAAGCCGGCGTTGTTGACCAGGAAGTCGATGTGCGTCCGCCCCCACTTGGAAGCGAGAATGTCCTTCAGCTGCTCCGCGAAAGCCGGGAACGAGGACACGTCGCCGGCATCGAGCCTCAGCGCGGCCGCTTTGCGTCCCAAACTCTCCAGTCCGGCGGCAGCCTGCACCGCAAGCTCTTCCCGGCTGTTATACGTCAGGATGACGTCCACTCCGGCCCGGGCGAGCGCTTCGGCCGCGTTCCTGCCGAGTCCCCGGCTGCCTCCCGTGATGAGGGCGATCTTCGCTGTTTCCGTCATATCCATCTCTCCTCACATCAAGTTGCCGGTCTTGCTCATCCGGCTTGCCTTCATCCTAGTCCTTCGAGTTGTATCGAAGTCAACCCTCCGTATGATAACAATCGGAACACAAAAATCTCGGACATGCATCCGGCTTCGTTGAATGCAAAAAAACAGCGCATGCCGCGCTTGCGGCCAGGCGCTGCCAGAGGCAGGAATAGGAATGATAGGGAGAAAATTCGGTTCTGCGAGCGAACGGCCCGAAGGCGTAAATAAGCCGGAAAAGCCGGCTTATTCCGCTCGGAAGCTTCCAGCCTTACGGCCCCAGCCGCCTGCCGAGCGCGGTGCCGGTCTGAAGCTTGTAGGCCATCAGCGCGATTTCCAGACCGACGCGCTTATGCGGCTCCAGGAACGGCTCGCCGATCAGCTCGGTCAGCTTATCCATCCGGTTGTACAGCGTCTGCCGGTGGATGTACAGCCGTTTGGCGGTTTCATGCTTCGAGCCGAAGCATTTGAGATACATGTCGAGCGTTTCCAGCAGCTGCAGGCGGCTCTCCTTCTCCAGGCGCAGGATCGCGCCGAGATGGTCCTGGACGAACCGCTCCAGCAGCTGCGGATCGGGAATGGCTTTGAGCAGCTGGTAAGCGCCCAGGCTGGAATAGAAGACGACCGGTCCGAGCTCGGTGACGCTCCGCGCCACCTCGAGCGCCTGGGCTGCTTCGCGAAAGCCTAGCGGCGCATCCAGCAGCCGGGTCCGCGGCTTGCCGGCGGCGGCTCGCAGCGCAAGGCCGTCGAGCTGCTCTTCGCCGAAGCGGCGGATGTCCTCCAGCAGCGACTGCGAGGAAGACAGCAGCCGGTCGGAGGCCGCGGCGGGCGAAGCCTCAAGCGCCAGCAGGAACTGCAGGCCGCCGCTGCGCGCCTGCACGCTTCCCTTGAGGCTGTACTTTCGGATCAGCGTACGCAGCAGCACGGCCAAATCCCTCAGCGCGGCTTCGAGGCGGTCTCCGCCATCCTCAGGGGACCTTTCCTCAAGCTCCAGCTGCCCCGGCATGCTGAGGCAGATGCGGTCCTGCGGAATGCGCCCGGCCAGCCCGATCATGGTGCGGGCCTGATCCTCGCTTGCGATCCGCCCTTCCTGCAGCTCCGGGATCAGCTGGTCCTGCAGCCGGTTGTCATGCTCCCTCCGGAATTGGGTGCGGAGCATGAGGGCGGCGATAGCGGAGGCGGCCGCATCGAGGTAGGGAGAGAGCTGCGCGGCAGCCTCCCCGTCCGGCTCATTGTCCGGCAGAGGCGTTCCGACCGCCGCGAGCAGCTGGCCGTAACAGGACACCGGCCGCAGCAGCAGGCTGCCTCCGCTGTCCAGCGGCAGCAGGAGCTCGCTTTTGCCGTCGCCGAGAACGCCTTCGCGTTCGAGCCGGCGGAACGGGAAATCGGCAAGGCCGGAAGCTCCGCCGGAGACAGGAGGCAGCTGCGGGTAATGACGGTCCGCTTCAATAAGGGAATAAAAGACGATTTGCCGTCCCGTATCCCCATGAAGCAGGCGAAGGACGGGCATAATATCGCTGTGCTGGAGCGTCAGCTGCTGCAGGCGGCGGGAGAAGCCCTCCGCAAGGTCCCGATGGGAGCGCTGACGGTTGATGATGAGAGAGTGGATGTCTTGGGTAATCTCCGAGAAACGCACCGGATGGTCGAAAACGATGACGGGAAAGTCATGCTGCTCCGCCAGCTCGAGCACCTCCGCGGGAACCTCCTCGATGCTCGTCCCGAGCTCGAGAATAAGCCCGGCGGCCTCCTGACGGATCAGCTGCCGCAAATAGTCGAGACGGTCCTGCTGGGCTTGCTTCAGCCATAGGCCGGTCGTCAGGATGAGGTCGTCCCGGCTGATGAACGGGGCTACCTGCACGATTTCGATGACATGCACCCAGCCGACGCGCTTGCCGAGGCCTACCTGGCCGGCGGCGAGCCGGGCATGGGCGAACATGGGACGCTGGAGCACGTCCCGGACATGCAGATCGGTTGTTTTCACTCGCTAAGACACCTTTCCGGGCAATCGCGACATGCCGACGGCGGCAGAGCTGCCAGAGCCGTGTGAGCAATCGGCAAGAAGTCGAGCCCAAGGAGAGAAAATATCGACAACGTGTAAGATGCCAGACTTGGCCCCTTCCCGTATCATGACGGTAGAAGGCAATATCCATTATAGACGAGGTGGCTGTCCCATGAAAATCGGAATTCCAAAGGAAATCAAAAACAACGAGAACCGCGTCGCGCTGACGCCGATGGGAGCGGCCGAATTCGTGCGCGCAGGCCATACGGTGCTGGTCGAGCGCTCCGCCGGAGCCGAGAGCGGATTCGAAGACTTCCAATACGAAGCCGCAGGCGCGGTCATCGTGGCGGAAGCGGCCGATGTATGGGGCAAAAGCGACATGGTCATGAAGGTCAAGGAGCCTCTATCCTCCGAATACGGCTACTTCCGGGAAGGCCTCGTCCTGTTCGCCTACCTCCACCTCGCAGCCGAGCCGCTTCTTGCCGAAGCGCTCCGCAAGTCCGGCGTCACCGCCATCGCCTACGAGACGATCCGCGTGAACGGCGCGCTGCCGCTGCTCGCTCCGATGAGCGAAGTGGCCGGACGCATGTCGGTGCAGGTCGGCGCGCAGATGCTGGAGCGCGCACGCGGCGGCAAAGGAATCCTGCTCGCCGGCGTAACCGGCGTCAAGCGCGGCAAGGTCGCCGTCATCGGCGGCGGCATCGCAGGCACGAATGCGGCGCAGATCGCCGTCGGCCTCGGCGCGGACGTGACCGTGCTCGACACCAATACGAACCGCCTGCGCGAGCTCGCGCTCATCTTCGGCAACCAGCTGCAGACGCTGCAGTCCACCTCGCATAACATCGCCGAAGCGGTCCGCGAAGCGGATCTCGTCATTTCGACGGTGCTGATTCCCGGAGGCAAGGCGCCGAAGCTCGTCACCGAGGAAATGGTCCGCTCGATGCAGAAGGGCTCCGTCATCGTCGACGTGGCCATCGATCAAGGCGGCAGCGTGGAGACGATCGACCGAATCACGACGCATGACGATCCGGTGTTCGAAAAGCACGGCGTCCTGCATTATGCGGTCGCCAACATTCCGGGTGCGGTGCCGTACACGTCGACGCTCGCGCTGACGAACGCGACGCTGCCGTTCGCGCTCCAGATCGCCCGGTCCGGAGCTCAGGACGCCATCCGCGCGTCCCAGCCGATCCGCGAAGGCGTCAACACGATGGGCGGCCATGTCACCTATGAGGCGGTCGCCCGCGATCTCGGCTATGCGTACCAAGCGCCCGAAGAGCTGATCTGACCCGCAACCGGCGATCCGGGCGGACGGGCTGCAGGCGGCTCTGCAGCGCAGCTTCGACCCCATCATGATCCTTCCGCATCTTTCAGCCCGCCGATGACTCCTGCGCAGCAGGAGTCATCTTTTTTGAGCAGAGAAGGAAGTCTGCTGAGCAGCACCGCTGCCATCGACGGCCGCTTCCACAGAGGCGGCAATTCCCAAAAAGGCGCTGTCCTCCGACCGCTGCATCGTCGGCTGGACAGCGCCTTTCCTTCTTTAACCGGTTGGCGGTCGCAGCGGGCTCATTCTGCCTGGCCGTCCGGCCGTCAGAACTCCCCTTCCTGCGCGCCGACCTTGATCCTTACCCGGTCGGTGGAGAGCGGTCTGCTGCGGCTGGCGGCATGCTTGACGCTACTGAAAGCCTCCTTTACAGAATTCGAGATCTGGTGCAGAACTTCTCCTGCGTCGTGGGCGCTCTCCAGCAGCGGATCGACAGTCGTAATCCGGCCATTGACGTCCTTGACGGTCCGGTTCAGCGTATGGATCAGCGAGGTGGCTTCCTGCGTGACGCCGAGGGCGGATTCCCGGACTTCGGCCAGCGTGACGGTCGTCTCGTCCAAGGAGACCATGAGCTTTTTCATCGTCCTCACGGCGTAGAACACCAGACAGGAGAAGGAAATCGAGGCCAGGGCCGCGCTTTTGCCGCGCATCGTTATTCTCCCGATGGAAGGGGAGGCAGGATGACTTCCTGGACAGGGACCGGACCGTCCAGCGTGGAGTCGGAGGACTTGGAACTGATGTACACCCTCAGGTCGTCGGCCGTTCCTTGCAGCGCCTCGTCGCGCATCGGAATGGAGCGGAAGCCGGCCGTAGAGGCGGCCGCAGCCGTGCCGGAGACGGCGGAGGACGGAGCGAGCGAGCCGTACACCTGGAAGATGCTTTCCACCCGCGAGCGGCCGGCTGCGGGAGCGGCGACAATGACGAGCAGGCGGTCATTTTCAATGAATGTGCTGTAGCTCTGCGCTTCGAGCTCCGGAATGCCGAGTCCGACGAGTCCGCCCACGAGCGAGCCGGCTCCTCCGCCTACAGCCGCTCCCGCCAGCACGGTGGCGATCGGGCCGGCCGCCAGCAGCGGGCCTATTCCGGGGATGAAGAGCAGTCCGACCGTAGCGAGGATGCCGGCCGTGCCTCCCAGAACGATGCCGGCAGCCGCGCCTGCGGCCGCTCCTTCCGGACCGTTCGTACCCGTTTCGACCGCTGTCGCCGCCTGCACCTGCTCTTTGCCCCGCCGCAGCACCGAGATCTCCTCGTTGCGGTACCCCGATGCTTTGAGCTCTTCCATCACGGCGATCGTGTCCTTCTCGGAGTTGAAAATCCCTACGATTGGCGTTGTCATGGTGGTTCTCCTCCTCATCGTTTTTGGAATCGGCTTAAGGCGCTTCAGCTGAATACTCGTAGATACACGGCTTCGGCGGGAGGGCAAACAGGGGGGACAAGCAGGCTCCGGAATTTATTTTTAGAACGGTCCGGCGAAATAAAAATAGGCCAGCCCGAAATGCAGGCTGGCGTGGATTTCTGTCAGGAAGCCCCCGTAAAAACGGGGGCCGCGGAAAAGTTGTCGCAGCAGACGGAAATCATTCTTCCGATCGCTCGATAGGTGCGCTCTATCTGGCGTCGTCCAGCAGCCGCTCGCCGGAAATGCCGGGAGAGGTCATCTGGTACGGATTCAGAATCTCGGTGATCTCCTCCGGGGTCAGCAGTCCGCGCTCCAGAATCAGATCGCGGATGGACAAGCCGGTGCGGAGCGCCTCCTTGACGAGCTGCGCAGCGACCTCATAGCCCAGATGCGGGTTGAGGGCGGTCACGATGCCGAAGGAATTGTTGACGTACGTCTCGCAGCGCTCGCGGTTCGCTTCCATGCCCTCGACGGCGTACTTGAGGAAGACGTCGACGCCGTTGCGCAATATTTTGAGCGATTGCAGCAGGTTGAAGGCGATGACCGGACCCATCACGTTCAGCTCGAACTGTCCGGCTTCGCATGCCATGCAGATCGTATGGTCGTTGCCCATCACCTGGAAGGCGACCTGGTTCACGACCTCGGCCATGACCGGGTTCACCTTGCCCGGCATGATGGACGAGCCCGGCTGGCGAGGCGGAAGCATGAGCTCGGCGAGGCCGACGCGGGGACCGGATGCCATCAGGCGGATGTCGTTGCAGATCTTGGACAGATTGACCGAGCATACCTTCAGCGCGGCCGACAGCTCCGTATAGCCGTCGCTGTTCTGGGTCGCGTCCACGAGATCCTCCGCCGCCTGGATCGGCAAGCCGAGCTGCTCCTGCAGATGGCGGATGACCGACTCGATGTATTCCGGCTTCGCGTTGAGGCCGGTCCCGACGGCGGTCGCTCCCATGTTGACGGTGAGGATATTGTCGGCCGACCGCTTGATGCGGGCGATGTCGCGCGCCAGCACGGCCGCGTACGCGCCGAATTCCTGCCCCATCCGGATCGGAACCGCGTCCTGCAGATGGGTCCGGCCCATTTTGATGACGTCGTCGAACTGCACCTTCTTGTCCATGAAGCCCGCATGGAGCGCGTTCAAAGCGGTCAGCAGGCTCTTGGTGAGTCCGAACGCCGCGATCTTGAGCGCGGTCGGAATGGCGTCGTTGGTCGATTGCGACATATTGACGTGATTGTTCGGATTGCAGTGGAAGTAATCGCCCTTCGGATGGCCGAGAATTTCCAGCGCCCGGTTGGCGAGAACCTCGTTCATGTTCATATTGATCGAAGTGCCTGCGCCGCCCTGGATGGAGTCGACGAGGAACTGGTCCGCGTATTTGCCGTCGATGATATCTTCCGATGCCTTGACGATAGCTTGGCCTACGGCAGGCTGCAGCAGGTGCACGTCCATATTGGCCCTGGCCGCCGCTTTCTTCACGTGGGCAAGAGCCGTCAGCAGCTCATGATGGATCGGCACGCCGGTGATCGGGAAATTCTCGACCGCCCGTAAGGTCTGGATTCCGTAGTAAGCGCTTTCGGGAACCTGTTTCTCCCCTAGAAAATCATGCTCGAGCCTGAATGCCATTGTTCTCATCCCTTCTTGGATCCCTGTCCCAATCAATTGTAGTGTTTCCTGGCACGCTCCTATCATACCGCATTCTACATGGTTCGGGTATGCCTCTTCGCGGACGA
Source organism: Paenibacillus sp. RUD330 (assembly GCF_002243345.2). NCBI lineage: Bacteria > Bacillati > Bacillota > Bacilli > Caryophanales > Paenibacillaceae > Paenibacillus > Paenibacillus sp. RUD330. Next base: position 1,113,371 of record NZ_CP022655.2, read on the forward strand.
AGCATAGAATGGATGGAAAGGAGGCGACGGCACATCATGAGCCAAGCCGGCAACCATTCCGTCACCGATTCGGTCATCCGCCGGACGGAAGCCTACGGGGCGCGCAACTACCATCCTCTGCCCATCGTCATCAGCCGGGCGGAAGGCGTCTGGGTCGAGGATCCGGAGGGCGGCAGATATATGGATATGCTGAGCGCCTATTCGGCTCTCAACCAGGGGCATCGGCATCCCGCCATCGTCCAGGCGCTCAAGGATCAGGCCGACCGGGTGACGCTGACTTCGAGGGCATTCCATCACGACAAGCTCGGAGAGTTCTATGAGAGGCTGGCTTCTTATACCGGCAAAGGCATGATTCTGCCTATGAATACGGGAGCAGAGGCTGTGGAGACCGCTGTCAAGGCTGCTAGGCGCTGGGCCTGCGACGTCAAGGGCGTGCCTGACGGGCTTGCGGAAATCATCGTCTGCGAGGGCAATTTCCACGGGCGCACGGTCACGGCCACCTCCTTCTCCTCCAGCGAGGAATACAGGCGCGGCTTCGGGCCGTTCACGCCGGGCTTCCGGATCATCCCTTACGGCGACCTTCCCGCTCTCGAAGCCGCTCTAACGGACCATACGGCCGCATTCCTCGTGGAGCCGATCCAGGGAGAAGCGGGCATCGTCATCCCGCCGGACGGCTATCTCCGGGACGCCGCCGAGCTCTGCCGCTCCAGCAGCGTCCTCTTCATCGCCGATGAGATCCAGACCGGCTTCGGGCGCACGGGCCGGCGCTTCGCCTGCGATTGGGAAGGCGTGGAGCCGGATGCCTATCTGCTCGGCAAAGCCCTCGGAGGAGGCGTCTTCCCCGTCTCGGCTGTCGCGGCGGAGCCCGCCCTGCTCGGCGTGTTCGAGCCGGGCTCGCATGGCTCGACCTTCGGCGGCAACCCGCTGGCGGCCGCGGTCGGAATCGCAGCGCTTGAGGTGACCCAAGGGGAGCGGCTGGCGGAGCGCTCCGACGAGCTGGGAGCCTACGCTGCCGGCCGGCTGCGCGGAAAGGGCAGTCCGCTGGTGCGGGAAGTGAGGGGCAGGGGCCTGTTCATCGGCATCGAGCTGGTCACGGAAGCCAGGCCGTATTGCGAGCGGCTGATGGAGATGGGCTTGCTCTGCAAGGAAACGCATGAGAACACGATCCGGCTGGCCCCGCCGCTGACGATAACCCGCGCAGAGCTGGATTGGGCGCTGGAGCGGCTGGAGCTGGCATTGACCCCCTGAGCTCCGGTCCGGATTGCGTACGCATATATATCGACACCTATAACGAAGCAGCCGCCCACGGCCCGCATCTTGCGCGGGAGAGGGCGGCTGCTGTCTTTTCCGGACTTAGATATAGCTCAAGCCTGCCGTGTAGGGGAACGGAATCGGGAAATAAGGCCTCAGCATCTGAACCTGCTCTTGGGTGAAAGGGAGCCTTGGACCGCTCGCCGGCTCCGCCGGGGTCTGGACAGCGACCGCCGTCTCGGCTTCGGCAACCTCCCCGGAGCGGGTTGCGGCATGGGGCGGCCCGGCATCGGTCCCGGAGCGGCTGGCGGACCGCGCCGGCCCGGCATTTCCTTCCGCAGCGGCGGCACATTGCCGGACGAACGCGTCGGGTCCGTCGTCCAGCTCGGCATCGGGCCCGTCGAACAGCAGCGCCGTCCACTCCCGCATGGAGAGCGGTATCTCGCCGTCTCCGAGCCGGAGCGCGAATTCGCCGCTGGGGCTGCGGACAGGCTCCATCACGGCGGGAGCGGCTTGCCCGTCGCTCCGCCTGCTGTCGAGATAGGGACGCAGCTGCCGCCACAGCAGCGGCAGGTCGATGATTTTTACCGTCCCTTGGTTGTGGCTCGTGGAATACAGGCTGCCTTGCAGCAGCTGCTGCATCGGCGTTTCATGGGTGCCGACGAACAGCAGCAGGGAGGATAGCCGCATCTCCTCCATGGCGGCCCTCATCGCGGCCAGAGCCTTGGAATCGTCCCCGCCCCATTCCACGACGAACGGCTCCATGTCCGAGCCGGCGGGGATAGGGCCGGAAGCGATGACGGCGTACGCGGCCAGCTCTCCGTCCTCCTCCAGGACATAGGTGCTGTGCGTGAAATCGTACATGCTCGCCACTGCCGCGCTCTGAAGCTGGCCGGCCAGCTCAGCGACGCTGCGCCGATAGGCGGCTGGCTTGGCGTCCGACAGCGAGTGGAGACGGAACCAGTCGGAGGAACGCAGAGGTCTCGCCCTCGCATCCGCTTGCGGCTGGACGCCGGCTTCGAGCCTGTAGCGGCGCATCGAGCCGAAGGCGTGGCAGCCGTTGCGGCGGTATAGGGAGCGCGTGCCGGAGATTAGCATGAGCGAGGCTCCGATGGCTTCGGCTTGATGGAACGCTTCGCCGAGCAGCACGCTGGCATGGCCTTGCCCGCGATAGTCGGGGTGGGTGCATACCGATCCGAGCGCGCAGGCGTCGAGCACGGCGTCCCCGACGGCGAGCTGCTGCGGCACGAAGCCGAGGAAGGAAACGACGCTCCCTTCCTCGACAACGCCGAGGGACAAGCCCAGAGCCGAGTCGAAAATGGCGGGGAACGACTGTCCCATCGAGCGCTGGCCGGGATCCCGGAAGACGAGATCGGCGAGCTTCACTGCCTCGGCGAGCTCCAGCTTGTCCAGATGCTTCAGTTGCTTCATATGGAGCACTTCCTTCCGCAGGGAGATTTCCAGGCTGTGCCGGACGATCGGCTCCCGTCCTGTCTCGTCCGGGCCTGGTCGCCCAGGGGCAGGACGGTGCGGATTCGAGCCCTTCAACACCCTTTTAAACGCATCCGGCCCACTCTAAAGCCGAAAGGCATCTGCTGTCTTTTTATTTTTATACCATGCCTTTCGACGGGTCGGCAAATGAGCCTACTCCAATGAAAAAGGCAGGCCTGGCAGGCCTGCCGTTCAAAAACCGGTCAAGACGGCTGCTGAGCGCGCTGCTGCTTGCGGCGCTCGGCTCTTGACGTGAAGCGGAAGATCGGATCCAGCACCGCATACACGCGCTTGCTTTCCTTGGTGAACAGCGGTCCCAGGATAGCCAGGATCAGGACGTAAAGCGCGGCGAAAGGCTGGATGATGCCCGACAGGCCGCCGGCTATGGCCAGGTTGGCCATGATGATCGAGAACTCTCCGCGCGCCACGATCGTCAGTCCGATCTTGGCCGATGCGTACGGCGGCATTCCGGCGCTGCGGCCGGCCAGCATGCCGGCGGCGAAGTTGCCCGCGAGCGTCAGGACGACGGCGATCAGAGCCATCCAGACGGCTCCGCCAAGAGCGGTCGGGTCGATGGTGAGGCCGAAGCCGAAGAAGAACAGGGCGCCGAAGAAATCGCGGAACGGCAGGATCAGCTTCTCGATCCGATGCGCATGCTTCGTTTCCGCGAGCACGAGCCCTACGAGCAGGGCGCCGATCGCTTCCGCGACATGGATCGTTTCGGCGAAGCCGGCAATGATGAACAGCGCCGCGAAGACGACGAGCAGGAACAGCTCGTTGGAGCGGATGTCCAGCCATTTGTTCAGCAGCGGCACGATTTTGCGGCCGACGAACAGCACGCCGAGCATGAAGAACAGGGCGATGAGCGCCGAGAGGATTACGCCTCCCACCGAAGAGGAGGAGCTGAGCACGAGCCCGGAGACGATGGAGATATAGACGGCGAGGAAGACGTCCTCGAACATGATGATGCCGAGAATCATCTCCGTCTCCGGGTTGGCCGTCCGCTTGAGATCGACCAGAACCTTGGCCACGATGGCGCTCGAGGAAATGGTCGTGATTCCGGCGATGATCAGCACCTCGGCAAGCGGAAGGCCGGTGAGGAAGCCGAACAGCAAGCCGACGGTGAAGTTGATGCCGATGTAGATGCTCCCGCCAACGGCGATCGACTTGCCGGATTTGAGCAGCCTTCCGACCGAGAATTCGAGTCCCAGGTACAGCAGCAGGAACAGGACGCCGATGCGGCCGAAGAAATCGATCAGCTCGCCGCTGTGGATGAAGCGGAGATCGAAATGCCCCCAGTGGAAGGCATGCGGCCCGACGGCCATGCCGATGAGGATATAAAAAGGAATAACCGAAAATTTAAGCCAGGCGGAAAGGATGCCCGCCATGGCGACAAGAGCGATCGCCAAGCCGATTTCCAGTACGATATGCTCCATGCTCACTCACATCCGTTCTTCAGGATGTCCCGGAACGCCTTCTGCTGTCCGCGCTCGCCTGCGACGATGAGCAGCGCCTCCTCGGTCAGGACCAGCTCGGGTCCCGGATTGATGTGCTTGCCGCCCGACCGGTCGACGACGGCAAGAATGCTCGCGCCGGAGCGCTGCCTGACCTGGAGGCTGCCGATGGACTTGTTGCGGCATTGGTACCCCGGCTCGACCCGGTACCACTCGATGATGAGGTCGTCCAGCGCCATCTCGATGCTTTCCACCGCGCGCGGCTTGTACTGCATGCCGCCCAGAATGGAGGCGATCATGCGGGCTTCGTCGTCTTCGAGCGTGAAGACGGGGAGGCTGTCATCGTAATCGTCCGTGTAGCGGAAGCATTCCCGCCGGCCGTCGTCATGCACGACGATGACAAGCTTGTCGCCGCCGATTGTAGTCAGTACGAATTTTTGCCCGATTCCGGGCAGATAGGTTTCACGGATATCCATTAGGAAATCCCTCCTGTTCATGAAAGGTCTCATGGTCTGCTGGTTATAGAATGCCTAAATAACCTCTTTCCAATCAAAGGCTGCTCAAGAAAGGACCGGCACGGAAAAAGCGCAAGGGAGCGCCGAACAAGCCCTTGGAAAAGCCAAGGGAGCGTTGAACAAGCCCTTGAAATAGCCAAGGGAGCGGCAAACAGGCCCCTGGAAACCGTGGAGCAGAACGAAGGTTGGGAAGCGGTCATGACTCTACAAGCAGCTTGGCGCCATGGATCCTTTCAGGACGGGAAGAAGCTTCTGGGACAGGAGTCTGCGCTCGATGCGCGGGGAAAAGCTGGACTTGCGCGGGATGAAGAAAGACAGCAGGAACAGGAGCATGAAGGCTCCCGGAATTTTGGCGGTCTTCGGCATCGGCTTGGTCTTGAGGATGGCTGCGGCGTCATTGCGCGCGCTGGCGCTGGATCTTACGGTAGTGTGGATGCCGGTCTCCAGGCTGCGGACGACGGTCGCGGCGGAAGAGCTCTCGGCTGCTTCAATGATGCCAATCGGGGGAGTGGGAGTGAACAAAGTCATGATGAGCACGATAAAAACCGATGAAAACAATCGATAGAACGAGCGTGAGTGCATCACCATGATCTTTTCCCCCTTTTTCAGTCCATTACCCTAATTATAAGCCGAAAAAGCGCCAAAATGCAAAAAAGGCCGGTTCCCGCCGGACAATCCGGGGGAGCGGCCATTGCTTCCGAGGCTTCGGAATCGAAGCCGGAAGGCTAGAATTTGCTGTCGTCGATGCTGTCCAGCCAGCCGTTGATCTGGCCGATGACGCTGGTGACGGCGCCGTCCTCGAACGGCGAGATCAGTCCCGCGCTGGCTACGAGGCCGGTGAAGGATTTGCTTCCGCCGAGGCGGCAGAGCGCGAGGTAATCCTGCCATGCGGTCTGGAAGTCCTCGCCGGAGCGCTTCCAGAATTGGAACGCGCACAGCTGGGCAAGCGTGTAGTCGATGTAGTAGAACGGCGTATGGAAAATATGGCTCTGCTTCTGCCAGAACCCACCGCGCTCCAGGTAGCCGTTGCCGTCGAAGCTCCGTCCTGGACGGTAGATTTCCTCGATCTCCAGCCATTTGGCTTTGCGCTCGGCAGGCGTCGCCTCCGGATGCTCATAGACGAAATGCTGGAATTCATCCACGGAAACGCCGTACGGAATGAACGACAGCGCCGAATCGAGATGGTTGAAGCGGTACTTGTCCGTATCTTCCTTGAAGAACAGCTCCATCCAAGGCCACGCGAGGAATTCCATGCTCATGGAGTGGATCTCGGCCGCTTCCATCGTCGGCCAGAGGTACTCGGGAATGTCGAAGCCGCGGCTCATGTAGACCTGGAACGCATGGCCTGCTTCATGGGTCAGCACGTCGATGTCATGCGAGGTGCCGTTGAAGTTGGCAAAGATGAATGGAGACTCGTAGGCGCTTATATACGTGCAGTAGCCTCCGCCTTCCTTGCCTTTTTTGCTCAATAGATCCAGCAGCTCGCGGTCCGACATGAACTGGAAGAATTCGTCGAGCTCCGGAGCCATCTCCTTGTACATGCGGCGGCCGTTGTCGAGGATCCAGTCCGGATCGCCCTTGGGCGTAGCGTTGCCGCTGGAATAGTTGAAGTCCTCGTCGTAGTAATGCAGCGTATCCACGCCGATCCGCTTGGCTTGGCGCTCGCGCAGCTTGATGACGGCCGGGACGATATGCTCGCGGACCTGGCTGCGGTAGCCGGCGACCATCGCCGCGTCGTAGTCGGTCCGTCCGAGGCGGTCGTAGCCGAGCTGGACGTAGTTCTCGTAGCCGAGCTTGCGGGCGATGGACGTGCGGACTTTGACCAGATCGTCATAGATGCGGTCGATGACGGGCTCTTTTTCCGCAAAAAATCCGAACCGGGCTTCGCTGGCGCTGCGGCGCACCTCGCGGTCGGTGGACTGGGTATACGGAATGAGCTGGGAAAGCGTCAGCTCCTTGCCGTCGAACGGGATTTTGGCGGATGCGATCAGCTGGCCGTACTCGGTCTTGAGCTTGTTCTCCAGCTGCAGATCCTCGATGATCTCCGGCTTGAACGTCTTGAGCGACAGCTCGGCGATATCAAGCAGCTGCTTGCCGTACTTGGCTTCCAGCTCCGGGCGGAACGGGGATTCCGTCAGCGCCCGGTAGAAATCCGTCATATATTCCTGGAGGACCGGGCTGAGCTCATCCGCATATTCCTGCTCGGCTTTGTAGAATTCATCGTTCGTATCGACGGAATGGCGGATATAGACCAGCTGGAACATCGACTCGACATCGCTGCGGCTCTGGTTGAAGGCGGCGATCGCCTCGTCCTGGGCTTCGAAGCTTGACGCGCTGCGGATCGCGGCGATCAGCTCCTTCAGACGGCCGGTGACGGCCTCGCGCTCGGGGCGCTCGTAACGGTATTCGCTGAATTTGACTGCCAAGGAATCCACCTCTTTGGATAAAAGGATATGTACTGCATTCTATTATAGCGGAACCGGGAACTGCAGATCAGGGTTTTTTTGGATTTAAGCGAAAAGGCTGGGAGGGAGCGTTCGGCAGGGAAAGCGGCTTGCTGCGGCTGTAACCATCGATGAAAATATGGTATGGTTGGTCAAGCGAAAACGTTGGTGGAGGTAGCGGAAAATGAGCTTGCGCACAAATGGGAAAGAGCCGCGGATTACAGTCGCGGGCAGCCTGAATATGGACCTGGTCATCAGCATGGACCGGATGCCGGTCGAAGGGGAAACGCTTGCAGGCCGGGAGCTGCACACGCTGCCCGGTGGCAAGGGAGCGAATCAGGCGGCGGGAGCGGCGAGGCTAGGGGTCCGCACCGGCATGATCGGCCGGGTCGGCGACGATGCTTTCGGACGGCAGATGCTGGAGCAGATGCAGAAGATGGGCGTGCATTCGGAAGCCATCGGTATCCATGAATCGGCGCCGACCGGAATTGCTTCGATATACCATACCAAGGAAGACAACTGCATCGTCATCGTCGCAGGAGCCAATGCGGAATGCACCGGCGAGTGGGTGGAGCGGCACCGGGAGCAGATCGAGCAGTCCCATGTGCTGCTCGTACAGCTGGAGGTTCCGCTGGAAGCGGTGCGCCGCTCGCTGGAAATCGCCCGCGCGGCAGGCGTCGCGACGGTGCTCAACCCGGCTCCGGCACAGGAGCTGCCGGCCGAGCTGCTTGCCCTGGCGGACTATGTCACGCCGAACGAGACGGAATTCGCGGCTCTCTCCGGCAAGGAGCCGGCCAGCGAGGCGGACATCGCGGAAGCGCTCGGAGTATGGCAGCGCGAGGTCGGCAGCCGTGTCATCCTGACGCGCGGCGGCGCAGGCTGCTCCTTCCTCGGCGAGGACGGCACGCTCGTGACCGTGGCGGCCCCGAAGGTGAAGGTCGTGGACACGACCGGCGCCGGAGATACGCTGAACGCGGCCTTGTGCGTGAAGCTGGCGGAGCTTGCGGCTGGCGGCGGAAGCGCGCCGAATGACGGCGAGCTGCGCGATGCGCTGGCATTCGCCGTGCAGGCCGCCTCGCTGTCGGTCACGCGCTTCGGAGCGCAGGACGGGCTGCCTTCGCGCGCGGAAGTGGACGCGGCGCTTGCTTCCGCCCGTTAGGCGAGGGCAAGCACGGAGCGCGCGAGCGGTTGCTGCTGGGTTGTAGTTGCCCAGGCAGAAGCAGCTGCAACTGAAGGCGTCGTAAACTGCTGCCTGCAAGCAGACCATAGTTGAAGTCTGAGGACGTGTCCGCGATGCAGGAACAGCTGCCGGACTTTTATCGGACATACGATCCGTTATTTTCGAAAAAACCCACTAATTTTTAACTTATCGGACATAGGATCCGCTATTTGGCCGGAAATGAGCTGAAAACAGCCTTTCTACTCTAAATAACGGATTTGATGTCCGTTAAATTTTTTATAACGGTGATAATGGCCTAAATAACGGATCGTATGTCCGATAGAACGGCATAACATCTTATTGGCCTCCTAAGTTAGCCCTGTATCCAACTCGGAACAGCCGCCATGAACGATCGACATGAACGTACGCACGCATATGGTAGTCAACCAGCAAAACAACCACCGCGACGAACCGACGACCTTGAAGCGCAAAGCATGAGTTAGTTAGCCAACAAGATCATTCCCGCCATGAACGATTGACATTAACGTACGCGTGCATATGGTAATCAACCAGAAAAACAACCTCCGCCATGAACCGACGACCTTGAAGCGCAAGGACTTGAGTTGGTTGGCCAATCAGATCATTCCCCTCCAAGAAACATCAACATGAAGCGTACGAGCACATAATAGTTAACAAGGAAAACAAACCCCGCCTTGAAACATCAATGAAGCGTACGAGCCAAAGGTTAACCGTAAAATAACCTTCATTATGACCATCAGGCTTGATGATCATGAGCATGGCTTAGTTAACCAGCATTTATAAACCCCATCCTAAACCATCGTAGTTGAAGCGTACGAGCACCTAGCTTGCCTTTTTATTTAATTGCCATCTCTTGATCAAATTCCCTTAAAGCCAAATTTGATAGGACCGTATGCGTTTTGTGCCGCTCGCCGCTCTCAGCAGCTGCAAGGAGGCCAGCTTTGCGAGAATCCGCCTGGCGTGCCTGTCGCTGACCTTGATATGGGCTGCAAATTCAAGCGGACTGAATGGGCGCAGAATCCGCCTTGCATAGCGGAGAGCTTCAGCCTCGGCTGCCGTAAGGGAGGCCGACAAATCCGTGCTTACGAATTTGCCGATAAAGGCAAGGACCAGCTGCTGGCATTGCTTGGGCTCGTCCACAATGGACGGGTAGGCGATCGGCAGGAAGATCCACCCGTCCAACGCCAGCAGGCAGTGGCGTCGGCAGAGATCCTTGAAGCGCCTGACGTCCAAATCCCTTGCGTGAGGTCCGTAACCTTGGATTTCTATGCTGCCTTTGGCGTTTCCGGGTCTATAGGCCAAATCCAGGTACCGATAGCCGTTGGAGAAATCCCTGACCTCCCACTCGGGATACAAATGCTCAAAATGGCCGACGGAAGGAAACCATATCGTCCGCAGAAATTCAACGGTGCCATGTCCGAGCCCGCTTCCAAGACGCTCCTTCCTGCGGTGGTTTTCTTCTTCCTGGATGTTCTTGCTGAGCCAAGCCTCGTATTCCGTCTCGAATAAAGATTGCATAGCTATCACTCCCTTGAGATTGGTTTGACAGGTAGGATGCTGCCCCTCCAAGAGGCAGAAAAAAAGCCGCCCTGGCCGCAGCAAAGCTGCGGACCAATGGCGGCATGTTCCTCATGACCGGCTGGCGATATGGGGATGAAAATGAAGTGCGAAAAAGGGAAAAGCCCTAGCTTGATGCCGAATCAACCCTGAGTCGAATCAACCCTGAGTCGAATCAACCCTGAGTCGAATCAACCCTGCAGTCGAATCAACCTTGAATTCAAATCAACCCTGCAGACAAATCATCCCTGCAGCCGAATCAACCCTGTAGCCGAATCACCGTCTCATCCACCTAAACGAACAACGGAAGGACGATCGTCCGGTTGATGACCGCCGCCAGCTCCTCCGGAGAAAAACCGGTCTGGTCCCGGAGATGGTTCAGCGACTGCGGAGCGAGCGTCGAGATGAGCAGATGGGCGTTGACGGGCGGGCAGACTCCCGGTGCGGCAGCCCCTGTATCCACAGCCTCCTGGAGAAGCCCCTGCAGCGTCCCGAACAGGAATTGGTAAGGGGGAGACTCGAAGAAGGTCGAGATCTCCTTCTCGCATTTGCGCCCGGCGAAAATGGCGGCATAAATCGTCTCCATCAATTGGATATTGTTCATCAGATTCAGCACAAGCTCGCGGATGACGAGCGTCGCTCTCTCCTTCACCGCCAAGGAAGCGTTTGCGGTCAGAGAGTGGAGGACATCCTTCTGGAGGCGGTCGAAATAACCTTCCATCAGCTCCATGCACAGCTCGCCCTTCTGCGAATAGCGGCGGTAAAGCGTGCCTTGGCCGACGCCGGCCGTCTTGGCGATCTGATGCATGCTCACGGCGTCGACGCCGTGCTCGGCGAACAGGGCGCGGGCCGTTTCAAGGATCGACTCGCTAAGTTCCTGGGACTCCTTGCGCTTATAAATCGAAGACATGAACGTCACATCTTTCTATAGCAAAATAGCCGTATTGACACCCGGACAATTGTCCGCTATAGTCAATACGTTCATTCGCGGACAATTGTCCGCTGTCAGTCGGGGCATCGTTGCTCAGTGTCCATATTGTATCTTTTTGCTGGCAGACGGTCAATGAACGCAAAAAAAAGAGAAACCACGGAAACCGTGGAAACAAGGAGTGGGAAACCGGTGTCGAGCCAACCTCAAGCCTCGCCTTCCGCAGCTGCGGAAGTATCCATGCGCGCCATCATGGTGCCGCTGGTCGCCATCATCATCGGCATGTTCATGGTCATTTTGGACGGGACGGCGATGAACGTGGCGCTGCCCCAGCTGCAGCAAGATTTCGGCGTCACCTCGCTGACTCTGGTCCAGTGGACGGTAACCGGCTACGCGCTTGCCCAGGCAGCCGTCATTCCGCTCGCCGGCTGGCTGTCCGACCGTTTCGGGGCCAAAACCATCTTTCTCGTCTCCGTCATTTTGTTCACCGTCGGCTCGGGCCTCTGCGCCTTGGCGACGACCGTGGATCAGCTGATCATCTACCGCGTGCTGCAAGGGCTCGGCGGCGGCATGGTCGCTCCGATCGCCATGGCATTCACCTACCGCATCGCTCCTCCAGGCAAGGTCGGAGCCGTAATGGGCATGATCGGCATTCCGATGCTGCTCGCTCCGGCGCTCGGTCCGGTCGTAGCCGGCTGGCTCGTTCAGGACGTATCCTGGCACTGGATCTTCCTCATCAACCTGCCGATCGGCGTCATCGCCGTCCTGCTCGGCCTGCGCACGCTGCCTGCCATCGACCGGCAAAGCGTTCCGGAGCTCGATATCAAAGGCATGATCTTCGGGCCTCTTGCCTTCGCCGGTCTCGCTTATGGCGTATCCGAAGGCGGCACCGACTGGGGCTCCGCACGGACGATCACCGGCCTTGTTGTCGGGGGCGTATCGCTTCTCATTTTCATCATCGTCGAGCTTCGCCGCCGCAATCCGCTGCTTGAGCTGCGGGTGTTCAAGTCCGCCAACTTCTCTCGGGGCGTCATCGTCCAGTGGATTTCCCAGATCGCGCTCTTCGGCACGATCTTCATGATTCCGCTGTTCCTCCAGACCGGGAAAAACTATACGCCTCTGGAAACCGGCCTCGTCTTGCTGCCGCAAGCGCTGGCTGCGGGCATCTTCATGCCGATCGGAGGCAGGCTGTACGACCGCATCGGCGCTCGTCCGCTCGTCATCAGCGGGCTGACCCTGATTACGGGCGCAGCCTTCCTGTTCTCCCGCATTACCGTCGACACCGGCGTATCGGGCATGATCCTGCCGCTCGTCCTGCTTGGAGCCGGCATGGGCATCTCGATGATGCCGCTCAACACGCATATCATCCAATCGGCTCCGGCTCATCTGGTCGGACGCGTCACCTCGCTGACGGCGGCGCTGCAGCAGGTCGTCTCGTCGCTCGCCATCGCGGGACTGTCCACCTACGTGACCAGCCGCATCAAGCATTACGCGCCGGAGCTCGGCCAGGATCCGCATAAGCTTCTTACAGCTTCCTACGGGGACACCTTTGCGATCCTGATCTGGGTCGCCGTGCTCGGCGTCCTGGTCGGATTCCTGCTCAATAAGCCCAAGCCTCAAAAAGGAGCGGACGGAAGCGAGCTGAATCCGGAACCGCAAATGATGATGGGCGGCCACTGAGCAGACGGGGGCTGACCGCCATCAACGGCTGATCCCCCTTTGATCGTCATCGCAATCTTCTCTTGCCCGATCCTCCATCCAGCAAAAAGAACGCCTTCCGGCATGGCCGGAGGGCGTTCTGCTTTTTCAAAACCTTTGAAGGCCGGAGAGAGGTCCGTTATCTGCCGGGCGACGGATGCCGCGAGCACCAGAGCACCCACCAGATGAGCGGCGGCTGGGCAAGCAAGCGGAGCCAGAGAGCCGCGGAGGAGGTGTGCTCGCTTCCGGGGAACGGAATTCCTTGGGCCGCCGCGTAAATATTGGCTGGAAAGATGAGAATCAAATACAGCGCAGTCGCCATTCCGGTCCAGCCGCGCGTTGCCGGAAAGAGCAGCAGCACGGCGATGGCCGCTTCCAGCACCGCCGTCGCATAAATAATCGGGACGCGCAGAGGGACCCGGTCCGGCAGCATCGAGGCGAAGCCCTCCGGCTCGCGCAAATGAAACAGGCAGGCTGAAACCATGAAGACAGCGAACAGGATGAGGCCCGCCAGACGAGGCCAAGTCGTTCGCTTGATGCGGGATGGGGATGGAGAGGGCATAGGAGATCTCCTTTTCGGGCTTTCATAGGCTGTGTCTGTACATTCATACACGCCAGCCGTGCCCTTTGAAGCGCCTCTCATGATGCCGTGATCAATAGGGGGCATGAGGCCTGCATGCCCGCAGGCCGACGCTCTACAGCCGGTAGCTCGCAAATGGCTCGCCGTAGCGGAACGGGCGGCTGATCCGCTCCAGCTCGTCCTTGATGGCTGGATCCGCCGCAAGCTCGAGGCTGCGCAGATTGGCCTCCAGCTGCCTGGTGCTCGTGGCGCCGGCGATGACGCTCGCCACGGCAGGCTTGTCCAGCAGCCAGCGCATCGACAGGGCGGCGGGCTCGCATCCGGCTTCCTCGGCCAGCTCGGATACGTCTTGGCCGAGGCCGATGTAATCGCCCTTCATGAAGCGGCCGAACGCCGGGTCACTCTCCAGCCGGGAGCCTGGCGGGGCATCGGCCCCAGCTGCGTATTTGCCGGTGAGGATTCCGCCTGCGAGCGGGAAGTAGGGAATCAGGCCGAGGCCTTGGTCCAGACATAAAGGCACCAGCTCGATCTCGGGCGTGCGGTCGGCAAGCGAGTAGCTGGTCTGAATCGAGACGTAGCGGTTCAGCCCTAGACGGTCGCTGATGCCGATGGCCTTCATGAGCTCCCAAGCCTGATAGTTGGAAGCTCCGATGTAACGGACTTTGCCGGAGCGGACCATGTCGTCGAGCGCGCGGAGCGTTTCCTCCAGCGGCGTTTCGGGATCGAACGTATGGATCTGGTACAGATCGACGTAGTCCGTTCCGAGCCTGCTCAAGCTTCCTTCGAGCTCCGTCATGAGATGGCTGCGGGACGCTCCGCGGCTGTTCGGCCCTTCGCCTCTCGGAAGCCCGGCTTTTGTCGTCAGAACGATGTCGGCTCGTCGGCCCTGTATGGCTTTGCCGATGATCCGCTCGCTTTCGGTGCCGGCGTAGATGTTGGCGGTGTCGATGAAATTGATGCCGTTGCTGAAGGCGCTGTGCAGGATCGAGATGCTGGTCTCTTCATCGGCTCTCTTCCCGAAGGCGTTCGTGCCGAGGCCGATGGCCGACACGCGAAGCCCGCTTGCGCCTAGCTTCCGGTATTCCATGGTTATGTTCCTCCTTGACTGGTGGTGGGCGGCCCGGCCGGGCCGAGGCCGCGAATATTCCAGCGCTTCCAATCCATACTAGCGCTAGGCCGGCAATAGCGGCAATCCGAGTGAATCGAGGTGCAGCGAACGATGAAAGCCTGGAAGAGAAAATCAACCGCCGGCAAAAGGCGGATACCGCCGGCAGCGGCGTCCCTGCTGCTGCTGGCTGTTGTTGCCGTCGCCGGAGCCGCAGCGGCTCCATTCCGTCTCGACAAAGATGTCGTGGGCGATACGACGGTCGTCAGCGCTTCCCAGCTTGCCAAGCAAGCCGACTGCATCGCCGTCGGCCGCTTCTCGGACAGCGACCGGATGGTTCTGACCGACCGCACCGCTCCTCAGGGGAGGCTTGTGAATTTTGTCCAGCCGTTCACCGTGGAGCGGATGCTCAAATGCCCGTCCAGCAGCTCGGTCCGAATCATTACGACGGGCATCGAGCCGTTGCCGCCGCCTTCGCAGACGGAGGCCAACGAGCGTTATCCCGGAGCTTGGGCCTCCGGGCCGGATTACCTGGTTTTCCTCCAGAAGCTGGAAGGGCAGGACGGCTATCAGGTGCTCGGCTTGCTGAAGGGCGTATATCCGATTCAGGCCGGAAAGACGGTGAGCCTGGAGCGTCAAGGCTTTCCGGAGCTGAACGGGGTGTCCAAGGAAAATCTGGATTCCGTCGTGAAGGGACTTGAAGGCCGCTGAGCTTGCGGCTGAATTATAGCACAGATGGGCCTGGAGCCGCAGGCTTCCGAAGCGGGAGCAGCAGGATGCGGCTGCCTGGCAATGGCCTCGGCAGCCGCTCCGATCCGGCAGAGGCCAGCAGCTTCAGCAGCTCGGATGGAATGGCGGACAGGCTGCGGCGGTCCGCGATGAGCGCTGCCGTCCGATCGGGCCGGGCGATCATCGCGCCGAGGGCGGCTGCAGCCGCCCTTTCCGGACCGCCGGCAATCGGGATGAGCCGCTGGCCGCCGCGTAGAGGCGACGGGCTCAACAGCTTCACCAGACCGGGCTGATGGGACTGGACAACGAGCAGATCGGGCTGCTGCAGGGCTTCCGGAGCAGGAAGCCGAGAGCTCCGAGGCTTGCAGCGACGGATCGCTTTTTCGGAGTCGGAAAAGCCGGCCGCTTGGAGCCGGGAGCACAGCGCGGTCAGGAACAGCCGGGGATCGCTGTTGAACTCGGGGGCGCCCTCCGGGTTCCCGTGGCTGCAGCTGCCATAATTCACGCGGATAAGGCGTCCTCCCGCATCGCGGAGAAGGCCGAAGGAGGCGGAGGAGCATCCCAGCGCCAGCACCAGATCCGGCTTGGCGTGACGGCAGCCGTCCGCAAGGCCGAGGTTGAGCGGCGAGCCCGAGGGCAGCGAGTCCAGCCCGCCCAAGCTCGCTGCGGCGGCAATGCCCGTTAGATCAAGCAGCTGCCGGAGCTCGGCAGCGGCACCCGAATGTCGGACGTCCGCTCCGACAGCCAGGAGCGGACGCCTGGACGAGCGCAGGCCATCGATCAGGCGATCGAGATCGGCATCGCGGATCGGGGGCTCCGAGGCGAGCAGCTCCCAGTATTCATCCGATTCCTCGAAGGGCCGCAGCCGCAGGGAATCGGCGTCCCGCTCCAGGCGGATCCCGTCCAAGCGGAAGCAAGCCTGGAGAGAATGGGCGCGGGCGGCGAGGCAGAGCGCTTTGCCGATCTTGTCGTACAGGCCGGCTGCAAGCGCGTCGTCGTCGAACGAGGCTCCGTCCTCAGGCTGGAATGGAAGCAGCGCGCGATCGGCTGCAGCCCTATGCGGCGGCAATGCATAAGAACGTTCATGCTGTATATTCAATACCAATTGCAGCGTAGCGGAGCCGCCTGGCGATGCGCTTGTCCCGATGACGGCCGCGGCCAGTCCGCTTGCGGCGGAGCAGCCTTCGGCAGCAGCTTCGGCCAAGGCGAGATCCGGCATGCCTTCAGCGGCGATGCCGGAGCGGGCAGCAGCCGCGAGCAGGGATGCCTTCTCCGGAGAAAAGGCGGAACGGTCATGGAACAGATGACGGATTCCGTGGCGGGCGAGCAAGTTCATGACGGCGTCCGACAGTTTCATACCCGTTTGATGTCACTCCTTTGGATGGGATCTGGCTTCCGGTCATTCCAAGGGGCGGCTGCCGCGCAGCCGCTTCTTCTTCTCTATTTACATATGTTTTCAAGCCGGTCATGGAATGGGACATTCGGTGATTTCATCGGATCCGGACGTGAAATCGGGCGGATACGCAAAAAGAAGGCAGCCGGGATATTCCGGACTGCCTCGGTTCTACCAGGTCCGCGGACCGATGAGGTCGGCGAAGGTGGTCGTTTTGGGATAGGATTTGGCCAAAGCCATGCCTTTGCGGACTTCGGTGCGGACAGCGGCGAGCTCGGGACTGGAATAGAAGAACAGAACCTTCTCGTCGCGCCGGTCGACGGGCTTGATCGGCTTGTCGTACAGAATGAACGCGGCCCAGGCGTCGGCGATGTCCTCTCCCGCCTGATAAGCGCTGGCCTCGCGGAAGAACAGCTTCGTGTAGATGGCGGTCATGGGCTTGCCGGCCCGCGCATCCCGCACGACTTCCGGCGTCCAGAATTTGCTGTAGTACCGGGTCATCAGCGAGTCCTTGCGGAAATAAGCCCATTGGCCGCTTCCCGGAGCGGGACCCGCGTAAGCCGAGCCGACGATTCCGCCCGCTCCGTCCGCAGCCGCGGAAGGCGAGCCCAGATGGTCCAGCTCGGAGCCTGCCGGCCCTTGCTGGGTGACCAGGCGTCCGAGCTCATGGGCGAGCGCCCAGCGGGTGCGCTCCTTGGCTCCCGGGGTCAGGTCGGAAGGATCGAGGACGAGCCGGACCTGAGCCTTGCCGATCGTTTCCGTCCGGGAGACGGCTCCCCGCTTGATTTCCAGCCGGAACTGCCTGATGAGGGACAGATAGGCTTTCGGATACATGGCCTTCACCTGGGTCCATAGCTGCTCGGCGGCGGCCTGCTGCATCAAGGTGACTTTATATCCGCTCTCCGGATGCAGCTTCAGCTCTCCTGCGGCGCTGATGTCGTAAAGGCCGGCAGGAAGGGTGGAACCGTAGAGCTCGCTGCCTTTGATCCCGATCGCGGTCCGGTCGGCGGCAGGCAGCGCTTCGATCAGATCGGCCACGTCCCGATGGCTCTCCAGCATGTCGGCGTACAGGCCGTGCTCATACTGCTGCAGGCCAAGCTCGGCTTTCTCCTCCAGACGGGTGTAGGCGGATTGGGACAGCACCGGCTTGGCTGCGGCCAAAAACTTCGAGATGCCGCTGAAATAGGCCGTGCCGGCCAGCGTGCCGGAAGGGCTGTCCGGAGCTGCCAGGCCGCTCTCGGAGCCGCTGCCGCTGCCGGTTGAGCCGGAGGAAGCGCTGCCCGTCCCCGTCCCGGTCATGCGGCGGGCGCCGGCGTAGCGCTCCTGCCAGTATGCCGAGGAGAGGCTCGACAGCTTGACTCCATCCACCGTGGCGGCGGCGAACTCGCGGTTGCCGATATAGATGCCGGCGAAAGTGATCGCGGCGCCGCTGCGGAAAAAGACGGCGTCGCCCGGCAGAAGCAGGCTTTGTCCGCCTACGTCGGCTCCCTGCTTGAACTGCTCCGCGATCGTGCGCGGCAAGGTCACGGCCGCGGCCGAGTAGCGGTAGATGTAGTACAGGAAGCCTGAGGCGTCGAAGCCCGTTGGCGACGCGCCTCCGTAGGCATAGGGAGAGCCGAGCTGATCCAAGGCGTAATCGGCGATTGCTCCCGCAGCTTGCTGGCGGTCAGCGCTTCCTGCTGCCGATGCAGCTTGCGGGCTGCCGCCCGCTTGAGTTCCCTGCGCCGCCGGAGCGGAGCTGCCGCCCGCGCCGGAAGCCGACGAGACTGCGGGCGTTTGCGAGCCGCCGAGCATGCCTGCGGAAGCCTTGGCTGCGGTACCGTCCGCATAGGCTGTGCCCCGGGTCTCCGGTTTCTCGATGCCCGGCTGCTGAGACCGCAGTCCCTGCCCGCTGGCAACGGGAGATGTCTCTTGTCCTGCTTTTGCTCCCGATTCATATGATGACTTGCCCGGAACCGCGTATGCGGCCCCTCCCCCTGCTGCAAGCATGGCAATGGCCGTACCTGTCCAAATGATTCGCCTCAATAGGCTCACTCCTGACTGAATCTTGGTGTATGTAGGACGAATTTCGTCAAATCCTTCCGTATTATAACAGGATAGCGATTAGAGATAATCGGACCTAGGGCGCAAGGCATATATACAACGATATCCAGTTATCGAGATATTGAGGCCTTTATTATCCGTGAAAATGGAAGGATAAGGATCGGAACCAAGGCCCAACGGCTCAGCCAGGAAGAATTGAAGGTATTTTGTGGGTCTTTCGAACCGTAATTTTTTGCCGATCGCCGCAGCGCCGAATGATTCCAATAGGGGCGCAATCAGGTATAATGAGGCATAAAGATCGTCGGCGGACCGGATATTCGCCGGCGGGCGCGGCTCAGGCCGCAGGAGAGGAGGAGCATCGATGAACGATTCGAAGGTCATCTCGTTCCGCGGGGTGACCAAGCAGTACGATGACGACGTTCCCGTGCTGAAGGATGTCAGCTTCGACATCGAGCGGGGCAAGTTCTACACGCTGCTGGGGCCGTCAGGCTGCGGCAAGACGACCATTCTCCGGCTGATCGCCGGATTCATGGAGCCGACGGCCGGGGAGATTCTCATGGACGGCAAGAGCATCAACTCGGTCCCGGCCAACAAGCGGCAGGTCAATACGGTCTTTCAGGACTATGCGCTGTTCCCGCATCTCAACGTCTACGACAACGTCGCCTTCGGGCTGCGCATCCGCAAGCTCAAGGGAGCGGAGATCGAGCGCAAGGTGAAGGAAGCTCTCCGCTTCGTCAACCTGGAGGGGTACGACAAGCGCGAGATCCGGGAGATGTCCGGCGGCCAGCGGCAGCGGGTGGCGATCGCCCGCGCCATCGTCAACGAGCCGCAGGTGCTGCTGCTCGACGAGCCGCTCTCGGCGCTCGACCTCAAGCTGCGCTACGAGATGCAGTACGAGCTGCGCGAGCTGCAGCGGCGGCTCGGCATCACGTTCATCTTCGTCACGCATGACCAGGAGGAAGCGCTGGCGATGTCCGACGAGATTTTTGTCCTGAACAAGGGGATCATCGAGCAGAGCGGCACGCCGACGGATATCTACGACGAGCCGATCAACCGGTTCGTCGCCGACTTCATCGGGGAATCCAACATCGTGCCGGGACGCATGCTGGAGGACTACAAGGTGGAGTTCGCGGGACAGGCCTTCACCTGCGTCGACCGCGGCCTGCGCCGGGGAGAGCCGGTCGAGGTCGTGCTGCGTCCGGAGGATCTGGAGATGAAGCCGGCGGACGAGGGCCAGCTGCGCGCCGTCGTCGAGACCCAGCTGTTCCGCGGGGTGCATTACGAGATCATCTGCCGCGACGACATCGGCAACGAGTGGATGGTCCATTCGACCCGCAAGGCGATCGTCGGAGAGATCATCGGGCTTGATTTCGAGCCGGAGGCGATCCACGTCATGAGGTTCGGAGAGTCGGAGGCTGACTTCGACAGGCGTCTGGAGGGGTACGAGGACGCGGACGGGACGCGCGAGGCGGCCGAAGCGGGCGGAGCTGCCGGCGGCACGGATGCCGCGGGCGCGGCCGGAGGAGGAGCCGAGCCGGGCTCGGGAGCGCCTGAGCCGGCTTCCATCGAGACGGGCAGGCCCGGAGGGAACAGCTAGTGGCCGTCCGCAACCGCAACTTCTTCCTCGTTCCCTATGTCCTGTGGATTCTGCTGTTCGTGGCGGCGCCGATCGCGCTGACGCTGTACAAGTCCTTCTTCAATGTCGACGGCGCGTTCACGCTGGACAACTACGTCCGCTTCTTCACGCCGGTCTACCTCAAGATGACGCTGAGCTCGTTCTGGTACGCGTTCCTGATCACGCTGTTCTCGCTGCTGATCGCCTACCCGGCCGCCTGGCTGCTGACGCGGACGAAGCACAAGCAGCTGTGGCTGCTGCTCATCATCTTGCCGACCTGGATCAATCTGCTGCTCAAGGTGTACGCGTTCCTCGGCATCTTCGGGACGTACGGCGCCGTCAACCGCTCGCTGGAGTGGCTCGGCATCGGGGCGCAGCAAATTCTGTTCACCGACTTCAGCTTCGTGTTCGTCTCGGTCTACATCTTCATTCCGTTCATGATCCTGCCGATCTTCAATTCGCTCGAAGAGCTGAATCCGTCTCTCGTGTTCGCGGCGAGGGATCTCGGCGCATCGCCGTGGACGACGTTCCGCCGGGTCGTGTTCCCGCTGACGCTGGACGGCGTCAAGGCCGGCTGCCAGGCCGTGTTCATCCCGGCGCTGTCGCTGTTCATGATCACGCGGCTTGTCGCCGGCAACCGCGTCATTACGCTCGGCACGGCCATCGAGCAGCATTTTCTCGTCACGCAGGACTGGGGCATGGGCTCCACGATCGCGGTGTTTTTGATTATCGTCATGGTGCTGATCATGTTCGCAGCCGGTAAACGGGAGGTGAGAAGGTAGAAGTGAATGCCACCAGAAAATGGCCATGGTCCAATCTGTATCTGATCGCGGTCTTCGCGGTCATGTACGCGCCGATCTTCTATCTGACGTTCTACTCCTTCAACAGCGGCGGCACGATGCACGGCTACGAAGGGTTCACGCTGGATTGGTACAAGGAAGTGTTCGCCGATACCCGGCTGCTGATCATCGTGCTGAACACGCTCGTCATCGCCCTGCTGTCCGGCCTTCTGTCGACGGTGCTCGGCATCGTCGGCGCGCTCGCCATCTATGAGGTGCGACGGCGGCGGAACAAGAACACGCTGCTCAGCTTCAACAACGTGCTGATCGTAAGTCCCGACGTCATCATCGGCGCCTCGTTCCTCATCCTGTTCACGATGATCGGCATCCGGCTCGGCTTCTTCAGCGTGCTGCTGTCGCATATCGCCTTCAGCGTCCCGATCGTCGTGCTCATGGTGCTGCCCAAGCTGCAGGAGATGAGCCCGACGCTCATCGATGCCGCACGCGATCTCGGCGCGAGCCGCTGGCAGGTGCTTACGGGCGTCGTGCTGCCGTTCATCCGTCCGGGCATCTTCGCCGGCTTCTTCATGGCGCTGACCTACTCGCTGGACGACTTCGCGGTGACGTTCTTCGTCACCGGCAACGGCTTCTCCACGCTCTCGGTCGAGATCTACTCGAGGGCGCGCCAAGGCATCTCGCTGTCGATCAACGCCTTGTCGACGCTCATCTTCCTGTTCACGATCCTGCTCGTCACGGGGTATTACTTCATCACCCGGCGGAGCGGGGCGAGAGCCGGCTCGGCGTCGCGCGGCGGCGTCATGGCCGGAGCGGGAGAGGGGGAATCGCGATGAAGGGCTTGATCCAGGCTTTCGCCGCCATTCTGGTCGCCTCTCTCGGCTGCATGTACCTGGCTTCCTACCTCAATTCCAGCCAGGGATATTCCGGGTCCAATACGCTGACCATCTAAAACTGGGGCGATTACATCGATCCCGACCTGCTGACCAAATTCCAGAAGGAAACAGGCATCACCGTCATCTACCAGACGTTCGACTCCAACGAGGCGATGATGACGAAGGTGCAGCAGGGCGGCACGACGTTCGACGTCGCGGTCCCGTCCGAGTACGCCATCGACAAGATGAAGCAGGAGAACCTGCTGCTGCCGATCGACCACGATCGGCTGCCCAATCTCAAGCATATCGATTCTCGTTTCCTGAATCTAAGCTTCGACAAGGACAACCACTATTCCATCCCTTATTTCTGGGGAACGGTGGGCATCATCTACAATCCGGAGCTGACGCCCAAGGATCTCGTGTTCGACAGCTGGGACGACCTGTGGGATCCGCGCCTCAAGAACAACCTGCTGCTCGTCGACGGCGCGCGCGAGGTGATGGGCTTCGGCCTCAACAGCCTCGGCTATTCGCTCAACGACCGCAAGGAGGAGCATCTGCAGGAAGCGCTGCGCAAGCTGCAGAAGCTGACGCCGAACGTGAAGGCGATCGTCGGCGACGAGATCAAGATGCTGCTCGCGAACGAGGAAGCGGCCGCCGGAGTCGTCTGGTCGGGCGATGCGTCGGAAATCATGGACGAGAACGACAAGCTCGACTACGTCATTCCGAAGGAAGGCTCCAACGTCTGGTTCGACAACATGGTCATTCCGAGGACGGCACGCAATCTCGACGGAGCCTACAAGTTCATGAACTTCATGCTCGATCCGGCCAATGCCGCCCAGAACGCCGAGTACGTCGGCTACTCCACGCCGAACAAGGACGCGATTCCGCTCCTGCCCGAGGAAATCTCCTCGGACGAGCGCTTCTATCCGCCGGAGGAGCTGACGGGCCGGCTCGAGGTGTACGACAACCTCGGCAAGCGCATGCTCTCGCATTACAACGAGCTGTTCCTGGAGTTCAAGATGCACCGGAAGTAAAGGGCGTTCCGGGCATCCGTCAAATAAAAACCTGTTCCCGCGCATGGCTTCCAGGCGTGCCGGAACAGGTTTTTTTGTTCTTTCCTCCTCTCCGTGACGGAGCTTGCCGCGCAGAAGAGAGGGAAGGGCGGGCGGCGTGTGGAAGGATAGGGAGCAAGGGAAGGAATTCGGATATAAACGCATGGAGGAGAGAGCTGCATTGCCGATCGCACTGATATTCGACATGGACGGAACGCTTTTTCAAACGGACAAGATTTTAGAGATCTCCTTGCAGGATACGTTTGATTACTTGAAATCGCTTGGCGAATGGTCGGGCGCGGCTCCAATCGGGAAATACCGCGAGATCATGGGGGTTCCGCTGCCGGTCGTATGGAAAGCTCTATTGCCCGACCATACGGATGGCATCCGGCATAAGGCGAACGATCACTTTCATGTGCAGCTGATCGCGAACATTGCCGGCGGCCGAGGAGCCTTGTATCCTCACGTGATCGAAATATTCGATCGATTGAAGCAGGCCGGCGGCCCGATCTTCATCGCAAGCAACGGGCAGGTCGAGTATTTGAACGCGATTGTCAGCTATTACAAGCTTGACGCTTGGATCACGGAAACGTTCAGCATCCAGCACATCCCGTCTCAAGACAAGGGAGACCTGGTCGGCCATATCCTGAAGAAACATGACATCGAACAGGCAGCCGTCGTCGGCGACAGGCTGTCCGACAATGCCGCGAAAAAGAACGGCCTCATGGCGGTAGGCTGCCGCTTCGACTTTGCTCAAGAAGACGAGCTCAAGCAGGCCGACGCCGTCATCGATGATTTGCTGGAGCTGGCGGAGCTGTTCGATTTGCAGCCCTTCGGCCCTCATCGTAGATAGAAGCGCGTTTTTGTCGAGGATTCAGGAGCCCGAGGCAACTTTTATCCGCAAGCTCCGTCTAGAGAAAGGAGACTGGGAGTAAACCCCAGACGGGGAGGAACCGCTGCCGGTTATTCCGGCGGGATTCCTGCTCCACTACCTTCAACGATGGAAAGGATGCATGCCCATATGTTGACTTCTACCCGAAAAAACTCCGCTCTGCGGCTGTCTTCCGCGCTGCTTGGCGTATCCCTGCTGCTCGGAGCGACGATTCCCTCCGCTCCTGCAAGCGCCGAGGCGCCGGTACTGTCCGCGCCGGGCTACGCGCCGGCAGCGCTGAACGCGCCGCTGGCCAAGCCTCTTTGGACCGCCCCGATCGACAAGCCGGGGCCGCAAGGCTTCCTGTACGCGACCAATGCGGTCGCGGAGAAAGGAAACGTCTATTCCGTCATGGGCGGAAAGCTCCTTGCCCGCAGCGCCGAGAGCGGCAAAGAGAAGTTCCGTTACGGAACGGGACTTCGACCCTTTGTCGTGTATGAAGGCAGTTCCGTCTATGTCGTGCAGCGGGACGGCAAGATCGCCGCTCTGAATGCCGCAACCGGCAAGCTCAAATGGACATCGTCCGCAGGCGGGCAAGAGGAAGGACGCACCCCTATCGTGCGCGGCGATACGGTGTACGCGACGACTGGGAATGTCGTCACGGCGTTCCGGGCTTCCGACGGCAAAAAGCTGTGGAAGCAGACGGAGAAGTCGGCAAGCTACGCGCCTTATGAAATCCAGGAGCATGACGGGGTCGTGCTGATGTCCTATGTCGTATCCGGGGCCATTACATCGATCCAGCTGGACGCCGTGGACAAGGGAACGGGCAAGCTGCTGTGGAAGGCGGACTCTACGAGCAGCCTGCTCGACGTGAAGGACGGGAAGGTCTATGCGGTCAAGGACGGCTTGCCCAATGCCGATCTGGACGCGACACCGAACCGCGTCTTCAAGGTCTCGGTGCTCGACCTGCGGACGGGCAAGTCGCAGGGAATCCGGGAATACGGCTACAAGCTGCCGGGCCAGCCTCCCTATCCATACGGAGGAGAGAGGGCATTTCTGGACGGAAGCGACCTCTATCTGGATACGGGCGCGAATGTGCTGAAGTTCGACTTCAGCCGGTACGTCCCGGGCCAGAAGCCTTCAAAGACATACGCCAAGCGCAGCGAGCGGACGGAGCTGGCGGGCAAGCCGGCATCCGGCAGGCTGTTCCTGGTGGACCGGGACAGCGGAGCGCTGCGCGGGCTCAAGACTGCCAACGGAGATCCCGTGTCCTGGGCAGGAGACAATCCTGCGGTCCGCACGGAGGTGTTCGGCAACGGCGTCTACTCCGCCCAGTCGGACGGCTTCCTGTATGCGTTCAATCTCCAAACGACGGATCCCGTCCTGAAGGTGAATGCGGGATCCCGCCTGTTCGGACCTACTCTCCGGACCGGCTCGATCCTGATCGTGCAGACGGACGGCAAGCTCATCGCCGTCCGCATCCCTGGCGCGCTGAAGTAGCAAGTCCCGCCCCTTCAGGCTGAAGTTATGAGCTTCGAGCCTGCCGATAGGCTGAAGTCCCCGAGGAAGATCACATTGCCGCCTTCAGAAGGCGGCGGAATTGTGGCCGGCCGAGGGGGTTTTTTTCTAATCCCGGAAGCAGGTCGAGGAGCTGGCGGAAGCTGTTTCGTTCGGGCGTATGGACAAGCCGTTGATGGATGAACGGGATGGAATCTTGTCCGGGATGGCGAAGGCGCCTTGAGAATATAGGCATAGCCGAGCCTTGCGGTGCAAGGGAGAGATATCTTCCTTCAACGAAATGAGAGATTGGCGGGAGGCGGGATTTGCGGTACGATAGGTGAATTCGATGTATTTCGGCCGGGCGGGATTGGGCGGATCGCTCCCTTTCCGCATCCGCGGCTGAATCCAAGGAGGATGCATCTTGCCGACCACCACTGAAGACCATCCGCAGCCGGGCCAAGAAGGAGCTTCTTCCCGACAGCCGGCCGGCAGCCAGGCAGCGGTCTCAGCCGGGCAGCCGGACGCCGGAGCGGATTCCGCAGCGCCGCGCCGCTGGGGATTGGCGATCATGCTGGGCTCGCTCACGGCGATCGGGCCCTTTTCGCTGGATATGTACTTGCCGGCGCTGCCGGAAATGACGGCCGAGCTCGGCGGGACCAAGCTGCTGGGGCAGCTCAGCCTGACGTTCTGCATGCTCGGCCTGGCTGCCGGGCAGCTGCTGGCCGGTCCGCTCAGCGACGCCCGGGGCCGCAAAAAACCGCTGCTCGTCGCTCTCGCCATCTATGCGGCTTCCTCGCTGCTCTGCGCCTTCAGCGGCAGCATCGCGATGCTGCTCGCCTGCCGGCTGATCCAGGGCCTCTCCGGAGCGGCCGGCATCGTCATCGCCAGAGCGGTCGTGCGCGATCTCTACTCCGGCAAGGAGATGACGCGATTCTTCTCGCAGCTCATGCTGATCAACGGCGCCGCCCCGATTCTGGCGCCGATCTTCGGCGGCCAGCTGCTGCGCTTCGTCAGCTGGCGCGGGACGTTCGTGTTCCTCGCCATTCTCGGCATCATTCTGCTGGCGGCCGCATGGCTCGCGCTGCCGGAAACGCTGGCTCCGCAGCGCCGCGCCAAGGGCGGGCTGAGGCAGACGATCGGCAGCTTCGGCTTCTTCCTGAGGGACCGTTCCTTCATGGGCTTCGTGCTGACGATGAGCCTCGTGTCGGGAGCGATGTTCGCATACATCTCCGGCTCGTCCTTCGTGCTGCAGCAGCTGTACGGGGTGTCGCCATCCCAGTACAGCTTCATCTTCGCGCTCAACGGAGCGGGAATCATCATCGCCTCCCAGTTGACCGGAAGGCTGGCAATGAGCATGAACACGGAGCGCCTGTTCCGCAGCGGCGTCCTGATCGCCCTCTGCGGCGGCGCCGCTCTGCTCGCGACCGTGCTGCTGGGAGGAGGCCTTGCTCCGGTGATGGCCTCCCTGTTCATCGTCGTGTCGAGCGTGGGCATCGTCGGCACGGCATCGACGTCTCTGTCGATGCAAAATGCCGGCAGCGCCGCAGGCAGCGCATCCGCTCTGATCGGAATGCTGCAGTTCGCCGCCGGAATGGCGTTCTCGGCGCTGTCGGGACTCGGAGGCGAGGGCAGCGCCCTGCCGCTCGCGATTGTCATCGCCGCCGCCGAAGCTCTGGCCCTGCTTGCGATGGCGACGCTGCTAGGCCGCCGCCGTACCCGCTGAGGCCTGCCGCCGGCCAGCGCGTCCGGTCAGGGCGGGCATATACGCTGGACGGAGGCTGCCCTCCGTCCATATTTGAACCCCAACGGCCCCGCGTGGATCCAGGTACGCATCCGAGCTTGTCGGCTCCTTGCTGGAGGCGATCCGCTTCTGGCTGCGGTTCGAATATATCGGCATCCCTTCGGGACCGTATTCTTCATCGCTCAGGCAAGCCGGTTGTCCCGGCTGGCCTTTTTTCCATTTCCAATGGAATCCTGCGGCATGGTTCTGTCCTTTTGCCCGTCTTTCTTGTCTCCCGGAAGCAGCCGTGCCGCGCCAGGGTTGGATCCTCCAGCCGCTTTGTCATGAAGACTGCGCTCGGATTGCTCCTTTTGTCCCTCGATCCCTCCTTTCCATATGGTACAATCAGGAAACAAGCCTGGCCGCGCGGGAGGGAAGCCGAAATGGGCAAAACCAAAGTATTCATCAGCTCCGTCAACGAGGACGGATTGAAGCCGCTGCGGCGGACGGCTTTCCGGGAACTGGAGAGCCTCGGCCATGAACCGCTGATGTGGGAAGAAAATCTGGGCCCGTGGCCCTCCTATCTCAACCCGGTGGAAAAATGCCTGGAAGCGGTCGGGGAGTCCGACCTCTATGTGCTGTTCATCGGAACGAAGGCAGGGACCTACGATCCCGTCTCGGGCATCACGGTGACCCATTCGGAGCTGATCTCGGCGCTCGACAAAGGAATCGCGGCGCTCGTCTGGGCCGACGCGCAGGTGAAGGCCCGCTTTTTTGCCACCGTGGCTCACCGGCTCGATGCCTATATCGACCGTTCGGTCGAAGAGACCGGCCAGTATCCCGATAATGGCCGGCTGCTGGATTATCTCCGCACCTGCGAGGAGGCGGACGCCCATGTCGATCCCTATGTCTGGCTGCTCCTGTACGACCTCCGCCAGCGCGGCATCTATGTGGAGGACCTGGCGTCAGCGGTTCCGATCGACTGGAAGAGCTACTTCAGCGATCTGCTGCGCCGCGGCCTGCTGCTGCTCCCGCTGGAGCCGTCCATCATGGACAACAGCCTGCGGCTGGAGCAGGCCGGAACAAGCTTCGACCTGATGACGGCGCTGCTGCCGCAAGTCCGGCTGGAGCCTCCGGGCAGCTGGGCGGACTGGCTGGGCACGGTCAGCCAGCGGCTGCAGGGCCGCCAGGTGAAGCATGCCTATGGCAGCTGGAGCCGGGAGACCGTCGGACATTATGAAGCCTGCAACGGGGCTTCTCTCTACCGGCATGAGGGCGGAGAGCTGCGCTTCGTCGCCTGCTGGGGGCAGACGTCGGCGGTGCGGGCGTTCGCCCTGGACGATCAAAGCTCCTATATCGCGCTCACGTACGGCATGGGAAGCCGGGCCGAGGGCGTATACTACAAGGAAGCCCGCCAAAAGTTCTTTTACTGTGTCCGTAGCGGCCCTTACGTGGCGACATTCCATTTTCCGGCGGGACCGTCCTGGAGCAACCTCCGCTATATGCGCTACAAAGACAGCGTGAATAATGCTATAATAGGGCCTAACACGCAGATGATCCGGCTGGTGAGCTTATTTCTGGGAGGGATGCGGCAATGAAAAGCTGTGTATGGGTATCCAAGAACGGCCGAGTATCCGAAGCGGACGGCATTCAGCCCCGGGACGCGCTCCTGTTCGCCACCGGAACGGCAACCTCGGAGGACCTGCTCCTGCAGCAGAGAATAGCCGCCGAACAAAATATCAGACTGATCCGGTCGAGGCTCGCGGAAGCGACCCGGCGGTAGCGGTTGCATGAATCCGTCCCCCGTGGCGGATTTTTTGCTGCATCGCGGGATGTGCCGACTGCGCAAGGATGCCAAGTCAGGAAATGGAGGCGCATGCGATGGTTTCGGAGCTTGAACTGATCGTCCGGTCGACGGAGATCGATGTGAACGGGCATGTGAACAACGCCAAGTACCTGGAGTATCTGGAGTGGGGACGGGAAGACTGGTACGAGCAAGCGGGACTGGATTACGCAGCCTTCCTGGAGATGGGCATCCAGACGGTGACGGTCAACGTGAACATCAACTACAGGCGGGAATGTGTGCAGGGAGACCGCCTGACGGTGCGCACGCATCCGCTGCGGGCCGGCCGGACCAGCTATGTCCTGAAGCAGGAGCTCGCGGATGCGGCGGGAGTCGTGAGGGCCGACGCCGAGGTGACGAGCGTCTGCATGGATGCGGCCGAGCGGCGCAGCAGGGAGCTGCCCGATCGGCTGCGAGAGGCGCTTCAGGCCGCGGACGCATAGGATCGAGGAAACGTTTCAACAGAGGGAATCTAGAGGGGGAATCATCATGACAGGCAAACTGATCTTTTTCGATATCGACGGAACGCTGCTCGACCATGACAAGAACATCCCGGCTTCCGCCAAGGAATCCGTCCGGCTGCTCCAGGAAGCGGGCCACGAGGTGGCGATCGCGACGGGACGCGGACCGTTCATGTTCAAGGAAATCCGCGAGGAGCTCGGCATCGAGTCGTTCATCAGCTACAACGGCCAGTATGCGGTCCGCAAGGGCGAGGTGATCGTGCGCAATCCGATCCGTCCGGAATATTTGCAGCGGATTACCGAGGCCGCCGCAGCCAATGACCATCCGATCGTCTACATGAACGAAGAGACGATGAAGGCCAATATCGAGCAGCATGACTACATCGACGAGAGCATGAGCTCGCTGGCGCTCAAGAACAAGGTCATGGAATGGGACAAGGAGTATTACATCGGGCGCGAGATCTACCAGTGCCTGCTCTTCTGCACGATCGGCGACGAGCTGAAGTACCGGGAGACGTTCCCGGAGCTGGACTTCATCCGCTGGCATCAGTTCTCGATGGACGTGCTTCCGCTCGGCGGCTCCAAGGCCAAGGGCATCGAGGCTTTTGTGAAGCTTGCGGGTGTCCGCCCGGAGGATGTCTACGCGTTCGGCGACGGGCTGAACGACATCGAGATGCTGCAGCTGGTGCATAACAGCGTGGCGATGGGCAATGCGATCGAGAGCGTGCAGAAGGCGGCCAAGCATGTGACGAAAGATGTGGCCGAGGACGGCATCAAGCATGGCCTGGAGCTTGTCGGCCTGCTGTAGGCTTCGGCAGGCATGTATCGGATCGGCGGAAGGCGGACCGCTTCGCGCCAAGCTGGTTGGTCCATAGGGACCGTAGCTCCCGATGCATGTCGAGAGAATGAATACGGATGCATAGCATAAGAATGAACGGCGATGCCTAGCAAAGCATGAGTTGGCGTAGCAAAAGGCATAGCGATACCATGCACGCCAATGGCATGGCGATGCCATGCACAAAAAAACCAGCCGTCCAACGGCTGGTTTTTTGATTCCGTCTTGTCAGCTGCGGGCTTGAGCCGTCCGGGTTACCCGCCGCTCGAGATGCCGGGTGCGGATGAGGATGGCTGCGCCGACGAGCATGAGCCCGTTGATGACGAACACGTATCGGATCGGAATCCAGCCGCCCAGCAGCCCTCCGATCATCGGGCCGAGCATCGTCGCCAGCTGGGTCGCGGACTGGTTCAGCCCGAAGGCGCGGCCGCGGAATTCCGGCTCCGTCACTTTCACGATCATGGCGTTCAGGGCCGGATACACACCG
Source organism: Paenibacillus sp. RUD330 (assembly GCF_002243345.2). Lineage (NCBI taxonomy): Bacteria > Bacillati > Bacillota > Bacilli > Caryophanales > Paenibacillaceae > Paenibacillus > Paenibacillus sp. RUD330. Next base: position 1,143,810 of record NZ_CP022655.2, read on the forward strand.
GCGAAGCAGAGGCCGTAAAAGAAGCGGAGCACGCCGAAGCCGACATAGCTGCTGGAGAAGAATTGCAGCAGATTGCCTATTCCGCCTCCCATCAGGCCGATGACGAGCACATTCGTATAGCCGATCCGGGAGCCGAACTTGCCCCACTGGGGAGCCGCGATCAGCGTCGCGATGCCGACGGCGGAGAAGATGATGCCGGAGAGCAGCGTGGCGTCGCTCTTGCCCGCTCCAAGCTCGATTACATAGACGGTCAGCAATGGCTCCAGGATCATGACGGAGAACGTGCCCAGCGCGACCAGTCCCAGCATCGTGACGAAGACGCGGTTCGAGAAGGCTTCCTTCAGATCCTGGCGGACCGAGGAGCGCACCGTCTTGCGGTTGAAGTTCTGCTCCTTGACGAAAAAGACGGCGATCAGCGCGGAGACGAGCACGATGCAGCCCGAAAAGACGAAGCTTTCGCGGTTGCCCATGTAATGGCTGACGATGCCGCCGATGAGCGGCCCTAGAATGCCGCCTGTCGCGCCGGAGGTCGCCATGATGCCGAGCGCGTAGCCGGTCTTCTCCTCCGGAGTATTTGTCGCCACGAGCGCGATTGCCGCGGGCACGTATCCGGCGAGCAGGCCCTGGCCGATGCGAAGGAGGAGGAACAGATAGGGATCGTGGATGAAGAAGGTGAGCATGTACAAGGCCGCAAGGGCGAAGCCGGAGCGGATGAGCATCGGCCGCCTGCCGTATTTGTCCGAGAGGGAGCCCCAGTAGGGCGCGATCAGCGCGCTCGCGAGAAACGTGATGCCGAAGGCGAATCCGGACCAGAGCGTGAGCCGGCTCGAGACGCCAAGCTCGTTATGCAGGAAAATCGGGATGAAGGGGATGGAGATCGAGTAGGCCGTGCTGCAAAAAAAGACGCCGGTCCACAACACAAGGAGGTTGCGCTTCCATAAGAATGAATCCGCCATGAGGGGTATCAAATCCTTTCTGGGGGCTGGCTGGACCCTGGTTCTAGCCTATATTGGGTTCGAAATTATTCCCGAACTCGGTTGCTTGCGGTGTTCTCCGATCGTTGCCGTCATCTTCCATTCTACTCCTCCCCCTCTCGGAATCCAACCCTCAAAGGCAAGTTGGGCGCAGGGTCAATCCCGGGTATGCCGATTAGCTTCAGCTGAGTTTCGGTAATAATAGCAGAAGAAAGCTATGCCGGAAGGAGACGGAAAAGAGTCATGCGATACGATGTCGTCATTGTCGGGGGCGGACTTGCGGGACTGAGCGCGGCGGTTCAGCTGGGCCGCTACAACCATAAGGTGCTGGTCGTCGATTCCGATAACGGGAGATCGAACTTCTGCCTTCGTTACCAGAATCTGATCGGCTGGAAGAACGGGGTCGGCGGTCCGGAGCTGCGCAAGGCGGGCAAGGAGCAGGCGGAAAAGGTCGGCGTCAGGTTCGTCAAGGGAAAAGCCGTCACAGCGAAGGCGGACGGAGCGGAAGCGTTCGTCATCGAGACGGATGCCGGAGAGCGGTACGAGGGGCGGAGGCTGCTGCTGGCGACAGGCGTCATGGACAGGCTGCCGCCGCTCGAGGGACTGGTTCCTTGTCTCGGCATCAGCATCTACGTCTGCCCGGATTGCGACGGCTACGAGCTGTCTGGCCGGAGAGCGATCGTCATGGGCTCGGGAAATCCGGGAGCGCATATGGCGGATATCCTGACTTATTGGACGCAGGATCTGGTCTATGTGAACCATGAGCAGCAGGAAGTCGCTCCCAATCTCATGGACAAGCTCCGGCAGAAGGGCGTCGAAATCATGGAGGAGCCGATCCGCCGCCTGATCATCCGGGATGAGCAGCTGCAGGGAATCGTCCTGGAGTCGGGCAAGGAAATCGAGGGAGGCAAGGCATTCGTCGCCTTCGGCGGCAACGAGGTGCGTTCCGGACTGGCGGCGCAGCTCGGCGTCGCGCTGCACGGCAACCGCCATATCGAAGCGGATCCGCGCACCAAGATGACGAATGTCCGGCATGTGTGGGCTGCAGGCGATGTCCTTGCGCATTCGGAGCAGGCTTCCATCGCCATGGGCGACGGCTGCCAGGCGGCGATCTGGATACACAAGAGCCTCATCGAAAAGGATGGGAGCAAGGCGCTGAGGCCTTTGGAGGCGGCGGTCGAGCAGGGAAAATAGGAGGATGGGTGCTGCGACATGGGCTGCAGCTGCGCTTATCAGCAGCAGCGGCGTGCAACCCGTCCGGTTCAGACAGGGCTGACGAATGGCAGGAAGCTGTGCTTCCCGCGATCCGCCAGCCCTGCTTGTGGTCATGAGAGGGCTCCAGGCGACGAAGCGGCCTATTGGCTGGAGGATGGGAGACAAAAGGCCAGAACAGCCGTTAGGATGCCCATACATGGAGCAGGTTGTCCGACAATCGGAGCGCGCATGTTGTCGGGGGCCTTTTGGCCGGATCCGATGCCCGAAGTGAGAGTACGCAAATCAGCGTTCCGATCAGCCAAATTCGGAACTTGGTTGCGAGAAAGATAGCCGATATTTGTCAGGAAGCTTCGTGATATCGCCCAGTGGACGGGTTGAGTGTCTAAATGCGACGGTTCTTCCGCTCGAGACGGCCGCTGCGATCCAGCCTTTCGCCGAGCGAGGCTTTCCAGCTTTTCAACCGTTTGCTGCGACGGCCGCAAAGGGCATCGCAAATCCGGACGATGCCGTGGAGGCACCAGACCAGTTCGTACGAGGAGCTTTCTTTTCTTTCTATGATGGCACTGGGAGCTCTTCGAATCATGGACAAACCCCTTTCTCCGTATATCCGTTGTCGGTGAAAGTGTATCAAATCGGATCGCAAACATCCATTTTTTTACATTTATATGACGGAATGGCTCATGATCTTCCTTTTTCCGTAGGCCGGCGTTAAAATGAGGCTCTAGAACAAATGTTTGGAGCCGCCGAACAACGGAGGAGGACAGGCGATGCCGTTCCAGTTCAAGGCCGGGGACTATCCCGACAAGCCCGGCTGCTACCTGATGCGCGACGCATCGGGCCGTCTGCTGTATGTCGGCAAGTCCAAGAAGCTGAGGAGCCGTCTGCGTTCCTATTTTCATACACATCATAAACGCAAGCGGCTGAGAGAGCTTGTCGGCCTCATCGATTCCATCGAAGTGCTGCTCGTCAACAACGAAACCGAGAGCCTGCTGCTGGAAAACAACCTGATCAAGATCCATAAGCCGCCCTACAATCGAGCGCTGAAAAAGGACAACAGCGGCTACGCCTACCTAATGCTGACCGCCGAAAGGATTCCAAGGCTGGACGTTTATTATCGCGACCGCCGCGAGCAGGGGGGCGCACCCTCTTCCGCAGAGGAGGCCAGCCAAGCATGCCTTTCCTTGCAGCCGAAAGATCGGAATGCATCGAACACCTCGAACGCATTGAACGAGCCGGACGCTCCGAATGCATCCAGAAAAGGGTGGAACCATTCCGCTTCATCTGCTCCAACAGCATCAACAACCTCGGCTGCTGTCAAGAACAGTCCGGCGAATGCCGGACTGGAGCCGAAGCGCTTCGGGCCGTTCGCGAGCGCCCGCTTCCGCAACGAGCTGCTGGAGTTCGTCGCCGACCACTACAAGCTGCGTTCCTGCACCAAGCTGCCCAAGCGGGCCTGCCTGCTCTACCACATCGGCAAATGCAGCGGAATCTGCGAAGGGCATATCAGCGAGGAGGAGTACGGCGAGAAGGTCAAGCAGGTATCCGATCTGCTGTTCAGCGGCAGCAAGGAGGCGCTGATCGCGCAGATGTACCGACAGATGGGCGAATATGCCGAGCAGCTGAAGTTCGAGAAAGCCCAGAATATGCTGGGCCATATCCGCAACCTCGAGAAAACGCCGGACAAGCAGATCGTCGACCGCGAGACGAATGTGAACCAGGAGGTCCTCTACTTCGGCGAGGAAGGCGTCATGATCGCCAAGGTGCAGGAGGGCATGCTCCGCGACCTGCAGCTGCACGAGCTGGAGCGCGGGTACGGCGAGGCGGCCTGCGACCGTTTCCTGATCCATCGTTATCGGCACAACACCAAGCCGGACGAGCTCATCGTCAATGCCGTGTCCGATCCAGGAGCGGTTCGCAGGGCGCTCCGCATGCCCGGAGATGGCCGGGCCCGCCCGCTTCTCATTACGCAGCCCAAGCGCGGATTGAAGCATGCGCTGCTGCAGCTGTGCAAGGAGAACTACGAGTATCGCAAAGGCGGCGGCTGACAGCCGGACATGGAAGGTGCCTCGGGAAGCCGCTTCTCGGATGCTGAAGCTGCCGCCGCAAATAAAGCCGGCATCCCGGACATGGAAGTTTGCCACCGCAAATGAAGCTTGTCTTCGGATAATTAAGCCTGCCTTCGAAAATTGCTTGCCTCCCGGATAGTGAAGCTTGCTATTTCAAGCTTGCTTCATCTTCCGCATGGGTAATAGGACATAGCTTGAACGCAAATGCCAAGAATGGAAGCCGGCGGCGAGCGGAGACCGATCCGTATCGTGCAGGCCAGACCGGATTCAGGCTATTCAGGAGAGGAGGCGCAGCCATGCAGCAGCCGTTGATGCTCGTTACCGGAGCGAATTCCGGGATGGGTCTGGCTACGACCGTCGAGCTTGCCCGATCGGGCGCGCAGGTCGTCATGCTTTGCCGCGACGCTCGGCGAGGAGCGGAGGCGAGGGAGGAGGCCATCCGCCGCAGCGGATCGAGCGATATCATGCTGATGACGGCCGATCTCGGTTCCCTCGACAGCATTTCCCGGTTCGCCGAAGATTTCCGTGCCCGCTACTCCCGGCTGGACGTGCTCGTGAACAATGCCGGGGTGGTCACCGTGAAGCGGGAGACGACGGAGGACGGCTTCGAGCGGATGATCGGCGTGAACCATCTGGGGCATTTCGCGCTCGTCCACGGCTTGATGGAACCGCTCCTGGCAGCCGGGAGCTCGCGGATCGTGATCGTCTCCTCCGGCGCCCATAAGGCGGGCAGCATTCATTTTCCCGATCCGCATCTCACGAAGGGCTTCAATGTCGTCAAGGGGTATGCACAGTCCAAGCTCGCGAATCTGCTGTTCGCGCTGGAGCTGAGGAAGCGCTTCGGTGATCGAGGGATTCACGTGCATGCCCTCCATCCTGGGGCCGTATCGACCAGCCTGGGCGTCAGCCGCGAGACGGGTTTCGGCAAGGCGGTCTACAAGCTGCTGACCCCGTTCTTCCAGACGGCGGAGGCAGGCGCCTCTACGGCCATTTACCTGGCGCTGTCGGAGGAGGGCGGAGAGGATGGAAGCTTGTACTACATCAAAAGCAAGCCGGCCGAGCCTTCCCGCAAGGCTTTGGACGAAGAAATGGCCGCGCGGCTCTGGCAGTGGAGCCAGCAGCAGACCGGCCTGGCCTGGGGCGAGCCTCCGGCAGCCGTAGTCCGCTGAGCTGCGGGATGCCGGTCGAATTGTCCGATGGCTTCATCCAAACAAGGAAAAGGCAGCCGGAGCTACCGGCTGCCTTTTCCTTGTTTGGCCGAGCGAAGCCGCTCTTGCACGGTCCTCGAGCCTTCTAGGTCCTCGAGCCTTCTAGGTCCTCGAGCCTTATGGGTGCTCGAGCCTTTATCCTCCTCCAGCCTGCTCATGCCTGCGGCCAGGCTGCCGCCAGGAAATCCTCGAGCCTTCGCTGGAACAGCTCCGCCTCGTCGAACAGCAGGCCGTGCCCGCTCTTTTCGAACCGATAGGCTGCCGCTCCGGGCAGAGCGGCAGCGAGCTGCTCGGAGGCGGCTCGCGGGACGATGCGGTCGTGAACGCCGTAAAAGACGGCGGAAGGCAGCCCGGCCAGCCTGTTCAGCTCCCCGCTCGAATCTTCGGCCAGAGCCGCCTCGGCCCCCGAGACGGTTCCGGCAAGCGAAGCTTCCAGCCCGAGAGAAGCGAACCAGCTCATGAATTCGGGGCTGTGGTAGCGGTAAAACATCTGTTTGGCATACCCGGTCACCATGGCCGGCCGGTCGGCCTTGGCTTTGTCGATCAGATCCTTCGTTTGAGCCGCATTCAAGCCATGGGGCCACTCGGCGCTCTTGGCAAGGGAGACGGCGGCGGAGACAAGGGCGAGTCCGGCCAGCTTCTGCCTGCCGTGGCGGACCGCATACCGGATCGCGGCTCCTCCTCCGGTGGAGAAGCCGGCCAGCAGGAATCGTCCAAGTCGGAGCGACTGTCTGATATCTTCCAAATCGTCGGCGGTCTGGTCATGGGAATAACCGTTCCATGCGGCGTCCGAACGGCCGAAGCCTCTCAGATCCGGTGCGATGCAGCGATAGCCGAGAGCGGGCAGGCGCGCCAGCTGGGCATCGAAGATCCGATGGTTCAGAGGCCATCCGTGCACCAGCAGCAAGGGAACGCCTTCGGAGGGGCCGGAGACATGGACATAGAGGGCGGTGCCGTCCCGGGTTTCAATATAAGGCATGCTGGACCTCCTTTGGACCAAATAAGACTGGACTAAGAGGATATGTCCGCCTTCTCCTTCTTATGAGAGAAGTTCAGCCCCTTTCCGGCATCCGAAGGAGTTCCTATGGAAATTCCGGTCTTGACGATTATACTGGAATCAGATAGAGAATGGACAAGGAGAGTGGGAGGAGAAATGGCGTCTATGGCCCCTGATCAGGAAGCGGCAAACATCCGCGAAGAGAAATTCGAGATCGTGATCGTCGGCAAGCGGGACCGGGATCTGCATGAGCTGATCGGCAGGCTCGACGCGGAGCTGCTGGAGCGTTATCCCGCCGATGAGATCTTCGGCCTTGATTTTGACAGTCCCAAGGCGGATAAGACGACATTCGCAGTCGCCTACCTCGGCAGCCGTCCGGTCGCCTGCGGGGCGTTCCGGCCTCTGGAAGCTCCGTATGCGGAGATCAAGCGCTTCTTCGTGGAGAGGGACTGCCGCAAGCTGGGCATCGCTTCCCGCATGCTGGCCTATCTGGAGCGCAAGGCAGCCGAGGCCGGACATGCCGTCATGCGGCTGGAGACCGGGGAGGCGCAGCCGGAAGCGGTCAGCCTGTACAGCAAGTTCGGCTACGAGGTCATTCCGGCATTCGGAGAATACGCCGGCTGCGAATCCAGCCTGTGCATGGAGAAGCGTTTGGACAACGGATAGGCCGAAGCCCGAAAAAAGGCTGCCGGGGAACTCCTTCGACGTTGAAGGGTTTCTCCGGCAGCCTCTTTGTTGGAATAATTATCCCTTACGGCTTCAAGACGACCTTGATGCAGTCTTCCTTCTTGGTATCGAAGACATCGTATCCATGCTCCGCCTCGCTGAGCGGCAGCCGATGGGTGATGATATCCGTCGGATCGAACACGCCTTCCTTGATCTGCTTGTACAGCTCGGGCATGTAGTGGATGACGGGGGCTTGGCCCATGCGCAGATTGATGTTCCGCTCGAACAGGCGGCCGAGAGGGAACATGTTGTAGGTGGCGCCGTACACGCCGACGAGCTGGATCATGCCGAACTTGCGGACCGATTCGACGGCGAGATCGAATGCGCTGAGCGAGCCGCCCTGCAGCTTGAGCAGCGTCTCGACCTTCTCGAGCGTCGACTTCTGCGCGTCAAGTCCGACGCAGTCGATGACGACCTCGGCTCCGCCCTTCGTAATTTCCTTGATGTAAGCGCCCGTGTTGTCCGTCTCCATGAAATTGATCGTTTCTACGTTGTTCGTGCGGCGGGCGTGCTCAAGCCGATATTTGATATGGTCGACGGCGATGACGCGGCCAGCTCCCTTGAGCCAGGCGAACTTCTGCGCCAGCAGGCCGACCGGCCCGCAGCCGAGGATGACGACGGTGTCTCCTTTTTTCACTCCGGCATTGTCCACGCCCCAGTAGGCGGTCGGAATGATGTCGGAGAGGAAGACGACCTGCTCGTCCGTCAGCTCGGAGTCCTCCGGAATTTTGAAGGGCACGAAGTTGCCGTAAGGAACGCGAAGCAGCTCGGCTTGCCCTCCCTGAAACCCTCCATATGTATCGGAGTAGCCGAAGTAGGCGCCTGTATCGTGGTTGTCGTTGGAATTGTCGCATTGGCTCTCCATCTGGTTCTGGCAGAAGAAGCATTGACCGCAGCTGACGTTGAACGGAATGATGACGCGGTCGCCTTTCTTGACGCTCGTCACCTCGGGGCCGACTTCCTCCACGATGCCCATCGGTTCGTGGCCGATGACGTAATCGTCGTACATGCCCTGGATCTCGCCGTTGAAAATATGCAGGTCCGAGCCGCATATGGCCGTTGTCGTGATCCGGACGAGCACGTCGTCCTTCTTTTGCAGCTTGGCATCTCTGACTTCCTTGACCTCGACCTTGCGTCTTCCCTGATAGGTCAATGCTTTCATGCGCATGCGCTCCTTTTATCGCTTTTATCGGCAAGCTTTGCTGCAGGACGGATTGGCGGTGCGGCTGCGATAATCCGCGCATAGTGTAGCCCTTTATTTGAGTTTCTAACCGCACTGTATGTAGAATGAAGCTACAAGGAGGCGGGAGTCGGGATGAACAAACTCAAATGGCTGTCGGCAGCCGGATATGCCGCCGTTCTGGCGGCCGTCTACTTCTATCATCAGCCGATCATCGCCTGGATGAAGGCCGGCGACGCCCCGGCGGCGCTGATGGCTCTTGCGGCGGCAGGCTTCGCTTTCTTTCCGATCGTTCCTTACGGAATCGTCATCGGCGCGCTCGGCTATATGTACGGTCCGCTTGCGGGGGGACTCATCAGCCTGTTCGGGGCATGGACGGCGGCGCTGCTGATGTTCGGCGCGCTGCGTTATTTTTTTCAGGACAAGGGACGCCAGTGGCTGGGCAAGGTCAGGCAGCTGGACGGCTTCGTGCGCATGACGGAGCGGCATCCCTTCTTGTCCATCCTGATCGCGAGGATGATTCCGGTCATTCCTCAGTATGCGGTCAACGCATACGCCGCGGTCGCGGGAATTCCGTTCGCGCTGTACGCTGCGGCCTCGGCGCTCGGCAAGGTGCCGGCCATGCTTATCTATGCTTACGCCGGCCAAAGCCTTGCCACCCATCCCTCCCGCATCTTCGCGCTGGCCGTCGGGTATATCGCCTTTCTCGGGCTGGTCCTGATCGCCTACAGGCGTCTGGCGTCGCGTTCGTGAAGACGGATGAATGAGACTTTCCCTCAGCGGGTAGAAGAAGGGTAAAGGGAACGAAGCGGCCGGCGATCCGGATCGATGCGCGCTCCCTGACAAGGGAACAGGAAAGGTGCCGACGTTCATGGGCTATGCCTTTATCGCGCTTTATTTGCTGATCATCCTGATGGTGCTCCGACTAAGCACGATCCTGCTCGTCATGACCGGGATGGAGCCGAGCCAGTCCAGCTTCCAGGCGGCTTCCATGCTGACAGGGGCTGGCTTCACGACGTCCGAATCCGAGCTCGTCCTGCGCCATCCTGTCCGACGGAGGATCGGCCTGGCGCTCATTTTATTCGGCGCCTTCTCCCTCGCGGTGCTGGTCTCCGTCATCAGCAGCCTCATCTCCGAGAACGACCATATGTCCGTGCTGGCGTCTGTGGCGGCGCTGCTCGCCTGTGCCTGGCTGCTCCTGAGAGTGCCTGCGGCCAACCGGCGAGTCGCCCACTGGATCGCGAACCGGGTTCCATCCCATACGGAAGGAGCTCCGTTGCCGGTGGAGGAGCTGGCGGACGACCTGCATCAGGAGGACGTCATGGGCGTCCAGATCGCGGCGGATTCGCCATGGCTCGGCTTGACCTTGAGGGAAGCTCTGCCCGAGGGAGAGGAGATCGTCCCTCTGGCCATCAAGCGGGACGGCCGCAAAATCCGCAAGGACCGTTGGGAGACGCCGATCGAAGCCGGCGACTTCGTGCTGCTGTATGGCGAGGAGGAAGCGATCCAGGCTTCTTGCCGGGCGGTTTCGGCTTCCGAGGACGCGCCAAGGAGGAGTGCCGATGACCGCGGAAAAGGGGGAGAAAGGTAGGGAATTCGACTACGGAATGGATTACGCTGCCATCGATTTCCGCCGTCAGCCCGAGCTGTACACCGTCGGCAGGGGAGAGCAGGGCGTGCTCATGATCGAGCCGTACAAGAGCGAGATTCTTCCATTTTGGCGCTTCAAAACACCCGAAGCCGCGGAGGAGTCCTCCCGGAAAATTCTGGAGCTGTTTCGAGGCTATAAGGAAAAAGCTGAATTTCCCGGCATGGACATGGCGCGCAAATTTCTGCAGATGGGTTATACGAGAGCGAGAAGGTACGCCAATCATCGAAGCGGCCGCAAATACGATCCGGTGACGGGAAAGGAATTGCCGCGGGAAATCGACGAGACGAAGGCCCGTTCCGCAGCTGTTTTCAAGGAAGCCTGGGATTCAGCCAAGAAAGACCCGGATTATATTCGGATGAAGCAGGAGCATATAATCAATCACGAGCAGGAAGGGTAGGCTTTCTGTCCCAAAGGAAGGCAGGAAAGAACGGATGGCTTTGACGGAAATGAACGAAAACACCTTCCTCGCGCTTGGGCGCATCCACCGCAGGGAGGCTCTTTTCTTTTCGACCCCCCTATGCGGAACGTGCCGGGTGGCGGAGAAGCTGCTGGAAGCTGCCGCTTCCATCGGCGGCACAGTGCCGGTCAGCAAAATCAATATCAACTTCGCTCCGAAGCTGCGCGAGAAATGGCGGATCCGAAGCGTGCCCGCGCTTGTCATTCTGGAGAACGGCCAGCCGGTCGAGACCGTCTATGCGATGCAATCGGCGGCAGCGCTGTTTATGAAGCTGAAGAAACCGGGTATAGAAGCTTAATGGAAGAACGTGGGTCTAAAGGGCTGGAATCTATCTTATTCATGAGAAAATATCTTTCATGAGTAAGAGTTTATTTGATTTTGCAATCGCTTTCTATGACATGATGAGAAAATTTTCAACATACAGTTCAAAAATAGCTGTCTTTAAGTTATGATAGTTGACATAATCTTATTGAAAAAAAAGGATTAGCAGGATGAGGCTGACGTCTGACTTCTTCTTTTTTCTTCTTACTTTCATCGGAACGGAGGTATGCCATGATTTCTTTCCGGCAGGTCAACAAGCACTTCGGGAATTTTCATGTCCTTCAGGACATCAGCCTCGATATCGCCGAAGGCGAGGTCGTCGTCATCATCGGGCCTTCCGGATCGGGCAAAAGCACGCTTCTGCGCTGCATCAACCGGCTGGAGGACATCTCGGACGGCGTGCTGGAAGTAGACGGCGCGGCCGTGCATGACAAAGGGACGGACATCAACGCTCTCCGCCGCCGCATCGGCATGGTTTTCCAGCATTTCAACCTGTATCCGCATCTTAAGGTCATCGACAATATTACGCTCGCTCCGGTGAATGCCGGAGGCGTAAGCAAGGAAGAGGCGCGCAAGACCGCCAAGATGTATCTCGAAAAGGTCGGCATTCCGGACAAGGCGGATTCGTACCCGTCCGAGCTGTCGGGCGGCCAGCAGCAGCGGGTCGCCATTGCCAGAGGCCTGGCCATGAAGCCCAAGATCATGCTGTTCGACGAGCCGACCTCGGCGCTTGACCCCGAGGTCATCGGAGAGGTGCTCAGCGTCATGAAGCTGCTCGCCAAGGAAGGCATGACGATGGTCGTCGTCACCCATGAGATGGGCTTTGCCCGCGAAGTGGCGGACCGGGTCGTGTTCATGGACGGCGGACGGATCGTCGAGGAAGCGAAGCCGGCGGACTTCTTCGAACGTCCGCAGCAGCCTCGCGCCCGCGATTTCCTGAGCCGGGTCATCAACCACTAAACCAGACAAAGAAAAGGGGAAACGGACAATGAAGAAAAACAGGCTTTGGGGCGCAGGCGCGTCTCTGCTGCTGGCAGTTGCCCTCGTGGTTTCCGGATGCGGAGCCAAGAACGACAATAACGGTGACGGCTCCGCAAGCAACGGCTCGGCAGGCGGAACGGAAGCAACGGGCGTCATCAAGGATATCAAGGACCGCGGCAAGCTCATCGTCGGCGTCAAATACGACACGAAGCTGTTCGGCCTCAAGGATACGGCTTCCGGCAACGTCGAAGGCTTCGACATCGACATCTCCAAGGCGATCGCCAAGAAGATCTTCGGCGACGAGAGCAAGATCGAGCTCAAGGAAGTGACGAGCAAGACCCGCATCCAGATGCTCGACAACGGCGACATCGACCTCATCGTCGCGACGATGACGATCACCGACGAGCGCAAGAAGCAGGTCGACTTCTCCGACGTGTACTTCAAAGCCGGCCAGTCGCTGCTCGTCAAGCAAGGAAGCCCGATCACCGGCCTGAAGGACGTCACGAAGGACACCAAGGTCCTTGGCGTCAAAGGCGCGACTTCGATCAAAAACATCGAAGACAAGGTCCCTGGCTTGCGAGTGCTGCAGTTCGAGAATTACCAGGAAGCCTTCACCGCTCTGAAGGCGGGCAAAGGCGATACGCTCACGACCGACAACGCCATTCTGTACGGCATGGCCAAGCAGGATCCAGGCTACACGGTCGTAGGCGGCACGTTCACGGATGAGCCTTACGGCATCGCCGCCAAGAAAGGCAACGCCGATCTGCTCGCTCTCGTCAATGAAACGCTGAAAGAAATGAAGGACAGCGGCGAATACGCCACCATCTATGAAAAATGGATAGGCGAGAAGCCTCCGACGGAGTAGGCCTATGCTGGACTTCTCGGTACTGACCAACAACATGGACGATTATCTCGAAGGATTCAAGTATACGATCTATGCCAGCCTGCTCGGGCTGGCAGGCAGCTTCGTGCTCGGCACGCTGATCGCCGTGTTCCGCATTTCGCCTTTTGCGGCTCTTCGCGGCTTCGGCACGGCTTATGTGGAATTCTTCCGCAATATTCCTCTGCTTCTGGTCGTTTATCTGTTCTATCTGGGATTGCCTACGGCGGGAATTCAGCTGGACGGCTTCCAGGCCGGTACGCTCGGATTGACGATTTATACGTCTTCCTTCATCGCCGAAGCCATCCGAGCGGGCATTCAATCCGTTCCCGCTGGGCAGATGGAGGCTGCACGCTCGTCGGGCTTGACCTACCTCCAAGCGATGAGGCATGTCATCCTTCCCCAGGCGGTTCGGATCGTCATTCCGCCGATCAGCAACCAGTTTCTGAACCTGGTGAAAAACTCGTCTATTCTAGGAGTCGTAGCGGGCCTGGATCTGATGTATTTCGCCGATCAAGTCAATCTCAACACTTTTCTACCGGTAGAGACTTATCTGTTCACGGGTGCTTTCTACCTCATTCTGACCTTCCCGCTGGCTTACGCGACGCGCGTTCTGGAGCGCAAGCTGGCGCGAGCCGGTTAAAAAAGGGGAGGACGCCACATGAACTTCGCAGGAGCACTTGCTCCCCATAATCTCAAATTTCTGCTGGAGGGCTTCTTGCTTACGCTTGAAGTGGCGGCGATTTCCATCGTTCTGAGCTTCGTTCTCGGCGTGCTTCTCGGCATTCTCCGTTTTGCCAGGATCCGCATCGTATCCCCGCTTGCGGGTATTGTCGTGGAAACGATCCGGAACCTTCCGCTTATCCTGCTCATTTTCTTCACCAAATTCGCGCTGCCGGAATTCGGCATCAAGCTGTCTATTTTCTGGGCGGCGGTCGTGGCCCTCTCCATTTTCGAAGCGGCCATGATCAGCGAGATCGTGCGGAGCGGTCTGAAGTCAGTGAACAAGGGGCTTGTCGAGGCGGCGCGATCCTCGGGATTGAGCTACATCCAGACCCTTCGTCTCGTCGTTCTTCCGATCGGCCTGCGGCGGATGGTTCCGCCGCTCGTAAGCCAGTTCATTTCCCTGCTCAAGGATACTTCGCTTGCCGTCATCATCACGCTGCCGGAGCTCATGCATAATGTAGCGATCGTATCCGGCCAGGATCCTAAGCAGGTATTCCCTGTTCTGATCTTCGCCGCCCTCCTCTACTTCCTCGTCAACTACGGCCTCTCCCTGCTTTCCAAGCGATTGGAAGTCAACGAGGGAGCGCGCCGCAAGCCGGCCGGCAAGAAGGCGGGGCCGGGAGCGGGAACCAAAGCAGCTGCAGAAGCCTAGCCTAAATCATCCCGACGGGGCATGGACATCCATGCCCCGTTCGCTTTACAATGGACTCACTTGCCGTCCACTTTATGACAAACGGGGTCGAAACATCCATGACATGGGACATCTTCGCTTTAGTGGCGGCCGGGGGTTTTCTGGCCGCCTTCGTCGATTCTGTCGTCGGAGGCGGAGGCCTCGTCTCCGTGCCCGTCCTGCTGACGGCCGGGCTGCCGCCGCATCTGGCGCTCGGGACGAACAAGCTCGCCGGCACGATGGGCTCGCTTACGAGCACGCTTGCGTTCATGCGCTCCGGCAAGGTGGAGATGAGTGTCGTCAAGCGGTTGTTCCCGCTGACGCTCATCGGCTCAGCATGCGGCACGCTGCTCTTGCAAGCGGTACCATCGGCCTGGCTGAAGCCGCTTGTCGTCGTGCTGCTGCTGGCCATCACCGTCTATACGCTGTTCAAGCGCAGCTGGGGAGGCGAAGGCGTTTACCGGGGCAGCCTGACACGCCGGGCGGGCCTGCTGCTGGCCGCCGCGGCCCTGCTAATCGGCGGCTACGACGGCTTTTTCGGACCCGGAACGGGATCGTTCCTCATCTTCGTCTTCCTGATGGCAGGCTTTGATTTCGTCCGAGCGGCGGGTAATGCCAAGGTGCTCAACTTCGGCAGCAACATCGCCAGCCTCATTACGTTCGCATGCCTCGGAAGTATCGATTGGAGAATCGGCCTTGCGATGGGCGTCTTCATGGTCGCCGGCTCGCTAGCCGGATCCCGGCTAGCCATCCGTCAGGGAGCCAAGTACGTCCGGCCGCTGTTCATCTCCGTCAGCTCGCTTTTGATTCTCAAGCAGATCTGGGATCTCGCATCCCGCTAATTTGATGATGAAGGGAAGTCCTGCGAATGGCTCTTATCCAATGCGACTTTTTCTCTGATGTTCTCGGCTTGTCCTGTTCCATGAACGTAATCCTGCCGCAGCAGACGACCCGTCAGATCGGGATGGAAGGAAAGGCGGGAGAAGGCGGGCGCTACCCCGTGCTGTACCTTCTCCATGGCCTGTCGGACGACCATTCCATCTGGCTCAGGCGCACATCCATCGAACGGTATGCGGCCGGACTCGGAATCGCCGTCGTCATGCCGGCCGTGCAGCGCGGCTTCTACGCGGACATGCATCGCGGCGGGCGGTACTGGACATTCGTAAGCGAGGAGCTGCCGGAGCTCGCCTCGCAGTTCTTCCCGATCTCAAGACAGCGGGAAGACAGCTTTGCGGCGGGCCTGTCTATGGGCGGATACGGAGCGATGAAGCTCGGCCTTGCCCGTCCGGACCGTTTCGCGGCCGTCGCCAGCTTGTCGGGCGCGATGGACATCCGCCGCCGATACGATCAGGACGTGACGGCACGTCAGGAGATCGAGAACATATTCGGTCCGGAGGAGCAGCTTCCAGGCAGCATCAATGATCTGTTCCATCTGGCCGAGCAGACGGCGGCGCTCCCGGCGGAGCAGCGGCCGATGCTGTATCAATGCTGCGGAACCGAGGACTTCTTATATGAAGAGAATGTCGAGTTCAAGGAGCATGCTCTCCGTCTCGACCTGCCGCTTCATTATGAGGAAGGACCGGGCGAGCATGAATGGGGATATTGGGATGCGGCGATCCAGCGCGTGCTGGCGTGGCTCCCGCTCAGGGACGAAGCGCGCTCGTAGGAGCGCGTTTTTTTCGTGGGCGGCCGGTTTCCACGGATTGCCTGCAACCGTAGAGCTCGAGGATGCGTCAAAGGTAACATAGCGGAAGTCAACCGGCAGGCCGCTTCTGCCGCATCGTAATCCCGATGCATTTCCTCGGTGAAGACGAAAAAAGCTCCCCGAAGGGAGCCAAATCGATCCGGCAGCGGCCCAGCTTGTCCTAGAGGACGCGGCGAGCCGTGTTGTAGTGGTCTTTCCACCAGCCGGAGTTGATGGTATCGGTCGTGACGCCCGGCTTGCCGTACGTGTGGACGATTTTGCCGCCGCCGATGTACATGCCGACATGCGTTACAGGGGAGTAGAAGAAGACGAGATCCCCGGGCTTGAGGTTGCTCTTGGAGACGTATTTGCCGACCTTGGATTGCGCTTTGGACGTGCGCGGAAGCGTGATGCCTGCTTTTTTGTAGGCGTACTTCATCAGGCTGGAGCAGTCGAAGTATTTGGTCGTGCTGGTGGAAGCGCCGAATTTGTAAGGAGTGCCCATCTGCGCTTTGGCGGCATTGATGACGGTCGTGGCTTTCGAGGAAGCCGACGCGGTTGCCGCCTCCGCTTTCGGTGCCGACAGGAGGGCGCCTCCGGAAATGGCGATGCTAAGTGCAAGCGCAGCAGCTGCGATTTTTTTTGTAAGTTGGTTGAAGTTGAATGTCATGATGTATGATTCCTCTCTTCTTGTGGAAGTATTGGAGCGGCTGATCAATTCCGCATAAACACCATAACACAGCTGAAAGCTGCCAACCCTTTCCTCTGAGACCTAAGAACTAGGCTTCATGCGGCTTCTCCCCCTTTTGTGAGAAAAAAATGAGAAACCTCTCATATCGGTTTAAGCCTGCCTTCAGCTGGTTTTAAGCCCGAAAAGGCGCCAGGCAGACCGGTTTCCGGCCTGCCTGGCGCCTTTTCATCCTTTCCTTCCGCGCTAGTACAGCTTATGGACGACATCCTCGAATTCCGGTTCCCTCATCCGGATATCCTCCAGCTCGCCGAATTTTTCAAGCTCCCGAAGCACCTGGACGCTGCTTGACGTCTCCAGGTCGCATTCAAGGACGAGCGTGCGGTCTTCAAGGGATTTCAAGCGGATGCCGGCCGCGGCCGGGGAAGGCGGCTCGGGACAGGGGAGTCCGCCTGCCGCCGCAGGGGCGCTTTCGCACAGGCTTCGAAGCTGCGCGGCCGCGGCCGCGGCGCTCTCCGCCTGCCGGAAGGTCACTTCCATGACAGCGGGCAGCCCGATGCGTGCCCGCAGCTGCGCGATGCCGCCGTCATAGTCGAGCTTGCCGCTGCTGATGACGAGCACCCGGCTGCACAGCTGCTCGATATCGTCCATATCATGGGTCGTCAGCAGGATGGTCGTCCGCATCCTCTCATTGATATCGCGCAGGAGAGAACGGATGTCCCGCTTGGACGCGGCATCGAGGCCGATCGTCGGTTCATCCAGGATGAGGATGGACGGCTCATGCAGCATCGCCGCCGCCAGATCGCCTCTCATCCGCTGGCCGAGCGACAGCTTGCGGACCGGCGTGTCCATGAAACCCGACAGGCGCAGCAAGTTCTCTAGCTCTTCGATCCGGCTTCTTTTCCGCTGCGGGGTCAAGCCGTACATAGCCGCCAGGATATCGTAGGAATCGCGCAGCGGCAAGTCCCACCATAGCTGGGTGCGCTGCCCGAACAGCACGCCGAGCGTGCGCGCGGCTTCCTTGCGCTTGCGGTGTGGATTGATTCCCCCCAGCAGGACTTCTCCTTGGGTGGGATGCAGGATTCCCGAAAGCATTTTGATGGTCGTCGATTTGCCGGCTCCGTTCGGGCCGATGAATCCGGCGAATTCGCCTTCGGCAATCGAGAAGCTCATATCCGATACGGCCTGCTTCGGCATGGACCGCCGGCGGAACAAGCCGAGCCGTTTGCCCGATGCTTCCGGATCCGGCACCCGGAATTCCTTGGTGAGTCCGATCGCTTCGATCATGTTCATTCTCCTTTCGTCACGAGCCGGTGCTCTGATAGCGCGACAGGCCGAATTTCCACATTTGCAGGGACAGGAGGAGCATCGCTGCCGCTACGCCGACGCTGAGTCCGAGCGTCCAGGCTCCATGGGTGCCGCGGATGATGTAGAGGGCGGGCATATAATTGATGAAGGCGACCGGAATGAGACCGGTAAGCAGCCCTTGCAGCCAGCCGGGATAAATGGTGAGCGGATATTGGGCGGCGGTGCGCGCGGCGTCCTCGGTCAGCACCTGAAGAGCTTCGATGCGGGTCAGCCAGAATCCGGCCGAGGCTGTGAGCAGCCCGATGCCGAACATGAGGACGGCTCCTGCCGCGATGGCGGCGGCCGTCAGCGGGATTGCGGTCCAAAGGCCGGGCCTGCCCTCGAAGATCGCTCCGAGCGAGATGGTGAGCATGGAGACGCCGAGCAGCATCTCGCCGAATCTCGGCGAGAAGTTCTGAGCCATCAGGATGAGGAGGACGGGAGCCGGACGCAGCAGCAGCCCGTCGAGATCGCCGCTGACGAGATACTTCTCGAGGTGATGGACATCGGAGGCGAAGCTGCGGTACAGCGCTTTGGACAAGGTGAGCACGGCGTACAGATAGCCTGATTCCGCGATGCTCCAGCCCTGGATCGTGCCGAACCGGTTCAGCACGACGGCAAGAAGGGCGAACTCTACCGCATTGATCATTGCGGAGGCGGCGATGCCGACCCAGAAGTTGAACGAATACTGCATCCGGCTCCGGAAGCTGGAGCGGATCAGAAGACGGTACATCGTTGCGAATCGGCTCCATTCGGCTCGGTTCATCCGCCCTGCACCTCCACCTTGCGCCGCATGAAGCCGGTGACAGCGAGACAGACGAGAGTGAGCACAACGCACCAGATCAGCGACGGGCAAATCGCGGCGATGCCGTCATAACCCAGATAAATCCGGCTTGGTATGTAGCTGAGGCTCGGGTAGAAGGACCAGCGGCTGATCCGACCCATCCAGCCCGGAAGCCATTCGATCGGGATCAGGAAGCCGGACAGAAGTGTCGAGAAAGCGTAGTTCAGCCACTGGAACCAGGAGGATTCCGTTGTCCAGAGAGCGGCCGCGCCGATGAGATATTGGACGCAGATGGAGAGGTAGGCGGCGCAGACTACGGCAGCGGCCGAGGCGGCCGCAGCGGACAGGGCAGGGAGCCGCAGCGGTACGGCGAACAGGTACACGATGTAGATCGGCAAGCTTTTGTACATAGCCTGGTATGCGATCTGTCCCCATTCCCTGCACATGAGCTGGTAGAACAAGTGCACCGGCCTGACGAGCTCGGTCGCGATCGCCCCGGTACGTACGAGCTGCGGAATTCCGAGGCCGTTGGAGGTGAAGGACGTCACCCATAGGAGGCACTGGTTGAGGGCTACGTAGGAGACTAGCCCGGAGAGCCCGTAGATGCCGAGATCCTTGGTCTCGCCGATCCCCGTCCATATCGACAGGTAAATGAAGCCGAACATGGCGCTGGCAACGTTGTGAAGCAGATGGGATGCGCGGTATTGAAGGTTGCGGTTGAAGCTGGCGCGCGATAGCGCATAGAAAAGCATGAGGCACCTCGATTCTTCAGATAATGGCATATCTTCCAAATAAGGTGAAATGCGCAAGAGAGCGGAAGAACATCATATCCCATCTCATGCTTCCGGCGCAATCCCTTTTTGACGCATTTTTCCGTATTCTCTGGACATCATAGGAAAGATACGGAAGGGAGGAGTCCAACAATGCCGCAATGGCTGGAAATCATGCTGCGCACGCTCAGCTCGGTGGTGGTCATGTTTATCGTAGCGAAGCTGCTGGGCAAGCGCCAAATCTCCCAGCTGTCTCTGTTCGAGTACATTACGGGCATATCCATCGGCAATATTGCCGGCTACATCTCCATGGACACGGAGACGCAGTGGTACTTGGGATTTGTCGCCATCGGAACATGGGCGCTTATTTCTGTCGGCATGGAATATGCCACCATGAAGAGCAGGGCGATCGGCGGAATCGTCGACGGAAAAGGAACCGTGCTCATCAAAAACGGCTCCATTCTCGAAAAGAACTTGTTCAAGGAGAAGCTGACGCTCGACGAGCTTCTTGAACAGCTGCGGAAGAAGAGCATATTCAAGGTTTCCGAGATCGAATTTGCCGTGATGGAGAAAAGCGGAGAAATCAACGCGCTGCTCAAAAAGGAAAACCAGCCGCTGACGCCATCCATGCTCGGCTGGAAAATGTCGAGGGAGCCGGAGACGCAAACCGTCATGATGGACGGTCAAGTGCTGCAGGAGCCGCTGCAGGAGACGGGGCTGGACGAGGATTGGCTGCGCCATGAGCTGTCCAAGCTCAAGGTGAAGCCGGAAAACGTGTTCCTGGCGCAGGTCGACGCCAAAAAACAGCTGACCGTGCAAACAGGATCTCTCGATGGCTCGCTCGAGCCGAACAGCCTGACGCCGAGGCAGCAGCTGCTCGCAACGCTGCAGCAGGCCAAGGCGGATCTGGACCAGTTCGGCCACTTCGCCCGCACCGACGAAGAAAGGGAGGCCCTTCTGTCCGGATCGCGCCAGCTGGATCAAGTCATCCGCCTCGCGCAGCCGGAGCTGAAGTGACGCTCCCCGTGTTGTTTCTATATTATATAGAAGCTTGTCAGCGATTCTGGCTGGCGCCTCCGGCGTCGCCGGGATTGCCGAAGCTTCCGGTCTCCGGATCGGAGCCGCTGTATTTGCCGATGATCGCCTTGCCGCCGTTCTTGTCGGCCTTCTGCTTGATGATCTGCAGAGGCACGGGCATTTCGTTGCCGCCGGCAAAATGCTTCTGCACCAAAATGTTGAACGGCTCCACATAAGGGCTCAGATCGCTGCCGGCCCAGGATTCGCGGGAATACTCGACGAACTGGTTGACCAGATCGCGATTGGCCGTAATGTGGACCTCCTGGACGGCGGGCGCAAGCTTGCGGACACGCACGGCGATCGTCTGCTTCAGCTTGCTCGACAGCTCGTTGTGGTCGTTGACGGAGAAATACGAATTGTAGGGCGTGACAAGCTGGCGGTTGTCCCATTTGTCGCTGCCGGTCTGATGGTTGTAGACGCCCTCCATCCAGCCGCCGTTGTTCTGCTCGCGGATGACCTTGCTGCCGCTGCGGACCGCATGGGTTGCCGTTCCGTCGAGCACGATGCCCACATAGGCGTTCTTGTCGGTCAGCATGACGATAGCCTGTCCGATTCCGTTGAGGCGGGTGACGTCGCGCGAGAGCTGCGAGCTGTATTCGAAGAAGCGGTTATGGTGCTGGGTGGAGTCGGTGCCGAGCGTTCCGTACATCCGGCTTCCTTGCATTTTGGGATCGTTCTTCTGGCGCGTGCCGTAATTCTGGTCGCTGTTCTGGACATGCTGCTTGTAGCTGCAGCCGCCGAGCAGCAAGGATAAGATCAGGGCGGAAGCAAGTACCCGTGATGGCTGTCTCATGAAGTGAGCCTCCCCTTTCGTTTGTGGCGAGTGCCTTTAGGATTCGCCGCGGAGGGGTAAATATGCGGTCCCGGACCTATACATAATTGACCATGGGTTTGGTGAACAATGATAAGGTGGACAGGCGCGCAAACCATGAATTGGAAGCCTTTCTCGGTGTCCGAAGCTCTTTTTGACAGCTTTGAGAACAATTTGTGAACTCTCTGTGGAACATTGACAATTAGGGGCTTCAACTTTATATTTAATAAAGTAATTGACATGCAGGAGTTGCCATTTTTAAAGCTGTGCATGAAGCATTTGCCTCAAGACGTACATAAGGAAGAGAAAGCGTTTCACCGGATGAATCCGGGTGGTTTTCCAACTCCTACAATCGTTCCGTAAACGGATGACTGCCTTCCGGCGGTTCTCCGTTTTTGCTTGGGCAAATGCCGAAAACGTCAAAAGTGGGGTTGATGAATGATGAAACGGTGGCATCTTGCACGACGTCTCCTGCCGTTGCTCGCAGGAATGGCTCTGTTCCTATCGGCATGCGGACGGGCCGACTTGTCCACGCTGAGGCCGCAGGGTCCGGTGGCGCTCGAACAATTCAATCTGATGAAGCTCACCATCACGATCATGGTGCTCGTCATCGTGGTTGTTTTCGCACTATCCTTCTATGTAATCGTTAAATTCCGCCGTCGTCCCGGAGACAACAAGGTCCCGGTGCAAGTGGAAGGCAACCACAAGCTCGAGATCATCTGGACCGTCATTCCGATCGTTCTCCTTCTGATTCTTGGCGTCCCTACGGTCCAGTCGGTATTCGGCCTGGCCAAGGACTATTCCAAGGACGACAACGCCGTACAGGTCATCGTGACCGGCCATCAATACTGGTGGGAGTTCGAATACCCTCAGTACGGCATCAAGACCGCTCAGGAACTGATGATTCCGACCGGCAAGACGATTTCCATCTCCGCCAAATCAGCGGACGTCATCCACTCGTTCTGGATTCCATCGCTTGCCGGCAAGATCGATACGAACCCGGGAAGCAACGTCAATAAAATGTACTTCAGCTCCAAGCATGACGGAGTGTACCTCGGCAAATGCGCCGAGCTGTGCGGGCCTTCCCATGCTCTCATGGACTTCAAGGTGAAGTCCGTCAGCAACGATTCCTTCGACCGCTGGGTAGCGGGAATGAAGGAGCCTGGACAGCTGCCGGCCGATGCGGCCATCAGCGACGTGTTCCAGAAGCAGTGCCTCACCTGCCACGCGGTAGGCGACAAAGGCCTGCAGCTGTATCCGAACCTGACCAACATCGGCGACCGTGAAACGATCGGCGGCATCCTGGTCAACACGGACGATCCGAAGTATAAAAACGAAGGCTCGACTTACGACAACCTGAAACGGTGGATCTCCGATCCGCAAGCGGTTAAGCCGGGCAACTCCATGCCGAAGGTTGACCTGACTAAGGAACAGATCGACGGCATCGCCAAGTATCTGTCCGAATACAAGCAGAAGTAGCATTCACCTATCGGTATTGAAGGGGGTACCAGCCTTGGCTCACGCACATCCGGTCAAGCGCCATACCGGTCTCATGGACTGGCTGACGACTGTGGACCACAAAAAAATCGGCATCCTGTATTTGATTGCCGGCGGATTCTTCTTCCTGATCGGCGGCCTCGAGGCGCTGCTGATCCGGGTTCAGCTTTGGAAGCCGCTCAACAACTTCGTCGGCGCGGACACGTACAACGAGCTGCTGACGATGCACGGCACGACGATGATCTTCCTCGCGGCGATGCCCGTCATCTTCGCGCTCATGAACGCCATCGTGCCGCTGCAGATCGGCGCGCGCGACGTCGCCTTCCCGTTCGTCAACTCCCTCGGCTTCTGGACGTTCTTCTTCGGCGGCCTGCTGCTCAACATCAGCTGGCTGGCCGGCACCGTTCCGGATGCGGGCTGGACATCCTACGTCCCTCTCGCAAGCCCTACATATAATGTAGACAAAGGCGTCGACTTCTACGTTCTCGGCCTTCAGATCGCCGGTATCGGCACCCTGATCGGCGGCATCAACTTCCTGGTCACGATCATCAACATGCGCGCTCCGGGCATGAGCTTCATGAGAATGCCGATGTTCACCTGGACGGCATTCATCACCTCAGCCCTGATCCTGTTCGCCTTCCCGGCCCTTACCGTCGGCCTGGTCGCGCTCATGTTCGACCGGCTGTTCGAAGCGAATTTCTTCGAAGTGGCGGGCGGCGGCAATACCGTCCTATGGGAGCATATCTTCTGGATCTTCGGTCACCCGGAGGTTTACATCCTGATTCTCCCGGCTTTCGGGGTCATCTCCGAAGTCATCAGCACCTTCTCGCGCAAGCGGCTGTTCGGCTACAGCTCGATGGTGTTCGCCACCGTCCTGATCGGCTTCCTCGGCTTCATGGTCTGGGCCCACCATATGTTCACGGTAGGCTTGGGACCGGTAGCGAACGCGCTGTTCTCCATCGCAACGATGCTGATCGCGGTTCCGACCGGAATCAAGATCTTCAACTGGATCTTCACGATGTGGGGCGGCTCGATCCGCTTCACCTCCGCCAACCTGTTCGCCGTCGGCTTCGTTCCGACGTTCGTCATGGGCGGCGTGACCGGCGTCATGCTGGCCGCGGCTCCGGCCGACTTCCAGTACCATGACAGCTACTTCGTCGTAGCCCACTTCCACTACGTCATCGTCGGCGGCCTCGTGCTCGGCCTGTTCGCCGGCCTGCACTACTGGTGGCCGAAGATGTTCGGCCGCGCGCTGAACGAGTTCATCGGCAAGCTGACGTTCTGGACCTTCTTCATCGGCTTCCATCTGACGTTCTTCGTGCAGCATTTCCTCGGCCTCATGGGCATGCCGCGCCGGATCTGGACGTACCTGGACGGAATGGGCTTCAACACGATGAACCTGATCAGTACGATCGGCGCCTTCCTGATGGGCCTCGGCACGATCTTCTTCATCATCAACATCATCGTTACGGCTGCCAAGCCGAAAAACGCAGGCAACGATCCGTGGGAAGACGGCCGCACGCTGGAATGGTCGATTCCGTCCCCGGCTCCTGAATACAACTTCGCCCAGACTCCGCTCGTCCGCGGATACGACGCGCTGTGGAAAGAGAAGATGGACGGCAACGAAGGCATGTCGCCTGCGGAGCCGATCGGCCCGATTCATATGCCGAGCCCATCGATCCTTCCGTTCCTGATGTCCGTCGGCCTGTTCATCGCCGGCTTCGGGTTCCTGTACGCGAAGAACGACTGGAACAATGCATTTGTCTCCAACATCTTCGGCAACCATATCGTAGCTGGCCTTGGCCTCGCGATCACGCTGGGATGCATGGTCGTCCGCTCGCTCAAGGACGATCACGGCTTCCACATCGAGCCGGAAGAAATTACGGGCAAGGGGGTTAAGGCATGAGCGCACATTCGCATCTAGACGGCAAGCTGCCTCATGAACCGGAACGCGCGACCCTCGAAGGACGCAACAAGGTTCTCGGATTCTGGCTGTTCCTTGGAGGAGAGACGGTGCTGTTCGGCACCCTCTTCTCCGCCTTCCTGGCGCTTCGCGATCAGGTCGGCGACGGCAACCCGACTTCTCAAGAGCTGTTCAAGCTGGCTACGGTGGCGATTGCGACCGTCATCCTGCTGACATCCAGCTTGACGAGCGTGTTCGCCATCCAGGCGATGCACCGCGGCCAAGTGAAGGCGATGCAGAACTGGCTCATCGTTACCGTCGTGCTCGGCCTTGCCTTCCTCGGCCTCGAGGTCTACGAGTTCATCGAGTACACGCATGAAGGCCATCAGTTCAGCACGAGCGCCTTCAGTTCTTCCTTCTATACGCTGGTCGGCTTCCACGGAGCCCACGTCGCTCTCGGCGTCGTGTGGATCTCGCTGCTGATCGGCCAGATTTACCGCAAGGGCCTGACGGTCGTCACCGCGCCGAAGGTATATGTCGCCGGCATGTACTGGCACTTTATCGACGTCGTTTGGGTTTTCATCTTCACCGTCGTTTATTTGATGGGAAAGGTGGGGTAACGAATGGCCAACCATACGACCCATTCCGAAGAACCGGCCAAGCGCCACAAGCACGAAGGTCCCAAGAAGCATATCGTCGCCTACATCTTCTCGATGCTGCTTACGCTCGTTGCCTTCGCCACCGTCATCGGCGGCGAGATCAACACCTCCTTCATCTACATCCTGCTCATCATCATGGCGATCATGCAGGTCATCATCCAGATGGGCTTCTGGATGCACATGAAGGACCGGGGACATCTGTTCCCGATCGTAGGCATCCTTTCCGGCGTGTTCGTCGTATTCACGATCGTCATCATGGCGGAATTCTGGACCTGGTGGTAAGCCGGTCCCTCTATACCAGAACGAAAGGGGAGAGTCTTAACCGACCTCCTCTTTTGTCGTTTCCAACCTCTCTGGAACGCTCCTTGCGTCCGGCGACCGACTAGGAAGAAGTTCTCAATATCGCCTTTTGCTTTGACGACCCCAATCAAGTAAGCTTAGCTTATCCGCGTCCGCTGCCATGCTGCTCATGGCCGGATGCAGCGGGCCGCAAGCGCGGCCGAAAGAAAGGAGACCGCTTCATGCTCGGACTTGAATATTTCAGCTTCCGCGCTCTCTGGAGTCCCTGGCTGCTGTTTCTGACGATCGCTTTGCTGATCGGATATTTCTATGTCATCGGCCCATGGAGGCTGAAGCATTTCCCTGAAGAACGGCGGGCAACGCCAGGGCAGCAGGTCATGGCCGTCTCGGGTATCGTGCTGCTGTACATAGCCCAAGGCGGACCGATGAATCTTCTTGGCCACCTCATGTTCACCTTCCATATGGCCAATATGTCCATTTCCTATCTGATCGCTCCGCCGCTCATCATTTTGGGCATTCCCGCTTATGTATGGAGATTCACATTCGGCAGAGCTTTCTGGAAGCGGTTCAGCGCGTCCATGAACCCGATCTTCACGCTGGTGCTGTTCAATGTGCTGTTCTCCTTCTACCACATTCCTGCGGCGCATGATTACATCATGACCAACTATTTGCTGCATGAGTTCTACTATTTCGTGCTGCTCGTCACAGCGATGATGATGTGGTGGCAGATCACCTGCCCGGTGCCGGAATGGAGCCGGCTCAACGGCTTGCGCAAGATGGCGTACGTATTCGCCAGCGGCGTGCTGCTGACTCCGGCCTGCGCGCTCATCATTTTCGCAGGCGAGCCGATGTATGCCGTCTACAACGATCCGAACGTATGGGCGAAGGCGATGAATTACTGCGTCGCCGGCAACACCCAGCAGCTGCTCAGCCAGTTCCAGGGTCCGGCCTTCTTCAATCTGATGGCTCCCGCAGAGGATCAGCAGCTGGGCGGCATCCTGATGAAGCTGGTTCAGGAAATCATGTACGGCTGCATTCTGGCTTACATTTTCTCGCAATGGTACCGTCAGGAAAATGCGGAGTCGGATGGCGACCTGCGCGGAACGGGACCGGCGGGAACGGTATAAACCTCGCGATTGCTTCGCGGTCATTTTCGGATTGGAGTGGGGATCAGCTTGGACAAGTACACGATTTTTCCGACCATCAGCACCTTTTTCATCGTACTGAGCGCGATTCTGGTCGCGATCGGCTGGAATCTGGCCATCAAGCGCCGCCTGGAATCGCACAAAAAAATGATGCTTGCCGGGGCGGTCGCCGCCCTGATCTTCTTCATCATCTATTCATCCAGAACGCTCGTTATCGGCAACACCGACTGGGGCGGTCCGGACAGCCTCAAGCCGTACTATCTCGTGTTCCTGCTGTTCCACATTGTTCTCGCCACGGTGGCCGCCGTCTTCGGCATTACGACGATCGTGCTCGGCTATAAGCAGAAGTTCGCCCGGCACCGGCGGATCGGACGCTTCACGTCGGTCATCTGGTTCATTACGGCCATAACGGGAACCGCCGTTTACATTTTGCTGTACCTCATGTATCCGGGCGGGCACACGAAGCCGGTATTTCACGTTATTTTCGGCTGGTAAGCCGTATGATCGAGGAGGATACGGATGTCGACGGTATTTACGATTGGGGAAGCCCTTATTGATTGGATTCCGGAGCAGAGAGGCGTCGAGCTGAAGGCGGTCGGCGGATTCAGCCGAGCGGCGGGAGGGGCTCCTGCCAATGTCGCCAGCGCCGTGTCGCGGCTTGGCGGCAGCAGCGCATTCATCGGCAAGCTTGGCGAGGATGCCTTCGGCGATTTTCTGGTCGAGACGCTTGCGGAAGCCGGGGTGGACGTCACCAGGGTGCTCAGGACGCGGGAAGCGAATACCGCGATGGCTTTCGTCAGCCTGAAGGCGGACGGCAACCGGGATTTCAGCTTTTACCGCAATCCGAGCGCGGACATGCTG
Organism: Paenibacillus sp. RUD330; assembly: GCF_002243345.2. Lineage (NCBI taxonomy): Bacteria > Bacillati > Bacillota > Bacilli > Caryophanales > Paenibacillaceae > Paenibacillus > Paenibacillus sp. RUD330. The sequence continues at coordinate 1,171,388 of NZ_CP022655.2, forward strand.
CTGGAGAAGGACGAGATCGGAGATTGGTTCGAGCCGGGAGATCTTCTGCATTTCTGCTCGGTGGACCTCATCGAGGCTCCGGTCAAATACGCGCATGCGGAAGCAATCTCCAAATGCCGCGAAGCCGGTGGAATCGTCAGCTTTGATCCCAATGTGCGGCTGCCGCTGTGGAACAGCCCGGAACAATGCCGTCAGGCCATTCTGGAATTCCTTCCGCTGGCTCATCTCGTGAAGATCTCGGACGAGGAGCTGGCGTTCATCACCGGCATCTCCGACGAGAAAGAGGCGCTGAAGTCCCTGTTCGCCGGCGATGTCAGGCATGTCATCTATACCCGCGGTCCGGCGGGAGCGACGTGGCTGTCCAAGGACTTCCGCGTCGACGTTCCAGGCCATGCCGTAAGCGTCATCGACACGACCGGCGCGGGAGATGCCTTCATCGGCTCGCTGCTGTACGGCGTCCAGCGCCAGTCGGACTTTCTCGGCGGCATCGAGGCGCAGACGGCGAGAGAGCTGCTCGCCTTCGCCAATGCAGCCGCAGCGATCACGACGACGCGCGCCGGCGCGATCGCTGCGCTGCCGACGGTCGAGGAAGTCGACAACCTGCTTGCAGCGGAATGAAGGATGGCCGTGAGGCTCTATAGTTGAGCAGGAAGCAGGAAGAGGCCTCAAGCTTATATTGAAGCGCCGGGATTATCCTGGCGTCTTCCCTGCCTGCAACAAAACCAGACTGTCCGGAGTTTGTCCGGACAGTCTGGTTTTTTTTTTTGATCAACGGCTCTTTTTTTGCGCTTCGAGAATGGCTCTGGTTTTCACAAGGAATGGCGGAGCATCCATGGGATTGCCGGGAATGAGCTCGATCATGCACAGCCGGGAACGGCATTCCGATTCCGCCTGCCGCATGGCCTCGCGGAGCTCGGCGACGGTTCTGGCGGTCGCGGTGAAGGCGTCGCCTCCGAATGCTTCCGGCAGCTTGGGGAAGTCCCACTTGGGAATGACGTTATAACCGGGATTGACCGCGTTGACATTCAAATAATTTTCCACAACGTACAGGCCGTTGTTCAGGATGAACAGGATCGGCTTGCATTGATGCTCCAGCATGGAGCTTATCTCCTGCGCCGTCAGATGGATGGAGCCGTCGCCTGTGAACAGCAGCACCCTCCGGTCCGGCGCGGCGATGCAGGCTCCGAAGGCGGCCGGAGTGGCATAACCGATGGCTTGCCAGCCCCCCTGCGCCACGTAGGTGACGTTTCGGGGCAGCCTCAACTGGGACATCCCGTCGAACAAGGTGCCGGTCTCCACGACGACGACATCGCCTTCCTGGATGAATTGCTGGAACAGCGGATAGTAATTGGCCGCCGCCAAGTCATCATCCGGCTGTCCCTGCGGAAGATCATAAGGGAAGGCCGGTGCGGGAACGGGAGCGGCCTGTACGGTCTGGAGCTGCATGAGAGCATCCATCATATCCCTGGCTTGGATGCCCGCATACATGGCCGATCCGATCCGGACGTTGTCTGGGTTGATCTGAATCGTCTTTGCAAAGTCCAGCTTGGCCGTGAAGCTGGCCGTGTTGGTGTCGGCCCAGACCAGGCCGACGGCGATGACGCAATCCGCATTTTCGACGGCTTGACGGACGGATTCCTCGCCGCATCCAGCGGAGTATATGCCGATATAGCTGGGATGGGTCTCGTCGAACGAGCCTTTGCCGTACACCATGGACGCTGCGGGAAGATGGAGCTTTTCCGCCAGAAGCCGTACCGCATTCTCCAAGCCGTACCGCAGCACCTTCACATCGGTCAGCAGCACCGTGCGGCTGCTCCCCTTCAGCAGACGGCCCGCATGGGCCGATGCCTCTGCGAGAGAGGAAGGAGTTGTTGCCGGAGCGGGCCAAGATTCCGCATGCGCCTGAATCGGCTTGGTTATCAGATCGTCGGGAATGGTCAGATACACCGGCTTTTTTTGAGTCTGGGCAATGTGCAGAGCTTTAGGGATTTCATGCGAGGCGTTTTCCAGGGTGATGGCAACCGCATAGGCGGTCAACGATTCATAGACCTTCCGGAACGAATCGAAATTTCCGTCCATCAGGGAATGATGCATGAGTTTATGAGCCGACTGGTCCATAGAAGGCGGAGCCCCGACGATGTGCACGACCGGAATGGATTCGCTGTTGGAGCCGGCGATGGCGTTGCAGGCGCTGAGCTCGCCGACCCCGAAGGTGGTGAGCAGAGCGGATATGCCCTTCAAGCGTGCAAAAGCGTCGGCGGCATATCCGGCGTTCAGCTCGTTCCTGCAGCCGATGAAGCCCAGCTCCGGATGGCGGCCAAGCTCGTCCAGAATGCTGAAATTATAATCCCCTGGAACGCCGAATACGTCGGATATTCCGGCTCGGCTCAGGCAGCTGAACAGGAACGCCCCTAATGTTGGCTGATTCAAACGCTATTCCTCCCCTATAGGCTGGATAAAGGTTAGTTTGTCATCCTGATGGTTTTGTATGTGGCTGAATGGCAGCCAAGCGGGATGGAGCCTGATTTGGAGTTTGAAGCATGGAGATGCAAATCCGGTTCCCATTCTAGGCATTGACTAAAACTGGAAACGGTGTGTATAGTGTATATAAAGATATACACAGTATGCACACTGTTCAAACGCGGTGTGGAGAGGAGGAACGCTCTTGAGCACCTGGCAAGGCGCCAAGCTGTTAGTCAAATACGACTGGATGTCGATCGGGTTCGGGTGGCTGTTCAATATCGCGATGCTCTTTTATTTCATCGTGACGACGACTCCGCTGATCATGCAGCTTCGGGAGGGCGGGCAAGCCGATTCGTTCGCATGGGTGATCGACTTCATCATGCTGGCCATCATACCGGTCCTGGGATTCTTCATGAACATGACGACCATCGGCAACTGGAAGCAGGCCAAGGTCGCGCGCAAGATCGCGCGGATCCGGCTGCTGCCGATCAGCTACCGGCAGATCGCCCTCGGCCGCCTTCTGACGATGGCCACGATATTTACGCCCACGCTGCTGATCTACTTCGGAGTCCAATATGTCCTTGTTTATCATGAATTTCTGACTCCGCTGCAATTTTTGAACTTCGGCCTGCAATGGTACGGCTACGGAATCGCCGTCGGCAGCCTTTATGCCTTGATGGAAATGGGGCTTGGAGGCAAAGCCTACCTCATGTACTGCTTTATCATCGTGGTTCTCATTCTAGGCGTCGCCATCCTGTTGTCCTTCAACCGCATTGCGCTGGTCAACCACCAATTGCAAGCCGTGCAAGAGGGAAATTGGATCTGGGCGATCATCATGCTGGCGGCAGCCGCGATCAGCTTCGCCGGCACGATCAGGCTGATGGCCTGGCGGCTCAGCCGCCGCAGCCTGCTGGGATAGCCCCGCCGTGGATGTTTTCAACTTAAGGGGGTGCAGCCGTGCGGCTACCCATTCATATCAACGAGCATAGCGCCGAGCCGCTGTACCACCAGATTGAATCCCAGCTCAGGACGCTGATCATGAGCGGCCAGCTGGAGGAGAATACGCTGCTGCCCTCCAACCGCGAGCTTGCGCAGAATTTGCAGTGCAGCCTCATCACGATCCGCAGGGTCTATCAGGACTTGGAGGCGGAGGGCTTGCTCCGTACGAAGCAGGGAACGGGCACCTTCGTCGCCAAGGTCGATGTCGAAGCCGGCGCCAAGCAGCGGCTGGAGGCGGTGGAGGCGGCCATCTCGGCTGCGGTGGACGCCGGAGCAAGCGCAGGCCTCGGCCGTGCCGAGCTGGAGAGCATGCTGCGCGAAGAGCTGGAGCGGAGGAGGATGACATGACGAACCGATCGGAGGAAAACCGGGTGAGTGCAGCTGTTCAGAATGCGAAGGAGACCGCGGAAAGAGGAACGCAGCCGGACGTCGTTGGAAGCATGCCTGCCGCAAGCTTCTCGGGCGTGCTGCTGAACCGCAGCCGGTTCCGGCTGGGTCCCCTGGATCTGGAGCTTCCGGCAGGCTATGTAACCGCGATTGTCGGTCCCAACGGCTGCGGCAAAAGCTCCACCTTCCGGCTGCTGCTCGACCAGGTTCGCCCCGATGCAGGGGAGATCACGATGCTGGGCGAACCGGTCGGCAAAGGAACGGACGATACGGAGCTCAAGCGCAGGATCGGCTACGTCCCGGAAGAAGACGACAAACTCGACGGCAGGCTGCGGGGCACGGCCAAGGCGGACTTCGTCCGTCAGTGGTATCCCGGATGGGATCGCAACGAATTCGAGAGAATGCTGAGGCAATTCGGGGTGGATCCTTCGCTGCGCTTGGGGAAAATGTCCAAGGGCATGCGCCGCAAATACGAGCTGGCTCTCGCCATGGCGCATGGCCCGGAGCTGCTGCTGCTCGACGAGCCCTCATCGGGCCTGGATCCGCTGGCCTGGCGCACGATGGTCGACGAGCTTCACCGGTATATGGACGGAGGCAGCCGGACCATCGTCATGGCTACGCATATCATCGACGAGGTGAAGCGGCTGGCCGACTATATCGCGATCATGGACTCCGGCATCATCATCGGCATGTACGAGAAGGATGAACTGCTCGGATCGTGGCATACGTTCTATATATCGGCGCCGGAAGGCGGTTCGCCGGCCGCCGCAGCCCGCGCCGCCGCTGAGATGCCGGGAATCGTCCGGATCGAGGAGACTGGAGGAGGCACCTGCCGCATCGTCACCTCCCGCGCATGGGAGGCGGAGCAATGGTGCCGCCGTCAGGGCTATCCGGTCAGCGGCCAGAAAGCTCTGGAGCTGGACGATATTTTGGACCATCTGATCCGGCACAAGAAATAAGAGGACCTCGCAAAGAAGATAAGATTAGACGAACAGGGGGAAACAAGAAGTGAAACCGCTCATTGTGGAACGAGTCGTCAAGCAATATGCAGACAAAACCGCCGTCAACGGCATCAGCCTGGAGGTGGACAGAGGAGAGATCTACGGCTTGCTCGGCGCCAACGGCGCGGGCAAAACGACGACGATGAGGATGGTGCTCGGGCTGATTTTTCCCGACGAAGGCCGGATCCTGTACAACGGCAAGCCGTACACGAAGCAGCAGCTCAGGGACATCGGCTACCTGCCGGAGGAGCGGGGCCTCTATCCGAAGGTCAAGGTCAGCGAGCAGCTGGTCTACCTTGCCCGCCTGAAGGGAATGTCGGCGGCCGACGCCGACAAAAGCCTCAAGATGTGGCTGGAGCGCTTCGGCGTGCCGGAGTATTATGACAAGCGCGTGGAAGAGCTGTCCAAGGGCAACCAGCAGAAGATCCAGTTCATCGCGACGATCATCCATAGGCCGAAGCTGATGATTCTCGACGAGGCGTTCAGCGGGCTCGATCCGGTCAATGTCGAGCTGCTGAAATCGACCGTCAAGGAGCTCCGCGACCAGGGAGCATCCATTCTGTTCTCGACGCACCGGATGGAGCATGTCGAGGAGCTCTGCCGCAACATTACGATTCTGCATCGCTCGAACGAGGTGCTCAAGGGCAGCCTCAAGGAGATCAAGAACCGTTTTCCGAAGGAGAGAGTCATGCTGGCGGCAGACGGAGAGATCGCCGGACTGGAGGAGCTGCCCGGCGTCATCGGCGTGAAGCGCCATGAGCATGCCTATGAGCTGCGGATCGCGGACGAGGCTTCCGGGCGCGCGGTTCTGCGGCATGCGATGCAGCAGAGCGACGTCACCCGCTTCGAGATCATGGAACCGACTTTGAATGAAATCTTTATTAAAACGGTAGGTGAAAATCATGAATGAGTTCTGGACGGTCACCGGCTTTACGTTCCGCAACAAGGTCAAAGGCAAAGCCTTCCTCATCACGACGCTCATCCTGGTCCTTATTCTATCTCTGGCCATCAACCTTCCCTACATCATCTCGCTGTTCAAATCCGGCGGCTCGGACAGCCCGAAAACGATCGGGTACGCCTCCATGCAGAGCGACCTGGCCCAAAGCAGCGCGACCCCGACTCTCGTCGGCGATTGGGTCAAGGAATATTTCGACTCCCAGCCGGCAGGCCAGCAGAAGCTGAGGCTGGAGAAGATCGATGGAGGAACGAGCGCGGCCACGGCGGAAGCCGCTCTCAAGAAAGCCTTGACCGACGGGAAGATCAGCGGCTACATGCTGCTTGAGCCGAACAAGGAGACCGGCTTCTATTCCGCTCTTTTCAAATCCGAGAAGCTGCTCGACACTTCCTCGGTCGAAGAATTGAAAACCGCGCTGCAGATCGTCAAGGCGAATGCCGCCGGACTTACGGCTGAGCAGAAGACGCTGCTGTATGCGCCGGTCGACGTGAAGGCGCTGCAGATATCGGCGGACGGAACCGCCGAGGATGCCGGCCGCACGGCTTCCCAGCAGGGCGTCAATATGGGCATGGTCTATGCGGTCCTGTTCCTGCTCTTCATGTCGATCATGGCGACGGGCCAGGTCATCGCGAGCGAAGTGACGACCGAGAAGAGCTCCCGCATCATGGAAGTGCTGATCACGAGCGTGTCTCCGCTGAACAGCATGTTCGGCAAAATATTCGGCATGTTCCTGGTCGGCCTGCTCCAGATCGCGATCTACGTGGCGGCAGTCCTCATCAACATCCAGCTCCCGACCAACCGGGAAGCGCTCGGCAATCTGGATATCCATCTCAGCGACGTCAGTCCCGACCTTCTCCTCTTCGCTCTCTTGTTCTACCTGACCGGCTACTTCCTGTTCGCAACGCTGTACGCGGCTGTCGGCTCCCTGGTCAGCCGTACCGAGGATCTCGGCCAGGCGGTCATGCCGCTCACCTTCGTATCGCTCGCCGGGTTCTATCTGGGCATCTTCAATCTGGCGAATCCCGACAGCATGCTGGTCAAGGCCGCTTCGTTCATCCCGTTCTTCTCGCCCTATGTCATGGTTCTGAGAGTGGGCGTAGGCCATGTGGCGACATGGGAGGTGCTCGTCTCGCTCGGCATCATGCTGGTCAGCATCTACGTGTTCGGCTGGCTGTCCGCCAAGATCTACCGCACCGGCGTTCTGCTCTACGGCAAGCGGCCGAGCATCAAGGAGCTGCGCAAAGCGATGAAGGCTTATAAAATCTAGAGCTTGACAACCAAGATGAGCTTCCAGAATCTAAACCGGCCTATGCGGCCGGTTTTTCTGCTGTTCGATTTCCACCATGATGAGATCTTGTGCCGTCCTTCGTACAGGTCCGTTATGAAAAGGCTATGCAAATAAGCCCAAAAGCTATTTAATGAAAAAGAGAGAGATAGCTCTACATATTCAAATAAAATTAATTTAACTTGAGTGGAGAGATTTGCCGATAAATACGATAGCTTCAGTGCCCTTTGCTCCCTCTCTCAAGAAGAAGGGTCTACTTAGAAAATAAATCAATCAAGGAGAAAAGATAAACATGAGTTTTAAAGCCAAATCATTGTCCATCTTGGCGACGGCCGCGCTGCTCAGCGTCCTGGTGCCCCATGCTTCCGCACAAGAATCTTTGACCGATATTTCAGGCAGCTATGCCAAAGACGCCATCACTAAGCTTGCCGAAATGGGGATCATCAGCGGTATTGGTGAAGGCAAATTCGATCCGACAGGCAATATAGAGCGACAGGACTTTGCCATCATACTGTCAAAGGCTCTCAAGCTGGATACGGGCAATCTTCCATCAGCGGCTACCTTCAAAGACGTTCCGAACGGCAACTATGCTTTTGCTGCCGTAGAAGCAGCGGTAAAAGCAGGTCTGTTTAAAGGCATGGGCGATGGAACCTTTGGCGCCAACCTGAGCCTCACCCGTGAGCAGATGGCGGTTGTTTTTATCAACGCGTTAGGTGTGGACAGCAGCGGAAAAGGCCAAAATTTAACGTTCTCTGATGCGGCTTCCATTTCCAGCTGGGCCAAAGATGCGGTTGGCGCTGCCGTTGAGCGGAGCCTTATAACGGGAAACCCCGACAACACCTTCAGGCCGCTCAGTGTAGCGAGCCGTCAGGATGCAGCTCTGGTCACTTCCAAGTTTCTGACCCGATTGGATGAACAAACCAAGCCATCCGCGACGCCGACACCGACGCCGACACCGACGCCGACGCCGACACCGACGCCGACGCCGACGCCGGCACCAACGCCGACGCCGACACCAACGCCAGCACCGACACCAGCACCGACACCGACACCGACGCCAGCACCGACACCGACGCCAACACCAGATCCGGCGGATCAGGCGGCGGCCGATGCGGTGAAAGCGCAAATCGCCGCCTTGCCGGCAAAAGAAGCCGTCACACTGGCGGACAAAGCAGCTGTGGCTCAAGCACGTACGGCCTATGACGCTTTATCGGCAGCCCAGAAGACGCTTGCAGGAGACATCAGCCGCCTGACGGAAGCAGAGGCGGTTATCGCGGCGCTGGAAGCGCAAGCGGCAGCGGATCAGGCAGCGGCCGATGCGGTGAAAGCGCAAATCGCCGCCTTGCCGGCAAAAGAAGCCGTCACACTGGCGGACAAAGCAGCTGTGGCTCAAGCACGTACGGCCTATGAAGCTCTGACCGCGACCCAGAAGACGCTTGCAGGAGACATCAGCCGCCTGACGGAAGCAGAGGCGGTTATCGCGGCGCTGGAAGCGCAAGCGGCAGCGGATCAGGCAGCGGCCGATGCGGTGAAAGCGCAAATCGCCGCCTTGCCGGCAAAAGAAGCCGTCACACTGGCGGACAAAGCAGCTGTGGCTCAAGCACGTACGGCCTATGAAGCTCTGACCGCGACCCAGAAGACGCTTGCAGGAGACATCAGCCGCCTGACGGAAGCAGAGGCGGTTATCGCGGCGCTGGAAGCGCAAGCGGCAGCGGATCAGGCAGCGGCCGATGCGGTGAAAGCGCAAATCGCCGCCTTGCCGGCAAAAGAAGCCGTCACTTTGGCGGACAAAGCAGCTGTGGCTCAAGCACGCACGGCCTATGAAGCTCTGACCGCGACCCAGAAGACGCTTGCAGGAGACATCAGCCGCCTGACGGAAGCAGAGGCGGTTATCGCGGCGCTGGAAGCGCAAGCGGCAGCGGATCAGGCAGCGGCGGATCTGGTGAAAGCGCAAATCGCCGCCTTGCCGGCAAAAGAAGCCGTCACTTTGGCGGACAAAGCAGCTGTGGCTCAAGCACGTACGGCCTATGAAGCTTTATCAACAGCCCAGAAGACGCTTGCAGGGGAGATCAGCCGCCTGACGGAGGCGGAGGCGGTTATTGCGGCGCTGGAAGCGCAAGCGGCAGCGGATCAGGCAGCGGCCGATGCAGTGAAAGCGCAAATCGCCGCCTTGCCGGCAAAAGAAGCCGTCACACTGGCGGACAAAGCAGCTGTGGCTCAAGCACGTACGGCCTATGAAGCTCTGACCGCGACCCAGAAGACGCTTGCAGGAGACATCAGCCGCCTGACGGAAGCAGAGGCAGTAATCGCGGCGCTGGAAGCGCAAGCGGCAGCGGATCAAGCAGCGGCCGATGCGGTGAAAGCGCAAATCGCCGCCTTGCCGGCAAAAGAAGCCGTCACACTGGCGGACAAAGCAGCTGTGGCTCAAGCACGTACGGCCTATGAAGCTTTATCAACAGCCCAGAAGACGCTTGCAGGGGAGATCAGCCGCCTGACGGAGGCGGAGGCGGTTATTGCGGCGCTGGAAGCGCAAGCGGTAGCGGATCAGGCAGCGGCGGATCTGGTGAAAGCGCAAATCGCCGCCTTGCCGGCAAAAGAAGCCGTCACTTTGGCGGACAAAGCAGCTGTGGCTCAAGCACGCACGGCCTATGAAGCTCTGACCGCGACCCAGAAGACGCTTGCAGGGGACATCAGCCGCTTGACGGAAGCAGAAGCGGTTATTGCTGGGCTTGAGACCCTTACAAGCAAAGTGTTGACCACTTTTGATTTCGGGACCGTTTATGCTGCTCAAGCCAGGGGAGAAAGCAAAACGATAACGTCAACAAATTTCCAAGCGAACCCGAAGCACTTCACGATAAGCGACGGGACGATCACCATTCCGGTTGACCTCACCTGGAACATTCCGTTGAACGGATTCACTACAGGACAGGTGATGGGCTCGGCGGTAGACAGCTTTATCCAAGACTACTGCAATGCGCATGGAATCGATCTAGGCCATCGGACCTTAGGCGGGATGGGGTTTGAAGACACCTTCTTCATCACTACCTTCCAAACCGGATCTTCCGCTTCGATTACGCTGGGCGGAGCGGATTGGTCCTTCTTCTTCCCAAACAATCATCACACCGGGACGGACGAGGACAGCTCCAAAAACCGTACGTTCAGCATCAGCGACGGCGCAGCAACGGCAACGATAATGCTGGATTGGAATTATGCCGACATGGCTGCCTTGGTCAGTGATCTGAATAATCAGCTGAACGCGGCATCGGTAGCCGTTACCGCCGTAAAAGTAAACGAGAATCAATTCAAGCTCGTCTTGAACTCTCCCGACAAAACAATTACGGTTTCGGGAAGAGACAAAGATCAATTCTTCGGCAACTAGAGTCTAATGGCAGAATAACAGGATGAAGGAGCAGGCGGCATGATCCTGCTCTTCATCTATTCAGCACGGAGCTCGGCTGCAGGACAGAAACATAGAGAGAAGCCGCATACCGATCGGTATGCGGCTTCTCTCTATGTTTTCAATAGGCTAGGCATCCTTGCCCGCGAAGGTCACCCTGTTCTTGCCTTCGCGCTTCGAGCGATACAAAGCCTCGTCGGCTTTGCGGATGACCGAGATCGGGTCCGGGTCGTCATCCGGCCATCGGGCTGCACCTACGCTGCAGCCGATTCCAATGGAATGGCCTTCAATCGCCAAGGGCTCATTGATGGCCTGGATGATCCGGTTCGCCAGAGCTGAACCGCCGGCCTCGGAATCGCTAGCGGACGTATAGAACACGGCCAGGAATTCGTCGCCTCCCAGACGGACCGCAAGCTCTCCCGCACGCATGCAGGAGCGGATTCTAGCCGCCGTCAGCTGCAGGAGCTGATCGCCGACTTGATGGCCGTACTTGTCGTTGACGGATTTGAAGCCGTCCAAATCCAGATAGAGGAAGGTCAGAACCTTGCCGCTGCGGGCGGCGGCGACCGCATGGTCCAGATACGAATCCAGCGCGCGGCGGTTGGGAAGTCCCGTAAGCTTGTCCTGATGGGCCTGATTTTCCATCTCATCCAGCGCCAGCTCGGTCTTCGTCAGGTCCGTGACCAGGCGATGGAGGGTTTTCGACAGTATTTCGATGTCCCGGATTCCCTTATGGATCGGGATGGCCGATGGCTCGCCCCGGAGCAGACCCTCGGCGGCAACCGTAATCCGTCTCAACGGGCGGGAGGCCATGCCGGCGGTGAACCAGCCGGCGATCGCAAACAAGAGCGCGGTTATGACGCCGATTCCAATAATGAAATGCCGGATGCCGTCTACGGGAGCGAATGCGATGTCGATCGGCTGCCTGACGATGACGGTCCAGCCAAGTCCCTTGTAGTCCTGGTAGCCGTCTCCAAGCGCGTATCCCGTCAAATAGCTTTTCCCGTCGCTCCAGCGCTCCTTGGAATAGCCGTTCTGGCCGGCTTGGGCTTTCGCCAGGCTGTCCAGGACAAGCGGCTTGCCCACCATGGCGGAGGGGCCGATGAGAACCGTGTCGTTGTTCCGGCTTACGACCAGAATATCCACATTTTCTTTGTGCTCTTTCAGGGGCTGCAAAACGGAAGCTTCGATCTCGCGCGCCCAAGCCCAGCTGAGATGGGCGGCAAGAACTCCCTGTACGTTCAAGGCCTTGTCGTAGATCGGCAGGCTGATATCGACGAACTGCATCGGCTCTCCCGTCGGATTCGGCAGAAGCTTGCCCAGCAGGACCGCCTCATGGACGTCCCCGATGAATTTTCCTTTTATCCCTTCCTGGAATACAGGACGCTTAGCGATGCTGGTGCCTGTCAAAATCCCGTCGGTGGAAGCGATGACCGTTCCCTTCGGGTCCATATAGCCAACCCACGTAAAGGATGGCAGGCTCAGCTTCAGCTGGTCCAGCAATGCGCGGATCTGATTCGGAGAGCCGGGATGCTGCAAAGCTTCCAGCTTGCTCAGCACATCCAGCTCGCCCGAGCGGGACCACATGAAGGAATCCATTTTATCCGCCATCTGATAGGAAGTTTCCGATAAGGATTGGCCGATCTGGGATTCGATTTCAACGGTTGTTTTGCTGCCGATCGACCAGCTCAGAGCTCCGGTCAGCAAAATAACGACAGCTGCGAGCAAGACAGCGAAAATAGATCGTAGAGAGTAAGACATCGGGTGGATTCGATTCCTTTCTTGGCTTGTATCATCTTCTCAACCTTTATATCGGTTAGGTGCAATGGACATGATAGCCATGCATAATAGAATCGATAGGGCTTAATATCTTTTTGAAACGGAGGCATCGGATGTGAGCAAAGCTGCGGTCCCGGAATGGGTGGAGTCCCGTTTTCCTTTATATGCATTCGGCAGCATCCAATCGCTCTATGGCAGCGCGAAGCTGCCGCTCGAGGAAAGCTCAGCCGTGCTGGTATCCATCGCCGGCGGCAAAGGCGTCTTCAAGGCCGGAGATCGCAGCGGCGAGATCGCGGAGGGGAGCGTCATCCTTCTTCCGCCAGGCAGCGAGGCCGCTCTGATCGCGGACCGTCTGCAGCCGCTCCATGCCTACTCCCTCTCCATCGGCTTCAGGGAGCAGAAGCGGCCGGCAGGGGAAATGATGCGCAAAAGCGGGATCGCCTCTAATTCAGAGCTTCACTTCTTTCCTTATGAGCCGGAGATGGCTGCCCTTGTGGAGGAGCTGTACGTCCATCGCTCTCCGGAGAGCGAAGGCCGCCATGTCCGCAATCAGATCATCTTCCACGAGCTCGTTCTCGGGCTTGCCGAGCTGCTGGAATCCAAGGAGGCGGCAAGCCTGCAGCCTTCCATGGAACGCAGCTTGGCGTATTTGGAAAATAAATTCAGCGACAAGATGACGCGGGACGCCTTAGCCGAAATCGCCGGAGTGAGCCCATCCCATTATTCCATTCTGTTCAAGCAGCTGACCGGCTTCTCCTTCAATGATTACCTGTCGCGCCTTCGCGTTCATCGGGCCAAGGAGCTGCTTCTGAGCGGCTCGGGCACGCTGAGAGAGATCGCGCTCAAGGTCGGCTACAAGGACGAGTTCTACTTCAGCCGCCGCTTCAAGCAGCAGACGGGAATGCCGCCCTCGGCCTACAACCGGATGCCTTTTCGGCGCGTGGCCGTCATGATGACTCCTTATGCCAGCCATCTGCTGCTGCTCGGGCTGGAGCCGTCCGTCCTCATATCCGACAACAGCGAATATGTGAATGCGGAAGGGGTTCAGCCGCCGCAAGACATGACGTTCATTCATGCGGACAGCCCCGTCGAGCAGGTGAGGCCGGCTTTGCTCGCCCATGACATCGAGCTGATCCTTGCGGACAGCCGCCATCTGGACGAGCATGGGCTGCATGCCGCGCAGCTGCGTGTCGCCGCCCCGATCGCGGAGATTCCATGGATGGGAGTCGGGTGGAAGGAGCATCTCCGTCTTATCGCCCAAGTGATCAAGAGAACCGGGCAGGCGGAGCGGTGGCTGGCTGAATTCGAGGAGGAGGAACTGGCAGCCCGTGCACGGATACAGCATAGCGGAGCGGCGGGCGGGACGGTCACGATTGTGGTGATCAAGCCGGATCAACTGCTCATATATGGAGCACGCAATGTCGGATATGTCCTCTACGGCTCGCTCGGTCTGCAGCCGCCCGCCAAAATCAAGCAGGAGATGGATCGGCTCGGGGAACAATTCCATTCCATCCCTATTGAAATCCCGCAGCTTGCGGACTATGCGGGCGACCGGGTCCTAGTCATCGTGTTTCCGGATGTCAAAGGGTCGACAGCGCATTCCGAAGCGGTGCTGGGCTCAACTTATTGGGGGGAGCTTTCCGCTGTGCGCCGCAATGACATTCACTTTCTCGAGAAGGACGACTGGGTGCCGTACAATCCCGTTTCGATTCGATTGCAGCTTCAGCGGGCGGAGGCGCTTTTTGGGGGCAATCAATAGTCCAAGCTGGTTTCCTTCCCGGCAATCAATAGTCCAAGCCCATTTCCCAACAAAAAGGCATGGCTCAACAAGCGATGCATCTCTATAATAACTCATGTAAATGAGAATGATTTTCATAATCATTGCTCGGCTGCATAGAGACCGCATCTAAAGGGAGAGAGTCATGTCATGAAAAAGCTTTCCGTTCTATCTGTCCTTGCCTTCGTCCTTCTGCTGAGCGCTTGCGGCAGCAATCAAGCCAACGACAACGCGCCTGCCGGCAACGAGAGTTCCCCGGCTCCCGCAGCGTCGCCCGCATCGGAAGCGGCAACCTTTACTTATCAGTCCGAGAGCGGACCTGTCGAGGTTCCGACTCATCCGCAGCGCGTCGTCGTGCTTACCCGGTTCCTGACGGGCAACGTCATGATTCTCGGCGTGCCGCTGGTCGGAGTGGACCAGATGTCCATGGACAACCCGAATTTCGCCGGCAAGCTGGACGGGGTGGAAGCTGTAGACGAGGAAAGCCTCGAAAAGATCGTGGAGCTGAATCCGGATCTGATCATCGGGCTCTCCGATATTAAAAACATCCATAAATTCAAGGAAATTGCCCCTACGGTCACCTTTACGTACGGAAAAGTCGACTTCAAGCAGCAGCAGCTGGAAATCGGCAAGCTGCTGAATAAAGAAAAGGAAGCCCAAGCCTGGGTAGACGACTTCGACGCCCGCACGAAGAAAGCCGGAGAAGAGATCAAGGCGAAGATCGGCGCCGATGCGACGGTCTCGGTCATCGAGACGTTCAACAAGCAGCTCTATGTATATGGAGACAATTTTGGCCGCGGAACCGAAATCCTCTATCAGCAATTCGGCCTGCATATGCCGGACAAGGTCGAGGAAGCGACGAGCAAGGACGGTTACTTCGCCGTATCGAATGAAGTCTTGAGCGATTATGCCGGCGACTATGTCATTTTCAGCAAAAACGCCGATGAAGACAATTCGTTCCAAACGACGGAAACGTACAAGAACATTCCCGCTGTCCAAAATCAGCATGTCTTTGAAGCCGACGCAAAAGCGTTCTACTTCAACGATCCTCTGAGCATGGAATACCAGCTGGACTTTTTCATCAAGCATTTTCTCGGCTAAGCTCGGCGGCACCCATGAATCCGAGTTCCGAACCGGCCCTCTCGGCCGGTTTTTTTTGATTCGGCTCCGCATGGGGAATTCGGGCGGCGGCATGGAAAAAGAGCAGATTTCGACAAAAATCGTTCAAATTTGCCATGAAAGTTAAAGAATGCATCGTTATATTCCGATATGTGTAATGTTTGCAGTCGATCCGCCGGGAGCGGAAAGGAGCGTCATCATCAACGAAAGCTCAACAAGCAACCTAGCATTCAGGCGGGGAGCAAACAGGCAACCATAGTCAGTAGAGAAAGCGGGCATGATCATGAACAATCCGTTTACGGCCGGAAGGCCTCTGGCGCTTGCGTTTGCCGGATCGGCCGCGCTGATCGGAGCGGCATCGGGTATCGTCCATTTCGCCGTGCTGTCGCTTGCGGGCGCAAGCGGCCGCAGCGCCGCATGGGGCGGAATGCTGACCTTTGTCCTGGTTCTTGCGGGAGCGGCTGCCTTGGCAGCGCTCTTGCCGAAGATTCGCCGCCGCTTCGGCCTGGAGCCGGCGGCAGGCGAGGCTGAGGCTGCGGCTCCTGCACAGGAGCAGGAGCAGTCCCCGAGCACGGAGCGCATCCTGTCCTTGGCCAAGGAAGCGGCTGTCGCTTCCGGATCGCTCGTCCGGGACAATGAATTCTGCAAAGATCTGGTGGAAGGAATAACGGCTTCCATCGAGCAGATCTCGCTCGGCAACGAGTCCATTGCAGTGGAATCCAGAAACAATATGGCCATGCTGGAGGAAGTCACGAAGGGGATGGAGCATATCGCGGACTCCTCGATGTCTCTTGCCGAGGAGACCGCCGTCGTGGCGGAGACAGCCGACCAGGGAGCCGCGGTCATCGACAATGCGGTCTCCCAGATGAACATTGTGTCCGAGCATGCCGCGGCTTCGTCCGAAGCGTTGTCGGGAATGAGCGGCTTGAACGAGGAGATCGAGAAGATCGCTCACGTCGTGAGCCAGATTTCCAGCCAGATCAATCTGCTTTCCCTGAATGCGGCGATCGAGGCTGCCCATGCGGGCGAATTCGGCAGGGGCTTCTCGGTCGTCGCCAGCGAGATTCGGCAGCTGGCCGAGCAGTCCTCCTCTTCGGCCAGGGATATCGCCAAGACGGCTGCGGATATTCGAAGCTACTTCCGGCGTTCCTCCGAGGCGATGACCCGTTTCAACGTGGAGCTGCAGTCCGGGGTGAGCAGCGTGAACTCGGCCGGGCAGGCATTCCATGAGATCGTCGGCCTGACGGGGAGCGTATCCGAAAAGGTTCAGGAAATATCCAGCGTCACGCAGCAGATCAACGCTAGCACGGAAGAGATTTTGACCTCCGTCCGCGGAACGTCGGAGAGCACGGAGGTGGCGCTGGCCGGCTCCAAGGAAATCGCCATGTGCGCGGAGGAGCAGCTGGACGCCATGACGCAGTCGCTCGATTCGGCACGCTTGTTGAGGCAGCAGGTGCTGGCCATCCAAGAAGAAGCATCCCGCCATGAGGCTGATCATGAAGAAAACAGATGATGGAATGATTCAACCCTTGCCGGAGAAGGCCGTTCCTTTCATGGAAGAGCAAGGGGGCGCCGGTCCGGCGATCCCGGCCTCCATCGGAAGCCTGCCCGAGCATGCTTCGGCGCAAGCCGCGAAACGGAACGCCCAGCCGCCTTTTACAGAGAAGATATATAGAATCGGAGAGTGGATTCGATGAAACTCGCAGAAGCCATGCTGCGCTATTTGAAGTCTGCAGGAGTCGAGCATCTGTTTGGAATTCCGGCCGGCATCATCGGACCGATCTACGATTCGCTCATCGACGTCGGCATCAAGCCCGTCATCGCGAAGAACGAGGCGGGATCGGCCTATACGGCGGCCCGTTATTCCAGCACCTCGGGAAGGCTGTCCGTATGCGCCGGAGCGGGAGCGGTGGGCGTCAGCAACATGATGAACGGCATTGCGGACGCGAAGCGGGCCAAAGCCCCGATGCTGGTCATCGCCGGCGGCATCAACCGCTGGCAGATGGGCAAAGGAGCGATCCAAGAGCTCGACGGCGAACAGATGGTGAAGGGTGTCACCAAATACAGCGCGACAGTGCTGCGCGAGCAGGATGTGCTGGCGGAGCTGGACAAGGCGGTACGGATCGCTCTGACTCCTCCTTGCGGCCCGGTGTACCTGTGCATCCCTATCGACATCCAGCGCTTGGATCTGGACATGCCTATTCCCGAAGCGCCGGCTGCAGCCGAGTTCGCTGCTCCTCTGCCGGACCCTGCCTCGCTGGAGCATGCCGCCGCGCTGATCCGCTCCGCGCGCAAGGGCCTGATCATGGTCGGCCGCGGCGGCCGCGGCTTCGGCGACGGCATCAGGCAGCTCAGCGAGAAGCTGCAGTGGCCTGTAATCACGACGCCGGCGGGAAAGGGAATCGTTTCGGGAGATTTTCCTTTGAATCTGGGCAACTACGGGTTCTCCAGCACGGAGGCGGCGAGCCGGTATGTGAATTCGGCCGAGCCCGACTGCGTTCTAGTGCTGGGCAGCAGCCTCGGGGAAGCCTCGACCTGCAACTTCAACGACGTGCTTGTCGCCGGACGGAAGCTCATCCACGTGGACCGCGATCCCTCCGAGCTCGGCAAAGTGTTCCGAACGGATGCGGCCGTACGCGGCGATCTGAAGGAGGTTCTTCCTTGCCTCCTGAACGCCGTTCAGGCGTCCTCCTCCCGGTACATTCGGGAGGAGCCCGTCAACGCGCCTTATGAGCTCAACCATACCGGCATGTCTCTGC
Organism: Paenibacillus sp. RUD330; assembly: GCF_002243345.2. Classification (NCBI taxonomy): domain Bacteria; kingdom Bacillati; phylum Bacillota; class Bacilli; order Caryophanales; family Paenibacillaceae; genus Paenibacillus; species Paenibacillus sp. RUD330. The sequence continues at coordinate 1,189,309 of NZ_CP022655.2, forward strand.
GGCTGTTCCTGGAAAACCTGAAGGACACCATGCCGTCGGACACCCGCTATGTATGCGATATCGGGGAGTTCACCAACTTCGCGCTGAAGTACATCCATGTCCCGGACGGGGGAGACTTCGAGATCAACCTCGATTACGGGGCGATGGGCTCGGCCATCTCGGGAGCGCCCGGATTGGCTCTCGCCGATCCTTCCCGGCCGGTCGCCGTCGTCGCAGGGGATGGATGCTTCTTCATGAACGGAATGGATATTCTGACCGCCAAGGAATACCGGATTCCCGTCGTTTACTTCGTCATCAACAACGCGATGCTGTCTTATGTGGAAAGAGGCCAGCAGTTCCTCTTCAGCCGTTCCATCCCGGATTACAAGCAGGAGCGCATCTCCATCGCAGCCATGATGGAAGCTGCCGGGGTCCGGTCCATGTCGGTGGAAAGCATCGAGGAGATGGCGGCGATTCCGTCCTTCCTCGAAGGCCTGGATGGACCTTGCCTCATCGAGGTCATTACGGACGGAACCGAGCCGGCTCCGATTCTGGACCGGCTCAAAGCACTGGTCGTCAACTGATATCAACCAAACCAGCCAAGAAAGAAGGATGCAGAAATGGGTAGCTTCAATATTGATCTGGATCGCACGAACAAGGTTTTCAACGCGCAGGTAGAGGGAACGTTCTCTCCGGAGGACGGCATGAATTCCGTAGAGGCGTACAAAGCCACGATCGCGACGATCGATACGTCGGAATATGAAATTCGCATCGACTGCACGCTGCTCAATGTATCGGCTCCGAGCTCGCTGCCGATTCTCGAAGGCTGCTTCGCGCTGTACAAGGAAGACGGCTTCAAGAAAGTCTCTCTCCTGCTCGCCAAAAATCCGGTGCTCAAAATGCAGCTCGGACGCGTCGCGCGCGGAGTCGGCCTGGAAAACTGCGAAATCACCGAAGTCTAATTCCGATCCAGAGGAGGCAAAGCCAATGACAGCCGTCCGAATCCGCAGTCTGGAGATCTATCATCCTTCCCATGAAGTGGACAATGAGTACTATATCGAGCGCTTCCGCCAGTCCGGCGTCGAAGTGTCGGGCTTGCTGAAGGCGCTTGGCCGCGACAAGCGTTTTGTCATCGACAGCCCGGACGAGAATACGTACACGATGGCGCTGGAGGCATCCCGCAAGGCGCTGGCCGCCGCCGGATGCGCGGCCGAGGACCTCGATCTCATCCTCTTCTCCTCCCAGACGCCGGAGTATCTGCTTCCGAGCAACGCCCTCAAGCTCCATAGCGGACTTGGCGGCAACAAGCAGACGATGTGTTACGACATCAACGCGAACTGCGCAGGCATGCTGGTGGCGGTCGAGCAGGCAAGCCGCACGATGCTGAGCAATCCCCGCATCAAGCGGGCGCTCGTCGTCGGAGCGGATCATTTCTCCGTCCACAGCCCGCAGGAGCCGGTATACCATTCCAACTTCGCCGATTCCGCGGCTGCCGTCATCCTGGAAGCGCAGGAGGGAAGCGGCGGCTTCATCGATTCGCTCTATCAGACGGACACGGCGGTCATCGACAATTCCCTGTTCCCTGCTGGCGGACTGTCGAACCTGTACCGTGGAGAAGCTGCCGAGGCTCAGGTCAGATTCACTCCGTTCGACGACTCCGTATGCGTCGATTCCGCGGTGGATACGCTGCGCGAGCTGATGGACAGCAACGGCATCCGGAGTTCGGAGGTCGGCGCCTACCTGTTCTCCCAATTTTCCGTCGGCAACGTGAAGCTGGTCTCGGAGCGGCTCGGCATCGACGGCTCCAAGGTCGCTTATGTCGGGGACAAGTACGGTTATACCGCCAGCAACAGCCCGTTCCTTGCCCTGCATGACGCTTTGCGGGACGGCAAGGTCAAGCGCGGCGACTATCTGGTGTTCTGGACGGTCGGCGCAGGATGGCAGAACGTGGCCATGCTGATGGAATACTGATTCGTTATTCTTGTTTTGAAAAGCTGTCTCCTTGCCGAAAGGCAGGGGGACGGCTTTTTTGAATTTTTCTTATAAATAGGAAGTAGTATTTTTTTACTATTTCCATGAACGAAAAAGATTGATAGCATAAAATGGATTTGAATTCCAAATAAAAGAAATGAGAACCTAAATCAATCCGAGAGGCCGCTCAAGACCTGCAGACGTCCAAAGGTGTCCAAAATATCTCGGAGGACGCAAAAAACGTCGTTCTCGATAAGACAGCCGGTCTATGTTTTTGAAGGAACCTACGACTATGAAGGAAAGAAATCAAGCTTTTCCGGAGTAGTCCCGGCAGTCAGCAGCGGTTCAGTCAAAGCCATGGATACAGACGTTCCGCCAGCTGCAAGTTATCAGGAAAAAGAGGGGAAATAAGGTTTGATGATGAAGACGGCACCTCTGAAGGGGGAAACGGAATTCCAGCGGCGGTCACCTTTTTTTGCACAGGAGGATGAAACTTGAACTTAAATTGGAAGTCAGGCATAGCAGGGGCAGTTGTGGTCCTGCTTGCTGCCGCCGCGTTATGGCGCTTGAACCCATGGCAATCGACGCTGCCTGCCCGTATCTTGGTTCCGCTGCCGGGCGTTTCGGAGAACGGGAAGGTCAAGTGGACGTACGAAGAAAACAAAACCTCTGCTGCAATCGATTCCCTCGTGCTCGTTGAAGACGAGCGGAATAAGCGCTACCAGCCCGGTGATGAAATTAAGCTGATGAATACCGTTTTTGTGCTGAAGGAAATCAAAAAGGTTAACGGAGACGAGTATGCGGCTGAGCTCATTCTCAAGAAGTAGCGCAGACGGAGGCCGAGGGAAGCGGCAGCGCATGCTTCAGGGCGGCTTGCTGGCAGCTGTTCTTGTGTTGGCCGTCCATGCAACGCAGCAGGATACGGTCTATGAAGCCGTCAACTTCCAGCTGGAAATGAAGATGAAAACGCCGGTTTATTTTGATGAAAAAGGCGAGGCGGAGGAGTATTTCAAGCTTAAGTCCATTCCGACGACGATACTGGTCGATCAAGACGGGCGGAAGCATTTTATTTATGGTCCTTTGGAAAAAACGGAAGTGGAGGGCTTGCTTGAAGCCTATTTATCTCGATAAAAACCGCAGGTTTCAAGTCGGAGGAATTTCATGCTTGCCGAAGAAGCCGTGAAGAGAATCGAAACCGTTGAGGATGCCGGCTGATTCCGGCTGAACCATCGAGATCTTATTTCCTCGGAAATAGGGCTCGATGAAGGAAGCTCTTGCAGCGGTCAAGCGCTTGTCCCGTCCATGAAGCGAAGCGGAAGCCCCTCTAATCGACCTGATTAGAGGGGCTGCTTCTCTTCTCTTCTCTTCTAAGAGCTTGCAGGGAGGGATCAAGCCCGCATGAACATTATTCGGGGGCGGCTTTGTTCAGGCTTGGGGCTGGAGAAGGTCCTGGTATGATTTGTACGCCAGAATGGCGACAATCAGAGATCCGATAAAGAAAAAAACGGATCCTCCCAGTGTAAACAATCTGCCGATCAGGGTGTATTTAGCATCATCGATCTGGGCAAGCCGGTTCATTTCTGTCCCTCCCTAGGCCATTTATCCTAGTGTATGCATCCCTGATCAATCGGTTCTACTCCCAGCCTGAAGCGGCAGGCTGGGAACGAGCCTTCGCATTACAGGGAGTACTTCCTGTACATGCCGACGGAAGCGGGCTCCGTATAATCAAAGCCATATTGCTTGTACAAGCGGTCCGCCGGAACATCGGCAATGAGGCTTACATAGGAGCCCTTCGGCGCATGGCTATCCAGATACTCCGTCAAATGGGCCATCACGAGCTTGCCGAGTCCTATCCCTTGATAAGCCGGATCTACCGCGATGTCGACAATCTGATAGAAACAGCCGCCGTCGCCGATGATCCGGCCCATTCCGATCAGCCGGTCTTCATGCCGGAGAGATACGCAATAGATCGAGTTCCGGAGTCCGATCGCAGCTCCTTCCGGACTTTTGGCGCTCAATCCTGCGGCCTTTCGGAGGCGGATGTATTCTTCCGGGGCGGGAGCTGCATGGTGGACGGATGGATTCAGGGTTCATTTCCCCTTTCAATTTTTCGTAGATCCGGATCAGCCCTTAAGCAGATCTTTGGCGGAGGATTCTATCTTGTGCCGATACCGGGGCAGATGGCCGGCGAGCGCGGCGAGCGCAATCGACGCCGCCTGGCGCTCTTCGCCGGCTTCGGCCAGGCATAGGGCCAGGAAAGCCTGGACGGCGTCGTCCAGATGATCGGACCCGCGCCGCTGCTCGGTAGAGAGCAGGGCAATCGCCTCCGGCAGCGCTCCGATGCCGCGCAGCAGGCTTGCGAGCTGAATGACGGCAAGCCTCCTGCGCTCTCCCTTCAATCCTCTCGAAAGGGCGCGCCGGTATAGCGGCACGGCCAGATTGGACTGCCCGGCCTGCTCCAGGGAGGCGGCGCGTTCGAAGGCCGCTTCAGGATTGTCCTCGGGAAGCTCGGAAGCGAGCCGTTCCATTCGGGCGACGAATTCCTCTCCGCTCAAGACGTCTGCGGAGCCCCATAGCAGCGCCACCCGTTTATCCCAATCATCAGGCATGCGGCATCTCTCCTTGGTCAGTTTCCTCTCTGCTATTATAGGGCTTGCCTTGACGGGAACCAAGCTTGCGCGAAGGATCGGGACGTTACATTTTCGATAGAGTCGTATACAATCGGTGTATGCGAATTCGGCGAAGAAAGAGCGCAGCCGTGCATCGTACGGGAAAGAAGACAGAGGAGGAGCTCCATGCATTCGAAAGGAAAGAAGCTGCTGGCATGCTTGCCGGCCGCATGTCTGGCCATCCAGCTGACGGCTTGCGCCGCTCCGGCCGATGCCGTGGATTCCGGCGTCGCCAGCCTCGCGGGGCAGGACAACGGAGCCGTCGAAGCCGGGCGTGAGGCGGCAGCGGCTCGTACTCCGGCCACGGCGGCTGCTGCCCCGGCGGATTCGAGTGCGCCGCAGCCGACGATTGCCGGCCCGCGGCCTTCCCCCGTCGGCAAGGCCGCGCCCGCCAAGCAAGGAGTGAAGCCAGTGGCAGAGAAGAAGCATCGGCTCCCGGAGGGCTTCGTTTACTTGGATGAAGTCATCCCGACGCTCAAATCCGACATCCGCTATTACACCGACTACAATTTCGTGGGAAGAAGGCTGGACGGCTACAAGGCGCCGTACGCCATCTTGTCCGGGCAGGCGGCCAAAGCGTTGAAGGGGGTAAGCGACGATCTTGCCGCGGAAGGACTCGGACTGCTTGTCTACGATGCCTACCGCCCGGTCAAGGCTGTCCAGCAGTTCATGTCCTGGTCCAGGGATGCGGACGATACCGCCATGAAGGACGTCTTTTATCCCGAAGTGGACAAGGCCGACGTGTTCAAGCTTGGTTTCGTATCCTCCCGTTCGGGGCATTCCAGGGGCAGCACGATCGATCTCACGACCTTCAGCCTGAAGACAGGCAAGCCGACCGACATGGGCAGTCCTTTCGATTTTTTCGGGGAAATCTCGAGCCATGGCACGCAGCAGATCGGAGCCCTGCAAGCGGCTAACCGGGCCGTTCTCAAAAAAGCGATGGAGAAGCGCGGCTTCCACCCCTACAGCAAGGAATGGTGGCATTATACGCTCGAAAAGGAGCCGTTTCCCAAAAAATATTTCGATTTTGACATCGAGTGACGAGAGGTTCGATGCGGCGATTTTCCCGACTCCGCAGGCATTCTTTTCACGCAGTAGCTGGCGCAGTGGAAACGAAGCGATCCCCATCCGGCTTGACAAGCCGGATGGGGATCGCTTTTTTTATGTTCGGGAAATCAAAAAATTCTATGATCCCATCCAATTTTATAGAATTTATTTAATGAAACCTTATCTTGCCGTTGACGGTTCCCTGACACAGGTCTTATATGCTTAGTGCATCAAGACATTGATCAGGAGGATGTTCGATGACAACCATTGTCCGCCGCAAGCGCGCTACCGCCCTTCTCGCCCTGTCGCTCTCCCTTGCCTTATCCGCATGCGGAGCTCAGAATGCGTCCCAGAATGCAGCCGGTCCGGCTGCAGAAGGACAGGCTCCGGCCGCCAACACGGAAGCTTCAACCGCTCCGCCGGCATCAACGGAGCCTGCCAAATCGGACGAGCCTCTCGTCGTCTACCTGAACGACTTCGACGAGATCATCCAGCCGATGTTCGAGCAGGCGACCGGCTACAAGCTGGAGCTCGTATCCGGCAACGGAGCGGAGCTCGCATCCCGCATCGAAGCGGAGAAGGGCAACCCGCATTGGGATGTCGTCTGGATGGATTCCATGCCGATGATCGACCAGCTCGGCAAATCCGGCCGCCTGCTGGAGGGCTGGACGCCGGCCGACATCGGCAACCTGACGGACTTCGCCAGCGGACTCGTTCCGGCGAGCGGAGCCTACTATCCGACCGGAGCCCACGCCGCCGCCGTCATCGCCTACAACACGAAAGCCTTCACGAAGGATACGGCTCCGAAGACATGGGCCGATCTGGCCGACGCGAAGTTCAAGAATACGCTCGGCATGGCCGACCCTGCCGTCGCCGCGCCTGCCTATCCGTTCGTCTCGTGGTTTTTCCAGAACCAAGGCATGGACGCCGCGAAGGGGTACTTCGACAGCCTGTTCAAAAACGGCATGCATGTGTATCCGAAAAATCCGAACGTCGCCAAGGCGCTGACCGGCGGCGAAATCAAAGCGGCCGCCCTTCAGGAGAGCAACGCCTACGCGCTGAAGAACAAGGGAGAGCCGGTCGACATCGTCTGGCCGGCGGAAGGCGCTCCGGCATCGGTCCGCGTCGCCGCCATCCAGAAGGAGACGAAGCATCTGGAAGCGGCCAAGGCGTTCGTCGAGTTCCTGCTCGATCCGAAGACGCAGCAGGAGCTGATCGACAAGGGCGAGGAGAGCTACTTCCAGCCATCCGCCAAAGGCGTGGAACCCAAGGCCGACCGCGCGGCGGATGCCAAGCTCGTCGTGGCCGAAGCGGCGTGGGCCGGGGAGCATGAAGGCGAGATCAAGCAGTGGTTCGCCGACAAAGCGGTGAAGTAAAGAGATGAGGTTCATACCGAGTCAAGGCAACAGGACGGGCTGGCTGATGCTGGCCGTCCTGTTCGTCCTCATTCTGCTGCCGCTGCTCGCGGTCGTCATCCAGGTGCTGTTTCCCGGCATTTTCTTCGGCACCCTGAAGCTCGGCGACCTCTCCCTGCTGCTCGACATCTTCAGACGGCCGCTGTGGTACGCCTCGCTCAAGAACTCGGTCCTGCTGGGCCTGGGCACGACGGTTCTGGCCACGCTCCTCGGCGGAGCGCTGGCCTTTGCCCGTTCCCGCTGGGCGTTCCCGACGGCCAGGCTGCTGGACGTGTCGGTCTGGCTGCTGCTCATCACCCCATCCTTCATCCTGGCGCAGGGATGGGTCATGTTCGCGGCTCCGGACGGACTCGCTTCCCAGTGGCTGGGCTGGAACGGAGTGACCTCCATGGTGTTCCAGCCTGCCGGGCTGATCGCCGTCATGACGCTGAGCAAATTCCCGCTCGCTTATCTGACGGTGAAGGCGGCGCTGGAATGGAGGGTCGAGAGGCTGAGCGATGCGGCCCGGCTGTCGGGCGCGTCCCCTTGGACGGTGCTGCGCACCGTGGAGCTGCCGCTGCTGCTGCCGGCCATCTGCTCGGGAGCGATGCTGGTGTTCATGGACACGGTCGGAGATTTCGGCCTTCCGGCTTCCATCGCGGCGGTGTTCCGCTTCCCGACTTTGCCTTATTCCATCTATTCCGCGCTGTACACATCGCCGATCCGCTTCGACATGGCGGGGGCGCTGTCGTTCTACCTCGTGCTGCTGATCGCTCTGGCCATGAGCGTCCAGCTGTATGCGATGCGCAAGTCGCGCTTCGACTTCCTCTCCTCCCGCGCGGTCAAGTCGGAGCCTCGCCGTCCGGCGAAAGGCCGCCTCCTGCTGGCGCTGGGCAATTCGGCTTTCCTCGCGGCTGCCATCGGCATTCCGCTGGGGTCCAATCTGCTCATGTCGCTGCAGGGCGACTCCAGCAGCGGCGGGTTCACGCTGGAGCATTACCGCGCCCTGCTCCATGACGACGGCCGCCTGGCGCAAGGGCTGGCCCATTCCCTGGAAATCGCGCTGGCAGCGGCGGCGATAGGGCTTGCCGTCGGCTTCCTGACGGCGTATGTGCTGAACTATACCCGCTTCAAGCTGAAGAAAACGATCGACGTCCTGTCTCTCGTCTCGCTGGCGGTGCCCGGCATCGTGCTCGGCATCGGCTACATCTTCATCTGGAACCAGGCCTGGCTGCAGCCTATCGGCCTGCTTCTATACGGCACGCCGTGGATTCTGGCGCTAGGCGGCGTGGCCGGGGCGATCCCGGTCATTACCCGCATCATGGCGGGGGCGATGGCGCAGGTGCCGGAGCGTCTGCTGGCGGCGGCGCAGCTGCAGGGGGCGGGTTTCTTCCGCCGGCTGCGCACAGTGCTGGCGCCGCTCGTGAAGGGCGCGCTCCTGTCGGCCGGACTGACGGCGTTCGGCTCCAGCGTGTTCGACCTGGCGCTGTCCTCCGTGCTCTATCCGCCCAACTACATGACGCTGCCGGTCGTCATCAACAAAGCCTTCGAGGACCTCCGGTTCGGCTACGCGTCGGCGGCGACGCTGACGGGAGCCGGGCTGGTCGTCCTGATCATTCTGAGCGTGGACCTGCTGGCACGGGGGACGCGCCGACGCTCAAGGAGAACGACTTCATGACATCGATACTCGAGATCAGGCAAGTAGGCAAATCGTACGGCAAGCAGGAGGTGCTCGGGAGCGTAGACCTGACCGTGCAGGCAGGGGAAATCATCAGCGTGCTCGGTCCGTCCGGCTGCGGCAAGTCGACGCTGCTGCAGCTGATCGCCGGCCTCCAGCAGCCGGACCGGGGCGAGATTCTGCTGCGCGGCAAGGTGGCCGCCTCCCGGACCTCCATGCTTGCGCCGGAGAAGCGCGGCATCAACATGGTGTTCCAGGATTACGCCCTGTGGCCCCATATGACGGTGTTCGAAAATATCGCCTACGGCATGCGCCGCAGCAAGCAGGATCAGGCCGGAATCAAAGCCTCCGTGGCCGAGCTGGCCGCTCTGCTGAGGCTGGAGGGACTGGAGCAGCGCCTGCCGCCCCAGCTCTCCGGCGGCCAGCAGCAGCGCGTCGCCATCGCGCGGGCGCTCGCGACCAGGCCGGATCTGATGCTGCTGGACGAGCCGCTCTCGAACCTCGACATGCAGCTGCGCGTCGAGATGCGCACGGAGATGGCGTACCTGTTCAAGAAGCTGGGGACGACCGTCTTCCATGTCACCCATGACCCGGAAGAAGCGTTCTCCATGGCCGACCGCCTGGTCATCATGCGCGAGGGCGCCATCGACCAGACCGGCACGCCGCAGCAATGCTGGCGCCTTCCGGCTTCCGCCTCGGCGGCCAAGCTGCTCGGCGCGGGCAACCGGCTGCAGGTCATGGGCCGGAGCGGCGGAAGGGCAGCCGCCGGCGGAGCGGAGCTGACCGGAGTGTGGCCGGGAGCTGCGGGAACGCAAGGCGCCGAAGGGCCCGCGCAGCTGCTCTTCCGGCCCGATGCGGCGGACTTCCTGCCGCAGGACGGCTCGGCATCGGGCCATGGGGCCGCTGCCGAGGCTGCGGCTTCCATGGAGCCGGGCATGGAGATGAACCGCCTGCCCGTGCATGTCGTGCACAGCGTTTTCGAAGGCAAGGGCTGGAGAGTGCTGGCCCGTACGGCGGACGGACAGCCGCTGACGTTCCTGCATCATCGGCAGCTTGCAGCCGGAGTCGAGGGCAGGCTGACGATATCCCCGAACGATCTGTATCTTTACCCACAGCAGGAGGCCAAATAGACATCATGTCCCGAATACTGACCATATCCGACATCCACGGCTTTGCCGCCGAGGCCCGCTCGCTGCTGGAAGCGGCCGCATACGAGCCGGGCAGGGACAGGCTTTATCTGCTGGGCGATTATATCGATTACGAGCCCCATACATGGAGCTCTCTGAACGACGTCATGGAATGGACGGCCGGCGGCGCCGTCGCGCTGGCCGGCAACATGGAGCGGCATCTGGAGCGCGAGCTGGAGAGCCGCGACGCCCTTGATGCCGCAAGCACCGCGCAGCTGAGCTTTCTGAAGCGCCTTCCGCTGCATGCGGAGGAGGAAGGCTGGCTGTTCGTGCATGCCGGCATCCGGCCCGGAGTGCCCCTGGAGCGGCAGGCGGAGCGTGATCTGATCGGCATCCGGGAGGAGTTCTGGGGCGCGGCCGACGCGTCGCCCATGCAGGTCTCCGGGACAGAGGAGGCAGGCGGCGCATCGCCGCCGCCCGCTCTGGTCGTGTTCGGCCATACGCCGACGCACAAGATCGGTGCGCAGCCGGGCGAGCTGTGGCACGGCCCCGGCAAGCTCGGCATCGATACCGGAGCCAAGCACGGGCAGCGGCTCACGCTCGTCGATCTGACCGGACGGAAGGATTATTCCTGTCCGACTCGTCCCGATGGAAAGCATGCCGGCATCCGGATGCGCTCCTGGGGCTGACATGAGGGCGCGCCAGGCAGAAGGACCGGCCGGAAGGATCTCTTATCAACGAGAATGAGGAAGGCGGGACAAGAGGATGAACCTTCTGAAATTCCAGATCGTCGAGCTGCTCGACAAGCATCGCAAAGTAACCGCGGTGGCCGAGGTGCTGGGCCTCAAGCAGCCGACGGTCACCTACCATATGAAGTCGCTGGAGCAGGAATACGGAGTGAAGCTGTTCGAGCCGCGGATGGACAAGGTGATCCTGACGGAGGCGGGGCGCGCCTTGCTGCATTATGCCGGCAAAATCAACAGCCTCGCCGCGGAGGCCAGGCGGACAGCCCAGGAATACGGCACTCCGGGGAGGGGGACCCTCCGCATCGGAGCCAGCTATGTTCCGGCGACCTATATGCTGCCGCGCCTGCTCAAGGAGTTCGCCGCCCGCCATCCCAAGGTGACGGTCACGCTGGCGGTGAAGCCTTCCTCCGTCATCAAGGAAATGCTGCTGAGCCACGAGATCGATCTCGGCGTCCTGTCGGCGGAGCCGTTCCGCCTGCCGATGCTGGATGTGCGCGAGCTCTGCGACGACGAGCTGGTGCTGGCGCATGCTCCGGACCATTACCTGGCGGCAAGCTCCGAGCTCACGCCCGGCCTCCTGTCAACGGCAGACTTCGTCCTGCACGGCCGGCATTCCAGCACGCGCGAGCTGACGGACCGGTGGCTGGAGCAGCACGGCATCCGGCTGGAGCAGCATCTGGAGCTGGATTCGCTGGAAGCGATCAAGCAGGCGGTCATCCAGGGCGGACATGTATCGTTCGTATCCGGGCTCGCTGTCGAGGGAGAGGTCGCCAGAGGCTTGCTGCTGGCGAGGCCGATTCCGGAATTCCGCTACCGGCGCACGGTCAGCTATGCCAGCAACCGCGACCGCCATCCGTCCGGCCAGCTGCAGAGCATGATGGAGCTGCTCGCCGGCTGGAGCCTCATTCAATAAACCTTGAGCGGCATTCAACTTTTAGTGCCGGATTTAACGCAGGCTCCGAATCCTCTTGATGTTGCCGGGACAAGCCGGGGCTACAGTAAAGAAGCCGGAAGGCAAAATCAGGCAGAGGAGCGGATGAGATGAAAAGCATATGGAAAAAAGCGGCTGCGGCGGTATTGGCGGGGGGCTTGATGACGACAATCGGCGTTCAAGCGGGCGAGCGGGCCCAGGCGGCAAGCTCCGTCATGGTGCCGGGCTACGAAGTGAAGCTGCTGCTCAGTCCTTCAGCCGCGCTCGGCAGCGACGGCAAGCCTTCTTCTTCGCTGGCCGGCGCCTTCGGGCTCGGTTCCGCACAGAGCATCGGCGTGGAGTATTTCGACACCGGGGCGCTGGAGCTGAACGCGAAGGGATGGGATGTCCGCTTCCGCAAGAAGGCCGACAAATCGAACTTCGAGATCAGCTACAAGAAGCGTTATCCCATCGTGAACGGCAATATCGGCGCGGCGCTGGAGCAGGCCAGGCAGGAGGGCTTCACTTCTTCGGACGACAATTACGAGGCCGAGATCGACTGGACCTACAGCAAGCAGACGCTGAGCATCTCGACCGAGAAAAAGAAGAGCGCTTCCGGCTACAGCGGCACGGCTCTTCCGGCGGAAAGCAAGGCCCTCGGCATGGCCGTGGATGAAATCCCCGGCAAGCTGGACAATTGGAGCTCGTCCGGCTGGGGCAAAGGGACGCTGTCGGCGGCAAGGGCCCATGGGCCTGTAGCCGTGAGCAAATATACGGGCGCCTTCGACGGGCTGGAGACGGATCTGGAAATCTGGCCGATCCGGAATGCTTCCGGCACAGGGACGGAGACGATCGTGGAAGTCTCCTTCAAGACGGACGACGCGGCCGAGGCTGCCGCCGAGCGGGACAAGCTGATTGCCTTCGTGCAGGGCAAGGGCTGGCTCGTGCCCCAGGACTCGCTCAAGACCCAGCTCATTCTGGAGCGCTACTAGTCGGCTGAGCCGCGGATTTCAAGGCCTTCCTGCGGGAAGGCCTTTTTGCGCTCCCCAGTCCGGGGTATGATGGGAGAAAGGAGGGATGACGATGGAGCAGGAAGCGAAGTATACCCAGCAGCATCTGGCCAACGAACGGACTTTTCTCGCCTGGGTGAGAACGAGCATCGCGATGATCGGCCTCGGCTTCATCGCCGCGGGACTTGTGCTTCAGACGGAGGTGCTCGGCCGTTCGGGCCGGCTCGTCGCTTCCGCCGGCGGCATCGGCTCGGTCATCATGGGAGCCGTCGTCCTGCTGCTGGCTGCCAGGGATTATTTCCAGAAGCGCAGAGGGATCAACGAGGAGCGGTTCCGCTCTCCCGTCCTACTCGTCTGGATCGTCTCCGTCACGCTCGGGCTGATCAGCCTGCTGCTGATCGTTCTCGTCTTCATGATGGTTTTGTGAGAACGGCGGAGCAAGGCGCCCAAGGCGAGGGTTGACGGGTCCGGCATGCCGTGATAAAAGGAAAGGAATGACGGTTTTGGCCGCCTAACTAACCAAACGAAAGAGGTTTTCGACGATGCCGATGCTCGACATGCCGCTCGAGGAGCTGCGCCGATACGAGGGGCGCAATCCGCGCCCGGCCGATTTTGACGCCTATTGGGAGCGCGCGCTGGCAGAGATGAAAGCGATTGATCCTCAAGTGGAGCTGGTGCCGGCAGCGTTCCAGGTGCCGCATGCGGAATGCTTCGACCTGTATTTCACCGGGGTGAAGGGAGCGCGCATCCACGCCAAATACGTGCGTCCCAAAAACATCCCGCAGCCGCATCCGGCGCTGCTTCATTTCCACGGCTATTCCGGCCATTCGGGGGATTGGATGGATAAGCTGGGCTATGCCGCTCTCGGCTTCTCCTTCTTCTCCCTGGATGTCCGCGGCCAAGGAGGCTCCTCGGAGGATGTCGGCGGGGTGAAGGGCAACACGCTGCAAGGGCATATCATCCGCGGTCTCGACGGCGAGCCGGATGACCTGCTGTTCCGGCACATCTTCCTCGACACCGCCCAGCTGGCCGGCATCGCGATGGGCATGCCCGAGGTGGATCCGGAGCGCGTCGGCGCGACCGGCTGGTCGCAGGGCGGAGCCTTGACGATCGCCTGCGCCGCTTTGGAGCCGCGCATCAAGCGCGCCGCTCCGGTCTATCCGTTCCTGAGCGACTATCAGCGGGTGTGGGAGATGGATCAGGCCAAGGACGCGTACGAGGAGCTGCGGGGCTACTTCCGCCGTTTCGATCCCCGGCATCGGCGCGAGGAGGAGATCTTCACCCGCCTGGGCTATATCGACATCCAGCATCTCGCCTCCCGCATCACCGCCGAGGTGCTGCTCGGCGTCGGCCTGATGGACTCCATCTGCCCGCCGTCGACCCAGTTCGCCGCCTACAACAAGATCGCCTCGCCCAAGTCTCTGGAGATCTACCCGGATTACGGACATGAGGGACTGCCTGGCCTGCATGACGACATCGTGCAGTTCATGCTGAAGCTGTAAGGCGAGAACGACAGGAGGCGGCGGAAGGCCTATCTTCGGATCGCCGCCCAAGCGGGATGTCCCCCAGGACCCGGCTTTGCCGCAGGCATTTTTCTGCACCCTGCAAGAAGGGCCTGCGAGAAAAACGAACGAGAGCAGCCCCAATGCAGCCGCATGGTGATCTTTGATCCGATGCGGCTTTTTTTGCATGCAATGCGGCCTCGTTCGGAAACATTTTCAACTTTTATATATAAATCTTGATTGTTTATTCGGAAATCGAATCGGTCTGTCTCAAAAACAGCTTCCTGTAGCGGGCATTTCAATCCGCTCCATCCGCCACGATGCAGCGGGAATCTAGTCAATCATGAAACAAAATCGCAATATTAACAAAATGAAACATTTTATATAAAATTTAAATTTGTTGTTTACAAGAAGAATGGAGACGGCTTATAATCATCCTGTAATTGAAAGCGTGTTCATATCCAGCGAAGGATAAATCTTCCGCCGGCTGGTTCGGACCGATTGTGTTGCAAGGGCAAGACATCACATCCAAATGGGGGAAAAAGGCATGAAACGAACGACAATGCTTCTCTCGGTCTCTCTGGCCATGGCCGTGCTCACGACGGCCTGCTCCGGCGGGAACGGAACCAGCAATTCCGCAGCCGGCAACGGCGGAGCGGCCGACACCGCGGCTTCGAACGAGGGGAGCGGCGCGAAGGAAGCCTCCAAGGAGCCGTACAAGATCAAGATGGCGCTCATGGCCGGTCCCAAAACCCCGGATTCCTGGGCGGAGAAGGCTCTGGAGGAAGAGCTCGCGAAAAGCATGGGGCGGCCGGTCGACGTGCAGCCGGTCTTCCTGCCGGACTGGTCCGAGCTGAACACGAAGATCAACCTGCTCATGAGCGCCAAGGACACCCGTCCCGGCATCCTGTGGACGGGCGACACGAAGGAATATGCGAAATGGGTCGATGCGGGCATCGCGCAGGACGTGACTCCTTCCCTGCAGAAATACGGCAAGCAAATTCTGGATTACTACCGCAAGGACACGCTGTTCTACCACTGGGACAAGAGCGGCAAGATCTTCCGCATTCCCGGCGACGTGCCGGAGGCGAGCTACATGACGACGATTCTGCGCAAGGACTGGCTCGACAAGCTGGGGCTGCAGGTGCCGACGACGCTGGACGAATATGTCGAGGTCATCCGGGCATTCGCGAACGGCGATCCCGACGGCAACGGCAAGAAGGATACGTACGGCATCTCCGGCGACAACTACTACCGGTCGCTGGCTCCTTTCTTCTACGCGTACGGTCTCGACGTCGAGAACTTCGTCAAGCAGCCGGACGGCTCCATCCGGTTCGGGGCGCTGGATCCGAAGGTCAAGGATGTGCTGGGGCTGCTCAACAAGCTGTACAAGGAAGGCGTCATGGATCCGCGCATGACGACGAGCGCCAACAACGACGACAACAAGGTCAACGACATCTACGCCTCCGGCAAGGTCGGCTCGTTCTACCGCTGGGTCGACTACTTCAACCCGGGCAACTCCGTCAACATGAGCTTCAAGAAGCTCAATCCGACGGGCGAATACATCTCCGTCCCTCCGATGAAAGGTCCGGACGGCTTCAGCTCCGACCTGCCCGATCCCGGCATCGGCTGGTGCTATCTGGTCGTGACGGACGCGACGGACGTGGACAGCGCCGTCCAGGTGCTGAACACGATGGCGACGCCGGAAGTGTTCAAGAAGATCACCTTCGGCAACGAAGGCGAGCAGTACAAGATGGAGAGCGGCATCTTCACGCCGACGATCCAGCCGGAGGAAGGAAGCAAGCTCGGACTCGGCAACTTCGGCTGGTATATCCAGCGCAAGGACGCGGCGAACATCAAGAACACGCCGGAGGTGACCAAGATGTTCGAGGACAAGATCGCCACCTCCCAGCCGATGCGCGACAAGATCGTCGTCTTCAAGGCAATCGAGCGTCCGGAGTGGGACCGCTACTCGGCTGACATCAAGAAGGTGCGCGACGAGCTGTTCTGGGGCATCATCACCGGCAAGACGCCGCTGGATGCCTTCGACAAGTGGCCGGCCCAGTACGAGAAGCTAGGCGGCAAGAAGGTCGACGAGGAAGCGGCGGGAATGTTCGACAAGGAGCAGGCCGAGCGCGTCGAGTACGACAAATGGTATGAAGAGAACATCACGCCGTATAAATAACCCGCACGGAAGGAGGAGCGCCTCATGGCTGTTACGAAACCGGCCGTCTTGGCCGGCGAGCGGACGCGGGCGGCCCGCGGCTCGCTGCTGAAGGATATCGCGCGGGACCGCTATCTGTACCTGCTGCTGCTGCCGGGCCTGCTGCTGGTGCTGGTGTTCAAGTACATGCCCATGTACGGCGTCGTCATCGCGTTCCAGGAGTACAACATCTACAAAGGCATCTCCGGCAGCGAATGGGTCGGCTTCGACCAGTTCACCCGCCTGTTCCATTCCCCGGACTTCGGGGAGATCCTGGGCAACACGATCGTCATCAGCCTCTACAAGCTGGCCGCTTCCTTCACGCTGCCGATCGTGCTGGCGCTGCTGCTGAACGAGCTGCGGAGCAAGCTGTTCAAGCGCTTCGCCCAATCGGTCGTCTATTTGCCGCATTTCATCTCCTGGGTCATTTTCTCGGGCATCCTCATCACGTTCCTCAATCCGGTCGACGGCCTGATCAATACGATCATCCAGAACTTCGGCGGCAGGCCGATCGACTTCCTCGGCGACGTGCGGTACTTCCGCTCCGTACTCGTCATCAGCGACGTCTACAAGGAGATCGGCTGGGGCACGATCATCTACCTGGCTGCAATCGCCGGCGTCAACGCGGATCTGTACGAGGCGGCCCGCATCGACGGCGCCGGCAAGCTCAAGCAGACCTGGCATGTCACGCTGCCGGCGATCCGCCCGGTCATCCTCATCCTGCTCATCCTGAGCCTCGCGAACATTCTGGAGGCCGGCTTCCAGCAGATTTTCCTCCTGTACAGCCCGCTCGTCTACGATGTCGCCGACATTATCGACACGTACGTGTACCGGGTCGGCATCCAGGAAGCGAACTACAGCTATGCGACGGCGGCGGGACTGTTCAAGTCGGCGGTCGCGATGGCCTTGATTCTGAGCGTGAACACGATCGTCAAAAAAAGCGGCCAGGAAGGCCTGTGGTAAGGAGGAATCGGCCATGACGCCGATATCGAGAGGCGAACGCGCCTTCAATGCCGCCAACATCATCTTTTTCATCCTGCTGATGGCGCTGATGATCTATCCGTTCTGGTACATGGTCATGGCTTCGGTCAGCGATCCGGATCTGACGGCGAGCGGCGGCCTGTTCCTCCTGCCTGCCGGCTTCTCGTCGACCGCATACCAGGCTGTGTTCCAGAATGTCTCGATCCTGTCCGGCTTCAAGGTGACGATCATCACGACGGTCGCCGGCACGCTCGTCGGCACGTTCTTCTCCGCGGGGATGGCTTACGCCGTCTCCAAGAAGCGGCTGCGCGGCGGCAAGTTCTTCTCCCTGCTCATCCTGTTCACGATGCTGTTCAGCGGCGGACTGGTGCCCTCTTACCTGCTCGTCAAGATGCTCGGCCTGATCGACTCGTACGGCGCGTTCATCCTGCCCGGCGCGATCGGCGCCTGGAACATTTTCGTCATGATCAGCTTTTTCCGGGGCATTCCCGACGAGCTGGAGGAGGCGGCCAAGATCGACGGGGCGAACGACCTGACGGTGTTCTTCCAGATCGTGCTGCCGCTCTCCAAGCCGGTGCTGGCGACGGTCGGCCTGTTCATCGCAGTCGGCTACTGGAACGACTTCTTCTCCTCCGTGCTGTATGCGACGGAGAAGGACATGTGGCAGCTGCAAATGGTGCTCAAGGACCTGATCAGCAACACGTCGCAGGCGATCTCCCAGGCCGGAATCTCGGTCGCCGTCCAGCAGCAGGTCAATCCGTTCACCGTCAAGATGGCGTCCATCCTCGTGTCGAGCGCTCCGATTCTGGCTGTGTATCCTTTCCTGCAAAAGCATTTCGTGAAAGGGGCCTTGATCGGCTCCGTGAAAGGCTGACGACGACGGACCCGCCCCTGGAGCTTTTGGCCGGGGGCTGGTTTCGTTTCGAGGAGATGCAGCCGCGAACCGACCCTATTAAGCAAAGGAGGCGAAGCGCATGCCGCTGGCCCAAATCGAATTTTTCTCCGAAACGCTGAGCTTATCCAGCTCATTCACCGCTGTCCTTCCGCAGCGCGTTTCGTCGATCGGGACGAAGGGCGTGCTGGAGCAGGGCCCTCCCTATCCCGTGCTCTATCTGCTGCATGGAGCGACGGACAACCATACGAACTGGCAGCGGTTCACCTCGATCGAGCGTTACGCGCAGGAGAAGGGCATTGCCGTCATCATGCCTTCGGTCCATTTGAGCTTTTATTCCGACCAGAAAATGGGACTGCCTTATTTTGCTTTCCTGTCCGAGGAGCTGCCGGCAGTGGCGGGCAGCCTTTTCCGCCTGTCGGACCGGAGGGAGGATACGTTCGCTGCCGGCTTGTCGATGGGCGGATACGGCGCCTTCAAGCTCGGCATCCGTTGTCCGGAGCGGTTCGCCGCCGTGGCGAGTCTGTCCGGCAGCCTCAGCCAGCGGACACGGCTCACCGGGGAGTCGCCGATCGCCAGCGCAGCTGTGCTGCGGATGGCGATGCTGACGTTCGGCTCGGCGGAGGAGTACGACGGCAGTCCGGACGACTTGGCCCATGTGCTGGAACAGCATCTGGCTGCGGGGGCGCGGTTGCCGAGGTTTTACCAAGGCTGCGGGACGAGCGACTTCAATATCGGGCTGAACCGCGATTTCCGCCGCCAGTTCGAGGGCCGCATCGATCTGACCTATGTGGAGACGGCGGATGCCGGCCATGAATGGAGCTACTGGGACGCGGCGATCCGGGATGTGCTGGACTGGCTGCCGCTGCGGCGGTAGAGGAATATTATGGATGGCGCTGTCCGCCCGACGCAGGTAAGATGAAGGGACAAGGAGGAATGCGAAAATGAAACATGCCTTTGTAACCGGAGCGGACAGAGGGCTCGGCTTCGATCTGACGCTGGAGCTTCTTGAAAGGGGATACACGGTATTCGCCGGACGGTATATGCCGGATTGGGGGGCGCTGGACGGCGTTCCGGAAGGACGGAGGGACCGTCTTCATGTCCTGGAATTGGACGTCTCGGATCCCGCCAGCGTAGAGAAGGCCGCAGCGGCCGTATCCGGGAAGACGGAGAGCCTCGACCTGATCGTCAACAATGCCGGCATCAGCGGCGACAAGGAAGGGTCCATTTTCGGCGACATCCATTACGAGCATCTGAACCGGATGTACGCTGTCAACGCGGTCGGTCCGCTGCGCGTCGTCCAGGCGCTGAGCGGCCTGCTGCTGAAGGGAGCGGACAAGCTTGTGGTGAACATTTCATCGGAGGCCGGCCAGATCAATCAAGCCTGGCGCGAAGGCTGGTACGGATATTGCATGTCCAAGGCGGCTCTCAACATCCAGTCCAACATCGTCCATAACGAGCTCAAGGGACATGGAGGCAAGGTGCTTGTGCTTCACCCGGGATGGATGAAGAGTTACATGGGCGGAGTCCTCAGCACGGAAGGCGATCTCACGACGGCGGAGGCGGCGGAGCAGATCGCAGGCACGATCCAGCGTTATCTCGAAGATCCTGAAGAGCGCAAGCACCCTGATTTTCGGGATTATGCCGGGCGCGAGATGAGCTGGACTTGATGGAGCCGGGGATGTCCGGCAAAAAAGCACGGGAGGCGACCCCATGACCGGATCGGCAAAGGCGCTGCTGCTCGGCGATCAGACCCATGCGGCCTATCATCCGCTGGAGCCGGCTGAGCAGGAGCTGCGCGGAGTGTTGAAGGATATGCAGGTGGAGGCGACGGAGGATTACGGCTGTCTGTCGACGGAAGGGCTGGCAGGCTATGACCTGCTGATCTCCTATTCCGATCTCTGGCGGGTGAAGAAGTCCCGCGGACAAGTGGCGGCGCTGCTGAGGTACGTCAGCGGGGGAGGGGGGCTGCTTGTCGTCCATAACGGCATCTCGCTGCAGGCGGACCCCGAGCTGGCCCAGCTGATCGGCGCCCATTTCACCGGCCACCCCGATTACGGTCCTTTGGCGTTTTCGGTGAAGCAGGATGCGGAGGCTCATCCCGTCATGCAGGGAATCCGGGCATTTACGATGGACGAGGAGCCTTACCGCTTCACGATGGATCCGATCGGTCCTGCCCAAATCCTGATGGAATACAGCCATGAGGGGAGCGGCTGGCCAGCCGCGTGGGCGCATGAATTCGGCCTTGGCAAGGTCGTCTATTTGATGCCCGGACATCATCGGCAGTCGTTCCTGCACCCGGAATACCGCAGGCTGATCGCCCAGGCGGCGGCATGGGCCGCAAGAGCATGACCCTCACATGGATGAGCGCGTTCACAAGCTGATTTTGCGCCAAGCGGACAAGAGGAATAAGAGGGGAAGGAACTCGGCCGATCCGCGCGGCGGGATGCAATTGGAAATAGAATCGAAAAAGCCGGAGCGCCCGCGGGGCGTTCCGGCTTTTTCGATTCGCTAGGCTCCGGGCAAGGCGCCGCCGTCGGCGTAGGAGCGCCGGAGCCGGATGAACAGCTCCGCAGCCGCCGCAAGAAAAGCGATGGCGGCATATACGCCGGCGATGTAGCTGGCCTCGTAGGGAACACCTGCTCCGCGATAGAGAACGAAAGCGAAGAAATGGATGCAGGAATTGGTGAAGCAGAAGACATAGCTGCGCAGCATCCACTCCCGGTGCGCCATGTACCGGCCTTGTCGGGCATGGCGGATGGAGATGACGGCCAGCGCGGGCCAGGCGATGTTGAGCAGGTTGAACGGAATGCTTGCCCATTTTCCTCCGGTCGCGTAAGGCGCAAGGTAGCCCGAGGTCAGGGATACGGCCAGAATCGAGATCAGGTAGGCATAGCCGTTGGCGCGATGCAGCCTGACGCTGCGGCGGCGCAGCCGGGAAGAGAAATTGAGAGCTCCCGAGGCTGCCGCCAGACAGGCGAAAGCGACATGCACGCGCATGGCTCCCAGCCAGGCCGGCACAGGCACGACCTGATTCAGGCCGGTTTTGACGCCAAGGAAAAAGTCGGCGCGGGGATCGAAGACGTAATTTTTGAGCAGGGAATATCCGATGACGCAAGCGGCGATGGCGGCAAGCAGGACGGGTCCCCAGCTGATTTTCACCTTTGTTCTGGACAAGGAAGCATCTCCCGGAATGGCTTGCTGCAAGCTGGATGCCTTCATTTTACCATGAATAATCGGCATTCGAAATGAAAGACTACAGATTGACAGAAACGAATAACGGGCATATAGTTGTCGTAACAACTACTTTTGCGAAGCGGAGGCTTAATATGTCGGACCCGGTATTCAACGATAAGGAAGAAGCAGGACAATTGGATCAGTCCGTCGGCTTTCTGATGGGGGTCGCTTATCGCAGAATCAGCCTGCTCCTGCAGCAGCGGCTGAAGCCCTGGGAGATTACGAGCGAGCAGTGGTCGATGCTGTTCCGCGTGTGCGAGCGGGAAGGGCTGATCCAAAAGGAGCTGGCCGATTGGTCCGCCAAGGATAAGCCGACGACGACGCGGATTCTGGACAATCTCGAAGCCAAGGGCCTGATCGAGAGGCGTCCGGACGACAGGGATCGCCGTTCCTTGAGGATCCATGCGAGCGATGCAGGCCGCCGTCTCATCGACGAGACGGTTACCGTAGAGGCTGAGGCGGTTGCCGGGATTACGGCAGGGATGCGGATCGAGGAGCAGGAGATGCTGCGCCGCTTGATCCGTCAGCTTATCCGCAACGCGAATTCACAACTGGAGGTAACCTGATGACGAATGATGCCGGCAACGCGGGCCGATTATGGACCCGCTCTTTTATTGTTCTTACGCTTGGAGCTTTCCTGCTGTTCCTCAGCCTTCAAATGCTGCTCTCGCCTTTGCCGTCCTATGTGAAAGACCGGTTCGATCCAGGCTCCTTCGTCATCAGCCTGGTGACGAGCCTGTTCGCCCTGGCGGCGATCGCCTCCCGCTTCGGTACGGCATGGCTGCTGCGGCGCGTAGGCCGAAACACGATTCTGTTCTTCGGCCTCGGTCTGGCCGCAGCATCGACCGCTCTCTACGGCGAAGCTGCCGGCATCGGAATGCTGCTGCTGCTGCGGGTGCTGTTCGGAATCGGATTCGGCATGGCGAGCACGGTGCTGCCGACGATCGTGACGCAGATCATTCCCCCGTCCCGGCTTGGCGAGGGCGTCGGTTATTTCGGACTGTCCACCAGCATCGCGATGTCGCTCGGCCCGATGATCGGGTTGTCCATCATGGGCTCCTTCGGATTCGAATCGCTTTCGCTGACCGGAGGCGCTGCCGCGCTGCTCATCATTCCGCTGCTGCTGGTTCTCCGGGCGATCCCGCCCCTGCCGTCCGCGGCCAAGCCTGGGCTGTCCGCAGCTGCAGATTCTTCGGCCGCCCAGCGCCGCTCCGGAAGCATCTGGATGCCGGCCGCGCTCAATGCGCTCATGGCCGTCACATACGGATCCGTGCTCAGCTACATCGTTCTCTTCGGCGAGGAGCGCCATCTGGCGAACGTAGGCTTGTTCTTCCTGTTCAATGCGGTGACCGTGCTGCTTGTGCGGCCGATCTCGGGGAGGCTGTTCGACCGGCACGGGCCAGCCGTCGTTCTTATTCCCGGCGCCGTCGTCCTCATGGCGAGCTTGACTCTCCTGTCCTACTCCCAGCATATGGGGCTGCTGATCGTGTCGGCTCTGCTGTACGGACTCGGCTTCGGTTCCATACAGCCATCGGCGCAAGCATGGATGCTGCGCTCGACTCCCCGCGAGCGGCATGCCTCGGCGAACAGCCTGTTTTATAATTCCACCGATTTCGGCGTCGCATGCGGCTCGATGGTGCTTGGGGCGGCTGCATCTGCGCTCGGCTATGCGGCGATGTATCGTTTTTCGGCTGGAGTCATGGGCCTTTTCCTCGTCGTCTATCTCATCTACTGGACGGCCTCGAAGAAGAGCGCCGCATCGGCGGCTGCAGCAAAATAGCCGTCGTTTTAGACGGAAATGAATCCGACCGGCACAACACCCTGAACCGGCCGGCTCTCCGGAGCCGGTTTTTTTAGGTTCCGATGTCCGTATTTTGGCGACAGCATGCTTGTCTTTCCGCTATCAAGATGCTGGAGAGAAGCGAACAGGGCAAATTTTTTTCGGTCCTGATCCGTCGCGGCAAAGCAACCTGTGTTCTATTTTTGTTGAAATCAGAAAATTTAGAATCCTTTCCTTGACATACGCTCCCATTTGTTAACCGCGGTTCGACAAATTTCTTTACACAATATAAATATTTTCGTCCTAAAGAACTTATTTACAAAGAAACATAGGTCTTTTATAGTGGATTTATCGATGAAAAAACGTCCATTTCATATTTTACAAATGTTCAATGTTCGGAAATAAGGAGGAGCCTGGACGAATTTTCTTTCATCTACATATTGGAATCACTGGCTTGAATAACGAAATGGAGGAAAGTCGAATGCGAATATCAAGAGAACTGCGTCAATGGTTCGCGAGATCGCTTGCTGTCCTGATGGTGATTTCTTTGGCCGTCCCGACGGGATGGATCGGGCGGGCCGCCGCGGCGGACGCCGTTACGCTGGCTTATTGGCCGGGGACGATAAGTTCCAGCACTCCTTATATCATTCCGGTTGGCAACGGCGGTCTTCCGCAGAACAGCAACCCGATCACGGTGACGGGGGCTTCCATTGGCACGAGCATAGCCAGTGGACCGTCGGGCGATATCAAAAATGTGGCTTCTGCCAGTGGTTGGGCTCAGGGTAATTATTGGCAGACAACAATCAGCACGAAGGGGTATGCCGGCATAGCCCTGTCGTACTATCAAAAAGGGTCCAATACCGGACCAAGAGATTTTCAGCTTCAATATAGCGTTGACAGCACCACATGGGAAAACGTTCCGCAGGGCAGCTCGACGCTGACAACCGATTGGGCCAAAGGCCTTTTAAGCGTTTCCCTGCCATCAGAAGCAGCCGACAAAGATCAGCTTTTTCTTCGGTGGACGGTTACTTCGAATGCGGCTATAAAAGCGGATTCCGTCATCGGTTCGTCCGGAACAAGCCAGATCGCGGCCGTCAATGTCACCGGCACGCCGATCGGCTCCGGCGGGGATCCCGGCGTTCCGGTCACGGCTGCGCCTTCCGTCTCTGGAATCAGCTTGACGGATGCAGGCATTCTGACCGGCGCTCCCGGTTCGGTACCTGTAACTTCGTATGTCTATGTATACTACAATGAAGCGGCATCGACTCCTCAGATCAAGCTGCAGGCTGCCGGGGACGGCTCCTTTGGCACGGCGGTCGATACAGCGGACGGCAAGAGCAAAGTATGGGTGACCGCCCAGGAAAACGGCAAGCAGGAAAGCGCCAAGACGGCAGTATCGGTCGCCAAGTCGGCGACGCCTGATGCCGCCAAGCTCATCTTCGCCAATCCGACGACGCTCACGGGAGCCGCAGGCTCGGTGGCGGGCGGCTCCGCCGTAACAGCGGCGTTCGAGGACGGCACGCAGGCGGGTACGGCAACGGCAGGCCAGGACGGCTCCTTCGCCATGACTCTGTCCAATCCATCCTCCAAGACGAAGGTGCTCGTCGCGGCCAAGGAGCAGGGCAAGCTGAAGAGCGACGCTGCCACAGCCGCGATTCAAGGCTCCGGCGGCGCGCTCGGCTACAAGCCGGGCGACGTCGTCATCAGCCAGGCTTACCTGAACGGCGGCAACGGGGGCGCCTTCTACAAGACGAAATTTTTCGAGCTGTACAATACGACCGACAAGGACATCAGCTTCAACAGCCAATGGGCGCTGATGTACGGAGGGGCCACCTCGTCGGCATTCGGTACGATTACGAAGCTGACAGGCACGATCAAGGCCCATGGCTATTATCTCGTAGTCGGCAGTACGGGGGCGACCGGAGCTGCTCTTCCCGTCGATGCCGATCAGACGTCGTCGCTCAATCCGAGCGGCTCCACGGGCGGCATTCTCGCCCTGGCCCAGAAGACGACGGCCGTCTCGGGCGATACGGACAGCGATCTGGTGGATCTGGTCGCTTACGGCAACGGCACCAATAAGAGCTTTGAAATCAAAACCCCGAGCTGGGGAACGCCGTTCTTCACGTCCAACGTAGGCAGCGGCACGGTCCTCCGCAAGACGGACGCGGGCTCCGACCCTCGATCCGCGATCGGCCTCGGCAATGGATACTGGACCCGAAACAACGCCAACGATTTCGTCATGAACGTGCCGATCGGCTCGGCCTCGGAGGAAATCGCCATCCGCAACTCCAAATGGATGGCAGCTCCGGCCGCCTCCAAGCTGACCCTCTCGGCCTCGTCGGTCCAAGGATCGGCTGGTTCGGTGCCGGCATCTGCGGCTGTCAGCGTCTACACGCTGAACGGCGGCGACCTGGCCGCAGCGGGACAAGCTTCAAGCTCGGCTGACGGCTCGTTCACGGTGAGCCTGCCGAGCCCGGCTTCCACGGTATATGTCGCGTTTGCAAGCGCGACAGGCACTAGCGCCTACACCCGCCTGGATTCGGCGGATCAAAGCGCCGCCGTTCTCCCGATCGGCACGGCGCGCACAGTCGATGCCAAGGGGCTCCCGCTTCATATCGGGTACCGCACGGCGATCGAAGGAACGGTGACGACGGCCAACAAGGCGCTGGGATCCGAAAATACAAGCTTCTACATCCAGGATGCCACCGGCGGCATCAATGTCATCGGCAAGGATACGCCGGCATTCCCGATCGTGCCGGGACAAAAGGTGAAGCTCAGCGGTTATCTGGTCTTCGCGGCGGGCACCTCCGCATTCGTGCCCGTATCGATGACGGACCAAGGAAGCGGCACGCTTCCCGGCGCCGAGCTGGTCCGTTCGTCGGACCTCGGCTCCTTCGCAGCAGCTGAGCCGCTCGAGGGCAAGCTCGTCCGCATCAAAGCCAAAGTATCGAACATCCCGGCAACCGGTCCGGACTACAACGTCACGGTCGTCGACGGCGAAGGCAATGCGTCGATCGTCCGCATCCTGGCCCAATCCGGCATCGACATGACCGGAACGACGGTGGAGCTGGGCGAAACCTACTCCTTCACCGGCATCGTGGGCCAGAGCAAGGCAGGCTCTCCTTATACGAGCGGCTATTACCTCATGCCCCGCAGCGCGGCGGACGTCCGCGGCGATCTGCAGCTTCAGCACACGCCTTTGCTGAAGGCTTACACCGGAGTCGACGTCACGTTCAAGGCTTCCGCCAAATACGCGGAGTCGGTGACGGTATTCTATCGCGCGGCGGAGGGCCAGGCCTTCACGCCGGTCCAACTGAACACGGCCGACGGCTTCAACTACAACGGCCGGATCGCCAAGGAGAACGTTCCCTCGGACAGCTTCCAATACTATATGGAAGCGGCTGGAGGAGGGGAGACGACTTCAGCGGGAAGCGCAGATAAGCCTTTCGCGGTCGAAGTCGGAACGGATACGGACGGTCCGGCGTTCTTCAATCCGGTTCCGGGCGAGAACGAGGAAGTCGAGACGATGCATCCGCTTGTGTCCGTGGAGCTTGAGGATCCGAACGGCGTGGACCTGTCTTCCCTGACGATCGCCATCGACGGCAAAGACCTTACGGCCAAAGCGGCCCTCACCGAGGGATCGATCAAGCTCGCGCTGACTCCCGACGACGATCTCGTCCAAGGCGTCCATGCTGTGCGCGTGACGGCCAAGGACAAGCTGGGCAATCCTTCGGAAGCAAGCTGGTCGTTCCGGGTTGCGGAGCGCTTTACGGGCGGCAACCACTACTACGGCACGACGCACAACCATACGAATATTTCTCATGACGCGGCGGGTGCGCCGGAAGACGCGCTCAAAGCCGCCGAGAAGTACGGGTATGATTTCTTCGCCTTCTCCGACCATTCCCATGATATCGACGCCTCGCAGGTAGGCAAGGATACGGTCGACCACAACGGCATGCCGGAGCGCACCGGCGGTTCGGACTGGCAGCTGACCAAGGATCTGGCGACCCAGTACACCAAGGACGGCAAGTTCGTCGTATTCCCAGCGTTTGAGATGACGGCAACGACGTGGGGCCATTCCAACGTCTTCGGGACGACGAACTTCATCGACCGTGTCGTCAGCGGCGGCAAATACCAGAGCCTGCAAAACTATTACGCCTGGATCGTGAGCTATGACGACATCGTCGCTCAGTTCAACCATCCGGCCATGGGCTCCAACGCCTTCAACAACTTCATTCCTTACGACAAAAAAGTAGACAAGCTGTTCACGATGCTCGAAGTGGGCAACGGGTCCGGCAACTACTCGTATGCGAATGCGGAGAACAAGTTCTTCAGCGCGCTGGATATCGGATGGCATGTCGCGCCGACGTACGGCGAGGACAACCATGATGCGACCTGGGGCCAGACCAAGCAGCGGACGGTCATCGTCTCCAAGGATTTGAGCCAGGAATCGCTGCTCGATGCGATGAAGAAGATGCGCGTCTACTTCACGGAGGACCCGAGCGCCAAGCTGGATGTATCCGCAAGCGGCTGGTATATGGGCTCCACGACCGATACGAAATCGCTCAACTTCGACATCAAGGTAAGCGATCCGCTGCTCGAGAAAAAAGAGGATCCGAAATTCAGCTATCTGAAATCGCAGTCCAATGACAATATCGCCAAGATCGAGCTGGTCACGAACGGCGGCCGCGTGCTCGAAACCTATACGCCGACATCCGACACGACCGATTACAACTGGAAGCCGAAAACGATCAACGTCGTCGGCGGCCAGCAATGGTTCGTCGTCCGGGTAACCCAGAAGGACGGAGACCGCATCTACTCCTCCCCGATCTGGACCCCGATCGAGCCGGTAGCCGTCAAGGTCAACAGCGTCTCGACGACGGACGGAGCCATCATCGGAGGTTATGCCGCGAACCTGCAGGCTGGAATCAGCAACCTGGGCACGGTCGACGTGAAGAACATCACGGCGAAGTTCTATTATGACCAGGCGGATGCCGCCCACCTGATCGGCGAGGCGGGCATCGACTCGCTTGCGACCAATGCATCCACGACGGCCAGCGTCGTCTGGGGCAGCCCGGTCGCCGGGGAGCACAAGATCATCGTCGTCCTCTCGTCGACGGACAGGGATCTGGGAGAGAACAAGTACGAGCAGATCTTCTCCATCAAGGCTCCGCTCGGCAAGACGATCCTGATCGACGCGTCCAAGAACAACGAGAACACGACCAAGGACGCAGGCACCTACAAGGACAACATGAAGCTGTTCTCGGTGAAAATGAGGCAGCAGGGCTACACAGTAGCGGAAAATGCAGCCGCGATCACCGATGCGGTGCTCAAGGATGCGGCCGTCCTGTACATTTCCCACCCGGCTTCCGCTTACAGCAGCTCGGAGATTGCCGCCATCAACCGCTACGTAAGCGGCGGCGGATCGGTCTGGCTGTCCGAGAAGAGCAACTACGGCGGCTCGAACCAGAGCCTGAACGATGTCCTGGCCGGAATCAGCTCCGTCGTCAGGGTGAACAACGACGGGGTGTTCGACGAGACGCCGGAGGGCAACTTCTGGAGCAATCCGCTCACGTCGAACTTCTCTGTCCGCGCGCATCCGGCGCCGGTAAGCAATTATCTGACGGACTTCATCTCGACGCTGGATTACTATAGCGGCTCGAGCTTGGCCAAGGCCGGCAAAGAGGCTCTGACGGACGGCAACGGAGTCACGGTCCTTGTCCGCGGCAACGAGACGACCTTCCAGGATACGAGCAGCATCAAGAGCGACACCGTCATCTACAACCAGCAGACGTCGAACGGCAAGAACGGTCCGGCATTGACGAATGTGACCGGGGGCTCCAGCCTCCCGCTCATCGCCTCCGAGCAGATCGGCAAAGGCCGGATCGTCGTATCGGGCATGAACGTGTTCAACGACAAGCAGATGGATGAGACGTACAATGCGAAAGGCAATGCGCCGCTCTCCATATCCGTCATGAACTGGCTTGCGGGTCTCGAGACGAAGGCGATTCCGATCGGTGCGGCAAGAACGCTGCCGGAAGAGACGCCGATTATGGTCGAGGGCACCGTTACGACCGCAGCGGGAGTATTCTTCGACGCGTTTTATGTCCAGGACGCCACCGGCGGCATCATGGCCTTCAACGACGTTCCGGCGGGCTCGCTGGCTGTCGGAGACAAGGTCCGGGTATACGGGCATGTCAAGATATTCGAGAACAATACCGAGCTTGAATATGGAACCTTCGCGCAGAGCGTCGTCAAGGTTTCAAGCGGCGAGCCGATTGAGCCCAAGGCTGTCGGAACGGCGGAGTCCGTGTCGGACAGCTACCAGGGCCAGCTCGTGAAGGTGACCGGCAAGGTGCTGTCCAAGCCGGATGCGAATTCCTTCATCATCGATGACGGCAGCGGTCCGGTGCTCGTCTTCGTAGACGGATACATCGCGACCCAAAGCGGTCCCGTTCCGGATCTCGCTCCGGGCGACTACCTTGAAGCTGCCGGCTTGTCCGGCCGATATTCCGAGGGCGACCGCATTCGGGTGCGCGACACCAAGGAATTGAAGAAAGTGGAATCGGTGCCGCTGGTCGAAATTCATTTCGCAAATCCGGGCTTGAAGATCAGGGCGGGAGAAACAGGCAAGCTCGTCGTGAACTTCGTTCCTGTCCAAGCGACCAACAAGGATCTGCAATGGTCCTCGGCGGATGAGACGATAGCAACGGTTACGTACGGAGTCGTAACCGGACTCAAAGCGGGCAAGGTTGTCATCAGCGCGCGCTCGGTTGATTCGGAACTGTCCGCCGAGACCGAAGTCGAAATCGTTCAGCCGGTCACAGGCATCACGCTGGACCCGAGCGTCCTGGAGCTGACGGAAGGGGATACATCCACCCTTCATGCCATCCTCAATCCTGCGGATGCATCGGATCAGGGAGTGTCATGGACATCCAGCGACAATCAGGTCGCGGAAGTGAACGACGGCATCGTTCTAGCCCGCAAAGCCGGTGAAGCGACAGTAACGGCTACGACTTACGATGGCGGTTTTACAGCTACGGCTATGGTCAAGGTCAATGCGGCGACGACGGAGCCGCCAACGACGGAGCCGCCGACGACGGAGCCGCCGACGACGGAGCCGCCAACGACGGAGCCGCCGACGACGGAGCCTCCAACGACGGAGCCGCCAACGACGGAGCCTCCGACGACGGAGCCGCCAACGACGGAGCCTCCGACAACAGAGACGCCGGCACCGACGGCAAAACCGACGCCGACACCGGGAGCGACACCAACACCGGCACCAACGCCAACGCCGAAACCGTCAGCGACGCCATCGGCAACGCCTGCGCCGACGGCAAGCCCTGTGCCTGACGGCATCATCGTTGTCAAGCCTGAACAGCTGGCATCCGGCACGACTGTCGTACAGGTCGATCCGGATACGACCGAGATCAGGCTTCCAGCGGATGCATCCTCCAAGCTGAAGGCGAACGGCCTTACGATTGAAGGAGCCGGACAGGCATTCGAGCTCGTGATTCCGATCGAGCTGCTCAAGCAGCTTGAAAGCAAGATCAAGGTGTCGGACAGCCAGACGGCTTACCTTTCCTTGAAAATGAACAAGCTCAGCGGCGCGGAAGCAGCAGCCCTTGCGGCAAAAGCCGGGGCAAGCTCCGCCGCCGACGTCAAGGCTCTGAGCGACATGTATGAGTTCACCCTCTCGGTTTGGACGGCGGGCGGCGAAGCGGCCGTATTGTCGAGCTTCAGCGTGCCGGTCACGCTGCGCTTCAAGCTTGCCGCCACCGATGGAAGCAAGCTGTACGGAATCTACTATGTAGCGGACGACGGCAAGCTGGAGTACGTCGGCGGCAAGACGGAGAACGGTGAAATCACCGCTCAAATCAAGCATTTCAGCAAATATGCCGTGCTTGAAGTGAAGAAATCGTTCGCTGACGTGGCCCCGTCCTATTGGGCGCATGACTTGATTTCCGAGCTTGCGGCCAAGGGAATCGTCAAAGGAACGAGCAGCTCGGCCTTCGAGCCGAAACGTTCCATCACGCGTGCGGAGTTCGCTTCGCTGCTCGTGAACGCCCTCAAGCTCGAAGCGGCGAAGGAGACGGCGTTCAAGGATGTTTCGAGCTCCGCCTGGTATGCCGATGCGGTTGGAAAAGCCTATGCCGCAGGCATCATTTCCGGGCGAAGCCCGGCTGTATTCGATCCGAACGGCCTCATTACCCGGGAGGAGATGGTCTCGATGCTGCTCAAGGCCTACGAGCTCCTCCATGGAGCGGCTGCGAATCCGTCTCCGCAAGCCGGTGCTGGATTCACCGATATGGCTAAGGTTGCGCCATGGGCGGCCTTGCCGGTCAAGCAGGCGGCATCGCTCGGCCTGATCCAAGGAAGAGCCTCGGGACAATTTGTGCCGAAGGGAATCTCGACGCGTGCGGAAGCCGCACAGCTTCTCTACAACCTGATGTTGAAGTAGCGATTGCTTTTGATCTGCGATGCTCTTCCCTGAAGAGCATCGCATTTCTTGCATTCACACCATGAATCCGGGAGTTGAACCGACATGAAGAGAGCCCATCGGCGGCGCCGCCTTTCACTTGCCCTGATCGGCCTGCTGCTGGTCAGCCTGGCATCCGTCCGCGGCGTATCCGCCCATGCGTACAGCGCCAGCTACACGACCTTGGAGCTGAGCAAGACGGAGATTGCGTTCACCTACGCCATCGACGAGCTGTCCGTCATGGAATTGGCGGGCGGGGACGAAGACAAGAACGGCATGCTGGATGAACCCGAATTCGAGAGCGTCAAGGCCCGGCTCGGGGAAGTGCTCGAGAGCAAAATCACGCTGAAAATAGCCGGAGAAGCGCAGAAGCCGGCTGCTCCCGCCGCCATAACCCTGGACAGGAAAGGAAGCGGAACCCAAGCGGTCTACCGCGCCTCCTACCCGGCTCCCGTCTCGGGACAGCCGGCCTCCCTCGACGATCAGCTGTATTTGAACGATGCCAAGTCCAACTACGTCAACCTCGCAACAATTAAGTACGGCAAGCAGACGAGCACCTCCGCGCTGTCCGGCAGCGACCGCTCATGGACTCTTCTTCTGACGGAAGCGGATTACGCCTCCCTTCCCGACCATCCGTCCGCAGACGACGGATCCGCGCCGCAGGCGGACGGCGGCCAAGCCGGGTCGGAGTCCCAAGGGACAGCGGACAAGATCTCTGACGGCGGAGCCTCTCCTTTCTCCGGGTGGAAGTCCTTCTTCAGTCTTGGCGTCCATCATATCCTCGGCGGCTACGACCATCTGCTGTTCCTGTTCTCGCTGCTCATCGCCAGGCAGTCGTTCAAGCAGTATGCGGCTACGATCACCGCCTTCACCGTTGCCCACAGCCTGACGCTCACCTTGACGGTGCTCGGCTGGATCGATGTTCCCGGCTGGATCGTGGAGCCTTTGATCGCGCTCAGCATCTGCTATGTGGCGGTCGAAAATATCATCCGCAAAAAAGTCAGCCGCAGATGGGTCCTGACGTTCTTCTTCGGACTTGTGCACGGGATGGGCTTTGCCGATATTCTCAAAGGCATGAACATTCCGTCCAACCAGCTCGCGGTCAACCTCGTCAGCTTCAATCTCGGCATCGAAGCCGTGCAGCTGGCCATCGTCGCCGTGCTGCTGCCGCTCCTGCTGCTGCTTCGCCGCTCCAGGCATGACCGCAAGGTCATGCTGGCGGGTTCGGCCGCCGCATTGCTGTTCGGAGGCATTTGGCTTGCCGAGCGCGTGCTGTCCCTATAAGCCCACAAGGAGGAAACGCCATGCAGCCGTCTGCCGCAGCCAATGAAGCTGCCAAGCCCAAGTCCAATGCCTCGCTACTGGCGCTGTTTCTGCTCGGGGCTGTTACGCTGCTCTACCTTTTCGCCGGAGAGGAAGGGGGCAGCGGCACGGACGGCAAGCTCCAGCTGTTCAAGACGATGTTCCTCAGCCTTCTCATCGAGGCGCTGCCCTTCATCCTGATCGGCGTCGTCGTCTCCGCCCTGCTGCAGGTGTTCGTGCCCGACCGGATCATCCGGAGAGCCATCCCGAAAAACCCGCTGCTCGCCGTGCTTGCGGCAAGCCTGCTCGGCATCATCGTGCCGATCTGCGAATGCGGGATGGTGCCGGCTATCCGCAGGCTGATCCGCAAGGGCATGCCGCTTCATGCGGCGACGGCATTCATTCTGGCGGGACCGATCCTCAATCCGATCGTCCTCTGGTCGACGCTCGCCGCATTCCGTAGCCATCCGGAGATCGCCTGGATCCGCATGGGCCTCGCTTTCGCGGTCGCCATCGCGGCAGGGCTCGCGGTCCATCGCTTCGTCAGCGGGCAGGCTCTTCGCGGCGAGGACGCAGTGGCGGCCTCCCCGACGGGAGCAGCGGCAGGGGTCAAGCCTGCGGACAAAAATCGCGGGCGCGCTTCCCGGCAGCCGGCGGCAAGCTTGTCCCAGGCGGCAAGCCCGCCATCGGCAAGCTTGCCGATGGCGGCCGGCCTCCATTCCGCAAGCCAGTCGGAAGCGGCCGCTCCGCCGTCCCCCTTCCGGGTGCTGACGCCGGTTCCCGGCCGCAACAGAGGCTTTGAAGCGGCAGGACATGCCGTCAGCGAGTTTTTCGACATGGGCAGATATATCGTGTTCGGTTCGTTTCTCGTCGCTCTGCTCATGACGTTCGTGGCTCAATCCGACCTGGCCTCGCTGGGCGGTGGGAGCGCGGCCGGCAGCGTCTCCATGATGGCGCTCGGTTTCCTGCTCTCTCTCTGTTCCACGTCGGATGCCTTCATCGCCCAGTCGTTCTCGGCCTCCTTCACCGGCGGATCGCTGATCGCGTTCATGGTGTTCGGACCGATGATGAACCTCAAGGTCATGCTCATGATGCTTGCCGTCTTCCGGACCCGCTTCGTGCTCGGACTGTGCGCGTTCGCCGCCGTTCTTGTCTTCGCCGCCGCACTCGTTCTGGATATGACGCTGCTACACTAAGGAGGAACGCCGCCATGCGGTTGAAATGGGATGGAATGAAAGCTGACCAGTGGATAAAGGGGCTGATCCTGCTCGGATTCGGCGCGTTCCTGCTGCGGCTGGACTGGACGGGCGAGATGCTGTTGTACGTATCCCCGTCCCTGAGAATGTACGCCAGGCTGTCGGCTTACGGGCTTGCGGCGGGGGGGATGCTGCAGCTGTACCTGTGCGTGGCTCCGGGAAGGTCGAGGCATCTTGCCTGCGCTTGCGGGCATCCGGGTCCGCATGACCACAGCCATGACCACAGCCATGGCCATGCCGGGCACAGCCATGACCACAGCCATGGCCATGCCGGGCACAGCCATGCCGCGCCAGCCGGAAGCGCGAGGCAAGCGATGCTGTACGGCCTGTTCCTGCTGCCGCTGCTGCTCGGTTTTGCGCTTCCGAACACTTCACTGGCGGGATCGCTGGCCGATTCCAAAGGCATCAATCTGGCCCATGCCCCGGCATCGGGCGGCAGGGACGTTCAGGCGCCAGGCCAAAGCGCGGCTGGCGCGGCCGGCTTCCATACCGATCTCTACAACAAGGATTACGCCAAGCTGGCGGAATGGCTGTACGCCAAGCCTGAGATCGCGATGGGCGACACCTGGTTCATCGAATCGCTCAATGCGCTCAATATGTTCCCGGACCGCTTCGAGGGCAAGACGATCACAATGACCGGCTTCGTATACCGTCAGGAGGGATTGACGGATTCCCAGTTCATCGTCGGAAGGATGGCGATGATCCACTGCGCGGCGGATATGATGCCTTACGGGATTATTGCCGTCAACGACTCCGCTTCCCAATTCAAGGACAACAGCTGGGTCAGCGTGACCGGAACGGTAGCCCGCACGGAATACCAGGGTCAGCAGGTCATCCAGATCGTCGTGACGGAAGCGAAGGAAGCGAAGCCCTCCGCGGTTCCCTATGTGTACCCGGACTCGGGCTTTGCCGCCAAGCTATAGAGGATCAGAACAGGAGGTGGCGTCATGCTGCTGGAGTGGGGAAGCTTGGCTCTTATCGTATTCGTGTCCCTGTACGGAATTCTGGCTTCGTCGGCCGAAGGGACGCCGTTCCGCCGGCTTGCCGTTTCCGGACTCGCTTTGACCGCAGGGGCGGCTATGGGAGCGGCAGCCGTACAGGCAGTCGGCTACGGCCTGGGAGTGCCGCTCGCCGCCGCAGCCTTGTTCGCGGCCGCAGGCGCGGCTCTGATGAAGCGCCGCTCTGGAGGAGCCGAGGCGCTGGCTTGGGCCGGCGCTTCCGTCGCAGGCTCGTGCATCGGCATCGCTGCAGGCATGACCGCTTATTCGACGGGCAAGGCGATGTATGTCATCGATGTGGCCTTCATCGTGCTGATGTTCGGCCTGCTGCGGTTCGGCGAGAGCCGCAAGCCGGAGCCGCAAGCGAATAGGCGTTCGCCGCAGGCGGCAAAACCGGCTTCGCAAAGGAGCGCGGCTGCTGTCTGGTGTTGTATTGCCGCCTTGTCCTGCGTCCTGCTGCTTGTGCTGGGCAGCGCCATTCCCGTCGGCCAATACGGCAGGCAGGCGGCCGCTGCGGCCAGCTACGATTCGGACAACGATCTGCAGGAAGCGCAGATCGTCGTCAGCGCGGCAGGAATCACCCCGCAGAGGGTGGATTTCAAGCGGGGGGCCATGATCAAGGCGATCGTGGTCGTGAAGGCCGACGCGGGCAGCGGACTTACGCTCGATGCGGGCAGCCTCGGCGCCGGAATCGCCCTGAGCCAAGGAGAGAACGTCATCGTTCTCAACAATCCCCAGCCCGGAAGCTATTCCTTGACCGTCAAGGGCGGGCGTTTCGGCGACAAGGGCGTAGGCGCTCTCTTCCGGATCGCCGATGAAAAAAACTGAGCGAACCGGTATCCGCTGCTGCGGATGCCGGTTTTTTTGCGGTTTCGGCGTGCTCGGAAGCCGTCCAGCGCATGCCGCGGCGCTGCGGCTTCATTTGGCCTGTCGTGGAGGACAATAGGTGCCCATGTCGAACAAACCGTATGAAGAGCTGGATAACAGAGAGGATGAAGCCGAGTGAGCGAAGGAGCAGCAAGCACGATTCGTTGGGGCATCATGGGACCGGGCGGCATGTCGGGAGGCTTCGCAAGGGATTTGGCGCATGCTCCCGGTGCCGTCGTAACGGCGGTGGCGGGCCGCGATCCGGAGAAGACGAAGTCTTTTGCGGAGAAACACGGCATCCCCCGCACGCATGGCGGCGCAGCCGGTCTTGCCGCCGATCCGGAAGTCGACATCGTCTACATCGGCACGATCCATCCCGTACACAAGGAAAATGTGCTGGAATGCCTGGCGGGCGGCAAGCATGTGCTGTGCGAGAAGCCGTTCACGATGAACGCGGACGAGGCGCAGGAGATCGAGGCAGCCGCTGCTGGCAAAGGGCTTTTCGTCATGGAGGCCATGTGGACCCGCTTCCTGCCTCCGATTGCCGCCGTCCGGAAGTGGCTGGCCGACGGCGCAATCGGCGAGATCAAGCTGCTCAAGGCTGAATTCGGATTCGACGCGGGCTGGAACCCGGAAGGCAGGCTGCTGAACAAGCAGCTTGGCGGAGGCGCTCTGCTGGATGCCGGCATATACCCGGTTTCCTTCGCTTCCCTCGTTTTCGGAGCGCAGCCTTCGCGGATTCAAAGCACGGTCGATATCGGAGAAACGGGCGTAGACGAGAGGTTCTCGCTCCTGTTCGATTACGAGGGAGGAGCGGCCGCTTCCCTGCATGCGTCTATCCGTCTGGGCATGAACAACGATGCCTGGATTTACGGCACGAAGGGCCGCATCCATATTCCGGGATTTCTGTGGACCCGCCGGGCGGAGCTCCATATCGACGGACAGGAGCCTCTGATCGCCGAGGACAACCGCGGTTTTTCCGGACATGCCTACCAGGCGATTGAAGCGATGGATTGCATCCGCCGCTGCCGGACAGCCAGCGATATCATGCCCTTGAAGGAAAGCGTGGAGATCATGGGGACGCTGGACGCGATTCGCGTCCAATGGGGGCTGGAGCATGGCGGCTTTTAAAAGCAAGGAGCAGGCGGGATGAATGCCGTAATCGGCGCGGTTTTCCGCAAGCTTCTATCCGCTTATGCGGCCACGCTGCTTGCAGCATCGCTCAGCCTGCTCGTTCCGGTATACGGAGTAGAGGCGGCGGGGGGATTCGAGCTGGCGGGATGGGTCTTCCTGTTCCTTCTGTATGGAGGGACGGTCCTGGCTGTATGCGGCACGCCGGTCTCCTTCTTTCTGGAGTGGTTGTGCAGGACATGGCTGCCGGGAAAAAAGAAGCCGTATCTTCTTCTCCATATGGCATGCGGCGCAGGGCTCGGCATGCTGCTGCTGCCAGCCTCCGGCGGCGCGGCATGGATGCAGGGGCTGCTGGGATGCCTCGCCGGAGCGCTGTTGGCCGGAATGGACCTGCATCTGCACAATTGGCAGGCAAGTCCGGGCAAGCTGGCGGCTGCGCTGGCTTCACCGGTCCTGGTGCTCGCTGCCGCGATTTGGCTAAGCGGGCGAATATTGAATTAGGGCTCAGCCCTATTCATCCCGGTAGAGTTCGGCGGGCATGAAAAAATCGATGAAAAGAAAAATTTTCTTCCACATGCATGAGGATTGAATATGTATCCATTTCTCCAGACTCCCAATTTTCTGGAAAACAAATTCTTTCCCTCCTGGAAATGAAGTTAGATAAAGTGCCACCAATAACCTGTAAATGGAAGGAGGTGCTGCCTTGTGGCGGCGTCTCCTTTTTGGCAACGTTTCCATTTAAATTTTTATGTGAGAAAATTTATTTTTAATTCGTATTTACGAACCGCACATCTCTGTATTACAATCTGTGTTAACTAAGTTTGCATCTAATTATTGGAATTGCCAGAACAATCGGTGTTTATTTTCGATGGATATTAAATCAAGCATTCGGCAGTCTTCAGGAAAATAGTGGGTATTTGCTTTTGAATAATAATACATTAATGCATTAAAGCGAGAAATAGAATGAAAAGGAGACCGGGCGCATGGGTTCGACGCTGCTGGAGATAAGGGATTTGCGCACTCATTTCGTAACGGACCAGGGCGAGATTCCCGCGGTCGACGGCATGGATCTGCTCATACACAAAGGCGAGATCGTAGGCGTGGTCGGAGAGTCGGGCTGCGGCAAAAGCGTCACCTCCCTGTCGGTCATGCGGCTGATTCCGCAGCCGCCCGGCAAATACGCCGGAGGATCGATCCTGTTCAAGGGCGAGGACCTCGTCCAGGCCAAGGAGAAGCGGATGAAGCAGATCCGCGGCGACGAGATCTCGATGATCTTCCAGGAGCCGATGACATCCCTGAACCCGCTGCTTACGATCGGGGATCAGATCGTCGAGACGCTGAGGGTCCACCGCAGCATGAGCCGCAAGGAAGCGTACTCGCAAGCGCTGGAAATGCTGAAGAAGGTCGGCATCGCCAGGGCGGAGACGATTCTAAGGGGCTACCCGCATCAGCTGTCCGGCGGCATGCGGCAGCGGGTCATGATCGCGATCGCCCTCTGCTGCGAGCCGGAGCTGCTGATCGCCGACGAGCCGACGACGGCGCTGGACGTGACGATCCAGGCGCAGATTCTGGATCTCATGAAAAAGCTCAATGAAGAGACCGGGACGGCGATCATGATGATCACGCATGATCTGGGCGTCGTCGCCGAAGTATGCCACCGGGTCGTCGTCATGTACGCCGGCAAGGTCGTAGAGGAAGGAACGGTGCGCGAGATATTCGAGAAGCCGCGGCATCCCTACACGCAGGGGCTGATCCGTTCCATTCCGAAGATCGAGGAGGACGTGAAGCGGCTCTATTCGATCCCCGACAACGTGCCGAAGCCGGGCACGGTCAAGGAAGGCTGCCGTTTCGCGGCGCGCTGCGAGCATGTGATGGACAAGTGCCTGCGTCACCTTCCGGAGCTCGTGTCGACGACAAGCCCGGGCCACCGCTCCCGCTGTTGGCTGAATGCGATCGAGGAGGTGGCGAATTGAGCCCGAACCAATTACATGAGGACTGCCTGCTGGAGGTCCGCTCCCTCAAGATGTATTTCCCGATCCGCAAAGGGCTGTTCCAGCGCGAGGTCGGGCAGGTCAAAGCGGTCGACGACGTCAGCTTTCAGGTGAAGAAAGGCGAATCGTTCGGCATCGTCGGCGAAAGCGGCTGCGGCAAGTCGACGACGGGCCGCTCGCTACTGAGGCTCATCGAGCCGACCGGCGGCGAGGTCATGTTCGACGGCCACAACGTGACGGAGTTTTCCGACAGCCGCATGAGAGAGATCCGCAGGGACATGGGGATGATTTTCCAGGATCCGTTCGCCTCTCTCAATCCGCGCCACAAGGTCCGCAAGATTCTCGAGGAGCCGCTGATCGTGCACGGCATCGGGAACGCCGAGGAGCGCCGCAGCAAGGTGGAGCGGGTGATGGAGACGGTAGGCCTCAGCTCCTGGCAGCTGGACCGGTTCCCTCATCAGTTCTCCGGCGGACAGCGGCAGCGGATCGCGATCGCGCGGGCGCTCATGCTGCAGCCGAAGCTGATCGTCGCGGATGAGCCGGTATCGGCGCTGGATGTGTCGATCCAGTCTCAAATCCTCAACCTGATGCAGGATCTCAAGGAAGAGTTCGGTCTGACCTATGTGTTCATCGCTCACGATCTCAGCGTGGTGAAGCATTTTTGCGACCGGGTCGCGGTCATGTATCTGGGGAGGATCGTGGAGCTGGCGGACAAGCATTCCCTTTACCGGGATCCCAAGCATCCCTATACGCAGGCGCTGCTGTCCGCCGTGCCGAAGCCGGATCCCAATGCGGCCAGCGAGAGGATCATCCTGCAGGGCGAGGTCCCGAGTCCGGCCAATGTCCCGCAGGGCTGCGTCTTCAACACCCGCTGTCCGCACGTCATGGACATATGCAGGCAGCAGCGGCCGGCGCTTCAGCAGACGTCGGAAGGCCATAGGACAGCTTGTCATCTGTACGTCTCCATGGAGCCGTAACGGATTTCAATCATAGATTCAAAAAGCCATAGGGATTCCGAAAAAGAGAGATCAAGAGGAGGAGAATTAGTTGAACAAATGGTATAAACCCGGAGCGGCGCTCGTCCTGGCGTCCGTCCTCGCCCTGGCAGGCTGCAGCGGCAACAACGGCAACAACGGCAGCAGCGGCAGCAATACCGCATCGAGCACCGGCAGCCCCGCTCCGAGCGGAACTCCGGCGGATTCCTCCGCCACCACGCAGGATACGCTGATCACCGCCCGCGGCGGCGATTCCGCCGCTCTCGACGCGTCCATCGTAACCGATGGCGAATCCCTCAAGGTTACGCAGCAGATTTTCGAAGGCCTGCTCGACTACAAGCCGGGTACGACCGAGATTCAGCCCAAGCTGGCTGAAAGCTATGAGGTCACCCCGGACGGCCTGACGTACACGTTCAAGCTGAAGCAAGGCATCAAGTTCTCGGACGGTACCGACTTCAACGCCGACGCGGTCGTGTTCAACTTCAACCGCTGGAGCGATCCGAAGAGCGAGTTCAAGTTCGAAGGCGACTCCTTCGACTACTATGACTCCATGTTCGGTCCGGACGGTTCCCGAGTCATCAAGGAAGTCACCGCTGTCGACCCGGGCACGGTCAAATTCGTCCTGAACAAGCCGCAGGCTCCTTTCCTGCAGAACATCGCGATGCCTCCGTTCGGCATAGCGTCGCCGGCGGCGATCAAGGAAAAGAAGGACAAATTCAAATCGGAGCCGGTCGGCACGGGTCCTTTCGTCTTCAAGGAATGGAAGCGCAACGACTCCATCACCGTGGAGAAGAACCCGACGTACTGGCAGCAAGGGCTGCCTAAGCTGAACAAAGTCGTCTTCAAGGTCATTCCGGACAACTCGGCCCGCTTCACGGCGCTGCAGAACGGCGAGATCGACCTGATGGAAGGCGTCAACCCGGATGATCTCAAGACGCTCGAAGGCAACGCCGACCTCCAGAAGATCGTGCGCGCATCCTTCAATGTCGGCTATGTCGGCTTCAACGTCAAGAAGAAGCCGTTCGACGACCCGAAGGTCCGCGTCGCCCTGAACTACGCCGTCAACAAGGAAGCCATCATCCAGGCGTTCTACGGCGGACTGGCCGAGCCGGCGGTCAACCCGATGCCGCCTTCCACGCTGGGCTACAACAAGGACGTGCAGGACTATCCGTACGACTTGGACAAGGCGAAGCAGCTGCTGGCCGAGGCGGGTTATCCGAACGGACTGCCTGAAGAGATGACGTTCTATGCGATGCCGGTGGCGCGCCCGTACATGCCGGACGGCAAAAAAGTGGCCGAGGCCATCCAAGCCGACTTCGCCAAAATCGGCGTGAAAACGAAGATCGAATCGCCGGAATGGGCCACGTACCTCGACGACGCCAAAAAAGGCGAGAAGGACGATCTGTTCATGCTCGGCTGGACGGGCGACAACGGCGACCCGGACAACTTCCTCTTCACGCTGCTGCACAAGGATGCGATCGGAAGCAACAACTACAGCTTCTACTCCAATGATGAAGTCAACAAGCTTCTGAGCGAAGGCCAGTCGGAGACCGACAACGCCAAGCGCGAGGAGCTGTACAAGCAGGCGCAGGTGCTGATCAAGCAGGATGCTCCGTGGATCCCGCTCGTCCACTCGACGCCGCTGCTGGCCGGAGCGGCCAAGCTGGCGGGCTACACGCCTTCGCCGACAGGCTCCGAGCCGTACACCGAGGTCTACTTCAAGTAACCGTCGACTCGTCGCTTCGAGTGCTGGATCAAGCGGACGGCAGGCTGGCCTGCCGTCTCTTCTATTGATACGCCTAATGGATTAAGGGGAGACATTGATGCTGAACTACACGATTCGACGTCTGCTCATGTTGATTCCGGTTCTGCTGGGAATGACGATCATCGTCTTTTCCATCATCCACGCGATTCCCGGCGATCCCGCGGAAGTCATTCTCGGCGAGAAGGCGAGCAACGAATCCAAGGAAGCCCTGCGCAAGGAGCTCAAGCTTGACCAGCCTCTTCTCGTGCAGTACGGGGATTATTTGAAAAAGCTCGCCTCCGGCGATCTGGGCACGTCGATCCGCACCCGCGAGCCGATATCGGCAGAAATCACGCCTTATCTGGCGGCTACCCTGGAGCTGACGCTGGTCGCAATGGCCTTCGCCGTGTTCTTCGGGG
Organism: Paenibacillus sp. RUD330; assembly: GCF_002243345.2. Lineage (NCBI taxonomy): Bacteria > Bacillati > Bacillota > Bacilli > Caryophanales > Paenibacillaceae > Paenibacillus > Paenibacillus sp. RUD330. Next base: position 1,231,617 of record NZ_CP022655.2, read on the forward strand.
TGAACGCCGGCATTCTCAGCGCCTGGAAGCAGAACTCCTGGTTCGACTATCTCAGCATGCTGATCGCCCTCATCGGGGTGTCGATGCCGATCTTCTGGCTCGGCCTCATGGAGCAGTGGCTGTTCGCGCTGGAGCTGAAGTGGCTTCCGTCCATCGGCCGGGTGAACGCGCGCGACCCGGTGGAGTCGGTGACCAACCTGTATCTGATCGACTCGCTGCTCTCGGGCAGGGCGGATCAGTTCTGGACGGTCGTGAAGCATCTCATCCTGCCGGGAATCGCGCTCGGCACGATTCCGATGGCGATCATTGCCCGGATGACGCGCTCCAGCATGCTGGAGGTGCTGCGGTCGGACTATATCCGCACGGCCAAGGCCAAGGGCTTGTCGCAGATGTTCATCATCTACAAGCATGCCCTGCGCAACGCCTTCATCCCGGTGCTGACGGTCATCGGCCTGCAGTTCGGCCTGCTGCTCGGGGGAGCGGTCCTGACCGAGACGATCTTCGCCTGGCCTGGCGTCGGCCGGTATATCTTCGACGCGATCGCCTCCCGGGATTATCCGGTCATACAGTCCGGCATCCTGATCATCGCTTTCATCTTCGTGCTCATCAATCTTCTGGTCGACCTGCTGTACGCGGCGGTTGATCCGAGAATCAACTTCAAGTAGGAGGAAAGCCCATGTCACAACCGGCAGTCAAGCTTGCGCCGCCGCCCCCGGCCAAGACCGAGGTTTCCTCCTCCTGGAGGGACGGCTGGCGCAGCTTCCGCAAAAACAAGCTGGCCATGGCCGGTCTCGGCATCATCGTCTTCTTCGTGCTGATTGCCGTGCTGGCGCCGTTCATCGCTCCCTACGACTATAAGGAGCAAGAGCTGGTCAACCGGCTCCACAAACCGGGCGGAGAGCATTGGTTCGGCACCGACGATCTGGGCCGCGACATCTTGTCCCGGATCATCTACGGAACCCGGATCTCCCTCTGGGTGGGCATCAGCTCCGTCGTAGGCTCGATCATCGCCGGCACGATGCTCGGCATCGTCGCCGGCTATTACGGCCGCTGGCTCGATGCGCTCATCTCCCGCATCTTCGACATTCTGCTCGCGTTCCCCGGCATCCTGCTGGCGATCGCCATCGTAGCCGCGCTCGGGCCTTCGCTGCAAAATGCGCTGCTCGCGATCGCCATCGTGAACGTGCCGGTGTTCGGCCGGCTCGTCCGCGCCAAGGTGCTCAGCCTGCGCGAGGAGGAATACATCATGGCCGCGCGGGCGATCGGCATGAAGAATTCCCGCATTCTGTGGCAGCATATCCTTCCCAACTGCCTCGGCCCGATCATCGTGCAAGGCACGCTCGGCATCGCGACGGCGATCATCGAGGCGGCGGCGCTCGGATTTCTCGGCATGGGCGCGCAGCCGCCGGAGCCGGAATGGGGCAAGATGCTGTCCGATTCCCGGCAGTTCATCCAGAACGCGCCGTGGACGGTCATTTTCCCGGGCTTGTCGATCATGCTGACCGTGCTCGGCTTCAACCTGATCGGGGACGGCCTGCGCGATGTGCTGGACCCGCGGATGAAAAGCTGACCGCAGACGAACTAAAGCACCGGCCGGAGGCCGGTGCTTTTTTGCCATCCCCGGCTTCCAAACCAGGATCGTCAGATTCCCTGCGAGCGCCGCTCGAAGCTGACCGCGTAAGCGTCCTTGCGGAAGCGCAAAATCGGATCCTCGCTGACCTCGATGCCATTCCCGGTCACGGTCGGATCCATGAGCAGCCCTTCCGGTTCCTCGACGATGCGGGTCACGATAAGCTGGCCGGCGTCGACCGTTTCCCGGTCCCTCGGCCATTCCGTAGTCGGATCGTCGACGGGATCCCATTCCTCTCCCCGGACGATGCGCAGCGTAAAGCCGACAGGCGATGATTCCAGCCGCTCGGCCAATTCCTTCTCCAGGTAATCATGCCCGGCGAAAGGCGCCTTCACAAGCGGAAGATGATCTTCTCCCGCATCGGGAATCCATTCATACTTGACCGGACGCCGCTTGCCCGCCCCATCGACAAAATAAAACGCATGGATGGAATAATACGGGCGGCTGGCGAAGCTGGCCGGCGGCTTCAGCGCGGAGATGGAGGCAAGGGCGCTCTTCGCATGGGGGAACCGGCCGATCAGATCGGTGAAAATCTCCTTGACGGAGATCCCGCCGCGCTTCGCCTCCCGGAAAGCCTGCATCATCTCCAGGAAGGATTCGGGCGTCCGGGCGAAGAAGACAGGAGTCGTGGCGGCGACGATGACCGGTCTCGCTCCGTCCGGCAGAAGGAACTGGACTGCAAGTCCCTTGGCGGGAGAGAGCAGGTCGCGGTTGTCGGGATCGGGATTCGTGTTGGAGAAGCGGACGATGGCGCGCGTCTCCTCCTGCTGCAGATGGGGAGCCGCGGTCCACTCCGAGACGGCTCCGCTGGGACGGAATACGGCCTCGCAGCAGATGCCCTTGGCATGAGCGCGCCTGCAGCCGGGATGAGTGCCGGAGATTTGCTCGATGGCGTTGACGGCTTGCTCGGGAAGCATGCTTCCCGGTTCTTTTGACGTCGGCATGTCATTCATTCTCCTTCCAGTAACGGCGATTGCCTGCATGGGTCGTAAACGTATTTACCTCATCAATGCCCGAATCCAATCCCGTTCATTCTCTAGCTCAGGAGGACAATCCCCATGACGATGAAATCCAATCCGCATCTGCTGCTCCAATCCCGGCTGTGGAAACGGCTGGACGAGCCGTTTCTCGAGCACTGCCGCCTCTTCCGCGGCCAAGAAAGCCACCTGCTGGCAGGCAGCATCGTCGGAAGGCTCGGCTCCGAGCCCGTCAGCTGCACCTACCAGATCATCACCTGCATGGATTGGCTTACGCGGAAAGCGTCGGTCGATTTGGCTTATGGCGACGAAGAGGCCAGCCTCCATCTGGAAGCGGACGGCCGGGGAAACTGGCTGATGGACGGCCGGGAGGCGCCCGAGCTGCAAGGCTGCCTGGACGTCGATATCGAGCTGACGCCCGCGACGAACACGCTGCCGATCCGCAGGCTCGGACTGCGCAAGGGGCAGGAGGCGGAGATGGCCGCGGCATGGGTCCGCTTTCCTTCGCTCGCGGCAGAGCCGCTCAGGCAGTCCTACTCCTGTCTGGAGGAGTGCCGTTACCTCTATCGCAGCTCCTCCTTCGAGGCCGGACTGGATGTCGGAGGCGAAGGGATGATCCATCGCTATGGCGATCTATGGATTTCGTTATAGGAAGAAGCAGGTGCAGAATGTTGAATCTGGACCGAATCGGGAAAGAGAGAAGGAGGCCGTCGCAATGCCGGAACGAATGGCCGGACAAGGAGCCGGTGGGGAAAACGAGCTGAGCAGCTCGCTGATGACCGTGTCCCATGCCAGAGAAATCGCGGGATGGAGCTACGCCCCTCCGTACGACTTTTACGATATGGGCGAAGACGACGAAACGATCGAAGAGCTGATGCGCTATACGGCCATTTTAAAAGGGGGCGCGCTTTTCGGGTTCTATTGCCTCGGTTCGTGGGCTCAAGTGCCCGCTGGGAGAGAGCTTGGTTGTTACAGAGAAGAAAGCGGAGCTGTCGACATCGGTCTGGGCATGGATCCGGAGCATGCCGGGAGAGGCGAAGGGACACGCTTCGTCTCGTATGTCGTCGCGGAAGCGATTCGGATCGGCAGCCCTTCTCTGCTGCGGCTTACGGTGGCATCATTCAATCTCCGGGCAAAAAAGGTATACGAACGTCTCGGTTTTCGGATCGTGGGGAATTTCAAGGCGGGAACGACCGATTTCGAGGTCATGGAGCTGCCTTCAGCGGCAGACGGTCTCGTTGGGATCAGATGAGCAAAGGGGGCAGCCATGCGGCTGTCCCCAGTGAACGGAAGCCTCTATCGGCAATTGCAAGAAAAAGAATTGCCCAAAGGCTCATTCTCTGGTAGGATCATACCGACTTAATAAACGCGTTTAATAAGTTAAGGGAGATGCGATTGATCAGATGAGCGAGCCTCGGACAGATCCCAATGAAATCCGCCGAACCATTGCGGCAGCGATACGATCCGGCCTGATTTCCAAGGGCCACGCGACCAAGGCCGAGCTGAGCCGAAGCCTTTCCCTCAGCTTTCCCACCATCAGCAAGTTCGTGTCGCTCATGGAGAAGGAAGGGGAGCTGCGTTCGGTAGGCCTCGACGAGTCAAGCGGCGGCCGGCGGGCAAGCAGGTATGCGTACAATCCCGACTTCATGCTCGGGCTGGCGGTCTATCTCGAGAAGGATGAAACCCGCTACTCCGTCTTCGATTGCATGGGAGCGATCAAGGAGGAGGGAGCCGCTCCAACCGTGCTCATCGAGGGCATCGGAGCGCTGCGGCTGCTGGTGGAGGAGCTGATGGACAAACATCCCCGAATCCGCTCTCTGGCGATCGGCGTTCCGGGTTCGGTGAAGGATGGAAGGATCGGCTTCATTCCGGGTTACGGGCACTACGAGGGACTGGAGCTGGGATCCTATTTCGAGGAGAGGCTGCAGATTCCGGTCCAGGTCGAAAACGACATGAACGCCGCGGCGCTTGGCTTTGCCGCCAAGGCGGACGAAGCGGAATCGGCCTCGCTCGTGTACCTGTACTTCGGCAACAACGGACCGGGAGCCGGCATTATGGCGAATGGAACGATTCTGCGCGGGAACACGTCTTTCTCCGGAGAAATTTCCTTTGTCCCGATGGACGGGCGGCGGAATTTCGGGCAGGCGCTGCAGGAGCGCGGATTTCTGGACGGGAGGACGCTGGATGAGGTCCATATCGACGCGGTCGCCCGGCTGGTCGCGGCATTCACGGTCATCCTCAACCCGAAGCGGATCGTGTTTTGCGACTCCGAAGCCGACGAGGCGCTGCTGGAGCGGATCGGGCAGAGGAGCCGCAGCTATGTTCCCTCGGAGCATCTGCCCGAGCTTGTCCACAGCCACTGGCCTTCCGATTATCTGGACGGACTGAAGACCCTTTCCCTTGAAGCGATGATTTCTCAGGATTTATCCTCAACAAGAACGGAAGGGTGAAACGATGGCAGCTTTCTTTTTGATCATCATCTATTTGGCCTTCATCAGTCTGGGCTTGCCCGATTCGATGCTCGGAGCGGCATGGCCGGCCCTCCACCGCGATATCGGAGCGCCGGTCTCCATGGCCGGGCTGATCTTCATGACGGTCACCGCCGGCACAATCGTATCCAGCCTGGCCACCGGTTTCCTGCTGAAGCGCTTCGGCACCGGCAAGGTGACCTTGTTCAGCTGCCTCATCACGGCGGCGGCCCTGCTCGGCTTTTCCTATGCTCCGGCGACGGCATGGCTGTTCGTTTTTGCCGTTCCGCTCGGGCTGGGAGCCGGCTGCGTCGACGCCGGGCTGAACAGCTATGTCGCGGAGCATTACAAAGCCCGGCATATGAGCTGGCTGCACTGCTTCTGGGGAGTCGGAGCTACGCTGGGGCCAGTCATCATGGCCCATTCCATCTTGGAGCGGTCGTGGAGGAACGGCTATCTCAACGTCTCGCTGATCCAGTTCGGGCTCGTTCTCGTCCTGCTGCTGACGCTGCCGCTATGGGCCAAGGTCGCGCGATTAAGTCGGGCGGACCAAGCGGGCGGTTCCGAGGAAACGGGAGGGCATGACCGGGCAGGAGGCGTCATGCCCTTCAAAATCAAGGGCGTCAAGCTGGCCCTGCTCTCGTTCTTGTTCTATTCCGGCGTGGAAGCCACGCTCGGCCTGTGGGGCAGCACCTATTTGTCGGAATCGAAAGGCGTGTCCGCGACGGATGCCGCCAAGTGGATCTCCTTCTACTACGGGGGCATTACCGCAGGCAGGTTCCTGGCCGGATTCGTCACCTTCAAGCTGAGCAACCGCGCCATGATCCGCGGCGGGCAGCTGCTGGCCGTGACGGGAATCGTCCTCATGCTCCTGCCTTTGCCGACCGTATTCTCGCTGATCGGGTTCGTCGTCGTGGGACTCGGGCTCGCGCCTATATTCCCCTGCATGCTGCATGAGACGCCGGTGCGCTTCGGCAAAGGTTCGTCCCAATCGGTCATGGGCTTCCAGATGGCGGCCGCTTATACGGGAAGCACGCTCCTGCCGCCGCTGTTCGGCTTCATCGCCGCATGGTCGGCCAGCGGATTCCTGCCGCTGTATCTTCTCGTCATGGCCGCCGGACTGATGCTGTTCTCCGAGCGGATCAACCTGTTCATGAAAAAAAGGAGAGATGCCTCCGCGGCCGCGGCGGAGTGAGCGGATAGCTCCTTGAACGTCCATGCCTTGAAATCTGCCGGCCGATGAACGGCAGCTCCTATCGGGGAGAACAAGAATGAGCCAGAGGCGTCGGCCGTTAAAGGAGCATAAACGAGGAAAGGCACCCGGACGGGTGCCTTTCTGTCGGTTCATGAGCCTGCCCGAGGAAGCTTCGGCGAAGGCAGGCACGCCGCCTTTACTCGTACGGATCGATCGTCTCGATCGTTCCGTCCTCCTTGTACTTCAGCTCGGCGAACTTCACGCAGCGCTTGTTGTCGGCGCCGCCGGACAGGGAGCTGTCGTGATAGAACAGGTACCATTTGCCCTGGAATTCGACGATGGAGTGATGCGTCGTCCAGCCGATGACCGGGGTGAGGATCGTGCCTTGGAAGGTGAACGGTCCGCAAGGACTGTCGCCTACGGCATAGACGAGCTTGTGCGTCGTGCCGGTCGAATAGGAGAGGTAATACTTTCCGTTGTATGTGTGCACCCACGGACCTTCAAAGTACCGCCGGTCCTCGTCGCCGGCGAGAATCGGCCGGCCTTCCCCATCGACGATGGAAATCTCGCTCGGCGGCTCCTGGAACGACAGCATGTCGGCGCTGAGCCGGGCCACCCGCGGGCCTAGCGCCGGGGCGTCCGGCGCCGGGCCTTCGGCGTCGGCGAGGAATTCGCCGGTCTGCCATTTCTCGAGCTGGCCGCCCCACAGGCCTCCAAAGTACATGTAGGCCTCGCCGCCTTCGACGAACACGGCCGGATCGATGCTGAAGCTGCCGGGAATATAGCTCGGCTGCGGCTCGAACGGGCCGGCCGGCGAGGTGCCGGTCGCGACGCCGATGCGGAACACATGATCATGGTCCCTAGCCGGGAAGAACAGGTAATAGATGCCGTTTTTGCAGGCTGCGTCCGGAGCCCACAGCTGCTGCTTGGCCCAAGGAATGTCCCGCAGATGAAGAGCCTCGCCGTGATCGATGCAGGGGGAGCCCTCATCCTCCATCGACAGGACGTGGTAGTCCTCCATGTCATACTGGTCGCCGTTGTCGTTCGACACCTGCTCATGGTCCAGATCATGAGACGGATAGATGTACAGCCTGCCCTCGAATACATGCGCCGACGGATCGGCGGTATAGATGTGGGTTGCGATAGGTTCCTTGTATTTAACCGTTTTCATTTTCAGTCATCCCCGATGCATAGAATCAAGTCCTCTCCTTATTTTAGCAGACCCTTCCCCGTCCCCGGCAGTCTCAGATGCTTGTGAAAAATACCGTTAAAATTGGTTTTCGGGGGATCGACAACCATTTGACACGCTTAACCGAATCCATTACGTTGATCCTAGCATTCTAGCATGTACGGAAGCGAGGACTGTTGCCAGTGACAGGGTGGGCCAATCGGCTGCTGGGCCAGCTGCGGGAAACCAACACGCTGAGAAATCAGATCTTCATCAGCTTTACGCTGACGATGATTCTCGTGCTGACCTTTGCAGGAGCGTTTATATACGGCGAGGTGTCCGTGCTCCTCAAGCAAAGCGCGGAAAAGCATATCCAGCAGACCGCCATTCAGGCCAACGGGCGGCTGGATGCGCTGCTGAAGGGAATCGACTCGCTCACGACCCAGGTCGCTGCGGATTCCTACGTGCAGAAGCTGCTCTCCCAGGAGGTGCAGGGAATCCTCTCCAATTTCAACGAGCGCCAGTCGCTGCTGCAGATCGCGAACAATTACATGGCCTATTCCTCCGGCATCAGCTCGCTCGAGCTTTACACCATTGGCAACAAACGGCTGTTCCCGCTCGACGATACGAGCCTGAACCGCATCTCCGGGGATGCGCTGGCCGCAGCGGACGGGAAGAAGGGACGCCTCGCCTGGATCGGGATCGATCCGCGGTCGCCGGACACGGTGCTCGCGGTCCGCCGCATCAACCTGCTCGACCATGCCTACTCGCCCGGCGGCTACGTGGTCGTCCACGTCAACCGGGACTACTTCAAGATGGATCAATCGGAGGGCAGAGGAGATCCCTCCAAAGGAAGGGAGTCCATGCTGCTGAGCGACGCCGAGGGCAATCCGATCCTGTCGGATATGGATGACGGGACGGCGTCGGCGGTCATCGCCCAGACGGGCAGCACCGTGACGGTCGGCGAGGAGAGGATGCTCGCCGTCCGCCAGCATTCCGGCGTCACGGGCTGGAAGCTCGTGCTGCTCCTGCCGGTCGAGGCGGCGACGGAGGGAATCTCGGTGCTGCGCATGGCGATCTATGTGTCGATCGGAATCGCCGCATTTGCCTTCCTGCTGCTGACGCTGCTGCTGTCGACGATGATCACGCGGCCTATCCAGCAGCTAATGAGAACGATGCGCAGCGCCCGATTCGGGGGACTCAAGCCGATACCGGCCAGCGACAACCGCTTGCGGACGATGGAGATCAACGAGCTGAACCATACGTACAACCGGATGGTCGATCATATGAACGAGCTGATCCAGGTCGTCTACGAGAAGGAGCTCACCCAGAGCCGCACCGAGCTCAAGGCGCTGCAGGCGCAGATCAATCCGCATTTCCTGTTCAATACGCTGGAAGCGTTTTATTGGTCGCTGGAGGAAAAAGAGGAAAGCGAGCTGGCGCGGACGATTCTCGCGATGTCGGGACTGTTCCGCTATGTCATCGGCAGCTCGGCGGCCGACGATGAGTGGGTGACCGTCCGGGACGAGGTGGAGCATACGCAGCGCTATCTGCAAATCATGAAAATGCGCCTCATCGACCGGCTGAGCTGGGACATCGACGTCGAGGAGGAGCTGCTTCAGGTGCCGATTCCCAAGCTCATCCTCCAGCCGCTCGTGGAGAACGCGATTTTGCACGGGGTGGAGAGCCGCATCGTCCCGGGATCCGTCAAGGTCCGGATTCATTCTCCCGAGCCCGGCCTCGCGACCGTGGCCGTCATCGACGACGGAATCGGGATGGACGGCGAGACGGTCATCCGGCTCATGCAGAGCCTGGATGCCGTCGCTCCCCAGGATTCCAAGAAAGGGGCGGGAGTGGCCATGTCCAACGTCCAAAGGCGGCTCAAGCTCCATTATCCGGGCTCTGCGGAGCGCGGAGGCGGGCTGCATATCGAGAGCAGGGCAGGCTCGGGCACGACGGTAAGCTTCGAGATCACGATTCCTTCGGGAGGAGACGAACGGGTATGAAAACGTTGTTGATTGTGGACGATGAGCCCCGCACGCGGCTGGGCATCCAGAAGACGCTCACCGCCTGGTCGGCGGGGCGGCACCGGATCGAGACGGCTGCGAGCGGAGTCGAGGCGCTGGAATGGCTGAAAGCGAATACAGCCCATATCATCATCACGGATGTGCGGATGCCGGAGGTGGACGGGCTGCAGATGCTGGAGACGCTGGCGGGGCGCGGCCCTCTGCCCGTCATCATTGTCGTTTCCGGCTATGCCGAGTTCGACTATGCGCGGAAGGCGCTGCAGCTCGGGGCCTTCGACTACATTCTCAAGCCGCTGGACAAGGATATTCTGGCGGAAACGGTGCAGAGAGCGTTCGCGCTCGACGACGGCCGGGACCGCATCGATGCGATGGAGAAGCTCGTGGACGCCAAGCTGCTTGAGGTCGGCCGCGGCGAAGCGCGTTACGGCACGCCGATCAAGGATGCCATCAGCTTTATCGACGCCCATCTGGAGGAGCCGATCAGCATGAAGCAGGTGGCCGAGCTGACGCATCTAAATGCGAGCTATTTCAGCGTGCTGTTCAAGGAGCAGACCGGCGTCACCTTCAGCGATTATCTCACTCGGCTAAGGCTGCAGCGGGCCAAGGAGCTGCTCGTGGCGACCCGCATGCCGATCTCGGAGATCGCCGAGAAGGTCGGCTACGGCACGGCCAAATATTTCATCAAGGTGTTCAAGGACAACGAGGGGACGAGTCCGAGACAGTACCGGAGCCAGGTGCTGGACGCCGATTCATCGATCCGATAAAAGTGGAATTTCTCCCAATCGCTGTTACTGTTGCGCTTACATGGCAAATTTTATAATTATGTATGCGGTTACAAGAACAGTGCGTCACAAAAAGGGGAGGAAACACACATGAAGCGCGTTTTATCGACCACGACGGCAATCGTTCTGTTGTCATCTGTTCTCGCTGCATGCGGCGGCAACTCGAATTCGCCCGCCGACAATGCAGGTGCAAGCAACTCCGGCACAAACTCCAATACGGGCTCTGCGGCGGGCAAGCCTGCGGAGAAGGTCACGATCAATCTGTGGAGCTTCACGGACGAAATTCCGAACATGACGAAAAAATACCTTGAAACCCACCCCGACGCGAACGTCGACTTCAAGACGACGGTCATCGCGACGACGGACGGAGCTTACCAGCCGGCCCTCGACCAGGCGCTCGCCGGCGGCGGCAAGGACGCTCCGGACATCTATGCGGCCGAGTCGGCCTTCGTCCTCAAGTACACGCAGGGCGACGCCTCCGACTACGCGGCCAACTATGCCGATCTGGGCCTTGACGACCAGCTGGTGAAGGATGCCGGCATCGCCCAATATTCCGTGGACATCGGCAGCAAGGAAGGCCAGCTCAAGGCGCTCGCATATCAAGCGACAGGAGGGGCGTTCATCTATCGCCGCTCGCTCGCGAAGGACGTATTCGGCACGGACGATCCCGCCGCGATCAAGAGCGAGATCGGTCCCGGCTGGGATAAATTCTTCGATGCGGCCGCGAAGCTGAAGGCCAAAGGCTACGGCATCGTCTCCGGCGACGGCGACATCTGGCATCCCATCGAGAACAGCTCCGACAAGGGCTGGCTCGTAGACGGCAAGCTGCATATCGATCCGAAGCGCGAGCAGTTCCTCGACTTCTCCAAGCAGCTGAAGGACAACGGTTATTCCAACGACACGAAGGACTGGACCGAGGGCTGGTACGCGGACATGTCCGGCACCGGCAAGCAGCCGATCTTCGGCTTCTTCGGCCCCGCATGGCTCATCAACTACGTCATGAACGGCCAGGTGAAGGACACCAGCGGCGACTGGGCCGTAACGGAGCCGACGACAGGCTTCTTCTGGGGCGGCACCTGGCTGCTCGCGAACAAGGAAGCGGCCAAGGACGACGCCAAAAAAGCGGCCGTGGCGGACTTCGTCAAGTGGGTCACGCTTGATTCCTCCGAGACGGGCCTCCAGTACTACTGGGCGAACGGCACGATGAAGGCAGGCGAGCAGGGCACGAAGGACAGCGTAGCCTCCTCCGTCGTCATGTCCAAATCGGACGGCAAGGTCGACCTGCTGGGCGGACAGAACATGTTCGACGTCTTCGTTCCGGCGAACGCCAATGCGACAGGCAAGAACCTTACCCAATACGACGAATCGATCAATCTCATCTGGCGCGATCAGGTGCGCGAATATTCCGAAGGCAAGAAGAGCCGGGAGCAGACGATCAAGGACTTCAAGCAGAAGGTCCAGGATCAGCTCGGAATCGAAAGCGAGCAATAGCGCCTAAGGGGCGGGTTATCCCGCCCCTTATCTGAATTTGATTGATATGGGGTGAGAGCCATGCGCCGCAAGGGCGTCAGCTATTCAAAATTCGGCTATCTGTTCAGCCTGCCATTCCTGCTTGCGTTCCTGGTATTCTCGTTCTATCCCGTTCTGTATACCGCGGTCATCGGGTTTACGGATATGAAGGGAGTCATCCCGAAGCCGGTCCACTTCCTGGACCAGCCGTTCGAGAACTTCAGGTATCTTCTCTTCGACAACGTCTCCTTCCGCAAGTCGCTGTCCAACACAGCCCTGATCTGGATCCTGAACTTCATTCCCCAGATGCTGCTCGCGCTGCTGCTCACCGCCTGGTTCACAAGCCAGCGCACAAAGGTGCGGGGGCAGGGCATTTTCAAAGTGCTGCTCTACATGCCGAACATCATTACGGCGAGCACGATCGCCGTCCTGTTCAACTCGCTGTTCTCGTATCCGATGGGACCGATCAACAGCCTGCTGGAGTCGCTCGGCTGGATCGATTCTCCTGTCAATTACCTGCAGGACAAGACGACGGCGCAGGGAATCGTCGCGTTCATCCAGTTCTGGATGTGGTACGGCAACACGATGATCATCCTCATCGCAGGCGTCATGGGCATCAACCCCGCGCTGTTCGAGGCGGCTTCCATCGACGGCGCCAATGGATGGCAGATCTTCTTCCGCGTGACGCTGCCGAGCCTGCGGACGATCATGCTCTATACGCTGATCACGTCGATGATCGGCGGCCTGCAGCTGTTCGATATTCCGCAGCTGTTCCTGTACGGCGGGCCGGACGACGCGACGCTTACGACCTCCGTGTTCATCTACGGGCAGGCGTTCAAGGGCAGCTACATGTACAACCGCGCCGCAGCGGCCAGCATGATCATGTTCATCATTGCTGCCGTGCTGTCGGCCCTGCTGTTCTACCTCATGCGCGACCGCGAAGCGGCGAAAGCCAAAAAAGCGGCTAAAAATCGGAATAAGGCTGCTAAAGCGGCGGCAAGGGGGATGTAAGACGTGGCCAACCTTCAAAAAAGCGCGGGAGTCTCCCTACGCATCAACAAAACAATCGTCTATGTCGTCTGCATCATCCTGTCGCTGCTGAGCATCCTGCCCTTCTGGATCATGTTCGTCAACGCCACCCGCTCCACGGCGGAAATCCAGAGCGGCCTATCCCTGCTGCCTTCGGTCCACATGAAGACAAATCTGGACGTGCTGCTCAGCAAGAGCTTCGATCCGCTCAAAGGCTTCTTCAACTCGCTGATCATCTCGGGCTTCTCCACCATCTGCGCGGTCTACTTCTCGTCCCTGACCGCTTACGCGCTGGTCGCCTACAACTGGAGGATGCGCCAGGCGTTCTTCACCTTCATCATGCTCGTCATGATGATTCCGGCCCAGGCGAGCGCGATCGGCTTCTACAAGATGATGTACCAGCTGCACTGGACGAACAACTTCCTGCCGCTCATCCTGCCGTCCATCGCAGCGCCGGCGATCGTGTTCTTCATGCGGCAGTATCTGCTTGCGACGCTGTCCATCGAGATGGTGGAGGCATCGCGGATCGACGGCGCGGGCGAGTTCTACACCTTCAACCGCATCGTCCTGCCGATCATGGTCCCGGCGATCGCGACTCAGGCGATCTTCGCTTTCGTGGCGAGCTGGAACAACCTGTTCATGCCGCTCATCCTCCTTACGGACAAGAGCAAGTACACCTTGCCGATCATGGTCAGCCTGCTCAAGGGGGATATATACAAGACGGAGTTCGGCTCGATCTACATGGGACTGTCTCTGACCGTGCTGCCGCTGTTTGTGATATACTTCCTGCTGTCAAGATATATTATCGCAGGCGTAGCGCTTGGCGGAGTGAAGGAGTAAGGCGCTCATTCCGTCCGGAGCTCATCCTGCGGGCGGGTTGGTGGAGGCGATGAACGTGGGCAAAAAAATCCGGGCGGTCGCGGTTGTCGCTGCCGCCCTGGCTCTCATGATGTCCGGATGCGTAAAAAGCTCGGGGGGCGATCCCGCCGTGACGGGCGGGGAAGCCGGCGAGCAGGTGACGATCAATATGATGCATCTGTGGCCGGAGGCGGGCGCATCGGGCCAGCACCAGATCGTGAACAAGATCATCGCCGAGTATCAGGCGGAGAATCCCGGCGTCACGATCAAGCAGGAAGTGCTGGACAATGAGCGGTACAAGGCCAAGATCAGAGTGCTTTCCGCCGTCAACGAGCTGCCGGATGTCGGCCTCACCTGGGCGGCCGGCTATCTGCAGGATTTCGTCCGGGGCGAGCTGTTCACGCCGCTCGACGACCTGCTGCACGGCGAGCTCCAGGACTCGTTCATTCCGGGCACGACGGAAGCCTATATGGTAGGCGGCAAAACCTACGCGCTGCCGCTGGAGTTCAATATCGCTCCCGTTTATTACAACAAGCGCATCTTTGAGAAATACGGCCTGCAGCCTCCCGCCACCTACGACGAGTTCCTGGGCATCGTGAAGACGCTCGCGGACCATGGCGTCGTGCCGATCGCGCTGGGCAACAAGGACCGCTGGACGGGCTCTCTCTGGTACATGTACCTGGCGGACCGCATCGCCGGTACGGAGAAGCTGGCGAGCGCGATCAAGGGCGCCGCCTCCTTCACCGAGCCCGGCCTCGTCGAGGCGGCCAGGCGCGTGCAGGATCTGGTGGCCATGAACGCCTTCAACAAAGGCTTCAACGGCCTGTCGAACGACGAAGTGAAAGCGGAATATATGAACAGCGAGGCGGCCATGTACTTGATGGGCACCTGGGAGCTCCCGAACTACACGACGAGCGCCAATATTCCGCAGGACTTCCGCGACAGCATGGGCTTTTTCAAATTCCCGGCGATAGCGGGCGGCAAAGGCAATATCGACGGCTGGGTAGGCGGTCCGGGCGTCGGCCTGTTCGTCGCCGAGAACTCTCCGGTCCGGGAAGAAGCGAAGAAATTCGTGAAGTATTTCGTGAAGCGGTGGGGCGAGGAGTCGGTCAACGGCGCCGGCGTCATCCCGGCCACCAAGGTGGACACGTCCAAGATCGAGCTGCCGCAGCTCTACGTCGACCTGCTCAAGGAAGTGAACAAGGCGACGAGCATTACGCTGTTCGCCGACGTGCAGATGGCGGGCGCCGCCGCCGAGGTTCACCTGAACCAGATCCAGGCGTTGTTCGGAGACGAGATCACCCCGGACGACTTCGCCAAGGCGCATGATGCGGCCTTCAAGACGGGGAAATGAAGCTCGGTTTAAAAGAATCTTCCCGAGGGGAAGGGTGCTGAAAAGGTATCGCTGCGCGTACGGATCAATCATCATTATGTTCTTTTTTCAAAAAATACAGGAGGAAACTGAGCGTGGGCTCGGTTTGCTCCTGTTTTCGTTTGCCTTGTCATATCAGCAAGAAATACTGGACTTATCGTTCCGGAAATAGATACCTACGGAAACGGAGGGAGAACCATGGGACGCAACAAAGAGTTTGATAAAGAAGCGGTGCTTCATAAAGCGATGCTCGTTTTTGGAAAAAGGGCTACGAAGCGGCAAGCATTCCCGATTTGCTGGAAGCCATGGATCTTAGCAGATCAAGTCTGTACGAAACGTTCGGGGACAAACAAACGCTTTATATCGAGGCGATCAACTGGTACAAGAAGTGGAAGCAAGCCAAACGGGACATCCTCGCCAATGCGACATCCGCAAAATCGGGAATTCGGGATTACTTCGAGATACACATCGATTCCGCCTTGAACAGCGAGTCGCCAAAGGGCTGTCTCATTACGAATGCGGCAGTCGGCATGGATTCGTCAGATGAATAACTGAATGCGTTGATCAGGGAGCGGCTTGACGAGTTGGAGAAATCCTTCTACGAGCTGCTGCGCAAATTTGATTACAAAGGAATATAAAATAAATAAAAAAAGAACTGGACAAATTATACAAAACCGGGCATCCCAGACTGTACCTGAGGCTTGAACAAACAAGCCTAGATTCGGTGTCATGGCAGCAAAAAAACAGGAGGAAACTGAGCGTGGCTCGGTTTCCTCCTGTTTTTTGCTTCAAACTTGTGCTGTCATTCTAAATTACTTCTGCTCGCTCAGCATCTGGCGCAGAACGGTCTGCAGGATGCCGCCGTTGCGGTAGTAGTCGACCTCGACCAGGGAGTCCAGACGGACGGTGACCTGGAATTGGAAGGTGCTGCCGTCTTCGCGCGTAGCGACGACGGTCACTTTGTCGCCAGGCTTCACATCGTTGCTCAGGCCCTCGATGTCGAAGGTCTCGCGTCCCGTGATGCCGAGCGTTTTCCAGCCTTGGCCGTCCTGGAAGCAGAGCGGCAGAACGCCCATGCCGACCAGGTTCGCCCGGTGGATCCGCTCGAAGCTCTCGGTGATGACGGCTTTGACGCCGAGCAGGAACGTGCCTTTGGCTGCCCAGTCGCGGGAGCTGCCGGTGCCGTACTCTTTGCCGCCGATGACGATGAGGTTCGTCTTGTCGGCTTGATATTTCATCGAGCCTTCGTAGACGGACGTCACTTCATCCGTAGGCAGGTAAGTGGTGTAGCTTCCCTCGGTGCCTGGAGCGACCTGGTTGCGGATACGGATGTTGGCGAACGTACCGCGAACCATGACCTCGTGATGGCCGCGGCGGGAGCCGTAGGAGTTGAAGTCCTTCTTCTCGACGCCGTGCTCGATGAGGTACTTGCCGCCCGGGTAGTCGGCGCGGATGCTGCCTGCAGGGGAGATATGGTCCGTCGTGACGGAATCGCCCAGCAGCAGGAGCGTCTTGGCGTGCTTGATGTCCTCGACATCGCGGATGCCGTCCGCCAGACTGTCGAAGAACGGCGGGTTGGCGATGTACGTGGAGTTCTCATCCCACTCGTACAGCTCGCCCTGCGGTACCGGAATCTGGTTCCAGCGCTCGTTGTGCGTGTAGACATTGTCGTACTTGTCGCGGAACATCTGTGGCGTGATCGCGGAGCTTGCCGCGTTCGCGATCTCCTCGGAGGAAGGCCAGATGTCGCGCAGGTAGACCGGCTCGCCCTGCTGGTCGTGGCCGATCGGATCGTTCGCGAAGTCGATGTCGACCGTGCCGGCCAGAGCGTAAGCGACTACGAGCGGCGGAGACGCCAGGTAGTTGGCTTTGATCTGGGCATGGATGCGGCCTTCGAAGTTCCGGTTGCCGGACAGGACGGCAGCGACCGTCATGTCGTTGTCGGCGATCGCTTGGCTGATCTCGTCCGGCAGCGGGCCGGAGTTGCCGATGCATGTCGCGCAGCCGTAGCCAGCCACGTAGAAGCCGAGCTTCTCGAGGTAAGGAAGCAGGCCGGACTTGGTGAGGTAGTCGGTTACGACAAGGGATCCCGGAGTGAGGGAGCTCTTCACGTATTCCGGCTTCACGAGGCCTTTTTCAACGGCTTTTTTGGCTACGAGGCCGGCGCCAAGCATGACGCTCGGGTTGGACGTGTTCGTGCAGCTCGTGATGGCGGCCAGAACGACGGCGCCTGTGCCCATTCGGCTCACTTTGCCGTTGTTGTGCTTCACTTCGACGATTTCTTCGATCTTGGCGTCGGACAGGCCGTAGCCGCCTTTGTCGACCGGCGTGCGGACCGTGTTGCTCCAGGCTTCCTTCATGGCGGTCAGCTCGATGCGGTCCTGAGGACGCTTCGGACCGGCCAGGGAAGGAACGATCGTGGACAGGTCGAGCTCGATGACGTCGGTGAACGTCGGATCCGGCGTGTCGTCCGTGCGGAACATGCCTTGAGCCTTGTAGTAAGCCTCGACCAGCTCGATCTGCTCCTCCGTGCGGCCAGTCTGGCGCAGGAAGTTCAGCGTGATGGCATCGACCGGGAAGAAGCCGACCGTGGCGCCGTATTCCGGAGCCATGTTGGCCACCGTCGCGCGGTCAGGCAGGCTGATGTTGGAGAGGCCGTCGCCGAAGAACTCGACGAACTTGCCGACAACGCCGCGCTTGCGGAGGATCTCGGTAACCGTCAGGGCAAGGTCGGTCGCCGTAGCGCCCTCTGCCAGCATGCCGGTCAGCTTGAAGCCGATGACCTCAGGAGCGACGAAGTAGAGCGGCTGGCCGAGCATGCCGGCTTCCGCCTCGATGCCGCCGACGCCCCAGCCCACGATGCCGAGGCCGTTGATCATCGTCGTATGGGAGTCTGTACCGACGAGGGAGTCCGGGAAGACGACCGTTTCGCCGTCAATCACCTTCGTAGTGGCTACGGATGCAAGGTACTCCAGGTTGACCTGGTGGACGATGCCCGTATCCGGCGGTACCGCGCGGAAGTTGTCGAACGCGGTTTGGGCCCAGCGGAAGAACTTGTAGCGCTCGGCGTTGCGCTCGAACTCGATTTTCTGGTTGATTTCCAGAGCGTCAGGCGAGCCGAAGGCGTCAACCATGACGGAGTGGTCGATGACGAGGTCGACCGGCACGAGCGGGTTGATCTTCTTCGGATCTCCGCCGGCTTTCTTGACCGTCTCGCGCATAGCCGCAAGATCGACGACAACCGGCACGCCGGTGAGATCCTGCAGGACGATTCGGGACGGAATGAACGGAATTTCCTTGTCTTCGCGCTTCTCAGCCCAGCTCATGAGCTGTTTCACGTGGTCGGCAGTAATGCCGCGTCCGTCGAACTGGCGCACGGCGCCTTCGAGCAGGACCTTAATGGAGACCGGAAGCTTGGAGATGGCTCCGTGTCCTTTCTCTTCCAGACCTTGAAGGCTGTAGTAAGTGTAGGACTTACCGCCGACTTCAAGCGTAGAACGGACCGAGTATTGATTTTGCAATGGCATCTAGCTTTGCTCCCCTCAGGCAATTTGCAATTAGGAAACGAAAAGTACGGCTGCGGGAACAGAATGTGCCGCAGCTGGGTTCCCGGAATGAGACGCGGCAAAAAACGGCGCTTGATCGCGACGCAGTTAGGGTTTCATTCCTTGAAACTTCATTTCAAAACCGCTATATCCTCATTATAGACTGAAAAGAAAAGAACGTAAAGGGAAGAAAGCGGAATCCAAACGGCTCTTGCTGCGTATGAACGTTGGTGGGGCCGCCTTAGTATTTGCAGTTGGAGGCGGGGAAGATTATCATTTGGAGGAAGGCAATAATTGGCTGACTCTCGGGAGGGACTTTAAGTGGACCTGACGCAGGAAGACCGCCAGTCGGAAGCCAGACTGGACCGGTTCAAGAAGTTCTTCATCAACAACAAATTCGTGCTGTTCCTGCTGGTCCTGCTGCTTGTCGGGATCAACATTCTTGTGTTCGCGCATATTACGTTCATCTTTGTTCCGCTGCTCGTGCTGGCAAAGACGGTGCTGCTGCCGATGCTGCTGGCGGGCGTCGCTTATTACCTCCTCAATCCGCTCGTGGATTGGATGGAGAAGCAGGGCATGAAGCGCGGCTGGGTCATCGCGGCGCTGTACGTCATCATCATCGGCCTGCTGGCGCTGCTCATCACGATCGTCGTTCCGATCATCCGGGAGCAATTGACGAGTCTCGTGGACAATATCCCCATCTATACGAAGTATGTCCAAGACAAGACGACTTATTATCTCGGCAGCGACCTCGTGACCCAGCTCCAGACGAACCTCAATTACGATCCGCAAAAGATCGCACAGGAGCTGTCGAGCAGAGCCGGCAAAATCCTCCAGAGCACGCTGAACAACATCGGCGGCTTCCTCGGCACGGTGACGGAATTCGTCCTGGCGCTCGTCACGCTGCCGTTCATCCTGTTCTACATGCTCAAGGACGGCAAGAAGCTGCCGATCTTCTTCACGGCCATGCTGCCGACGACGATGCGGGGAGAGACACGCCGCGTCCTGACGGAGTCCAACCATCAGATCAGCTCCTACATCCGCGGCCAGATCATCGTGAGCCTATGCATCGGAGCGCTGCTGTTCATCGGGTATTTGATCATCGGACTGGATTACGCGCTTGTGCTCGCCATCGTAGCGGCTTGCACGGCCGTCGTTCCCTATATCGGTCCTGCCATCGCCATCACGCCGGCGCTCGTCGTAGCCGCGTTCACCTCTCCGATCATGCTGCTGAAGATGGTCGTCGTATGGACCTGCGTGCAGCTGATCGAAGGCAAGTTCATCTCGCCGCAGGTCATGGGCAAGACGCTGAGCATCCACCCGATTACGATCATCTTCGTCATCCTCACCTCCGGCAAGCTGTTCGGCTTCCTAGGGATCATTCTCGCCGTGCCGGGCTATGCGGTGCTCAAGGTATTCGTCACTCATCTGTTCCAGTGGTTCATGGTCCGATCCAAGCTGTATGGCCCCGAGCCGGAATACAAGATTCTCGGCGTGAAGCGCGACGAGGACTAGCTGGCGGTTCCATGAAAAAAAGCCTCTGCGGAAGCAGAGGCTTTTTCCTTGGCCGGCCGGCCAAGGCAGCGGCCGATTACTGGGCAGGGTTGCTGCGCGCCTGCGACAGATGGCTGCGCAGCTGGTAGGCCTTCCAGCGGGAGAGGGACACGCGCTTCGCTTCGGGGCCGGTGCTGCCGAAGTAGACGGCGCCCTCTTCGATTCCGCTGATCTTGGCTGTATTCACGTAACATCCCGAAGCGACCGGATAGAACAATCCGTTCCGGCACAACCGGTTGATCTGGTCGGCAGACATTTTCTTTTTTATGTTGTAGTTGCTGCCGTGGAAGCTTACAAGTCCGAAGGAGCCGAGCCTGTAATACAGAATGTCCGTCTCTACATCAAAGTCCTCGTACACGTTGCGGTCGTTTGATGGCACGTTAATCATTCCGTTATCCCCCTTGCTTGGTAAGAAAGTGGCGTTTGATAACGCTTTCATATCATAGCATAGGGCGAAGGTTTTGGGAAGGATGGGATTCGAAACGCAGTCGGGCAAGGAACGGACATTGTTTCGGCTTCATTAAATGGCGAACGCCTGTTCAGCGCTCGAGCCTTCCTGTAGAATAGAGATGCAAGCTAAACAGAAATCGGGTGAACCATGACCATTCCCCAGAAATTCTTTGCCAATATAGAAGAAGCGTCGGCTTATATCATCGATGTGCTCAGCCGGCTTCTCATGCTGGATTCCATTTTCATCGCCACCAACGACGGCAAGGTCAACGAAATCATCAAGGCGTTCAACCGCGGCGAGGTGCTCGTCAGCGAAGGAACGAGGCTGCCGTTCGAGGAAAGCTACTGCAGCCTTGTCGTGAAGAACAACGCCGTGCCTCTGTATATTCCCCATACGATGAACGATGGCCTCGCCAGACATATGGAGGTTACGGCCGTTATGGGCAACCGCTCCTTCATCGGCGTCCCGATCGTGCTGGCGAGCGGCCGGTCCTACGGAACCGTCTGCGGCCTGCACAAGCCGGGGCATGTTTTCAGCGAGGCGGATATCAAGGCTATCAGCGCCATGGCTGTATTCTTGTCCTACATCGTGGAAATGGAAAGCAAGGTCCGGGATCAGAGCAAGCTCCAGGAGTCGCTGCTCCGCGAGAAGCAGTACGCCGAATCGTTGTCCAGATGGCTGAAGCAGGAGAACGATCTGACGCGCGGCAAGCTGAGCTGGAGCTCGGACCTGCTGGCCATGCTGAGCCATGAGATCCGCAACTCCGTGAGCGGGATCGCCGGCATGACGGAGCTGATCCAGAACACGGCCTTGTCGGAGGAGCAGGCCGGCTATCTCAAGCTGATCGAAGCCGGCAACCGCACGCTGACGACGCTGCTGGACAACATTCTGGATTACAGCAAGCTGGAGGCAGGCAAGATGAGCCTGGAGGAGCAGCCGTTCGATCTCGTCTCGCTCATCGAGGAAACCGTTTATATGTACGCATCCAAAGCCTCCTCCAGAGGGCTGGAGCTGATCATCGACCTGCCTCCGGATCTGCCGGTATTTTACGGCGATTCAGGCAAGATCAAGCAGATGCTGGCGAATCTGCTCAGCAACTCGATCAAGTTCACGGACAGGGGCGAGATTGCCGTGTCGGTGCGGACGGCTCCGGGAACAACCGGGGACAGCCTGTCCGTGGCCATCTCGGTGAAGGACAGCGGTATCGGCATCGAAGAGTCCCGGATCAAGGAGATGTTCGGCAAATATGCCCAGGTCCATGAATCCCGCCCGAATCGGGATTACAAGGGCACGGGGCTTGGGCTGGCCATCAGCAAGAACCTGGTGGAGCTGCTCGGAGGCAGCCTTGAGGCGCGCAGCGTGCCGGGCCAAGGCACCGAGGTCGGATTCACGCTCGACCTGACCAAGCAGTCCATGCCTTCGAGCTCTTACGGCAGCGGAATGCTGCGGGGCAAGTCCCTGCTCATCGTCGACGACCATGCAGGAGCGCTGGAGTCGCTGTCGAGATTGGCCGGGCGCTGGGACATGTCGGTCAAGGCCGTTCGGACGGCCGAAGAAGCGCTGGACTGCCTTCATGCAGGGCAGAGGTTCGACCTGGCTCTGATCGACGATATGCCGGGATCGATGGCGGCAGCGGAGCTCGCGGGAAGGCTGCGCGCTCATCAGCCTGAGCTGCCTCTCGTGCTGCTGGCTCCGCTCGGGAAGCCGTTGCCCGATGAGGTACGGCAGCTGTTCAGCTCGGCCGTCGCCAAGCCGGTGCGGCAGCTTCATCTGCTCAATGCGATCGCCTCTCTCCAAGCCGCGCGTTCATGAGACGAGAAAAGCCGGATGTGACGCTGTGCGGCGACAGTCCGCTGCGATGACGAAAAAGCGCCCTGAAAAGGGCGCTTTTCTTGTTGCCTCAGCTTAGGCTGTTGCTTCTGCAGATGCTCAGGCTTCTTCCCACAGGCGGCGCAGGTTGGCGAGCCCGGCTCTGGCGCCGAGGCGGCAATCCTCGAGGCCCTCGAACTCGACGGATACGTACCCGTCGTAACCGGACGACTTGACGATGCGGACGACCTCCGGCATGTCGATATCGCCGTTGCCGATTACCGCGCCGCGCAGGTGGCTGCCGCCGGCCGTGCGGAACCAGCCCTCGCCTGGATTGCGGTAGGAGGGACGCAGGTAGAAGTCCTTGAAGTGGACGACGGAGGCGATAGGAAGATTGGCCTTCACGGCCGCGACGGAGTTCTCGTCGGCGCACATGAAGTTGCCCACATCGAGCGTCGTGCGGAAGTTGGGACGGTCCACCGCTGTGACGAGCGCCTGGACGCGGTCGCTGTGCTGGATGAAGTAGCCATGGTTCTCCACGCTTGTCGTGATGCCGAAGCCTGCGGCGTAATCGGCGATTTCGCGGCAGGCCGCAGCGAGCTTATCCAAGGAACGGTTGAAGTTGGCGATCGACAGATCGGTGTCGCTGGCCACGTCATGCCGCATGAAGCGCGCGCCGAGCGCGGCGGCGATGTCGACCTGCTCCTTGACCCGCTGGATCTCGGCACGGTAGTTCTCCTCCGACAGGCCCTGGAAGTTAGCTCCGATGGCATAGTTGGAGACAGCGATTCCGCGCTGAGCTGCCCGCTCCACGATCTGGCCGACGAGCTCGGGGTTGCCCGTAAGCTCATAGCCGAGAGGAACGATCTCCACATGCTCGCCGCCATGCTCCGCAGTGAAGTCGATGACGTCGAGGACGGTCATCTCTCCCGCTCTGAGCGCCTGGTATAGGCTGTAGGTGCTGAGTCCGAGCTTCATGGGAACGTCACCTCGCGTCCTTGGGCGGCCGACTCATAGATCGCGCTCAGTATTTTCATGATCTCGACGCCGTCCTCGACCGGGCTGATCGGCTCCTTGCCGCTCGCCGCGCAGTCGACGAAATGGTCGATCTCGCTCTGGAAGGCGCGGCCTATCTGCATGCCCTTGCTGTCCGTCTGCGGGTAGGTATTGAGGATGATGTCGTTCTTCTCCGTGACCATGACGACCTCGGGATCGATCTCGAAGCCGCCCTTCGTGCCGAACAGCTTGACGATGCCCTCATCCTTGACCGTATGCAGGGAGAAGCTGACGTCGACGAGCAGGGAGGCGCCGTTCTCGAATCGGATGAGCGCGTTGGCCATATCCTCGACATCGTTGAGCTCGGCGTTGTAGTCCGCGGCCTGATAACGGGACAGATGCTTGATGTTGGCGCGGTTGCCCAGATGCTTGTATTCGTTGGCGCTGACCGACTTGACCTTGGGACGGCCCATCAGATACCAGCACAGGTCGATGACATGCACGCCGATATCGATGACAGGTCCGCCGCCGGAGCGGGACTTGTCGGAGAACCAGCCGCCGGGATTGCCCATGCGGCGGATATACGAAGCTTTGGCGAAGTACAGGTCGCCGAACTCGCCGTTCTCCACGAACGAATGGAGCATCAGGGCGTTGGGATCGTAGCGGCGGACGAAGCCGACCATCAGCTGCTTGCCGGAGCGCTTCACCGCATCCTGAATCTGATGAGCCTCTTCGACGGTGCGGCACAGAGGCTTCTCCACGAGGACATGCTTGCCGGCGTCCAGCGCGGCGATGCTGATCTCCGCGTGGGTATTGTTCCACGTGCAGATGCTGACCGCGTCCACGTCCGGATCCGCGAGCAGCTCGCGGTAATCCGCATATACCTTGGAGGCGCCGTATTTGTCCGCGACGGATTGGGCTCTTTCCCGATTCATGTCGCAGATGGCGTAGACCTCGCTGTTTTTGTTGGCCGCATAAGACTGCAGGTGGAACTCGGAGATGGATCCGGTTCCGATGACGCCGATTCGGATACTCATGCTTGCTTCACTCCCCATTGGCTTGGTAACCTTATATAGTGAAAGTATAGCGGCGCCGTCCCCATTCGGCATGGGTGATCATGCGCTCTATTAGTACAATTGTGCGGTTCGCGGCTGCCCCGGCGGCCGGCGGGAACCAGCCTTAGAAGGAGGACCGGCCGATGGAACGCCCACTGTCGCTACTGGAGGAAATGAGCATGCCCGACCCGAACTTCCCGGTCAAGCTGTGCACCTCGCGCTTCGCGGGACGCGGCCGGATTCTGTTCGAGGCTCATTGGCACAATCATATGGAGCTTCTCTACATCCGTGAGGGGCATGCGGTCGTGGAATGCAACTACGCTTCCTACGAAGCCGGACCCGGCGACCTGATCGCGGTGAACAGCAACGATATCCATATGGGCATCCTGCTGTCGGACGAGATCGAATACGACTGCCTCATCGCCGATCTGGGCTTGCTGCAGAGCCTGTCTCCGGACGCGGCCGAAACCAAATACATCACGCCGATCGTTCAGAACCGAATCCTGTTCCGCAACGTCATCCGCGGAGACGGGCAGCTGAACGACTGCATGGAGCAGCTGCAGGGCGAGTTCGCCTGGCGCCAGCCCGGCTTCGAGCTGTCGGTGAAATCGCTGCTGTACCGGCTCCTGACGCTGCTGCTGCGGGGTTATGTCGAGGTCAGGCTGACCGAGCCGGAGTCGCGCGCGCGGCTGCGCAACCTGGAGCGGTTCCGGCCGATCTTCCATCATATCGAGACGCATTATACGGAGGAGCTGACGGTGGATTCGCTGGCGGGGCTCGCTTCGCTCAGCCGCTTCCACTTCAGCCGGCTGTTCCGCCAGCTGACGGGGCGCACGGTGACCGACTACGTCAACCGGATCCGGATCAACAAGTCCGAGGATCTGCTCCGCAATACGGAGAAGACGATCGCCGAGATCGCGATGGCGGCGGGCTACAACGACCTCAGCTATTTCAGCCGCACATTCCGCCGCTATCGGGGGCTGGCGCCGTCCGAGGTCCGGGTGCAGCGGTAGCGCGTCCGGAGAGATCGGGAACGTATCCAGAATGCGAATAAGACCGGAACCATCCTGCCCATGGGCGGATGGTTCCGGTCTTATTTGATGTAGACGCCTCCGAACGGCAGCAGCTCCCGCAGCGTCCTCCGCAGGAAGCCGTCCCGCTGCAGAGGCTCGATAAGCCCCGGATCCAGCGATCCGGTCTGCACCAGCACGGAGCCGCGGCCCCGCAGCTCCCACTGCACGTTCATATGCTGGGTAGCCAGCGGATTGCCGTAGACGGCGAGCTTGACCCGCGCCGACTCCGGGAAAGCGACGAGCGAGGCGGTATCGACGTAGAGCGGCTGCTCCTCGGACAGCTTCATGGAGGCAAGGCCGCCCGCGGTAAGGATGCCGAGCGTGCCGGGGCCGGTGAAGCGCATCCGGGTCAGCTCCCGCGTGATCCAAGCGGTCTTGAGCTTGTGGATGCGCGTCTTCATCGCCATGCCGTCGCTGTAGAAGACGATATGGCGGAAGTCGAACAGCAGGTCGCTGTCCTCGGGCAGCGCCACCGCTTCCAGGCCGCAGCCGGGCGGCAGGCCGAGCAGGAACTCGCTCGGTCCCTGGATCCGGGAGCGGATCCATTTGCGCTTGCGGTAGACGCCGGCGACATCCATGAATCGGTCCTCGCGCGCACCGGCCGGGCCGCGGAACGCGATGATGGCCTTCGGGTGCAGCACCTGCAGCTTGTCGGCTTCTTCAAGCTCGATCCGCACATGCCCGTGTGGCGGCGGGGCGGTCACGATCATAAGCCCGCTGCCTTCCCTTGGTCGCGCCGCTGGGCGCGGTAGACGCGGTAGCGCCATACCCGTACGGCCGCGATATAGGCCAGCAGGGCGGAAGCTCCCACAAGCACGGCGACCGCGATGCCGTGCTTCAGCGAAGCCTGCTTCTGCCTTGCGGCCGCCATGCTCTCCTCCAGCTGCCGGTTCTGCTCCGCCAGGACTTCGTTCTGCTTGCGGAAGTCCTCGTTCTGCCGCTGCAGCTCCTGCTGTCTCGCTTCGAACTCCGCCTGCTTCAGCTCGTAGTCCTGCTTCAGCCGGTCCTGCTGCTGCTCCAGACGGGCAATCGACTCCGTATATTGCTTCTGCAGCTCGTCCACCTTGGCCGGCGTGTCATAGATGTCCTTGAGATTGTCCCAGATGCCGGCATGCGCCTGCCCGGGCCAGCCGGCTCCGGCCAAGGCGACGATGAGTATTGCGGCAGCCAGGCTTGTCCGCTTGATCCGTTTCGACCTCATATGGACCCATCCCCTCTTCCGGCGCTCTTCACGATCTATTACCCAGTATAGCAAGAGTCGGATGCTGCTGTAAGAGACTGGGGACAGTTGTCGGAATATCATGGACCTTGCAGAGCGCTTATCCGTATCCTGCTGCTGCGAGATGTCGTTCTAGAGCTCGAAAAGACAACGAATCGAATGGTTTGGCGCCGCTTACGACTGCTGGGCGGCATTGTCTGAACGGAGGAAATGAGGTATATTCACTGACAAAAAGGCCCAGGCCGGAAAAGAGGAGAGAAAATGGCAGAAGCATCCACCACTTATACGCTGTACATAGGCTCTTACGGTGAAGCCCAGGATCCGACCGTCCATGCATGCCGGCTCGACGGCGTCACGGGAGAGCTGTCGGTATTCCAGAAGCTCGCCGGAATCGAGCAGGCTTCGTTCCTGGCCGTCCATCCCGCAGGCAACATGCTATACGCCGCCAGCGAAACCGGCGAGACGAGAGGGCAGCCCGGCGGCTCCGTCCATGCGCTGGCCATCGATCCGCAGAGCGGGGAGCTCGAGGTGCTCGGCGACCAGCTGACCCACGGTGAGCATCCCTGCCATGTCAGCCTGTCCCTTGACCGTCAAAGCCTGTACGTCTCCAATTACAGCGGAGGCAATGCGGCCGTCTTTCCGCTTGAAGCGGACGGGCAGCTGTCGGAGCCGGCTTCGGCGCTGATATCCGGGGAAGGCGAGCTCGGACCGGCAGCCGACCGGCAGGAGAAGCCTCATATCCACAGCGCCGGACCGGTTCCGGGCACTCCCTTTGTATACATATGCGATCTGGGCACCGACTCGGTCTATATGTACCGGCAGTCCGCCGACGGGCGCTCCCTGCTCAAGACCGGGACCGCCAGACTGGAGCCGGGAACCGGCCCCCGCCATGCGGCGATTCCAGCCGGCCTTCCCTATGTCTATGTAGCCGGAGAGCTGGATTCGTACGTGAACGTGCTTCGGATGGACAAGGAAACGGGCGCGCTGGAAATCGTGCAGCGGATTTCCGGCCTCCCGGAGGAATTCGACGGCACCAGCTGGGCGGCGGATATCCATCTCTCTCCCGACGGCAGGTTCCTGTACCTGTCCAACCGGGGCCATGACAGCATCGCCGTGTTCGCGGTCAACGCCGGCGACGGGACGCTGACGGCGGCGGGACACTGCCCGACCGGAGGCCGCACGCCGCGCAACTTCGCCATCTCTCCGGACGGCAGCTGGCTGCTCGCCGCCAACCAGGAGAGCGGCACGATCCATTCCTTCCGGAGGGATGCGGACAGCGGCAAGCTGGCTCCCGCGCCTGCTTCCTTGCGGATTCCGGCCCCGGTATGCGTCTGCTTCGCCTGAGGGACTGACCTCTCTCTGGGCGCCGGCGGCGCGCCGACCTTGCCCAGACGGCGCTGCATGCCCACGTTCCCCTCATAGGGCTGCCGAATGTTCCATTCTTGCCTCCATCTAAGCGACGAAAGGAAGTCCTGTCCATGTCCGCTTCGCAATCGGCCCGGATCGGCGCAGCCCGCACCGGGACCATCTATGCGATTCTGATCGCCATCAGCGCCGTCCACATGCTCAATGATTCCATGCAATCCGTCATTCCCGCCCTCTATCCGATCTTCCAGGATACGCTGAACATCAGCTACACCCAGATCGGGTGGCTGACGTTCACGCTGCAGATGACCTCATCGGTGATGCAGCCGGTCGTCGGACTCGTCTCCGACCGCAAGCCTTCTCCCTGGATGCTGCCGGTCGGCATGCTCATGAGCATGATCGGCATGGCCGGCATGGCGTTCGCCCCGAGCTTCGGCATGCTTATCTTCTTCATCGTATTCGTCGGGCTCGGCTCGGCGGTCTTCCATCCGGAAGGCTCGCGCGTCGTTTATTTCGCCGCCGGGGGCAGGCGCGGCTTCGCCCAGTCGATCTACCAGGTCGGGGGCAACTTCGGCCAGTCTCTGGCGCCGCTCATGACGATCTTCATCTTCATCCCGCTCGGCCAGCGCGGCGCCGTCTGGGGCACGC
This sequence comes from Paenibacillus sp. RUD330, assembly GCF_002243345.2. Taxonomy (NCBI): domain Bacteria; kingdom Bacillati; phylum Bacillota; class Bacilli; order Caryophanales; family Paenibacillaceae; genus Paenibacillus; species Paenibacillus sp. RUD330. Next base: position 1,260,347 of record NZ_CP022655.2, read on the forward strand.
TGCTGGCAGTCGCGGCGATCATCATCCTGCTGAAGGTGGTGCCGTGGTACCGCAAGCAGCTGGAGCAGCATGGCAAGCCGGTGAAGAAAGCGGCTGTGCCCAGAGGCGAGCTGTCCTTCGATGCGCGGAAGCGCAAAAATGTCGTCGCCTTCGCGCTGTCCGTGCTCATCTTTCTCGTGTTCGCCCGTTCCTGGTACGGCGCGGCGATCGGCACGTTCTACCAGTTCTACCTGATCCACGACTACGGCCTCAGCAAGCAGGCCGCTCAGGTGCCGCTGCTGCTGTTCATGATCGCGGGAGTCGTCGGAACCTTCTTCGGCGGGATGGTCTCGGACCGGATCGGGGCGAAGCGCACGATGCTGCTGTCCATCCTGGGAGCGGCGCCGTTCACGCTGCTGCTGCCGCATCTGCCGCTCGTGTGGATGTATCCCGTCGCCGCGCTGATCGGCCTGATCATCCAGGCCAGCTTCTCGGTCAGCGTCGTCTACGCGCAGGAGCTGATGCCGGGCCGGGTCGGCATGGCATCCGGACTCATCACGGGCTTCGCCTTCGGGATGGGCGCGCTCGGCGCCGTCGTTCTGGGCAAGCTTGGAGACATCTACGGCCTGCAGAGCGTCATGTACTGGACCAGCGTGCTGCCGGTCGCAGGCGCGCTTGCGTTCCTGCTCCCCCGCGACCGGAAGGAAGCGGCGGCGTAAAGCCTCCTGCTTGCGGAGGACGCCGGGAACCGCTTCTCTGAAGGACGCCGAGCGAGGCTTCCTTCAGACTTGTATGGAATTGCTGTAAACGTTTTTCCGATCCCACTTATTCCAATCGCGTCAGCGGCATGCGGCCAGCATGCCGTTTTTTTGTCGAGAAAATAGCGATGGACGAAACTTTTTCCCATATGGAAATGCCTAGGAGTAACCGGAAGGCGGAAGCAGGAAAAGCATTGCGATGCCGGATGCGACGGATTTGAGCCATCAGGTCGACAGGCGGGAAGAAGCTCTCCAGGCGGATACGCCGGAGGAAGCGGTCCGGACTTGGATACGGGGCGTGCAGAAGCGCAGCGGAGCGATGCAGTACGCAATCATGTCGCCGTCTCCGCGACAAGCTGCCTTGCAGGAGTTCAAGGATCATTACGAGGTGACGGGGGGCTCCAGTCCCCATATGGGAGAGGCCGGCAAGCTCGAGTTCAAGGTCTTGGGAGAGGATAAGACGCAAATCAGCTTTGAGTATCCGCTCATCGTCATGAATGAATCCATCGACACGGGCAAGGCTGTCCTGACGGCGGAGCGGTTCGAGAAGGACGGATGCTGGACCATCTCGAAAATCGCTCTTAAGGATGCCGGAGATACCGGAACGATGATCGGGGCCGATCAGCTGAGATGGCAAAAAAAAAGGACTGCTCCCGTACCGTTGCTGCAACGGCGGGAGCAGTCCTTTCAGGTTCAGCGGGCGGCGGCGCTCCGTCGGTCCCATGCCGCCAGGCAGAGCGCGAGCAGCAGGGCGATCACGGAGAATGCCGACGCCGTCCACGGCAGCACGCCGTAGTCGTAAGCTCCGGGAGCTGTCTCGAAGAACAGCACGATCCAGCCGCCGAAAAAGGCGCCGAAGGCGTTGCCGAAGTTCAGGACGGCGTGATTGGATGTCGAAGCCAGGGCGGGCGCGTCCTTGGCCAGGTTCATGATGCGGACCTGCAGCCCCGGCATGGCGGAGAAGCTCGCCGCTCCCCACAGGAAGATGAGGGCGAGCGTAGCGGGCAAGGAAACGTCGGCGAAGCCGAGCAGCGCCAGAATGACCGCTTGGGCCAGGAAGGAGACGATGACCGTCGGCATCAGCTTGAGGTCGGCCAGCTTGCCTCCCAGGATGTTGCCGATCGTGACGCCGCAGCCGAACAGGACGAGGATCCAGGGCACGATGCCCTCGGCGACGCCGGTTACGCCGGTGAGCAGCGGCTTGATGTAGCTGAACAGGCTGAACAGGCTGCAGCAGCCGAAGGCGCCCGTGATCAGCACGAGGAACAGCTTGGGCTGAAGGAGAGCCTTGATCTGCCTGGCCGCGTTGGTGTCGTCCGTCTGCTTGATCGAAGGAATCATGGTCATCAGGCCGACCAGCGTGACGGCGCCCATCGCCGCGACGACGAAGAACGACATCCGCCATCCAAGCTCCTGTCCGATGAAGGTTCCGAACGGCACGCCGAGAATGTTGGCGATCGTCAGGCCGGCCATCATGACCGACACGGCTCCGGCTCGGCGTCTGGGCGAGACGAGGCTCGCCGCGAGCACGGCGCCGATGCCGAAGAAGGTGCCGTGGGCAAGCGAGGTGAAGATGCGGGCCGCCAGCAGGAGGCCGTAGTTGGGAGCCAGCGCGGCGCCCAGGTTGCCGATGATGAACAGCACCATCAGCAGGGATAGAAGCAGCTTCTTGGGGAAGCGTGCCGTTGCGAGCGCAAGCACGGGGGCGCCGATGCCGACTCCGAGCGCGTAGCCGGTAATGAGGTTGCCCGCCTTCGGCACGCTTACGCCGAGGTCCGCGGCCACTTCGGGAAGCAGGCCCATGATGACGAATTCCGTCAAGCCGATCGCGAAGGCTCCGACCGTGAGGGAGTAGAGAGAGAGCGGGTATCGTTCCTTGTCGGTTTGCGAGGCCGCGATCGACGGTTGATCCTGGTGCATGAATGTATGACCTTCTTTCTGAAAGCGCTGACTGTAAATAGCAGGAAATGACTTACCTTTGGAAATCAACTTCCGCCAGTATAGCAGATTTTGCGCTTCGCGAAAGAGGAATTTCACTCCTTAATCGTAATAGACCGGCATGTCCGGCTTCCGACCGTACTGGAACATCATGCGCAGCTGGCTTTCCGTGTTGCGGCTGAGCGACAGGGGAGGCAGCTCGTCCTCGCCGAAGAACTCGACCTCGCTCGTCTCCACGCCGCCGGAAGCATGCCCGCCCGTGATCTCGCAGTGGAAAAAAAGCTTGTAGATATGTTGCGCATCGGGAGGATGCCCGTGCCGGATCTTGTCCATGACGGCAAGCAGCCGGACCGTCCGGGCTTCGAAGCCCGTCTCTTCCCTGATCTCCTTGATCACGCATTGACTCGGGGTCAGGCCGATATCCGCCCAGCCGCCGGGAAGGCACCAGGCGCCGTCCGATCTTTCCCGGACGAGCAGAATGCGGCCTTCCCGGAAAATGGCTCCCCGCACGTCCACCTTTGGCGTGGCGTAACCGGAGCCGCTGGCGAAAGCGAGCCGGATCTCTTCCTTGCCCGCGGAGGTATGCGACTCCATAATCTCCACGCTCAGCTCCCGCAAGGCTTCAAAACGCTCGATGTCATAGACGTCGCGCCCGTAGGCAAGACCAGTCTGGGCGATGGCTTGGATTTGCTTTGCCCATTCGAGCCACTTCGGTTCCATTTCTATTCCTCCTCGCAGATATGGCAAGTATGCATGAACACGGCATTTGTAGCCGGCCGCAGGGACCACTTCTCGCTCGTCGCTCCGGAATCCTGTTTCGCCTTGCGCCCAAGCGGGTAAAAAGCCGTATTGTTGTTCGAGCTTCCGGCGTTCCTGCCGGATTCCGGCAGCGCCGCAGGGCATGTCTGCTTTGCGGCCGGCTGCCGGTTTGTCGTCCCTATGGACCGGCTTCAAGATGTTGGCGGGGCAGGAAGGGATTTGCTTCAAAAAGTGGAATAGATTAGATAAAAGATCCGTTAAACGCTTATCGCTTTATTTCATCCAATCGACCTGAAGGGAGAGACAGGGCATGGTTGTCGAAGTCGGAAGGGGAGGCACAGTCTATGTGCCGGATACAGGGATGGCGGGGGACGGTAGCCCACGCATGGGCATCTCGATGGGGAGGCAGCTGGCCGCCGGGCGCGTCAAGCCCCGGCCTGCAAGAGGCGCCGTGCTGCTGGGAGACGGCGCCGGCGCCTCTTATCATCCCTTGCAGGCTGTGCAGGAAATGATTCTCGGCGCCTTGAAGGATGATTTCGATGCGGAAGCGACGGAGGATTACAGCGTTCTCGAAGCACCTCCTTCCGGAACGGGATTGATAGCGGCGTATACCGACCGCTGGAAAGATCCCGTCACGCCGGAGCAGGCCAAGGGCATCATCGATTTTGTCGGCGAAGGAGGGGGACTCGTCCTTATCCATTCCGGGATCTCTCTCGCAGCCGATCCCCTGCTCGAGCAAATGATCGGAGCGCGGTTCCTCGGGCATCCCCCTTATCAGACCTTGTCCTTCGAGCCGGTCGTAGGCAAGGGCGGCGCGCATCCGATCGTACAGAATATCGAGCCCTTCGATTCCCCCGACGAGCCCTACCGCTATTCCTTCAGCAGGTCGAAGGACCGCGAGGTCATCCTGGAGTACTGGCTGGAAGGCTGCTGCTACCCCGCAGCCTGGGTGCAGCGGTACGGCGAAGGCCGGATCGCCGTCCTCATGCCGGGCCATGACCGGGCTTCCTTCGAGAGCGGCCAGGTGCAGCGGCTGATCCGCTCGGCGAGTCTGTGGGCCGCAGGCAGAATTTAAGCTCTGCGAGAAACAAGCGGGTCTGCGGGCCCGTTTTTTTTATGCGATTTTTAGACATGCGCCCTAATCGTCTCTCTCTAAAATGTCGATGTGTACTGTACGGCAAGTAGTGATTATCGATATTGAAGACGGGGGCAATCAGATGGCATTCAGACAGCCGGAAACAAATCAAGCGAAAGAACAGGGCATGCGGTCTCAGGACGGCAAAGGCAAGGAGGAGGCTGGCAGGAGGGCTTCCGGAAAGGCTTCCGGAAAGGCGGCCGAGACAGGTTCAGCCGAGCAGAGCCGCTTCGCCTACAAGGACAGAAGAAAGCGCAATGCCATCGTATTGACCACCTTGACCGTCTATTTCGCCCTGATCGCAGGCTTGATGGCTTCATACGGGCTGGGATCCTCGTATACGCGGACGATGCTGATTCCTTCCGGCACCATCCTCGTCCTGTTATGGGCGGGGCATGTGCTGCGCAAGCTGGAAGGGGTCGTCTCCTACCTGAGCATCGCCCTGATCGGCTACATGACGATTACGAACTTCCAATACGACAGCGTCAGCGTCCTGTCGGCTCTGCCCGCGTTCTTTCTGCTTGCGCTCGGCGTCATGTACAACAGCAGGCCCGCGCTGCTGTACGGCAGCCTTAGCGGAGCCGCAATGATCGTCATCAAATTCACGGCTTACCCAAGCGGCACGGGAACCGATGCCAACGATCTCGTCTATTACCTGTTCTACTACATCATCGTGGCCGGGCTGATGGTCAGCCAGTCCGAGGTCGGCCGCTCCATCCTGAAGCGGGTAAGCCAGTTCCAGCTGGAGGCGGAGCGCACTCTGGAGCGCGAGCGGCAGCGGGACAAGGTCATGCGGGTGTCCGTGCGGACCCTCTCCGAGGGCATGGAGGGGATACGGATGAACGGCCACGACAATGCGGCCTCCTTCCAGGAAATGAATACCGCCTTCCAGGAAATGTCCTCAGGCGTGAACAGCCAGGCCGAATCCATTTCCGACATCGCAGCCAAAGTATCGGATTCCACCAGCCAGCTCGGGAGCATGATGGGCACGCTCGGAGAGATGATCGGCAACATCGAGCGGACAAGAGAGGCATCCGTGAGCGGCACCGGAGTCATGGAACAGCTGACGGATACGATTCAGCGCTTCCAGGACAGCTTGAAGGAGTCGAAGAGCGACTTCGAGAAGCTGAGCGGGACGATACGGGATGTCCTGCCTATGACCGCCTCCATCCAGGAGGTCGCGAGGCAGACGAACCTGCTTTCCCTCAACGCCAGCATCGAGGCGGCCCGGGCGGGAGAGCACGGAGCCGGCTTCGGCGTCGTCGCCTCCGAGATCCGCAAGCTTGCCGTAACGGCAGGCGAAGCCGCGGAGCGCATAACGGCCAGCCTCGACCTGGCGGCCGCGCGCACGGAAAGCTCGGCCTCGTCCATGGATGCCAATGTGCAGAAGATGGAGGAGAGCTTCGCGCTCGTCGACCTTACGCGCAGCGCGTTCGCCGGCATCGGGGAATCCGTCCAGCGGCTGCACGAGGACGCGAGGACGGTCGGCGGAGAGATGGACAATGTCGGCGCCTCCAGCAAGGAAGTGGAGGAGCAGGTGGAGAATTTCGCCGCTGTCATGCAGCAATCGTCGGCTACTCTGGAGGAGCTGCTGGCTACGGTCGAGACGCTGACGAGGCAGAATGCGCAGCTGCAGGAGCGCATCGAGCAATCGGAGGAAGCCTTGCGCGAGCTGGCGGCTGAGAAAGAGTCCGCTTAGCCCTCAAGGTCCGATTCCAGCCATGATGCCGGCAGGCATGGCGCCGATTGCGGCCGCATGCAAGCAGATGCCGGTTGCAGCCATATCCCGGTCAGCCGAAAGAAAAAGCGGCGGTCCGTCCGGCATTCCATGCCGGGCTGACCGCCGCTTTGCTCTGTTTCAGTATCCGTCTGTCTTGTGTCCGGAGCGCTCCGCCTTCTCGGCTCCCTCGCGCATGCCGGACGATCCGACATGCTCCATGTCGGCCTTCGCCTTGGCGAGCCCTTCCGCTACGCGGCGGCCGTAGTCGGCATCCGCCTCGGTGAAGTGGGCGATCATGTTCTGCTGAATAACGGGCGCGCTGATCTTGAGCGCATCGACGAGATTGGAGATGAGCTCCTCGCGCTCCCACTCCTCGAACTTCCGGTACGTCTCTCCGGCTTGCTGGAAGTCGTTCGGCCGGGATATCTTCTCCCGCACCAGAGCGGCATTGTACATCGGCTCATGCTCCTTGCCCGCAGGGGCCGCTTCCTTCAGTCCGCCAAGCGAGGAGGGCTCATAGTTGACATGGGGATTCTGATGCTGTCCCTTGTCGACATTGAAGGCCATCTGGCCGTCCCGCTGATTCGTCGCCACCGTCGTTTTCGGCGCGTTGATCGGCAGCTGCAAGTAGTTCGTGCCGACCCGGTAGCGCTGCGTGTCGGAATACGAGAATGTCCGGCCCTGCAGCAGCTTGTCGTCGGAGAAGTCGAGGCCGTCGACGAGCACGCCGGTTCCGAAGGCCGCCTGCTCCACCTCGGCGAAGTAGTTGTCCGGGTTGCGGTTCAGCACCATTTTGCCGACCGGAAGGAAGGGGAACTTGTCCTGGTCCCATAGCTTGGTCGGGTCGAGCGGATCGAAGTCGAGCTCGGGATGCTCGTCGTCGCTCAGAATCTGCACGTTCAGCTCCCATTCCGGATAGTCGCCGCGCTGTATCGCCTCGTACAGATCCTGGGTCGCATGGCTCGTATTTTTGGCTTGGATTTCGTCGGCTTCCTTCTGGGTAAGGTTTTTGATGCCGACCTTCAGAGGCTCCCAGTGGTACTTGACGAGATAACCCGTCCCTTCCTTGTTGACCCATTTGTAGGTATTGACGCCGGAGCCTTGCATTTGCCTGTAATTGGCCGGAATACCCCACGGAGAGAAGAGAAAGGTAATCATATGCGTCGCTTCCGGGGAATTGGAGACGAAGTCGAACATTCGCTCCGGGTTGCCCAGGCTCGTGACCGGATCGGGCTTGAACGCATGCACCATGTCCGGGAATTTGAGCGGATCGCGGATGAAGAAGATTTTCAGGTTGTTGCCGACGAGATCCCAGTTGCCGTCCTCGGTATAGAATTTGACGGCGAAGCCGCGAGGGTCGCGGAACGTCTCCGGGGAATGGCCGCCGTGCACGACAGTCGAGAAGCGGACGAATACGGGCGTCTGCTTGCCCGCCTCCTGGAACAGCTTGGCGCGGGTATACTTGGATACGGCTTCGCTGCCCGCCTTGCCATACGCTTCGAAATACCCGTGGGCACCGGCGCCTCGGGCATGCACGATCCGTTCCGGTATCTTTTCCCGGTCGAAGTGGGAAATCTTTTCAATGAAATGATAATTCTCCAGCGTGGACGGTCCGCGGTTTCCGACGGTGCGGATGTTTTGGTTGTCCGTGACGGGATGGCCTTGCCTGTTGGTCAAGATATCCTTCGGATCGTTGTTTTCGGTAGGGGAACTCATTATGTAGAACTTCCTTCCTGTGTTCATCTATTCGTTCCCGCTTACCTTTTCCATCTGACCTCTTTCTATACCAGATAAGGGAAACGTTGATCCGCCTAAAAAAAGATGAGACCAATTGCTTCTGGACATTAAAGCGTTTTTTCGATAAATTAATAATCTCTTCCCAACATGAAAAGCTGGAGGCAAATCATCCATGAGCAAGTCATCAAGCAACTCCCCCGGCGGCTCCTTGAAAAAGGCGGAGCGCTTCTCCTCGTCAGGGTTCATTCTGGCAGCGATCGGCAGCTCGGTCGGGCTGGGCAATATGTGGAAGTTTCCGTACATTACCGGAGAGCATGGAGGGGCGGCTTTCTTCCTTCTGTTCATCGTCTGCCTGATTGCGGTCGGCTTGCCTGTCCTGCTGGCGGAGATGACGATCGGACGCGGCGGCCGGGGCAACGCGGCGACGTCGCTGTTCAATCTGACCGGCAATAAGTATTGGAAATGGTTCGGCGCCCTGTCCGTTCTGACAGCGTTCCTGATCATGTCCTATTATGCCGTCGTGGCAGGCTGGACGTTCCAATATACGCTCGATTCCCTTACCGGCGGCCTTTCGCACAAGGGAATGGACTACGAAGCGCATTTCAACGATTTCGCCGGCGGCCTCATGCCGATCTTCTGGCAAGCCGCCGTCATGCTCATCTGCGGGTATGTCGTCGCCAGAGGCATCTCCGGCGGCATCGAGAAATTCAACAAAATACTGATCCCGGGCTTTCTGATCATCCTGCTGATTCTGATGGTCCGTTCGCTTACGCTGCCGGGAGCCTCCGCAGGCGTGGAGTTCTTCCTGAAGCCGGACTTCGCCAAGCTGGACAGCGAATCCGTGCTGGTCGCTCTCGGACATGCTTTCTTCTCCCTGTCTCTGGGCATGGGATGCATGCTGACCTACGGCTCTTATGTGAAAAAAGAGCAGTCCCTCGGCAAGGCGACGATCGCGATCGGCATCGGCGATCTCGGGTACGCCTTCATCGCCGGCCTGATCATCTTCCCGACCGTCTTTTCATACGGACTGCAGCCGGACAAGGGGGTCGGCCTCGCATTCATGGCGCTGCCGGCCGCCTTCTCGCAAATGCCTTTCGGCGCCTTCTTCGGGGGCTTGTTCTTCATCCTGCTGGCCATCGCGGCGCTGACGTCGGCGGTGTCCATCCTTGAAGTGCCCGTGGCCTTCGCCATGACCCAGTGGAAATGGTCCCGCCGGAAGGCCGCCGCGATCGTGGCTTCCGTCTGCTTCGTGCTCGGCATTCCGGCGGCGCTGTCCGTGACGGGCTCCCTGAGCGGCTTCCTGATCTTCGGCAAGACCGTGTTCGACTGGTTCGACTTCTCCACCGCATATCTGCTCATGCCGATCGGGGGACTCGTCGTCACCTTGTTCACCGGGTATGCCTGGAAGCGGGCCGGGGAAGAAGCCGGCCTTACGGGCTTCTGGTACAAGGCGTGGATGGTCACGCTGCGCTATGTCGCTCCTCTCCTCATCCTGGTGGTGCTGCTCTACTCGCTGTTCGTCAAGCCGGTGTAACGGCAATGAAAAAAAAGAGGCTGCGCCCTTCGTCATTCCATCGACGCAGGGCGCAGCCTCTTTATATGGGTTGGAGCTTCAGGAAAAGCAGGAGCTTGATCATCGGGAAACCAGGTGTTCATCGGGCATGAAGTTCGCTCACATGGAAGGAAGAAGCTGGGCCCTGCCGGCTTTGACCCGGTCCAAAAAGGCGCTCGCGGCCAAGTGCGCCGCTCCCCTCACCGCCGACGCATCGCCAAGCTCCGCGAACAGGACGCGCAGGCGGCTGCGGTGGTAAGGGAGCGCGCGGCTCTCCAGCTCCCGGGCGAGCGGGCCTTCGAGCCAGCGCTTGGCCCGGCTCAGCCTGTTCCCGATGAGCACGGCTTCCGGATTGAAGACATTGGCGATGGTCGCGATGCCCACTCCAAGCATGGCTCCCGTGCGCTCCAGGACGTCGACGATCGCCTTGTCGCCTGCGTTGGCCCGTTCCAGGATCCCATCCAGCGTGCGGCAGCCAAGAGGAAGAGCGTTGTCCAGCAGCGCCTGCTCGGAGGCGTACAGCTCCCAGCAGCCCCGGTTGCCGCAGCGGCAAGGCGGGCCGGCATAATCGACGGAGAGATGCCCGAGCTCGCCGGAGTGACCGGTGGAGCCGCGGTACAGCTTGCCGTCGAGCACGAGGCCCGTTCCGATGCCGATGCCCGCGCTGACGTAGACCAGATGGCGGATGCCCGAGCCCGCTCCGAACACCTGCTCGCCGAGGGCGCCGAAGTTGGCTTCGTTGTCGACCCGCACCGGCACGCCGAAGGCGGCTTCCGTCAGCCGGGCCACTTCGGTAGGCTCCCAGTCCATATTCGGGGCGAACAGGAGGGATCCCGTCTCGTCCACGATGCCGGGAAGGCCGATCCCGATGCCTACGAGGCCGTAAGGGCTGGCTTCGGCTGCAGCTGCCAGCTCCTCGATAAGCCCGAACAGCAGCTTCATGATGGATGCCGCCGACCGGGCTTCATGAGGGCGTCTGATTTCCTTGAGGACAGCGCCCTCCAGATCGGTCAGCACGCCGAGGATGTAGTTCGTCCCGACGTCGACGCCGACCGTATGTCCGGCCCGGTTGTTGAATACAAGCATGACCGGCTTGCGGCCGCCGCTCGATTGTCCCTGCCCGGTTTCGAGGACGAGCTGCTGGTCCAGCAGATCCTGCACGAGGGAGGACACCGTCGCTTTGTTGAGGCCGGTCTTCTCGGATATCGCCGCTCTGGACAAGGGGGCGTGCCTCAGAACGGCTTCAAGCGCGATGCCCGTGTTGATGCGCCGGATCATCGCCGGATCTCCGGTGGCGGTAGTCGGTTTCATAGGTGCAGCTCTCCTTCTATGTTGCGGCCTGCGGCCGGTTGCTGGTCAAGACAAGTATATATCGGATGAGAAAGGAAACAAAACCTGCCCGGATGCGAATCCGCTTAAGTATACCAAAAATAACTTAGTTTGTTTAGTAGACAAACTAAGTTGAACGATGGTAAATTAGATTCCGTAGAGCGTTTACATTTCCGCATTCGGGGAGGCAATCATTCATGGGATATTTTGATGGGATCGGCAGCATTCGCTACGAAGGCAGGGACACGGACAATCCGCTCGCTTTCCGGCATTACAACGCAAATGAAGTCGTGCTGGGCAAAACGATGGCCGAGCATCTGCGCTTCGCCGTCGCTTACTGGCATACGTACGTAGCCGACGGATCCGATCCGTTCGGCTCCGGCACGGCGGTTCGTCCATGGGACAAATTCGCCGGCCTGGACCGCGCCAAGGCGCGCGCGGAAGCGAACTTCGAGTTCATGGACAAGCTGGATCTGCCTTTCTTCTGCTTCCACGACCGGGATATCGCTCCGGAAGGCGACACGCTCCAGGAAACGAACAAAAACCTCGACGTCATCGTCGCCCTGCTGAAGGACGGCATGAAATCGAGCGGCCGCAAGCTGCTCTGGAACACCGCGAACATGTTCACCAATCCGCGCTTCACGCATGGCGCCGGCACGGCTCCGAACGCCCAGGTATATGCCTATGCGGGAGCTCAGCTGAAGAAAAGCCTGGAGATCGGCAAAGAGCTCGGAGCCCAGAACTACGTGTTCTGGGGCGGCCGCGAAGGGTACGAGACGCTCCTCAATACCGATGTGGAGCTTGAGCTCGACAACCTCGCCCGCCTGTACCAGATGGCGATCGCCTACGCCGACGAGATCGGCTTCGACGCCCAGTTCCTGATCGAGCCGAAGCCGAAGGAGCCTTCCAAGCACCAGTACGACTTCGATGCCGCCACGACGCTCTCGTTCCTGCAGAAGTACGGCCTGAAGGACCGCTTCAAGCTGAATCTGGAGGCGAACCATGCGACTCTGGCCGGCCATACGTTCGAGCATGAGGTCCGCGTCGCGGCGATCAACGGCGCGCTCGGCTCGCTGGACGCCAACCAGGGCGACCTGCTGCTCGGCTGGGACACGGACGAATTCCCGACGGATCTGTACAGCACGACGCTGACGATGTACGAGGTGCTGAAGGCAGGCGGACTCGGACGCGGCGGCGTCAACTTCGACGCCAAGGTGCGCCGCGGCTCCTTCGAGCTGGACGATCTGTTCCTCGGCCATATCGCCGGCATGGACAGCTTCGCATGGGGGCTGAAGGCGGCCGCCAAGCTGATCGAGGACAAGGTTCTCGACAAGGTCGTGGAGGATCGTTACGCCAGCTTCGGAGAAGGCATCGGCGCCGAGATCGTATCGGGGCGGGCGACGCTGGCCTCGCTGGAGCAGTACGCGCTCCAGAACAACCCGATCGTCAACGCCTCCGGACGTCTGGAAGCGATCAAAGCGAAGCTGAACGAAGTGATCTTCCGTGTCTGAGTACGTCATCGGCATCGATCTGGGAACCAGCAGCGTCAAGGCGCTGCTGGTCGACCGGGAAGGAAATGTAGCGGCAGAGGCTTCTCGCGAATATCCGCTGCACAGCCCGAAGGCCGGCTGGAGCGAGCAGGATCCGGAGCAATGGGTCGAGGGAACGCTGGCTGTGCTGGGCGAGCTCGGAGCTTCCGATGCTTTGAAGACAGGAGTTGTCGATGGCATCAGCTTCTCCGGACAGATGCACGGCCTTGTGCTGCTGGACAAGGACAATCGCCCGCTGCGGCCGGCCATTCTGTGGAACGACACGCGCACGACGGCGCAATGCCGGGAGATCGAGGCCAGGCTCGGCGGCAAGCTGCTGGACATTGCCCGCAATCCGGCCCTGGAAGGCTTCACGCTGCCCAAGATTCTGTGGGTGCGCGAGCAGGAGCCGGAAATCTTCGGGCAGGCGGCGTTGTTCCTGCTGCCGAAGGATTACGTCCGCTACCGGCTGTGCGGAACGATCCGCATGGATTACTCCGACGCCGCCGGAACGCTGCTGCTGAACGTGCCGGAGCGCGCATGGAGCGCGGAGATTCTGGAAGCATTCGGTCTGGACGCATCGCTATGCCCGCCGCTTGCGGAGTCTGCCGAGCAGACGGGAGTGCTGCTGCCGAAGCTGGCCGAAGAGGCAGGGCTTCGAGGGCCGCTGGCGATATTCGCCGGCGGCGCGGACAATGCCTGCGGCGCCATCGGCGCAGGCATTCTGCAGGAAGGGGAGGCCTTGTGCAGCATCGGCACTTCCGGCGTCATGCTGTCCTACGAATCGAATCGCGGACGCGATTACGGCGGCAAGGTTCACTTCTTCAACCATGGCGAGAAGGACGCTTATTATTCTATGGGCGTAACGCTTGCCGCCGGATATTCCATGAGCTGGTTCCGCCGGCTGATGGGCGGCTTGCCTTACGAGGAGCTGCTCGAGGGCGCGGATCAGGTGCCGGCGGGCGCTGGCGGACTGCTGTTCGCGCCTTATCTGGCCGGCGAGCGGACCCCGCATGCGGATGCGGCCATCCGGGCCAGCTTCATCGGGCTGGACGGCTCGCATGGCCGCTCCCATATGGCGCGGGCCGTCATGGAGGGAATCACGTTCTCCTTGAACGAGACGCTTCATATGTACCGCGAGGCGGGGAAAGAGATGAGCGCCGTCATCTCCATCGGCGGAGGCGCCCGCAATCCGCTGTGGCTGCAGATCCAGGCGGACATCTTCCAGGTGCCGGTAACGGCGCTGGCCAATGAGCAGGGGCCCGGCATGGGAGCTGCGATGCTGGCTGCGGCCGGCTGCGGCTGGTACGGCGATCTGCGGGAATGCGCCGCGGCTTTCGTACGCCGAGGCCGGACATACGAGCCGAATGCCGCTGCAGCCGAAGTTTATGAGCGGCTGTTCCCGGTATACCAGCAGGTGTACGGAGCGACCCGGTCCTTGAGCGAGGCGCTCATGACGTTCAGAAGCTGAACGCGCTGGATGCGCCTATAGCCGCCGCTCTGGAAGATGCGATCTTCCAGAGCGGCGGCTTTTTGCTGCGGATCGGGATCGGGGCGAATAGCAGGCTGAACGGCCCGAGGGACCGGCCGGGCGGAGAGCTGTCCCGGCAGCATTCATATTTTCATCGCCAATTGGTTATCGTAATGCTGCCCGGCAACAACCCAAAAGGAGACCCGATCCCGATGACCGAACGCCATGACCATTCCCTGCTCTTCCGCTTCACGGATCCAGCCTCTGCTTCCGTCGCCGTATCGACGCTTCGCGAGCTTGGATACGACGCCGTCGCTGCGGACAACGCGGAACTCCGCCTGTCTCTCCACGGCAACGACCTGACGTCCGCTCTTGAGATCGCCTTCGCCCATGGAGGCGAGCTGGACGTCCCGGAAGACACGATCACCATTCCGGCGCATATGGTCAATGAAGATCTGGTCGCTTGGGAGGAGGGCTTCTCCCTGAGCTCCTCCTTGCCCGGCGGCAGCGCCGATTCCGGCCTCCGCAACCGAGACGAAGCGGCGGAAGGCGAGGAGGCATTTCCTGAACAGGACGCCTCGCTCAGCTATTTTTCGGGGGATGTCCACATCTGAGCGGATGAAGGATTCCCTGGATTAGACTTCACGTCAGGCGCAGTCAGCAAAGGCCGTCACCGATCTCTGCCCGCGAATGCGGCGGAGAGCGGAACGGCCTTTTTGGCGATTCAAGACCATCAGCGCTGCCGCAGCACCGCTTCCGCCGCGCTGCGGCCGGCATGGTACCCGGTCGTGAAGGCGGCGGTGATGTTGTAGCCTCCGGTGAAGCCATGGATGTCGAGCACTTCTCCGCAAAAGTAAAGGCCTTGCTGCAGCTTGGACTCCATCGTGGCGGGGCTGATTTCCTTCACATGGACTCCGCCGCCGGTGACGAAGGCTTCCTCGATCGAGAGCGTGCCGTCCACCATGACGGGCAGCTGCTTGAGCAGCCTCGCGAACTCCAGCCACGCCGCTCTGTTCAGGTTGTCGTAGGTCGTCATGGGATTGATGTCCGCGCAGGCAAGGGCATATTCCACCATCCGGTCCTGCATGACGGCGGGCAGCACGTTTTTGACCGCCTTCTTCGGCTCGCTTGCCGCCAGGCCGAGCAGCTCGCCGTAAAGGGCGTCGGCGGACCGGTCCGGATACAGGTCCAGAGTCACCTTGACCGGCTGACCGGACGTTTTTTTCCTTTCCTTGACGACATATTGGCTGCAGCGGAGGGCCGCAGGACCCGACAGGCCGAAATGGGTGAAGATCATGTCGCCCTCCTGCTCGGTCAGCCGCTTGCCCTTGGCGCTCCACACCGTCATGACGATTCCGCGAAGCGAGAGCCCTTGCAGCTCCCGGCTGCGGATGAACGGCTCGGACGAGGTGAGGGGCACCTCGGTCGGATACAGCTCCGTCACGGTATGCCCGGCGTCCTCTGCCCATGGATACGCGTCTCCCGTCGATCCCGTATGGGGAACGGATTTGCCCCCGGCGGCGACGATGACGGCTCTCGACCGGATGATCCGGCCATCCGTCAGCTTGACGCCCTTGACCTTGCCGTCCTTGAACAGCAGCCCGGCGACCTTCTCGTTCATGCGGACGGCGACCCCGCCTTCGCCTACATGGCGGATCAGGGCGTCGACCACCGATTTGGCTTTGTCGGATACCGGAAACATCCGGCCTCTGTCCTCTTCCTTCAGACGGATGCCGAGCCCCTCGAACATGGCAGCGATTTCCCGGCTGCCGAAGCTGGAGAGAGCGCTGTGGAGGAATTTTCCGTTGCCCGGAATATAGCGGATCAGCTCCTCCGGCTCCTTGTTGTTCGTCACGTTGCACCGGCCTCCGCCGGATATGCCGAGCTTGCGTCCGAGCTTGCTTCCCTTGTCGAGCAGGAGCGTGCCGGCTCCCGCGTGTCCGGCCGCCGCCGCGGCCATCAGTCCGGAAGGACCGCCCCCGATGACGATGACTTCATAAAATTCCTGGCTGGACATGGCTTGATGAAAGCTCCTTCTTCTCTGCCGCATGCGGACAGGGTATTCAATCTGTTCGCAGATTCTCACTGATTCTAACAGATTCCCCGATCAGTTGGAAAACAGTCCAGGGGCAGGACGGCAGTTCCTATGAAATAAGCTCCATTTTGCCTCAAATAAATGAAGCCGATGCTTCAAATCGACGGCATGAGCCAGAATCTTACAATCGTCGATTGTCAAATATCGCCACCTGTGCTTTAATCGGAGTTATCGAAGGTGCGGAAGGGGGAAACTCGTGCTCTGATGTGGGACAAACTAATTTTGCAAGCATTCGTTTCCTTGCTGCCGATATTTGTCTACCAGCTGTGGATGTACCGGATCAATCACGAACGGAAGTCTGCCGCTTACTTCTGCGCAGCCTACGGCTTGTCCCTTGCCGGATGTTTTGCCCTGTCCATCCGCACCGAATACGGATTTGACCTCGACTTGCGCTTGCTCCCTCTGTTTCTGGGATCGCTGTATGGCGGCTATCCCGCCGTCGCGGTGCTGAGCGTGATTTATGGCAGCTTGCAGATCCCCATTCTGGACAGCCCGTACGAAACGACCAGCTTCATCCTGTTCATCGGCTTGTTCATCCCGGTCATTCTCCTCACGGTCCGCCCGTTCCAGCGAGCGCGGATGAAGGACAAGCTGCGCATCGCCTTTACATTGATGGCGCTGGCTTTTCTTTATTATGCCGGCACATACATAGGGTATTTGCGGACATACGACCCGGACGGGCTGAGCAGCGGGCTCGCGACTCTCGCCGGAATCGCCTGCATATACGTCATCGTGACGGCGATGACGCTGTATACGATCAGCAGCATCGTGGAGCATCATCAGCTGCAGATCCAGCTGAGGCGGATGTCCTCCAATTATAGGAACGAAGTCCATAAGCTCCAGCAATTCGTCGACCAGATGTCCATGGGAACCGTCATCGTAGATCGTGACGGCAGGCTTTCGCATCTCAATGATGCGGCAATACGTTTCAGCGGGCAAGCAATGAAGGGCAGGGACAAGCTGGAGTTTGCGGGAATCAGCTATGAATCCTTTTTCCGCGATCACGACAGCTGCCGCAGCCTCTTCGATTCGGCTCTGGACGGAACCCCGGTTCCTTCCCAGATTCACCAGGAGAGCGAACGCGTCTACCTGCTGACAGCCTTCCCCATCCTGGACCTGCAGGCGGGAGACGCTCCGGGCGCAGCGATGATGATCCAGGACATATCCGAGCTCAACCAGCTGCGCAACGAGCTCAGCAAGATGGAGCGGCTCAGCCTCGTCGGACAGATGGCCGCGAGCATCACGCATGAAATCCGCAATCCGATGGCCGTCATACGCGGATTCGTCCAGCTGATGCGCGAGCGCAGCCCCGACAGCCAGCAGGAATACTTCCGGATCATCATCGAGGAGCTTGACCGGGCCAATTCCATCATCAACGACTTCCTCTCGCTTGCCCAGAACCGGGTCATCGCCAAGGAGGTCGGTTCCCTGCATCATGTCATCAACGAGCTTCTTCCTCTCTTGTGGGCGGACGCCAATCTGAGGGGCCAGTCCATCGAGCTGGATTTTGCCGAGACGATTCCGCCGCTGGAGCTCAATGACAAGGAGATCAAGCAGCTGATCCTGAATCTGGCCCGCAACGGCATGGAGGCGATGGGCGAGAAAGGGGTCCTGACGCTGAGCACCCGGCAGAGCGGCAGCAACATCGAGCTGCGGGTCGAGGATACCGGCGAAGGCATTCCGGAGGACAAGAGAGAGCGGCTGTTCGAGCCGTTCTATACGACCAAGGCCCGCGGCACCGGACTCGGTCTTCCGCTGTGCCTCAGCATCGCGGAGCGCCACAACGGCAGGATCGAGGTCCACTCCGTGCCGGGGCAAGGCACTTCCTTCATCATCACCTTCGAAATTCCCGAATCCGTCCACAGCGGCGGCGCTACGGCATAACACGGCATGCTTTGATGCATCATAAGCCGAAGGCGGCCGGCCTGAGGCGGGCTGCCCATCATGAGACGGGAGCTGAGATGCCATGAGCAAGAACGAGAACGAATCCAAGGAAAAGCTGCAGCAGGAGAGCGCTGCGGCAAAGAACCGCTCCAGCAAGTCCCCGGAAGCGGCCGGCTACGATAAAAAGCTGGACGGGCCGAACCGTCCTTCCATTTGATGCCATGACAGGCAAGGACCGGCCGGAGCTCGATCCTTACGAGCTGGAGTTCCGTCCCGAATTCAAGAGCGGCCGCGGACCTCGGGAGCCGTTCGTCAACGAGCACGGAGTCGTGATCGGGGACCACGAGTACGTGTCGGCGGCTTCTCCTCTCGAACAGTGGTCGGAGGAGACGGACCCGTCCGTGATGGCGGGGGACGAATGGGTGCATCCGTTCAAGGACGTCGGTTTCCTGACGGAGGAGAACCGGGACTATTTCGAGCGGGGCATCGAGCCGCGTCCGGGCAGCTTCGGGCACCCGGAGCACAACGTTCGGAGCGGCATCGACGAGGATGCCGGCAAGGAACAATAACGCCGGAGTCCGGGATTGCCCGCCGCTTCGGAGCTGTGAGCATGGAGGCCGCCGAAGCGGCCTTTTCCTATTGGCGCCGGCAGACGCAGGCCAAGGAGCGGGTTTTCCCAATCGGCGCAGGATGCGCTATAATAGCGGAGAAGGTTATTATTCTCCGAAAGGTGGTAAACAAAGATGTCAATGTCTTTTGAAAGATACATGTTCGATATGGTTCAACCGATGCGCGACGAGCTGACCCGTCTGGGAATCCAGGAGCTGCGCACGCCCGAGGAAGTGGAGGAGAAGCTTCCGGATGCCAAGGGCACCACGCTTGTCGTCATCAACTCCGTCTGCGGCTGCGCGGCCGGACAATGCCGTCCAGGCGTTGCCGACGCTCTGAATCATGACATCACTCCGGACCACCTGTACACGGTGTTCGCCGGGCAGGACAAGGAAGCGACAGCCAAGGCCCGCGAATACTTCGCGCCTTACCCGCCGTCCTCTCCTTCCATCGCCCTCCTCAAGGACGGCGAGCTCGTGCACTTCATCGAACGGCATCAGATCGAGAACCGCTCCGCCGCTGAAATTTCCGCGGATCTCGCCAGCGCATTCGACCGTTTCTGCCGCTAATCCATTTCCCTTACGCCAGGAGGAATTCCCGTGAGTCTTCAGCAGGAAATCATTGCCAAGCTGGGCGTCAAGCCAAGCATCGATCCGGAACAGGAAATCCGCCGCAGGGTTGACTTTCTGAAGGATTACGTGAAAAAAGCGGGCGCTTCGGGACTGCTGATCGCCATCAGCGGCGGCATCGACAGCGCCGTCGCGGCGGGACTGTGCAAAAGAGCGACCGACGAGCTGTCGCAGGAATCCGGCCGGGAGTACATCACTCTCGGCGTGTTCCAGCCTTACGGCGAGCAAGCCGACATTTCGCACAGCTATGAGGTCGCGGATGCCTTCCAGCTCACTCACCGCATGGAGACCAACATCCAGGAAGCGGTCGACGAGATCGCGCTTGAGGTGGAGCACGGGCTCAAATCCATCGGCATGTCCCGGCATGTGAACCGCGGCGTCAAAGGCAACATCAAGGCGCGCACGCGCATGGTGGCCCAGTATGCGCTGGCGGGAGAGCTGAACCTGCTCGTCGTCGGCACGGACCATGCTTCCGAAGCGATTACCGGCTTCTATACCAAGTGGGGCGACGGAGCGGTCGACATCACGCCGCTCAGCACGCTGAACAAGCATCAGGTACGCCAGGTTGCGGCCGCGCTCGGCGTTCCGGCCAGCGTCCAGGAGAAGGCTCCTACAGCCGGACTGTGGGAAGGCCAGACGGACGAAGACGAGCTCGGCATCAAATACGACGACAACAGCGCTTACCTCGAAGGCCGGGAAGTGGCTCCCGAAGTCCGCGAGCTGCTGGAGAAGCAGTATTTGAAGACCGAGCATAAGCGCACGACGATTCCGGGAATCTAGGGACAGGCTCTGCCTCCATGATTATCGGAATCGGCCACGACCTATGCGATGTCGACCGGATCGAGGCTCTTTTGAACGGAGCGTCCGGAAGGCGCTTCGAGGAGCGGATTCTCGCTCCTGCCGAGCGGGAGCTGGCGGCGGAGCTGGCGGGCCGCAGACGCGCCGAGTTCGTCGCCGGCCGCTTCGCCGCCAAGGAAGCTGTCTCCAAGGCGCTTGGCTGCGGCATCGGCGGCATTTGCGGCTTCCGCGACATCTCCGTGCTGCGTTCCTCCGCGGGCAGGCCCGTCTGCGAGCTGTCGCCGCATACGCTGCAGGCGCTCGGACTTCAGGCACAGCCGCTGCTGCATGCGAGCATCACCCATGAGCGGGGGCTCGCCTCCGCCGTTGCCGTATTGGAGAGTGCCCAGCTTCTCCTCCGTCCTGCGTTTTAGACCGCAAACGCCTGCCGCCCCGATCGGGACGGCAGGCGTTTTTTCTCTTGCCTCATTTCTTGTCTTTCAGCCATTGGGTCAAGCTGTCGATCTGCTCCGGGGTAAGCTTGTCCTTGAAGGGGGGCATCAGGCTTCCGCCGCTGCCGATCTGCTCCGCGATCCTCTCCGGCGCAAGGCGGCTTCCCGCGTCATGAATATCCGTCTCGGGACCCATCCTGCCCTTGAGATCCGCTCCGTGGCAGGAAAGGCAATGCGACTTGTACAGCGTGATGGTCTCTTTGGGGCCCTGCAGAGCGGTGCCCGAGCTGCCGCTTCCGGAGCTCCCGCATCCGGACAACAGCAGCAGCGCGGCGGCTATGGCCGCCAGGCCGGTCAGGCGCATGGCGCATTCCTCCTTATCGGTTCCATTATAACGTCTCGAAGCACGGCCAGCCATCGCTGTCAGACGTTTCCTTTCCCAGAATGATTCCACTCCAAGGAAGATTTCCGTATAATTAGAAATGGAACAGCTTCATGGACCTGACGGCCCAACACGAGTTCCGGGAGCATCAGCAATGGACAAACCAATGAATCTAATCCTTCAAACCCGGCTTCGGCAAATGCAGGTCATCTACGCCATGGCTGCGCGAAGCGAATGGAAGCCCGGGAGCGTCATAGAAAATTCGAGCCAGGGGCATCACTGCCTTGCGTTGCCGATTACCGGCTCCGTGAGCTTGAATGCGTCCGATGGGCACTTCCAGGCCGGTCCCGGACGCATGTACTGCATCCCTCCGGGAAGCAAGCATACTTATACCGTCGACAAAGGCGGCCCATTCCGCTGTTACTGGGTGAGATTCGAGCTGGATGCCGGCAGCACGGAGTTTTTCAAGTCGCTGCAGCTTCCCTTGTCGGCAGCGGTGGACGAGCCCGATCAGCTCGAAGCGCGATACCGGCGCCTGATCTCCTTGTCCGGGAACATCACGGACGAGCTGAGGGCGAGAGCCATCATTATGGAGCTCGTCGCCGCTTATCTGCAAAGAGGGCTGGAAGGGCATTCAAGCGCCTCCGTCGCCACCGAGCTGAGCCTATTCTCCGAAATTCTCGATTATATCGAGCGGCATCCGGCCGACAATCTGTCGGTCGACGACCTCGCCAGGCAGATGTATCTGCATCCGAACTACTTCATTTCCTTGTTCCGCAGCTTCACCGGCTGCACGCCGATTCAATACGTGAACCAGCGCAAGATGGAGCATGCCCGCAGGCTGCTGGACGAGAGCGCGCTGCCGGTGCGGGACATCGCCGGCGAGGTCGGCCTGACAGGCCCTTATTTCTCCCGCATGTTCAAGCAGCTGATCGGGACCTCGCCGCGGCGCTACAGGCAGCTGATGGAGGAAACCCGGATGCTGAGGATGGAAAAACCGGGTGAGGACAACCACATGGGTTCTTCCATCAAGATGGAAAACCCGGGTGAGGACAACCAAGCGGATTCTTCCATCAAGATGGAAAACCCGGGTGAGGGCAACCAAGCGGGTTCTTCCATCAAGATGGAAAACCCGGGTGGGGACAACCAAGCGGGTTGTTCCATCAAGATGGAAAATCCGGGTGAGGACAACCACATGGGTTGTTCCATCAAGATGGAAAATCCGGGTGAGGACAACCACATGGGTTGTTCCATCAAGATGGAAAATCCGGGTGAGGACAACCACATGGGTTGTTCCATCAAGAAGGGAAACCCGGACAGCAGCTCGGTCCCGGGCTGCTTCCCCCCCCTCAACGAAGAGTTCGGCTGGCTGGAGGAAGCGGTCGGATGCGGGAGGACGGCAGCCATCTATTCCATTGTTCAACGGAAAAGCGGAAACAGCTTCAAATAAGGAGAGACAAATCAAGAATGACAGAATACGAAGCCGCCCTCCAGGACGGAACGGGCGCAAGTCCATCCGCATATTTCAGCAGGGAGCTGCTGATCTGGTACCGCCAGAATCGAAGGGTGCTGCCATGGCGGCGCAATCGGGACCCATACCGGATCTGGGTGTCGGAAATCATGCTGCAGCAGACGAGAGTGGATACGGTGATTCCGTATTACGAGAGGTTTATGAGCCGGTTTCCGACGCTTTCGGATCTGGCCGAGGCTCCGGAAGCGGACGTGCTCAAGCACTGGGAGGGGCTCGGCTACTATTCCAGAGCCCGCAATCTGCAGGCAGGAGCCAAGGAAGTCATGGCCGTCCACGGAGGCTCGATTCCCGATGACAAAACGGCCGTATCTTCTCTGAAAGGTGTCGGGCCCTATACGTCCGGGGCGATCATGAGCATCGCCTTCAACCGTCCGGAGCCTGCCGTCGACGGCAATGTCATGCGCGTGCTGTCCCGCTACTTCAACCGCGACGAGGACATCGCCAAGCCTTCTACACGCGCGGGCATGGAAAAGCTTGCCGCTTCTCTCATCCCGGACGGAGCCGCCGGCGATTTCAATCAGGGCTTGATGGAGCTGGGCGCGCTCGTATGCACCCCGAGGACGCCCGGCTGCCTGACCTGTCCCGTCATGGTCCACTGTGCGGGCCGCATCGCCGGGCGCGAGCTGGAGCTGCCGGTCAAGACGAAGGCCAAGCCGCCCAAGCCCCAAGTACGGCTGGCCGCTGTCATCGAAGGCATCGGCGAGCATGCCGGACGCGTCCTTATCCGGCAGCGTCCGGATACCGGCCTGCTGGCCAGCCTGTGGGAGCTGCCGCATGTGCTGCTGGACGAGCCCGGAGCCGGTCCCGCCAAGCGAGGACGCAAGCCGGACCTGCTCGCGGAGCCGCCGGTGGAGCGCCAGGCGGCCGATGCGGGCGACCTGCGGCGCCTGCTGCGCGAGGAGAGCGGACTGACGGCCGTTCTCCGCCGCTGGTGGGGAGCGGAGGAGCATACGTTCAGCCATCTTCATTGGACGATGCGCGTCTATCTGGCGGAGCTGGATTCGTCCGTAAGCTCAGGCGGAGCCGGCATGGCAGCCTGGCCTCGCGAATCAAGCGCCGCGGCCGAGACGGGAGAGGCTTATGCGGCTTCCGTGGAGACAGCGGCAGCGGCGCAGAGCTCGCCGGTCGGCGAGAGCGCCGCGGCTGAAGGAGCTGCACCTGGGCTGCCGCCCGAATATCGCTGGATCGGCCCCGGCGATATGCGCCACTATGCCTTTCCGAATTTATTTGCCAAGATCCTGTACGACTATTGGGACAAAGCCGAAGACGGGGAAGGGAAGTAACGAGGATGAGCAGGCTGCTTGATGTCCTTCTGGAGGAAAAGATTGTCGCGATATTCCGGGGGATCGGAGCGCAGGAGGCGGATGCTGCGGCAGGGGCATTGATCCGCGGCGGCATATCCCTGATGGAGGTAACGCTCAATACGGACGGAGCTTTGCCGATTCTTGCCCGCTGGAGAGAGCTTTACGACGGCAAGGCCTATATCGGGGCCGGCACGGTGCTGGACCTCAAGCAGGCGAGGGAAGCCGCTCATGCCGGCGCGCAGTTCCTCATCTCTCCGAACCTGGACGAGGAAGTGGTCGCTTACGGCGCGTCCCAAGGCATATCCGTATGGCCGGGAGTCATGACGCCGACCGAGATCGTCCGAGCCTGGAAGGCGGGGGCGGAAGCGGTCAAACTATTTCCGATGGCCTCCCTCGGCCACCGCTACCTGCAGGAGCTGAAAGCTCCGCTGAATCATATCCCCATGATGGCGACCGGCGGCGTCGATCTGGACAATATCGGGAATTATCTGCGGGCGGGCGCGGATGCCGTAGGCTTGGGCAGCAAGATCGTCAACCTGCAGTGGGCCCGGGAAGGCCGGTTCGACCTCATGGAGGAGCGGGCGCGGCAGTTCGCGGAAGCGGTGCGGGCACAGCGGAGTTGACGAAAAAAAGGCAACGGTTGAGGCTCAAGCCTCCCGCTGCCTTTTTTGGTTCCCATTCTTCTTTTGGATAGAATCCATCCTGGATGTTGAAGGCCCGGTCTATAATGCCCTCACCTTCTGCAGCCGGATCCGGCTATGGGGCAGGGACGGCATTTCGCCGAAGCTGAAGCTGACATCCTGCTCGGGAACTTCAAAACGAAGCTTGTTCGCCAGGAAATCCAGGCTTTCCTTCATGATCTCAAGCGTGATCCATTCTCCCGCACAGCGGTGTCCGGCATCATGATCGCCTCCGCCTTGGGGGACGAAGCGGAACGGACTGCCGCTCCATTCCCTGAAGCGGTCCGGCTGGAAGAGAGCTGGGCTGCTCCATAAACGGGGATGATGGTTCGTGCCGTACAAATCCAGCAGCACAAGCATGCCTTCGTGGAACTTGTAACCGCCCCATTCGAAATCCTTGACGGCCCTAGCAGGGGAAAACGGGAAGAACGGGTAGAAGCGGCGTACTTCTTGGACGAAGTTTTTCAACGCGTCTTCGTCGGAGGATGCGAGCCTCGCCTTTTCTTGCGGCTGCTGGATGACGGCGAGCGCCGCAAAGGCGATGTATACCGCGACGGCGACGATGGGCCGAAGGATATTGAGCACTTCGACCGAAGCGGTCTTCGTCTCCAGCAGCTCTCCCTTCAGATCCCGATGCAGGGCAATCGTATGGAGCGCGGCTCCTTCAGGCGGATGCAGGGTGCCGGCACGGACGGAATCGACCAGCTCCCCGATCCATTTCTCGGCTTTGCGGCGGCTTCTTCTCCCTTTTATGTAGGTCATCCCGAGCGAGGCGGGAGATTCATACATGGCGGCAAGCCATTCCGCCTTCTGGCCGGCTTCCCCGGCGTCGAGCGGAACTCCTGCCCATTCGCAGGCGGCGCGGCACAGAAGCAGCTGCGCTTCTTCATACAGATTGATCTCCTGTTCGGCCTCCCATCGCCCCGCAGCGAGCATCCACTGCTTGCCGACGATGGCCCGCATCCGGACGAGCGCGCCGCGGTTCATGAGAGACATGAACATGGCCTTGCGATGGCGGTGCTCCTCTCCGTCCAGAGTCTGCACGCCGGTCTCTCCGAGCAGCGTTTTGAGGACGCGCTTCGGAGCCGCGCCATGCCTTTTGAACTTGCTGTTGTCGTAGAACAGCTCCGCGGCTTCTTCCCCGCGCATGCATACCGCCCGCTCGCCGAGCAGCCGGGTCTCGAACAGATCCGACTGGAAAGCATCGGCTCTGCTCGTCACGAACAGATAACCTTCCCTGAGCAGGCTCAGGCTGTGGTCCAATCCTTCTTCTTTTGGAAACGGCTTGATGGATTCCATTGCTCTGCCTCCTTCATTGCTCCGCGATGCCTCTTACAGGCATTCCCGTCCCGTTCCAATTGAATACCCGTCCGGCGCGTGTTTGAAAAGATAGAGAGGAACATAGAGGTGGAGCGCCGGAAGAGTCCGATAGAGGCTGATGGAAGGAGAGTCAATGCCGTATGGAATGGATCGGATCGATGCAGACGGGTTTTAGGGGTTTGGGAGAAGGGGGCGGCAATACCGATGGACGAAGGCTCCGCCTCGCCAACTAAAAAAAGAGGCCCGCGATTGCTCGCGGGCCCAGAGAGAATATATGAATAAGGGGGGTCTGTTAGTAGTATAAAACCGCTTACTGAACCCTAGCTGAAGGAAATATTACAATTGTATTACAAGCAGAAGGTTCCTGTACCTTTACCTGAAAAATCAGCCGGACATCCGAAAAAATAGGCGGTTATGCGAATGGGTCTCCGCACTTTACAATGAGAGAGATAGTTCGACAAGCTGCCCGGAAGAGGGGATCTCCATGATGAACATACGTCAGGATTGGGTGGACAAAGCGGAAGCGCTGACACCTGCATTGGCGCACGAGGACAAGAGGCCTGTGCGGGTAATTGAAGTGCATCAAGATGACAACGCTTTCCAAGGGTGGGCGACCCGCACCGGCGGCACCATCGAGGAGTGGAAAAACCAGGCCTACGGCAAAGGAGACAGCTTCATTCTCGATTTCGGCGACCATTGGGTCGGTTATATGCAGCTGTCGCTGAGAAGCATGGGAAGTCCTCCGGATGCTCCAATGAAGCTGAAGCTGACCTTCGGCGAGATGCCCTGCGAGGTCGCGGAGCCGTTCTCCTCCTACGACGGATGGCTCAGCAGCTCTTGGCTGCAGGAGGAGCTGCTGTTCGTCGACATTTTGCCGGCGGTCGTCAAGCTTCCTAGACGCTACTGCTTCCGCTATCTCAAGATCGAGGTGCTGGATACGTCCGTCAAATACAAAGCCGGCTTCGACGACATCGTCTGTGTAGCCGTTACTTCGGCGAACGCATCCAGCCTGCCGCCGCTGCCGGACAAACTCCCTGAGGATCTCCGGGCCATGGACCGTATCGCGGTCAAGACGCTGCAGGATTGCATGCAGACCGTATTCGAGGACGGGCCCAAGCGGGACCGCCGCCTGTGGATCGGCGATCTTCGGCTGCAGGCGCAGGCCAACTATGCCACCTTCCGCAATTTCGATCTGGTGAAGCGCTGCCTGTACCTGTTCGCCGGCATGCGGCTGCCGGACGGCGCCGTGGCCGCATGCGTGTTCGAGAAGCCCCATCCTCATGCGGATGACACAAGGCTTTACGATTATTCTCTGCTTTTCGCGGCGACGCTGCATGATTACTATGAAGCTTCCGGCGACATGGAGACGCTGCGGGAGCTGTGGCCGATCGCTCTTGAACAGCTTGAGATCGGATTGCAGCGGCTGGGCGAAGACGGCGCCGTAGTGGACGACCCGACCTGGTGGTGCTTTACGGACTGGCACGGCGAGCTGAACAAGCAGGCATCTGCCCAAGCTGTCCTCATTTACAGCTTGAAGCGGGGACAACGTCTGGCGGAGGCGCTGGGGCTGGCAGCGGAGCGGAAGTTCATCGCCGAGGCTGTCGAACGGACGTCCTCTGCCGCCCTGGATGTGCTGCTGGATCCGGATACGGGGCTGTTCGCAAGCGGGCAGGACCGCCAGATCTCCTGGGCTTCGCAGGTATGGATGGCGCTCGCGGAGGTACTGCCGCAGGCGGACAATGCCCGGCTGCTCCGCAAGCTGATCGCCAGCGATCCCGCGATCGGAATGACGACGCCGTATATGGCGCATCATTTCGTTGAGGCGCTGTTCGAGGCGGGCCTGCCGGAGCTGGCGCTGGAGAAGCTGCGGTCCTATTGGGGGGGGATGATGGCCGACGGCGCCGATACGTTCTGGGAGCTGTACAACCCGGACGACAAGAAGCTGTCCCCGTACGGAAGCAACCTGATCAACAGCTACTGCCACGCCTGGAGCTGCACGCCTTCTTATTTCATCCGCACGTATATGCGCTGACGGCGCAGACGCCGCCCTGCCAAGCCTTAGCTCTGAAGACGGGCTAGGGCTTTTGGGCTTTTGCTTTAAGCTTTTGCTTTGAGCTTTAGCATTTTTGCTTTGAGCTTCTTCTCTATGCTCTGCGCTTGCCTCGCTCATCGGGCATGGAGTGCTCAGAGTGGGCTGGATGATATTTCCTGACTGCAAGAACCGGAAGCTTTGACTATAATTCAAGCATCCCTATCTCTGACCTAAAGGCGGGTATACGATGCTTTCTTCGCTCCGTAGAAAACTGCAGCGCTTCAAGCCGCGCAGGCTGAGAACCCGAATCCTGATCGCCCTGATCATGCTGTCGGTTCCGCCTCTGCTCATACTCGGCACGATCTCGTCCAACATATCGAAGGACACGATCGTCCGCAACCATCTGGCCAACAACGCCCATAATCTGAAAACAGCCAGCGAGGTGGCTGATCTGCTGCTGCGCAACGCGATCAACATGCACAGGCTGATTCTTGCCAACGAGCAGCTCCGCTCGGAGCTCAAGGCGAGCTCGGCGGGAGAACGGGTCCTCGATGTCCGGACGGCGTCTAGGCTGCAGAACGTCGTCGTGACCAATCTCATCGACACCCGTCACATCTCCTCCATCTGCCTGTTC
The DNA here is from genome assembly GCF_002243345.2 of Paenibacillus sp. RUD330. NCBI lineage: Bacteria > Bacillati > Bacillota > Bacilli > Caryophanales > Paenibacillaceae > Paenibacillus > Paenibacillus sp. RUD330. The sequence goes on from NZ_CP022655.2 coordinate 1,288,583, forward strand.
GATATGGGCTTCCATTCCGCTTGTTACGGCAGCACCGATGCCAATGCCGGCATCTACGCCTTCGCTTCCAGCCGAGCGCTGATTCCAAGCAGCCCCTGGTACAAGGAAGCGGCCGCCGCAAAGGGAAAGGAAGTGTTTTTCAGCTACAACGTGCTTCAGGGAACCTACAGCGGACAAGCCTTCTCGAGCGTCAAGCTGATCCGCGATCCCTATACGTTCCAGGACATTGGACTGCTCGTCATCAACTTGAAGAAAACGATGTTCAGCGCCGTCATGAACGACGATCAGGACAGCGGCTTTCTTGTCGTCGACCCTGCGGACCGCCACCAGCTGAACCTGGTCTACGCCCAGGATGCCGGCCTTGCGACCGGCGTGGAGCGGAATGAAAGCGAAGCTTCCCTGCTGCAGCGGCTGCGGGGCGACGGATACCTGTCGATCGGATACCGCAACGAGACGACGGGATGGACGTTCCTGCATGTCGTCAAGTCCGGCTCCCTGCTCAAGGACGCCAACCGCATCACCGCCGCGACGTCGGTCATCGCCGCATCCATCGCCGCCATCGCGGTCATCCTGTCGCTGATTCTGTCGGGGAGCATCATCCGTCCGCTGCTGCTGATCAAGAAAATGATGATCGATTGGTCGAAAGGATCCGGCAGCCAGCATCAGGGCGCTTCGTTCGAGGAGGACGAAATCGGCGCGATCGGGGAAACGTTCAAGCGGATTTCCTCCGAAAACGAGCAGCTGGAGAAGAGGCTGGTACACTCCCGGCTCAAGGAAAGGGAAGCCGAGCTGAGAACGTTGCAATCCCAGATCAAGCCGCATTTTCTGTACAATACGCTGGATTCGATCTACTGGATGGCGGTGCTTCAAAAAAACGACGACATCGCGCAGATGGCGGTCGCGCTCTCGGAAAGTTTCAAGCTCAGCTTGAACAAAGGGAAGGAAACGATTCCGGTGTTCAAGGAGCTGAAGCATATCGAGCATTACATCACGATCCAGAACCTGCGTTTCAACAACCGGTTCCGTTATGTCGAGAATGTCGCGCCGGCGCTCATGCCGCTGGAAATCATGAAGCTGATGCTCCAGCCGCTCGTGGAGAACGCCATCTATCACGGACTGGAGCCCAAAATGGGGAGCGGAACGGTGGAGCTGCGGGGCAGCATCGAGTACGGCCATGTCCTGTTCGCCGTGACCGACGACGGCATCGGCATGGAGGATCTGTCGGCCATCAAGCAGGGCTACGGAATCGGCAACGTCAGAGAGCGGCTGAAGCTCTATTACGGTCCCGGTAGCTCGTTTGCGGTCATTAGCGAAGCCGGGCGGGGAACATGCATCGAGATCAGATTTCCATGGCCGGCAAGATCAAAGGAGGCATGAACATGCTGCGAGCCCTATTGTTCGACGACGAGTATATCGTTCTGCAAGGATTGAAGGCGATGATCGATTGGAGCCGCTGCGGCGTGGAGCTCGCGGGAACGGCCGCGAACGGGATCGAGGCGCTGGAGCTGTTCCGGAGACTGCGCCCGGACATCGTTATGACGGACATCCGGATGCCGGGACTCGACGGTCTGCAGCTCATCGAGATCATCCTGCGGGAAGCGCCGGATACGATCTGCATCGTCTTCAGCGGATTCAATGAATTCGAGTACGTGATGAGGGCGATGAAGCTCGGCGTCGTCGATTATTTGGAGAAGCCGGTTACGATCGGGAAGATCGAGGAAGCGCTGCAGCGGACGATGAACAAAATCGGACAGCAGCAGGAATATCAGGAGCTCAAGAGCAGGCTGGAGGCGAACCGGGAGGAGCTGCTAGCCAAAACGACGCTGGATCTGCTCTTCCTTGGCGGGGAGGCGGAGGACAAGTGGAGGCAAAGCTTCGGAAGCGACGCGGACGAAGTCGTCGGCGTGACGGTGCTTGTGTTCCCGGGCCGGCCCGAGGCTGCGCCCGCCCATCCGTCTTACCGGATGGTCGAGCTCAAGATCGGGACGGAATGGGTGATGGCCTTCTTTCACTTCGAGCTGCCGGGAGACTTTCTGTGGGAGCAGCTGTCCGAGCTGTCCGCCGGCATGCAGGAGACATTCGGCTCCGGGCAGACGTATGGCTCGCCCGCCGATGCCGGCAAGAGCTTCAAGGAGGCGCTGCGGGCGCTGCGTTGCGGCAGGTTTCTGGAGGAGAAGGGCTGGACGCGGATCGAGGATGTCGGCGAGACCTATCCCCATCCCGGCGGCCTGTCCGACCGCGAGGAAGCGATTCTGTTCTATATGAGGACGGCGGATAAAGAAGGGCTGCTGCAGCAGCTGGAAGCATTCGGCCAATGGATGGAGAGCGAGCGGCTCGATCCGGAGGCTGCCGAGCAGGAAGTGCTCAAGATGGCGTATGTCGGCATGCAGTCAGTCGCGGAGACGGCAGCCGATACGGCCCGGATGGGGACCCTGTCCAAAATCCAGCATCGGGAGCTCGGGGGCATGCACAGCAGGGAAACGATGCTGCTGTGGCTGCGGCGGCATCTGGAGGCGTGGATCGACTGGACGGCCGCGGCCCGGAGCTCGACCAGGCACTCCGCAGTGGAGAAGGCGCAGGTTTATATCGAGTCCAACTATCATCGGGATCTGACCTTGCAGGAGGTCGCCGACCATGTCGGCATGAACGCGACCTACTTCAGCCTTCTGTTCAAGGAGAAGACGGGCCTCTCCTACATCAAGCACGTGACCAGGCTCAGGCTGGAGAAGGCCAAGGCTCTGCTTCGGCGCGGGGGGCGGGTCCACGAGGTCAGCGAGAAGGTCGGCTATTACAAATACCGGCATTTTACGGAGATCTTCAAAAAGCACTACGGCTGCACGCCGAGCCAGTACCGGGAACGGCATGGATGCATGCCCGGACAAGAGGAGGCGCAAGGCGATGAGTAAAGGGCTGCGCGCGCTGGGCGTTCTGGCGCTCGTACTTGCCGCAGCCAGCGGCTGCGGCTCCGGGGTCGGCGGGCTGCCCCGCGATACGGGCGTCCAGGATTCGGAGCGGACCATCCATTACGTGTCGTCGATGCTGGAGACGCAAGGCAGCGCCAGGATTATCGGCGAGCTGGCCTCCGAGTACGGAGGGAAGCATCCGGAGGTCCGCTATTCCTTCGAGAACGTCAATACCTCCGATCTGCTTCAGAAAATCCAGCTGCTCGCGGCGAGCAACGATCTGCCCGAGCTGTTCTCCTTCGAATCGGGCAAGCCGCTGGAGGAGCTGGCCGATCACGGCTTTGTCGTCGATCTGGAGCAGGCCTTCAAGGAGCTCGGCCTGTACGACAGGCTGAATCCGGCCGCGGTGAAGCTGCTGAAGTCGATGGTCGGTGGCAAAGGCCTCTATGCCCTGCCGCTGGAGATGAATATCGAGGGCTTCTGGTACAACAAGCGGATCTTCGAGTCCTGCGGCTTGCGCGAGCCGCGGACCTGGACCGAGCTGATGGAGTCCGCCGACGTCCTCCAGCGCCATGGCGTCCAGCCCTTCGCGCTTGCCGGGGCGGAGAAATGGCCGATCACGAGGCTGATCAACGGGTATGTCATCCGCTTGTACGGCTCGGCGATCATGCAGCGCGTGAGCCGGGGAGAGGTCCGGGTGACGGAGCCCGGCTTCATCGAGGCGGCCGGCGTCGTGCAAGGCATGGCGCTCAAGGGCTATCTGGGAGATCACGTCAATACGACCGATCTGAACGAAGCCGCCGCGATGTTCCTGAACGGAAAGGCGGCCATGTTCTACTCGGGCAGCTGGAGTCTGCGGGACTTCAACGATCCTACCGCGAATGCGATCGGTCCGAAAGCTATCGGCCTGTTCAACATTCCGCTCGTCGAGGGAGGTGCCGGAACGGAAGAGGACTGGCTGCTGCATGCCGGACTGACGACCTCCTTCTCGGCTGCCGCTTACGACGATAAGATGAAGGGCTGGATGAAGTCGGTATTCCGCGATTACGGCGACCGCGCTATCCATGAAATGGGCTATTTGCCCGGCTTCAAGGTCGACCGCATGCCGGATGAGCTGCCGCCGCTGACCAAAATGGTGCAGCAGAAAATAGACGGCGTCAAAAACGGCACGCTGTGGTTCGAGGCGCTGTTCGATCCAGAGGCTCAGACGGTCGCCTGGAACAACGCCCAGTTGCTCGTCTCCAACGAGGACTTCACGCCGTCGATGTATATGGAGGAGCTGCAGCAGGTGCTCGACAAGCAGAAGAAGGAATGACAAAAGGCTCCGGAGCATCCATGCGCATGCTCCGGAGCCTTTCTCGCGGTCGGAATCCGCCTTGTTATCCTTTGACCGCGCCGGCCGTCATGCCCGCCACGATCCGCTTGTTGAAGAAGATGAACAGAATCAGCGGCGGAATCGAGATCAGAATGATATCCGCGAAGAGAAGATTCCAGGAGGTGTTGTACATGCTCGTGAAATTGTACAGCGTGAGCTGGATCGTGGCGTTTTTGGCGCCAGGCAGGAAATAGAGCGGATTGACGAAATCGTTGTAGATGCTCACCGCGGACAGCACGATGACGGTGGACGTCACGGGCATGAGCAGCGGGAAGACCATCTGGAAAAACAGGCGGAGGCTGCCGCAGCCGTCCATGACGGCGGCCTCGTCGATCTCTCTTGGAATCGTCGCCATGAAGCCCCGGTACAGAATGGTGGAGAAGGAGATGCCGAGCGCCGCCTCGATGAGGACGATGCCGCTGATCGTCTTGAACAGGTGGATGGAATCGAGCACCCAGATCGTCGGCACGATGGCGGGCGGAATCATCAGTCCGGCGAGGACGAGGAAGTTGATCGGTCCGGACCAGCGGTCCGTCCGCCGCTGCAGGACATAGCCTGCCATCGCGCAGATGACGATGATGAGCGCGATCGACAGCAGCGTGATGACGGAGCTGTTGAGGAATGCTCGCACGACCATGCCGTCCTGCGCGGTCAGCACCTCCTTGTAGTTGTCGAGGATGTGCAGGGAGCTCGGCCAGTCGATCGTGAGCAGCGAGGACTCGGCGCGGTTCTTGAACGAGTTGATGAGGACGAAATAGAAGGGTACCCAGAATATGGCGATGGAGAGCAGGACGGCGACGGATTCGAGGAGGATGGGGTTTCTTCGTTTGGCGGTCACAGGTCAACCTCTCTTCGGGACAGGAAAGTGAACAGCGGGAAAGCGAGCAGAGAGACGCCGATGAACAGGATGACGTTGCCGGCGGTAGCCAGGCCGTAGAAGCCGCCTTGATACTGCTTGTAGATGATCGAGGCGATCAGATCGGTGCTGAAGCCGGGTCCGCCCTTGGTCATCGCCCAGACGAGATCGAAGGAGCGCAGGCCGCCGATGAAGGCCAGGATAATGACGGAGTTCATGGCCGGCGCGGTGAGCGGAACCGTTATATGCCTGAATTTGTCCCATGCCGTGCCGCCGTCGATCTGAAGCGCCTCGCCGTACTCCTGCGGGATGGACATGATGCCGGCGATGAAGATGACGGTCGCCATGCCGACGCCCTTCCAGACGTCCACGAAGGCGACCGACAGCAGGGCGATGCGCGTATCGCCGAGCCAGTCGGGACCGGCGATGTCGGCCAGCGCCAGCGCCTTGTTGATCAGGCCTTGGGTCGGATGCATGAGCGTGCTGAAGGCGATGCCGACGGCGATCGTGCTGAGCAGGGTAGGGAAGAAGACGACCGAGCGCAGATAACCCTTCGTCCGGAGGCTGGACGTCAGGACGACGCCTAGCAGCAGCCCGAGCAGAACTTTGAGCCCGCAGGTGACGACGGCGTAGACCAGCGTGTTCCGGAAGCCGATCGTAAGCGACGATTCCGAGAAGAAGGTCGCGTAATTTTCAAAGCCGATGAACTTCCACTCCTCCAGATCCCAGCGCGTCATGCTGAAGAAGAACGACAGAAGGGTCGGGATCAGGAAAAAAACGGTATAAATGAGGCCTGCGGGAAGCAGGAAGGCGTAGGTGTACAGCCGCCTGTTTGCTTTGGTCATTATGATCTCTCCCATATGCGGTTAAGAAATCGGCCCTGCGCAGCGCAGGGCCGTCCTTCATCGGGGTTCTTTCCGTTACCAGCCGCCGATGCCGAGCTGCTTGGCCTGCTTCTCGACGTCCTTGTCGTACGCTTTGGCGCTGTCCTCGGGGGATTTCATGCCGGCGCCGGCTTCGACGGCGATTTGCGGCAGATTCGGGCCTTTCAGCGGAGACAGGAATTCAAGAGCAGGTGCCGTGGCGTTGTTGTCGAAGTAAGGAAGCATGTCCTTGACGCCTTGGTAGGCATCATCGGGAAGGGTCGCGCCCTTGACGACGTAAGGTCCTTCCGGCTTCGCCTTGGTCGCCATCAGCGCCATCGCTTCCGGCGTGACGAAGAAGTTGAGCCATTTTTTCGCGGCCTCAATGTTTTTGCTCTCCTTGTAGATGGAGATGGCGGCAGGCATCCAGACCGTCAGGCCGTTTTTGTCGGCGGAGTCTCCGGGCTGGGCGAACACGCCGATGTTGCCGATCTGATCCGGATAGTTGGCGTAGATGTTGGACAGGGCGAAGGTCAGCATCGGATACTGCACGCCGGTTCCGTCCACGAGCATTTTCAGCGCCTGGTCGTATGTCGTCGACAGATAGTCCTTGTTGAGATAAGGCTTCATTTCGGCAAGCTTCTCGAAGCCTCGCAGAGCCGCAGCCGTCGAGGCGAATTTGGCCTTGTTGTTCGTGAAGTCGTCGGCGAAGGAAGGGGCGGCGGCCTGGACGTTGTAATAATCGGCCAGAAGAATGAGCTGCGCTGTCCAGCTGTCCTTGAAGGAGCCGATGACGGCTGTTTTTCCTGCCGCCTTGATCTTCTCGTTGTTCGCCTTCAATTCATCCCATGTCTTCGGAACGGACAGCCCGAGGTCGGCATAGACCTTTTTGTTGTACAGCCATGCGCCTGCCTGGGAGGAGCCGCTCGGGCCGGCGTAGACTTTGCCGTCTACGCTTACCGTCGGCTTGAAGGAATCCAGCACATTCGCCATGAACGGCTCGTTCGAGAGGTCCAGGAAGTATTTATCGGGCTGCAGGGATTTGAACAGGGATCCGGAGTTGTAGAAGTTGAGGTCATCCATCTCTCCGGACACAAGACGCGTCTTCACGAGGTTGTCGCCCTCGCCGCCGCCCGGACGCAGATCGAATTCGGTCTTGATGTTGTAGCGTTTCTCGATTTCGTCGGTGACGGCCTTGATGCCTTCGGTCGAAGTCTGGTTGTCGATGAGCAGCTTCAGCGTCACCGGCTTGTCGTACCGCTCGGAGCCGCCATCGGATGTATTCGAAGCGTTGCTGCCTGCTTTGTTTGCCCCCGATTCCGAATTGCTGCCGCATCCGGCCAGAAGTCCGGCGGCGACCGCCATGCCCGCCGCCATGGCAATCCATCGTTTGGAAGTGGTTTGCATCGTTGCTGTTTCCTCCTCTAATTTGTGTGCCGGCGCCATCGGCGCCATGACCGTTGGAGGGGACGGGAGCTTCTGTCGCCAGAACTCCGATCCCTTGCGAGTCCAATTGTAAGGGCTTGCATTGGAGAGGCGTAACGGCCGCATTCTTTAGCGATGTCCTCATTTTTCAGGTAAGGGGCCGATTCGCCGCTTGCATGCGGTCCGATCCAAACAAATCGGACAGTTCCGAAAAATGCGTCGCTTATGGAACGGAGGCAATGGCCTTATAATGGCTCTGCTGCAGGCGCCTTTCGGCCGCAGATGCTGGAAGGAGAAGCGTCGGCGCCAAATTTGGACAACGGGAGTGGATGAGCTTGACCCGGTTTCACGTATACGATCCAACCTGCGAATATCGGAGCAATCCTTTGGGCATCGGAGTGCAACAGCCCCGTCTGAGCTGGAAGCTCGAATCGGACCGCCGCGGAACCATGCAGACCGCATACTGCATCGAAGCCGCCTCCGAGAAGGACGGCTTCCACCGTCCGCTCTGGACTACCGGCATCCGCCGGAGCGGCGATTCGATCCAGGTTCCTTACGAAGGCCCGCCCCTCGCTTCCCGTCAGCGCGTGTATTACCGGATCAAGGCATGGGACAATTACGGCAGGGAGTCGGAGTGGAGCGAGGCGGCCTGGTGGGAGACGGGACTGCTGAGCGAGAGCGACTGGGAGGGGGCTTTCATCACTCCCGACGCAGCCGCGATCGATCCGAATGCGGAAGCGGCGTATATGCTTCGGCTGTCGTTCCAGGCGACGAACAGCATTGCAAGGGCGCGAGTGTATGCGACGGCAGCAGGCGTCTATGAGCTGTATTTGAACGGCGAGCGCGTATCCCGCGATCTGCTGGCGCCGGGCTGGACCAGCTATTCCCATCGGCTGCAATATCAGGCTCACGATGTGACCGGCCTGGTGCGGGAAGGCGGCAACGGCATCGGTGTATTGCTCGGCGACGGCTGGTACCGGAGCGGCATGGGCTTCGAGGGCAAAAACTTCAAGTACGGCGACAGGCGGGCCGCATTGGTCCAGCTCCATCTTCAGTTTGAAGACGGCACCGAAGAAATCGTGGCGAGCGGACCATCATGGAAAGCGGCGCTTGCGCCTATCCGCTACTCCTCCATCTATCATGGGGAGACGTACGACGCCCGTCTGGAGCTGGAGAGGTGGAGCGAGGCGGATTTCGAGGACAGCTCCTGGAGCGCGGCGGTCACGGTTGGCCTGCCGTTGAAGACGCTGGTCGCTCAGGAGAACTGGCCGACGAGGGTGACGGAGACGATCAAGCCGGTCTCCGCGTTCGTCACGCCTGCCGGAGACCATGTGCTGGACATGGGACAGAACATGGTCGGCCGCATGCGCATGACTGTCGAGGCGCCGGCCGGCGCGCGCATCGTACTGCGCCATGCCGAGGTGCTGGACCGCGACGGGAACATCTATTTCGGCAATTTGCGATCCGCGCGGCAGCAGGTGGAATACATCGCCAAAGGCTCCGGGCGGGAGGAGTATGCTCCGCATTTCACCTTCCAGGGATTCCGTTATGTTCAGGTGGAAGGGTATCCGGGACAAGAGGGCGGCCTGCCACTGGAGGCGTTTGCCGGCGAGGTCATGCATTCGGACATGCCCCGGACCGGGGAATTCGAATGCTCGGACGAGCGGCTCAACCGGCTGCAGAGCAACATTCAATGGGGGCAGCGGGGCAATTTCCTCGATGTGCCGACCGATTGCCCGCAGCGTGACGAGCGGCTCGGATGGACGGGAGACGCCCAAGTGTTCATCGGGACGGCGCTGTTCAATTATCAGGGAGGGCCATTCTTCACGAAGTGGCTGCGGGACTTGAAGGCGGAGCAGCTGCCGGACGGCGGCGTGCCGTTCGTCATTCCCGACACGGCCGACGGCTCCAGCTCGGCGGCTTGGGGCGACGCGGCCGTCATCTGTCCGTGGAAGGCATACCGGTATTATGGTGACACCCGCCTGCTGGCCGAGCAATATGGCAGCATGAAGGCTTGGGTCGAATACATCCGGGCGCAGGGCGATAGGGAAGAGCTGTGGAACACGGGCTTCCACTTTGGGGACTGGCTGGCGCTGGATGCCAAGGAAGACAGCTATGTCGGCGCGACTCCGCTGCCGCTCGTCGCGACGGCATGCTACGCCTACTCCGCAAGGCTTTTGTCGGAGGCGGCAGGGGTGCTCGGCTATGAAGAGGATGCCGCCGCTTACCGCAGGCTCCAGGCGCAGATCTCGCAGGCTTTCCGCGACGAATTCGTCACGCAGACAGGGCGGATCGCTGCGCCGACGCAGACGGCGCATGTGCTGGCGCTTGTGTTCGATCTGGTCGACGACAGCCTGAAGCCCCGCGTGGCGCAGGATCTGAATACGCTGATCGCGGACAACGGCTATCATCTGTCGACCGGCTTCATCGGCACGCCCTATCTCTGCTTCGCACTGTCCGAGAACGGCTACCATCAGACCGCCATCCGTCTTCTGATGCAGGAGAGCTACCCGGGCTGGCTGTATTCTGTTTCCAAAGGAGCGACGACAATCTGGGAGCACTGGGACAGCATCAAGCCGGACGGCTCGTTCTGGAGCGACGACATGAATTCGTTCAACCATTACGCCTATGGAGCGATCGGCGAGTGGATGTACCGCAAGCTGGCCGGCCTTGAGCCCGCTCATGACGTTGCTGCGTTCAAGCGGAGCCGGATCGCGCCGATGTTCGGGGCCAGGAAGCTGACCTATGCCAAAGCTGTCCACGAATCCAGCTACGGGCGACTCTCGGCCGGCTGGACCGTGGAGGGCGAAAAGGTGGAGGTGACGGCGGAGGTTCCGGCCAATACGGCTGCGGAAGTGTTTTTGCAAGGCGCTTCATTGGCTGTCCTGACGGAAGGCGGCCGCCCGTTCCGGGATGTCGAGGGCGTGCTCGAGGCTGTCGAGGACGGGAGCGGCGTCGCGCTGCAGGTCGGCTCCGGCTCGTACCGGTTCGCCTATCCGGGCGTAAATCTGTTCCGCATCCGGTATACCGAGGAGTCCCGCGTAGACGAAATCCTGCTGGACGAGGCAGCCGCGGCGATCATGGGAAATCATTTCAGGCAGCTGCTGGCAAGTCCCATGATCAACTTCATGAGCCGCTACACGCTGAAGCAGCTGACGGAGAACGCGATGTCCGGCGTGTCGCCGGAAATGGTGCGGGATCTTCTGGCCGATCTGTCCGGGATTTGAGCGGGATGGAGCATCGGCAGCGCGATTGGGACAGGCGGACAGGGCGGCGGCGTTGAAGGCAAGGATGAATGCTTAGGCAGGCGGAATGCTGGCTTAGAAGGTCAGGCCAACGCGTCGAAACGCGGGAAAGAGAGGCAGGCGGCATGCTGGAGCAGTTGAGGGCGAAGCCTTTCCACTTGACGGACAAGGATATCGAGTGGGTGCGGGAGACGATGTCGGAAATGACGACGGAAGAGAAGATCGGCCAGCTGTTCATAGTCGCCGAGATTCCGTTTTCTCCGGTGAAGCAAGATCTGATGAGCATCAAGCCCGGAGGGATTCATCTGTTCGCCATGGGACCGGAAGCGACCAAGCGCAGGCAAAGCTCCATGATCGGCAGCTATCAAAGCGAGAGCCGCATTCCTCTCCTTATATCAGGTGATCTGGAAAGCGGAGGGATCGGCGGCGCCTGCGACGGCACGAATCTGGCGATGAACATGCAGGTCGCGGCGACAGGAGACCCGGCGCTCGCGGAGGCGTTCGGAGCCGCGATCGCGGCTGAGGGCGCGGCGATGGGCTACAACTGGGTGTTCGGGCCTGTAGCCGACATCAACTACAATTTCCAGAATCCGATCGTCAACACGCGGGCTTTCGGCGACGCGCCCGATACGGTCGAGGCGTATGCCGTTCCGGCGCTGAAAGGCATCCAGGCGGATGGAGTTATGGCGGCCTGCGCCAAGCATTGGCCGGGCGACGGGATGGACGATAGAGACCAGCACAAGGTGCTCACGGTCAACAGCATGTCCATGGAAGCATGGAGGGGATCTTACGGCCGCGTATTCCGCGCGGCGGTCGAGGCAGGCGTCAAGACGGTGATGAGCGCGCACATCGCGCTGCCTGCTTACTTCGACGAGCTGGGCAATAAGGATATCCGGACCCGGCATACGCCGGGCTCGCTGTCCCGCGAGCTGAATGAAGACCTGCTGCGCCAGGAGCTGGGCTTCAACGGCCTCATCGTGTCGGATGCGACGAGCATGGTAGGTATGACAAGCTTCGGCCCGCGCAAGTCGATCGTCCCGCAATGCATCGCGGCCGGTGTCGACATGTTCCTGTTCAGCAGCGATATCGCGTACGACTACGCCGCGATGCTGCAAGGCTTGCAGGACGGCGTCCTCACGGAAGAGCGGCTGGACGAGGCCGTGGCGAGAATTCTCGGCCTGAAGACATCCCTGGGGCTGCATCGGCATCGGCAAGCCTTGCCGGGGGAGGAATTCCGGCTGGAAGCCGTTGGCTCCGCCGCCCACCTCGAGCTGGCCGGCGAGCTGGCCGCCCGGTCCGTGACGCTCGTGAAGGACACACAGCGGCTGCTGCCGATCTCGCCAGAGAAGCATAAGCGCGTTCTGCTGCTGTATTCGGCGGACGAGGAAGCCGTCTTCGCGGAGCGTGGCGATGGAGGCGCCGCTTTTGAGCGCATGCTTGCGAGTCGGGGCTTCGAGGTGGAGCGGGAGCATCATCCCCGTCATGAGGACAACGGCATCGACCTGGTGCTGTATCTCGTCCAGAAGTCGCCCAGCTTCATGGCGAGCTCGCTCCGGCTCACGCCGAAGGAAGCGGGAGGGCCGTTCGTCTGGTATCCGGCATCGGTGCCGACGCTGTTCGTGTCGCTCGGCAGCCCCTACATTCTGTATGAAATGCCGTCCATGCCGACGGTCGTCAATGCCTACAACGCTTCGGCCGCGGTGCAGGAGGCGGTATTGTCCTGCCTGCTCGGGCAGCGGCCTTTCCTCGGACGATCGCCGGTCGACGCCTTCTGCGGCCAGGAATGGGCAAGGCTGTAAGCGGGCCTTCCGAGCGTAAATGCGGCTGCGCAGGATCGGAATAGGTCTGCGGCGGCTATTGACGAAAGTTGTTTTCCGGAGCTAAGATGGATTCAACTGCACAGTCCGGATCAGAGCTCGCTCTCCGGCCGCTGCGAGGCGATGGAGTTCGCCGCAACCGCCCGAGGGCTGATGACTCCTACCAGCGATGCTTGCTGGTAGGAGTCTATTTTTTTGTCCTTATGCGGATTCAATCCAAAAGAGAAAGAAGGCGCAGCATGATCTATTTGCTGATGGGAATCGGAGGCATGCTGGGGGCGCTGCTGCGCTACAGCTTAGGCGAATGGATTGGAACCGGGGGAGTGGCGCTCTTCCCGCTGGGCACGCTGATCGTGAACTTTGCAGGATGCTTCGTGCTGGCCTTCTTCTATGCCGCTACGACGACCCGGTTCACCGTCCATCCGCATTTCCGCTCTTCATTTGGAACCGGATTTGTCGGCTCCTTCACGACCTTTTCGGCCTTTTCCCGGGAAATGACGGATCTGATGGGAGCAGGGCATCTCGGGAGCGCCGCCCTGTATGCGGCCGGCAGTCTGCTGGGAGGCTTTCTGGCGACGGCGGCTGGAGTGAGGCTGGGGACGCTCAAGCACAGGCAGACGGGAGAGGAGCGAGGCGCATGACATGGGTATATATCGGAATCGGAGGTTTTGCTGGAGCGGTCCTGCGTTTCGCGTTGGTCGAGCTTGTGCGCAGAAGGAGCTCGTCCGGCTTTCCTTACGGAACGCTGCTGGTCAATCTGTCCGGCTCGCTTCTGATCGGCCTGCTGTACGGCGCGACTTCGGATTCGCGGCTCATTCTGCTGCTCGGAACCGGCTTCCTGGGAGCCTTTACGACCTTCTCCACGTTTCAGTATGAGCTGGTCGGTTACGGGCGGATGAAGCAGTGGAAGCCGTTGTCCGTTTATTTGACCGTCAGCATCGTGCTTGGATTGCTGCTCGCCGCGGCCGGACATTCGGCCGGTGCTGCGCTTCGTTGAGGAGAGCTGCAGGAGCTTCTGGAGCATGTCAGCTTGAACAGCTAAAATAGTTGGAAGACGCCTTAACGAGGCCGGCGGCTTTTGTGCAAGAAACGGAATCAGGCAAAAGACAAGGCTGCGGCTGCAGGCCAATCCAGGAACTCTGGCAATGGAACGATTATCTCGTCATTCGGGAGGTTAAATAATGAAGGTTTTCCGTATTGTCGCCAATATCGAAACGAAGGACGTTTCCGCCGCTAAAGAATTTTACGGCGATGCGCTTGGACTCGAGCTGCTGATGGATCACGGGTGGATCGCCACCTATGGCGATGGGGATGTGCCCGGCGTCCAGATCAGCTTCGCCGCGGAAGGCGGCTCCGGGACGGATACGCCCGATTTGTCCATCGAAGTCGACGACGCGGATGCTGCGTTGGAGCGTTTCCGGAGCCTGGGATGTCAGGTGGTTTACGGCCCCGTGGACGAGCCTTGGGGAGTCCGGCGTTTCTACGTACGGGATCCTTTCGGCAAGCTGATCAACATCCTCTCCCATAAGCCGGGAGGGCTGCCGGATCTTTAAGGGCTTTTCATATGCTGGTTTCTAACAGCGCCTGTCATTTTGCCGGAAAGGAGGGTGCAGGCCATGAAGTCATTTCCGCGCGGAATCCTCTTCTGCCATCCATGGCGATCCTATCAAAAACGGATTCTCGACGGTCTCGGCGGGCATCTCGCCAACAGGCATCTGCATATCGTCGCTCCGCCGGGCTCGGGCAAGACGGTGCTCGGGCTTGAGGTGATGCTGCGAATAGGAGGCCCCGCCATCATTCTTGCGCCGACGCTGGCAATCAAGAACCAGTGGGCTGACCGGTTCACGGAGCTGTTCCTCCAGCAGGACGAGAGACCGGACTGGCTGTCGACGAGCTTGAAAAGGCCGGCCTTTCTCACGATTACGACCTATCAGGCCCTTCAGGCGCTTTACAAGGCTGCTGACGCGGCGGATTCGGCGCTAGAAGCCGAAACTGCCGATGGGGAGGAGCGGCTGCTGCATGAGGAAGGGGAGGAGGGGTTCCCTGAACCGGCAGCCAAGCCTAAAGCCTCCGGACACAGCGAGGCTGACGGCGAGCCATCCGAGGAGCCTGCAAGTTCGGATGAAGCGCGCGCCGCGTTGGAGCAGCTGCTGGGCATCGGCTTTTCGGCTTTTGTTCTGGATGAGGCCCATCATCTGCGGACCAGCTGGTGGAAGAGCGCCATGCGCTTCCGTGCGGAGCTGGACAAGCCCGTAATCGTGGCGCTGACGGCGACTCCGCCTTACGATGCGGCGATTGCGGAGTGGGACCGCTATATGGAGCTGTGCAGCCCGATCGACGCCGAGATCAGCGTCCCGGAGCTCGTGCGGGAGGATGAGCTGTGCCCTCATCAGGACTACATTCATTTATCGCTTCCAAGTCCGGAGGAGCAGGCCAAGCTTAGGGAATTCCGGGAACGCGCGGCATCCCTGAGGCGGGAGCTTCCCCGGAATCAGGCGCTCGTGGATGCAGTCGTTTCCCATCCCTGGATGACGGGAACCGATGAGAGACTGGAGGAGATCTTGGCTTCTCCGGCCTTCTTCTCCAGCATGGTCATCTACCTCAAGGCAGCGGGCCATCCTCTCTGGAAGCAGGCGGCTGAGGCGATGGGGATGGAAGAAGCGCAGGTTCCGCCGCTGCAGGATGAATGGATGGAGGAGCTGCTGACGGGCCTCTTGTTCACCGGAGAGCCGGCCGCCGAGGAAGACTCGGAGCTGAAGCGGCTGAGGCGCCGGCTTCATGGGGACGGAGCCGTGGAGAGGAAGAAGGTGTATCTGAAGTCGACGCCTGCCTTCGACAAGATGCTGGTCCAGAGCGCCTCCAAGCTGAACAGCATCCGGAAAATAGCTGCTTATGAGAAGGACAAGCTTGGCGATGATCTGCGCATGCTGATTCTGACGGATTACATCCGCAAGGAGGAGCTCCCTGGCCGGGGAGAAGAGCCGCAGAAGCCGGGAAGACTGGGAGTGGTGCCGATCTTCGAGATGATCCGCAGGGAGATGGGCGCCGAAGCTCCCATCGCCATTTTGTCTGGATCGCTCGTCGTGCTGCCGGCTGACGCTCTGCCTGCGGCCCAGGAGGCCGCCTCCCGCAGGGGAGCGGGCTTTTCTTTCAGGCCGTTGCCTCATGACCCGGGCTATCTGATGCTGGATAGCAAGGATTCGGACCGGGCGGCTGCCGTGTCGGTTATGACGGAAATCTTTCTGCAGGGCCATGTTCGAATTCTGGTCGGAACGGCTGCCTTGCTCGGGGAGGGCTGGGATGCTCCGGGCATCAATTCCTTGATCATGGCTTCCTATGTCGGCTCATACATGCTCTCCAACCAGATGAGAGGCAGGGCGATCCGCACGGATAAGGGCAATCCGAACAAAACGGCCGCCATCTGGCATCTGGCCTGCGTCGACATCGGAATGCCTGGCGGCGGCAAGGATATGCAGTCGCTTGGCCGCCGCTTCCGTTCACTTGTAGGCCTTTCCGTCGAAGAGGACAGCATCGAGACAGGCATCGGCCGCATGGGCCTCGGAGGCCCTTCTCTGGAACGGGCAAAGAAAGGGGCGGGCAGAACGGACTTTTCCCGCTCTTTTGTGGAGGGATACAACGAGGAAACCTTTCGAAGGGCCGATCTCAGAGGCCGGCTGAAGGCGAAATGGCAATCCGCCATCGCCGTCCACGAAGCCATGAAGGAAGGGGTCGCCGCGGCAGGCGGCTCCGTGCCTCGCCCTTTTTATTTCAGCAGCACGATCAAGGCTCTGCTTGTCTTTGGAGCGGCCGCCTCGGCGAGCGCCTTCTTCCAGGCGCTCCGCAGTCCGAGGATGATCACAGGAGAACAGCCTCTGTGGCTCAAGCTGTTTGTAGCGGCGATATTCGGCCTGGTCGTTTCCTCTCCTTGGCTCTATAAAGGGATCAAGCTGTATTTCCGGCATCAGTCGCTGGAATCCAGTCTGAGAGCCGCCGCGGAAGTCGTCTACGAATCGCTGCATGAAATGAAGCGCCTCGAACCGGAGCCCGGCCGCAAGCGTCTGAAAACAGAGTCGTCCAGAGGCGAATTCATTTGTTGGATGGAAGGCGGAACTCCGGAGGAGAAGACGGTATTCCTGAACGCTCTCCGGCAGCTGCTGGAGCCGATCCAGAACCCAAGGTACATTCTTTACCGGGAATCCCGGCTGGGACTGCTCAAGAGGAAGGACTATCACGCCGTACCCGATGAGATCGGCAGCCGCAAGGAGGATGCCGAACGCTTCCACGCTCTATGGAAGAAGAAGCTGGGTCCCGCCGAGCTGATCGCAACCCGCACGACAGCGGGGAGAAAAAAGCTGCTCGCCGCCCGAACGGGGGCGATGTCCGCCGCCTTCGTCGAGAAGACCGAGCGAATCAGCGCCTGGAGATAGTTCGTTGACAACGTTTCCAGCAGGCCGATATAATGAAATCAAGTTAATAGGGCGACGGAGAAAGGGAGGTCCGCATCAAGTGCTGTTTCATTGCAAACGGCAGCTTGGCGCGGGCTTTTTCCTTTTTGCTGCCTGTCATACGAGGGAGGAAGACGGCATGGCCTTCAAGGGACAGCTGATCCTGCCGGCGATCCGGAAGCCGAAGGATCTGGAGAAGCTGATGGGCTTCTCCTACGAATATATGGTTCTGCTCGACAGCCATATCAGCCAGCTGAAGCCGATTCTCGATCTCGCCAGGTCGGGCGGCAAGCAGCTGCTCATCCACGCCGATCTCATCGAGGGGCTCAAGAACGACGAGTATGCGGCTGAGTTCCTCTGCCAGGTCATGAGGCCGGCGGGCATCCTCTCCACGAGGGCGAGCGTCATCGCCAAGACCAAGCAGAACGGCCTGCTCGCCATTCAGCGGGTATTTCTGCTCGACTCCGGCGCCTTGAACAAGAGCTACGCGCTGCTGGAGCGCTCGCAGCCCGATTATATCGAGGTGCTGCCGGGAGTCATCCCGGATGTGATCGCCGAGGTGAAGGATCGGACCGGCATTCCGATTTTCGCCGGAGGGCTTATCCGCTCGGTCTGGGATGTGGAGAAGGCGGCGGCGGCCGGAGCGGCGGCGGTTACGACCTCGCGCGTGGAGCTGTGGAAGCATTTCGACCGGAAGGACGACGCGGCGGCTCCCAAGCCGGATTAGGCGGGAAGGATTGCGATGGAAAGCAAGGCGGGAAGAGGGCGAGTAGATTGCAGGAAAGATTTCAAGAAAGAGTTCAAGGAATATTCCAAGGAAGAGCTCAAGAAGAGTTCAACGAAGATGGGGATGAGAGCAGGTTGAATGAGTTGCCATTGCCGAAGCAAAAGGAGGAGCAGCTATGAGCGATACCTATATCTTGTCCATCGACCAGGGTACGACCAGCACGCGTGCGGTCATCGTCGGCCGCGGCGGCGAGTTCGTGACATCGGCTCAGCAGGAGATCGCCCAGCATTATCCCCATCCGGGCTGGGTGGAGCATGACGCGAGCGAGATCTGGGTGTCCGTGCTGGGAGTCATGGCGGCTGCGCTGTCCAAGGCTGGCCTGCGCCCCGACCAGATCGAGGCGATCGGCATCACGAACCAGCGGGAGACGGCGGTCGTCTGGGACCGCAGCACCGGCAATCCGGTCTACCGCGCCGTAGTCTGGCAGTCCAGGCAGACCGCGGATATTTGCGAGGAGCTGCGCCGATCCCGGCAGGAGGAGCTGTTCCGCTCCAAGACGGGCCTCCTGATCGATCCGTATTTCTCCGGCACCAAGGTGAAGTGGATCCTCGATCATGTCGACGGAGCGCGGGAGCGGGCGGAGCGCGGGGAGCTGCTGTTCGGAACGATCGACTCCTGGCTCATCTGGAAGCTGACCGGCGGCTCTTCCCACGTGACGGACTACACCAACGCGTCGAGGACGCTGCTCTTCAATATCCACGAAATGAAATGGGATGGGGAGCTGCTGGAGGCTTTGGACGTCCCAGCCGCCATGCTTCCCGAAGCGCTGCCTTCCTCCGGCGTGTTCGGACATACGGTCCCCCATCACTTTTTCGGCTGCAGCATTCCCATCGCGGGCGTCGCCGGAGACCAGCAGGCGGCGCTGTTCGGCCAGGCCTGCTTCGAGGAGGGAATGGCCAAGAACACGTACGGCACCGGCTGCTTCATGCTGATGCATACCGGCTCCAAGCCCGTGACCTCCTCTCACGGGCTGCTCACGACGGTCGCGTGCTGCGCGGAGGGCGAGGAGCCGCAGTATGCGCTGGAGGGCAGCGTCTTCGTCGCCGGATCGGCCGTGCAGTGGCTGCGGGACGGCCTGCGCATGATCAAGTCGGCTGCCGACAGCGAGGCGTATGCCGCTAGGGTGACTTCGACCAAGGGCGTGTATGTCGTGCCGGCCTTTGTCGGTCTCGGCACTCCCTACTGGGACAGCGAGGCGCGCGGGGCGGTGTTCGGTCTGACAAGCGGAGCGGAGAAGGAGCATTTCATCCGCGCCGTGCTGGAGTCGCTGGCCTACCAGTCCAAGGATGTCATCGCCGCCATGGAAGAGGATTCCGGCATGCCGCTCGCCTCGATGCGGGTGGACGGCGGCGTTGTGAAGAACGATTTCCTCATGCAGTTCCAGAGCGATATTCTGGGCGTGCCGGTGGAGCGTCCGGAAATCAACGAAACGACGGTGCTCGGCGCGGCCTATCTAGCGGGTCTTGCCGTCGGGTACTGGAAGGACCGCTCGGAGGTGGGCGGAAGCTGGCGGATGAACCGCCGCTTTGAGCCCGCGATGCAGGCGGAGGAGAGGGACGGCCTCTACGCAGGGTGGAAAAAAGCCGTTGCGGCAACTCGGGCTTTCCATTAGCGCGGTATTCTGGTACGCTTGAAGCAAGTTAATATCGGCCTGTAGATATCGGAGAACGCCGCAAGCGTCCGGCTGCCCCTTCATGGAGCAGCCCGGACGGCTTGCGGCTTTTTGTTTGGATTTCAGAGGAATTGGATTCGAGGAGGCTTATCCATGGAAACCCGATTTTCAGCGTTGGATAGAAGCTCGCTGCTGAAGGAGCTGTCGGAAGAGACTTGGGACGTGCTCGTCATCGGAGGAGGAATTACGGGCGCCGGCATCGCGCTGGACGCGCAGTCGAGGGGGATGAGGACCGCGCTGATCGAGATGCAGGATTTTGCCGCGGGCACTTCCAGCCGCTCGACCAAGCTGGTCCACGGCGGCCTGCGCTATCTGAAGCAGTTCGAGGTGAAGATGGTGGCCGAGGTCGGCCGCGAACGGGCGGTCGTCTACGAGAACGGGCCTCATGTGACGACGCCGGAGTGGATGCTGCTGCCCATCTACAGGGGAGGCACGTTCGGCAAGCTGTCCACCTCCATCGGGCTTGCGGTGTATGATCGGCTGGCCGGCGTCAAGCTGCGCGAGCGGAGGCGGATGCTCGGCGTCGAGGCGGCGCTGGCCAAGGAGCCGCTGCTCAGGAAAGAGGGCCTCAAGGGCGGCGGCTATTATGTCGAGTACCGGACCGACGACGCGCGGCTGACGATCGAGGTGATGAAAAAAGCCGCCGAGCTTGGGGCGAAGGCCGTCAATCATGTGAAGGCGGAGGAGCTGCTCTACGAGAGCGGCCGCATCCGCGGAGTCCGCGCGGCTGACGTGATCGGCGGCGGGACATGCGTCATCAAGGCCCGGCATATCGTGAACGCGACCGGCCCGTGGGTGGACGGCATCCGCGAGCTGGACGGGTCCCGGCAGGGCAAGACGCTGCGCCTCACCAAGGGCATCCACCTTGTTTTCGACGGCAGCCGGTTTCCGCTGCGCCAGGCCGTCTACTTCGATACGCCGGACGGCCGCATGATGTTCGCCATCCCCCGCGACGGCAAAACGTATGTCGGCACGACCGACACCGATTACGACGGAGACGCCGCCGCGCCGAAGATGACGGAGGCCGACCGGAAGTATGTCGTGGAGGCGGCGGCAGCGATGTTCCCGTCGCTCGGACTGACCGAGGCCGACGTGGAGTCCAGCTGGGCGGGACTGCGACCGCTCATCTACGAGGAGGGAAAGTCCCCCTCCGAGGTTTCGCGCCGCGACGAGGTGTTCCGTTCGGACTCCGGCTTGCTCACGATAGTCGGCGGCAAGCTGACCGGCTACCGGCGGATGGCGGAGACGGTGACGGACATGCTCGCCGCCGAGCTCGGACGCGAGAGCGGGCGGAAGTATCCGAAATGCCGCACGAAGGACATCCCGCTGTCGGGCGGCGATGTCGGAGGCTCATCCGGCTTCCCCGGCTTCCGCAAGCAGTCGGAGGCGATGGGCCGGATGCAGGGCTTGTCCGCACCGGCAGCCGCGCTCCTTGCCGGCCGCTACGGCAGCAATGCCGGCATCGTCTGCTCGCTGCTGCCGGGAGACGGCGAGCGCCCGCAGGCCATGCGGATAGGAGGAGTCGGCAAGCTGCCGCCGGAAATCCATGCCGCCCTGCTGTACGCGATCCGGCATGAGATGGCGGCGAAGCCCGCGGACTTCTTGATCCGCCGGACCGGAGCGCTGTTCTTCGACCGGGCGAGCGCGCTTCTGTGGAAGGACGCGGCTGCGGCGATCATGGCCCGCGAGCTCGGCTATGGCGAAGAGACGATGAAGGCGTTCATGGCGGAGCTGGAGACGGAGCTGCGGGACGCAGTCGATGCCAAGCCGGACTCGGCAGGCCGGACAGGATGACTTAGGCCGTTGCCAAGCCGGAGGAGTGAACGTATGCATTCAGCAAATCGAAGGAAAGCCGGAGGACTCCGCCGGCTTACATTCCCGCAGCCGGACCGAATACCGGAGCAAGCCGGGAAGGCGGCAGCTGGCCGCCCAGAGGGAAGTATTCGCAGAAATTCATGATGAGCGGCTTCCACTGGGCAGGGTCGATGTGGTTGGGATGGCCGGGAACCCGGAGCTCCTCCTCCACATGGACTTTCTTGATGAGGACCTCCATGGCGGCGAGCGAGCTCGGCTCCTCGAACGCATGCAGCTTGACGAGCTCGGCTTCCAGATGGACAGGGCATTCCTTCACCCGGGGGGATTTGACCTCAAGCGCGGGCAGCGGAGTCAGCCCGGCGACGCCGAACTTGTCGGCTTCATGCTTGTAGCCGCGGAGGGCTTTGGACTCCGGCACCGGATGGCTGCCTGTCAGCAAGGTAAGGCGCTCGATCGCCGGTACCAATGCCGCCGTGGGGAGGTTGAGCACGCACTCCCCTTCGCGGAGCAGATTCTGGACCGTCTTGGACCGGCTGCTCATGCCGAGCATGCAGGAGCGGTTCAGCCACCAGGCGGATGACATGGGAGCCAGATTCGGCGTCCCGTCTTCGTTCAGCGTGCTGATCAGGACGACGGATGTGCCGAAATAGAGGATGTTCGGTTCGATGACACGATGCATGGCCTACAGCTCCTTATTTGGGGGATGCCGAAACTGTACCACGGAAAGCCGGCTTCGGACGGCGCCTGGGATGAAAGCGCAAGATCGCATAAAACGGCGTTTGGCGCGCCTTCCAATTCCTTGGAGGGCGCGCCTGTTGTTTCTCTGCTTTTTTTTCATCACGGCGAAAAACGGGGTGCCAATTCAGGAAATAAATACAATCCGGCCTGTCGGAATGTGTATAATAGAGTAGGTTTATAGATCGCGGACCCTGGATCCATATACATATTTCAAAAGGAGTCATCCAAATGTCCCAACAAATTCTCAGGCCGATGGGAATCGGCCGCATCCTTGACCGAAGCTTCCAGCTCTACCGTACGCATTTCGTGACGCTGGCCATCCTCATGCTCGTCATGTACGGGCCGATGCTGCTGCTCGCAAGCGCCTTGATCGGGAATTCCGGCAGCCAATACGGCAGCCTGATCGAGCAGCTCCAATCCGGCAGCTTAGAGTCGTACCTCGAAACGACTGTGGACACGGAGAGCTCGGACATGTCCGCCGCGGCGGTTCTGTTCGGCATTCTCGGCATCCTCCTCACCGCGCTGCTGTCGCCGGTCGTCATCGGCGCGATCGTCCATCTGGTGCGGGCGCAGGTAGACGGCGAGCCGATGCCTGGACCGGGCGAGCTGCTGAAGCGCAGCTTCCGCCGCTTCTGGCAGCTGATCGGAAGCTCCCTGCTGTTCGGCTTCATCAGCATGGGCCTGTATATGCTGGTTGTAGTCGTATTTGCGCTTGTATTCGGCATCCTGGTGGCTACAGCCCTCAGCGGAGGCGGCTCCGGCTCTTCGGCAGGATTGATTGTCCTCATGATCATCGCGATTCCCGCCGTCGTGCTCGGCATCTCCTTTTTCGTGCTCCGCTGGTCCTACTTCCTTCCCTATGTCGCCCTCGGCGAGGAAGGCGTCGGCATCGGCCGCAGCTGGAGGGTGACCAAGGGCAGCTTCTGGAGGCTGCTGCTCATGTATATCGTTCTCGGCATCATCCTTTATATCCTTACGATCGTCCTCGGGTTGATCACAGGCCTGTTTGGCGGAGGCGTCCTCTCCCAAATCCTGTACGGGCTGGTGACCATCGTAATCGGGTCCTTGTGGATTCTTCCTTATGCCGTCAGCTTCTTCGATCTGCGCGTGCGCCGCGAGGGCTATGGACTGGATTCGCTGCTTGATGGCACGCCGGCCTTCCCAGGCATGGCGCCGCCGCCTCCACCGGCTTCCTGGAACAACGAAGGGCCGCCGGACAACCGTCCATGAGTCCGCGCGAACAGCTGGAGGACATCCTCTCCGGCAGCGAATACGAGGCCTACCGCAATCAAGGCGGCGGTTTTTCCTTTTGGGACTGGCTGCTCGAGAAGATCGGCCGGTTCCTGAGCTGGCTGCTGCCTGACCTGAAGCCCGGCGAAGGCACGCTCAACGTCTTCGCTCTGGTTCTGGTGCTGGCGCTGGCGGGTCTGCTCGCTTGGATCGGCGTCCTGATCGCGCGGCGCTATTCGGGCGGAGGCAGGCTGCGCTCCAGGGACTATATGGCTTCCGGAGAGGCAAGCCGCTCCTGGGAGCATTACTGGGCGCAGGCGGAGAGGCATGCGGAGCTGGGAGCCTGGAGAGACGGAGTCAGGGCTGTTTTCCTGGCCCTTCTTTTTTATCTGGAGCAGAGAGGACGGCTCCGTGTCGAGCCTTGGAAAACGAACCGGGAATATGCGGAGGAGCTGGCGGAGTCCAATGCCGGCGCCGCTGCCGGCTTCCTCCAGGCTGCGACCGCTTTCGAGCGCAGCTGGTACGGCCGCGGCGAAGTGACGGGCGAGCAGCTGGAGGCCTTCCGCAGGCAGGCGGAGTCGCTCATGAAGGAAGCGGGTGATTCGGAGCGATGAAAATAAACAAGCGGTACGCGGCGCTGCTGGCTTGCGCCGTCCTGTTCATCTGCATCGGCCTTCTGGTGTCCCAGCCTTCGGTCAAGGACCGGCCGCCATGGCTCAGCTTCTCGGCCGATACGGACGGGCTGAAGGGCTGGCGCGAGCTGGTGGAGTCCAGACAGCCCCGTACGAGCGAATGGAAGCTGCGCTGGGAACGCCTCCCGGAAGGGAGCGGCCAGCTGCTCGTCGTCGCCGAGCCGCTCGGTGTGGGGCCAGAGGAATGGCAGGCCCTCGAGAGCTGGATGAACGCCGGCAATCATTTGATTCTGCTCGACCGCAAGCCTGACGGCCTGTTCGGATTCGATACGTCCGATATCGTGGAGCCGGACTCTTCGGCTGCCGCGGGCACCGGAGGCAATTCCGGCACCGGCGGCTCGGAGGCGGCGCCCGTGCCGGTCGAGGCTCCGCTGCTCGAAGGGCGGAGCGGACTCGCGGCGCTGGCCTTGAGTCCGGTGCGCATCGTGCCGGGCCCAGGGGACGAGGTGCTCGTCTCCGACAAGCAAGGCGTGCTCGCGAGCCGGATGAAGGTGGGCGGCGGCAGCGCGACGCTCGTGCTGGAGCCGGAATGGCTGCAGAACGGCGAGGCCTTGAAGGCTTCCCATCTCGATCTGATGTGGCCGCTGTTCGCCGAGGAGAGGACAGCGGTTCTGTTCGACGAAACTCATCACGGCTACGGAGTGAAGCCGGGGCTGTTCGCCCTTTACCCGGCCTGGCTGCTGCTGGCCAGCATCCAGCTGGCGTCGGCGCTCGCGCTGTGGCTGTGGCTGAAGGGCAAGCGGTTCGGTCCGGTCCATGTTCCGAGAGAATGGACCGTTCGCCGCGGCGATGAGACCGTCCGCGCGCTTGCGGTCTGGTACCGGCGCGGCGGCTTGATGGAGGATGCGCTGGGACATGGACGCCGGCGGCTGAGGCAGCTGCTCGCCCAGCGCTGGGGGCTTGGTCCGGACACCTCTCCGGCCCAGGCGGCGGCAGCGGCGCGAAGCCGCTGGAGCGCGGAGGATGCGCAGCGGCTGGAGCGGGCGCTGCAGCCGCTGCCGCTGCCGTCCGGAAGAGGCAAGGCGGCCAGGCAGGAATTCATGCGGCGGTCAAGAGACAACGCGGAGCTGACAGCCATGCTCGAGAGCGGCAGGCAGCCCGGAGGGGGAGATGGACAATGAACGATATCATCACATCGCTGGAACGGCGGATCTATGGACAGAAGCGCAACATCCGCCTGCTCGTGACGGCGCTCGTCGCCGGCGGCCACGTGCTGCTGGAGGGGGTGCCGGGCCTCGGCAAGACAAGCCTGGCGCGGGAGCTGGCGGCAGCGTCGGGGTACGGCTGGAGACGGATCCAGTTCACGCCCGACCTGATGCCGGGAGACATCACCGGCAGCGTCACCTACAATATGCAGGATCAGTCGTTTTCCACCGTCAAGGGACCGGTATTCACGAACGTGCTGCTCGCCGACGAGATCAACCGGTCCGGGCCGAAAACCCAGGCGGCGCTGCTGGAAGCGATGGAAGAGCGCCAGGTGACGATCCAGGGCACGACCTATCCGCTTGCGGAGCCCTTCTTCGTCGTGGCGACCCAGAATCCGGTTGAATACGAAGGAACCTATCCGCTGCCGGAAGCGCAGCTGGACCGCTTTTTGTTCAAGCTGATCCTGGACTATCCGGGCGAGGAAGCGGAGATTGAGATCTTGAAAGGAAACCGGAGTCCCGGAGCCGCCAAGGAGCCTGATGCCCCTGTTGCTGCCGCCGAGGAAATCGCGGCGCTGCAGCGGCAGCTGGGCAGCGTCGCGGTCGAGGACTCCATCTATGCGTACGCGGCGGCGCTGGTCCGGCTGACCCGGACGCTGGAGGGCGTGCAGCTGGGGGCAAGCCCCCGCGCCGGCATCTCCCTGATCCGTGCGGCGTCGGCTTGGGCGCTGCTGGAAGGCCGCGCGTACGTCACTCCCGACGATATCAAGGAGATGGCGCTTCCGGTGCTGAGGCACAGGCTGATGTTGACGCCGCAGGCAGAACTGGAGGGCATGACGAGTGAAAGCATCGTCCGGCAGACGCTGGCCACTGTCCCGGTTCCTCGCTAGACGGCTGCGGCGGTTCATCCTGCCGACGCGCCGCATGGTCTGGCTGGCCGCGGCGGGCGCTGCGCTGCCGGCTGCAGCGGCTGCGGCGGGCGCATCGCCCTGGCCGCCGTTCATCCTATGGTGGGGGCTGCTTGCCGCCGCCGGCACCTGCGATCTGCTGCTGCTTCCGCGCCGGGGCGACTGGAGCGTGAAGCGGCAGCTCCCGGAGAGCGCCGAGATCCGCAAGGAATTCGAAGCGGTGCTCGACATCCGCTGCCGCTCCAAGCAGGCTGTGCGGGTAAGGCTGGCGGACGATCTGCCTCTGGTATTTCGCTCGGAGCCTGCGTTCCCCGAGGCAAGGATTCAGGGCGGAGGACGCATCCATGCCAGGCTGGCGGCATCCGAGCGCGGCCGCTACCGGCTCGGGAGCATCGATCTGCGCTGGAGCGGGGGCCTTGGCCTCTGGGAGCGGCAGACGCAGCTCTCCGAGGAGAGCGAGATTCGGATCGATCCGGATCTGTCCGGCGTGCGGGATGTGCTGAATTCCGCCCAGGACTCGCTGCTCATCGACGGGCAGCGCATATACAAGAGGCAGCGCGGAGGCACGGAGTTCGACTCCATCCGCGAGTACGCCTTCGGGGACGACATCCGCGAGGTGAACTGGAGAGCGACGGCGCGGGCCGGCAAGCTGCTGACCAATCTGTATCGCCCGGAAAAAGGCAAGACGGTCGCGATCCTGCTCGACTGCGGACGCCAGATGGGCGTCGAGCTGGACAATCAGGTCAAGCTCGACCGCACGCTGGAAGCGGCTCTTGCCGTAGCCGCGGCCGCCTTGAAGCAGGACGACCAGGTCGCCCTCATCGCTTATTCGAGCCGGGTGAAGCTGTATTTGCCGCCGGGAAGGGGACTGGCCCATCTTCAGGCGATGACGAGGGCGGTCAGCGATCTGCGCAGCGACTACGAGGAGTCGGGCGCAGGCGTCGGACTCGGCTATCTGCTGCACAGGCTGCGGCGCCGCTCGTTCGCCGTGCTGTTCTCCGACATGGACCATTACCGCCATGATCCCGAGCTGCTGCCTTATGCGGCCAGGACGAAGAGGAGCCACCATCTGCTGCTGCTCTCCATCCGCAATCCCGTGCTGCATGAACTCGAAAAAGCCCGGCCGGAGGATGTCCAGGGGGCTTATGTCCAGTCGATCGCGGCCAAGGAGAACGGAGAGCGCCAGCTGCTCTCGCGCAAGCTGGCAGGCGGCGGCATTCCGCTTGTCGACGCGCCGGCCGACAGGCTGGCCGTGACCGCGATCAACGCCTATTTGGAATCGCGGGAGCGGGGCGCATTCTGATCGTTCCGAGCACGTAGTACGCGGCAAGGACGGCCAGCGTGAGCAGCGAAACGGCGTATTTGATCCATAGCGGCATGTAGACCGGCGTGATGTAGCCTTCGATCAGGCCGGCGACGACGAAGAGCGGCACGGAGCCGATCAGCAGCAGCGCGGATTCTCTGGCGGCCTGCAGGAAGACGAGCTTTCGCGGAAGCCCGCCGGGCACGAAGAACCGGTACCCCATGTAGAGGCCGGCTCCGCCGGCGATGAAGATGGCCGTCAGCTCGATGATGCCATGCGGCAGGATATAGGCCCAGAACGTGTAGCTGTAGCCTTCCCTCGCGAATACGGCGGCAAGAGCGCCGATCAGGAGGCCGTTGTAGACCATCAGGTAGATGGTGCCGATGCCCAAGGTGATGCCGCTGAGGAAAGCCATGACCGCGACGCGGATGTTGTTGGTCATGATCGTCGTGGACATGATCGGACTGTGCACGTCTCCGCGGTCGCTGTTCGTCTTGGAAGGATCGATTGCATCGGACATGCCGGCCGGCAGGACGGAGTGGACGGCCATGGGATCCTGCCAGACCGACAGGTAGCCGAGCAGCCCTCCGAGCAGGAACAGCAGCGTGGCCGCTCCGATGAACCATCCCCGCTGCCGCACGAGATGGGGGAAGCCCGTCCGGAAGAAGCCGCCGAGCCGGCTGCTTCCTTCCCCGGCTCCATGCATCGTGTTATGGGCGCGGGAGACGAGATCGTTGAGATTTGCGGCGGTTTCGCTGCCGGGAGCGTGAGTCTGCAGGTACGCCAGGTGGGACGATGCCGAGCGGTACAGCTCATGGAAGCGGTCCAGCTGGTCGGCCGGCGCCCGCTTGCCGCGTCTCCCCAGCAGCGCAAGCAGGCCCTCCAGCTCGGACCATTGGCTTTTGTTGCGGCGGATGAAGGCTGTTATTTCCATCAAGGTTCTCCTTAAGTTCCCATATTATTTGTCTATTCTATCATGACATCACTATTAGCAGAAGGCGGTGGATCTCCTTGCATGACTTGCCTGAAAAGGGGACGACCCTTCTGACGCCGGAGCAGGTCCGCCTGCAATACCGCACCGCCGGCATCGGCAGCCGGGCGCTCGCGCATCTGGTCGACGCGCTGCTCATGCTCGCAGCCGCGCTTCTCATTCTGCTCGGGTTCGCCGGGGCCATGTATCTGCTGTCCAAGACGTGGCTGCCGAGCAGCGGCAACGATTATCTGGCCGCCATCATGATCATTCTGATGCTCGTCGTGATCATCGGTTATTTCATCGTGATGGAAGCTTACAGGGGCGGCCAGACGGTCGGCAAAAAAGCGTTCGGCCTGCGGGTCGTGAACTCGCGCGGAGGCTCGGCTTCGCTGCTCGCGGTCATCATCCGCAACCTGTTCCGGCTGATCGACCTGCTGCCCGTCGGCTACTTCGCCGGGGCAGTGGCCATGATGTTCAGCCCGTCCGACAAGCGCATCGGCGACATGGTTGCCGGCACGGTCGTCGTGCTGGAATCCGGCGCCGAGAACAAGAAGCGCCGAACCGGCGTCGAGCGCAAGCTGCTCCGCCTGCAGAAGACGACGGCGCTGCCGGAGCTCGCTCTGACGGAAGAGCAGCGCAAGCTGGTGACGCCGGAGGACTGGCAGCTGCTCCAGGGCTGGGCGGAGCGGCTGGAGCCTTCTCCGGAGCGGAGAATGATGGAGATGGAATATCGGATCTTCATTCATTTCACGGAGCGTCTGGGCCATCTGCGCACGCTGTACGCCGCTCCTGCAGCCTATCTGGCTGCGTTGTACATGGATTTGCGCGGGGATTGGGAGTTTTAGAGGGCAGCTAACTTGGAGAGACAAACAGAAGGACCGGGCATCAATCAAGCTCGCCTCGACAGTATTTTCGGGGGAACGCCCCCGCCTCGCGACCGCAGCCGCTCTTCCTCCGCATGGAGCCGGGGAGCGGCTGCTGCTTGATTCATCATGACCCCGGAACGTCTACATATACATAAATGAAGGTTTTGCAAAGCACAGCTTCCGGGGAGGTCATCCGATGCGCCGACATGTTATCGTCAACTCGCTGCTAGCCGCATCCCTTGCTCTGTCCGTCTTCATGCTCGAAGGCAGGCTCGAGCCGCCGGTCCAGGCCGGGAGCGAGACCATCCAGCCGCCCGCCGCGGCGGCGGCCGTCTCCTACAGCCCCCGCGCCAAGCTCGTGGATGAGCTGGCTGCAGGCTTCAAGGGGAGGAGCACCGATATCCAGACCTCCTACAAGGGAGACCATGCGGAACTGGTGAAGGCGATGCCGGATCTCGTCAAGCAGGCGCTTTTCCGGGACGATTATTCCGCCTATGTGCTGGAGTCCTATTCCTATAAAATCCGCACGGTAGGCGACAACTCTTCCATCCGGGTGAAGGTCCGCTACCGGGAAACTCCGGAGCAGACAGCGGTGGTGAAGGAGAAGTCCCGCCAGACGCTCGGGGAAATCATACGGCCGGGCATGGACGATGAAGAGAAGCTCCGGGCCATCCATGACTGGATCGTGCGACATGTCCGTTATGACGAGTCGCTGACCCGGTACACGGCTTACGACGCCGTCGTCAACGGAACAGCCGTCTGCCAAGGCTACGCCCTGCTGATGTACCGCATGGCTGCCGACGCCGGCATTGAAGCCCGCATTGTCGAAGGCACCGTCGATTCGGGCGATCACGCCTGGAATCTGGTGCGGCTGGGCGGAAGCTGGTACCATGTCGACGCGACCTGGGACGATCCCGTTCCCGACCGGGGCAGCCGTGTCCGGCACACGTATTTCCTTCTGTCCGATGAGCAGATCCGCAAGGATCATTCGTGGACCCGCGATTATCCTGCCGCACCGCAGGCGTATAAGGGAACAGCTTCGCCATCCTGAGGCGAGATCGGCTGCGGTGGATCGGAGCCGGAACCAAGCAGGCGGCCCGGATGAGAGAACCGGTTGGATGAGCGGGGAACGGAAGGAAGAACGGGTTGGATGATGCCGGGAACGGAAGGGAGAACGGGTTGGATGATGCCGGAACGGAAGGAAGAGCGGGTTGGATGATGCCGGGAACGGAAGGGAGAAAGGGTTGGATGATGCCGGGAACGGAAGGGAGCGCCAAGCCAGGCACGGAAGACAAACCGGATTGCGGCGGATACGGCAAGCAAAAGAGACCGGATTGCGACAACCGGCAGGCAATGGATACAAGCCAGCCGCCCCAGCTGAAGGGGCGGCTGTTTTTTCCCCTGGGGCGATCATTTGCTGGAGCTGCAGGATTTTTCCCCTTCAGGAGTTTATTTATCGATCATGGATGGGGCTCTGACGAGGAGGAGGGGAAGCGAGTCGACTTGCAAGTGTCCTTGAAGGCTTTCCTGTTGTCTGAGACATCTATCCATGAGAATGACCGTGGAAGGCCTTGTTCCGAAAGCGCGGCTCTCAGCCGGGCTGCTGGACAGGCGGGGAGGGAACGGCGAACAGTCCGCCGACCTCCTCCAAAGCAAGGATGGCGAGCGATGCGAACTCTTCCCGGCTCGACTTGCGGCCTTCCTTGTTCCAGGCATGCGACATGCCGTAGATGCTCCGGCTGAGAAGGGTGGCGACCAGCTTGTCCTTCTCCGTGCCTGCCGTTGAAGGGCCGGAAGCGCTTGGAGCGCCTGGAGCCGAGCCCGGGGGACCGGGGCTCCGGCGGATCATGGACAGAAAGAACTCCTCCAGCGCCTCGTTGATTCGGCTTTCGATATGGGGGGCGAGCGACCCGTAGCTGCGCTTGAAGTGCCCGCTGACCTCTTCATGGAAGCTGCACATGATGACGATGATCTTGAGCAGCGTTTCCCGGTTGAAGCCGTCATGGCATTGGAGCTGCTTCTTCAGGTTTTCCCACAGCACATCGGTCAGGGTATGATCCATCAGCTGGTATTTGTCCGTGAAATGGGCATAGAAGGTCGCCCGGTTGACGGTCGCCTTGGCCGTGATGTCCTTGACGGTGATATCGCTGAAATCCTTATGCTTCATGCAGAAAATGAATGCGTCCTGAATAAGCTTTCTTGTGCGGACCACACGAGGATCAAGCTTGGGCGTCTCCAAGCGCGCCTCCCCCTTCCGATTGGTTTTCTGGCGGTTCGGCAACAGATCGCCTCATGTGTCGCCTAAGCGATCAATCCGCTTCAAGTGACGGTTGCCGCTCTTGCCGCTTTAGCTTAACATAGCTTTCGCAACGGATGTTGTTTAAGTTGGAATGGGGAGGGACAGAGACATGGACATCGCCGTAATCGTGCTTCAGATTTTGCTCGGCGCCGCTTTTCTTGGATCGGGGTTCAGCAAGGTGACAGGCAATAAAATGCAGGTCGATAATTTCAGCGCGCTCGGGCTGCCCCAGTGGTTCAGAGTGTTGACCGGACTGCTGCAGCTCGCTGGCGCCGGCGCCCTCATCGCCGGATTCTGGCTGCCGAGCTGGCTGGCATGGGGCGCGCTGCTGCTGGCCGTCATCATGCTGGGAGCGGTATTCTTCCATGTGAAGGCCGGGGATTCCTTCGGCAAAGCCGTACCGGCGCTTGTGCTGACGCTGCTCGCAGCGGCCCTGGCGGCGCTCCGCTTCTCGGAGCTGTCGGCTTTCCCGGGATCATCCTGATCGCGAAGCCTTCTCCCTTGCCTATTGGGACATGAGCGAAGGATGAGCCGCAAGCTTGGGAACCCATTGGGCGTCTGCCCATGGACGGACTTGAATGAACAACGCAAACAGCCCTTCGGCCGATTCGGCCAAAGGGCTGTTTGCGCCTCGCGGTTATTCCGGCTTGGCTTCGCTCTCGCGGCTGCGCATCGCCGTCATCTGCTGCCAGACGGAGCCGGCGGCTTCCTCGCCGCGGCGGATGCGCTCCAGCGCGATCTGCGCCTGCAGCTTGATCTCGAATTCGGCATCCTGCGCGGCATCCTCGAGCGCTTCAAGCGCGCTCTCGTCGCCGACCTCGTACAGGAACCGGGCCGCGCGCCAGCGGACCAGCTTGTTGCGGTCCTTGAGCGCCTCGATCATGGCGCCGGTCGCGCCCGCATCGCCGAGATCGGACAGCGTGTCGCCCGCCGTGCGGCGCACCGAGGCCGACTTGTCGCGCAGCCCGCGGATGAGCAGCGGCAGCGCCGCCGGACTCTCGCGCAGGTCGCCGAGATATACGACGGCGAGGCGCCGGATGCTGGCGTTCTCGTCGCCGAGAGCGCGCTCAAGGAGCGGCAGCGCGCTCTCGTCCGGCGACAGCCGCTCGAGCGCCGCATAGCGGCTCTGCCAATCCTCCGCCGCCATGAGCGGCTCGGCTTCGGCCGCGCTCAGCGGCGCAGGACGTGCCGCCGCCTCGGCAGGGGCTTCGCCGGGACCGGCTGCAAGCGAGGCTTCGACGAGAGCGTCCAGCCTCTCGGACGTATAGGCCGCTTCGAGCTCGCGCACGATCTCGGCGGCGATCTCCTCCGGCTCTCCGTAACGGACGCCGAATTCCTCCAGCCTCCGCTCGCGGATCATCGTGGAGCCGGCAGCGCGGCCGACCGCATCGGTGAACTTGGCCGGCATCGCGGCGCGGGTCTCTCCGTCGCCAAGACGGACGCGGACTTGAATCGGGATGCCGCGGAACATCTGGACGAGCACATGCGCCTCGCCGAAGCCGGCCGCCGATTCAGGACCGGCCGCGGCAGCCTGGCCTCCGTCCTCAGCTTGGAGGATGCGGCGGGCTTCCGCCAGAATGGCGGCCCAGTCCGCGCCGGGCTTGCGGTCGAGGGCGATGAAGTCGGCGGTGCGGAACACGCCGCGCACGCCGTCGATCGAGAGCAGCGACTGCAGCGGCTCCGGGGCGGTGTCCGCTTCGGCAGGCGAATACGTGAACCGGCGGCCTCTCGGCAGCATTTCGCTCACGTTCAATTTCATCGAGTTGGGACTCGGGGTAGGCTCAATGGATATTAGATTCATTATTCGTTCCTCCTGTTAAGGGGTAAGAAGATGAAGCTCTGCCTCCAGTGTAACTCAATCGGAGGACCGAAGCGAATGACGGCCGGCCTGATGCAGTTGATCGGAGACCGGCAGATTGATATGGTAGGGTACAAGACAGGCGGTCCGGCGTATCGTCCGGTCGTCCGCCAGCCTTCGAAAGCGAGGAATCACATCATGGCCAAATCCAAGTTCGGCAATATGGACCCGGTCTCCACACAGAAGACTTCCAAGCACTTCAAGCGCTGGAGGCAGGAGAAAATATGGAACCGCCAGGACCGGGACTACTCGTTCACGGTGCCGAACGCGGCTCCCGACCTGGACTTCCTGCACCGCAACCGCCAGCAGCCGTCGCTCACCTGGATCGGGCATTCGACCTTCCTGATCCAGCTGGCCGGCGTAAATATCGTGACCGATCCCGTCTGGGCGGGCAAGATGGCGTTTCAGCGCCGCCTTACGCCGCCCGGCGTCGAGCTGGAGCAGATGCCTCCGATCGACCTCGTGCTCGTGTCGCATTCGCATTACGACCATCTCCACATGGCCTCCCTTCGCCGGCTCGGGGGCTCCAAGACGATTCTCGTCCCGGCCGGTCTAGGCGCCAAGCTGCGGGGCAAAGGCTTCGCCCGCGTGCATGAGCTTCATTGGTGGGAGAGCTTCCACTTCCGCGGACTCAAGCTGACCTTCGTTCCGAGCCAGCATTGGACCCGCCGCAGCCCTTGGGATATGAACGCCTCGCATTGGGGCGGCTGGGTCATCCAGCCGGAGCATGGCTTGAGCCATGTGCCAGGCGAAGGAACGATAGCGGCTGCAGCGGCTCCAGGCGAATCACGGTCAAGCCGTGGTCCAAGCCTCCCGCATGAGGGCGCCGCTGAAGCTGCGGGCGGGCATCCGGCGGGAGAGGCTGGGGAGCGGGAAAGGGAGCGGGCTTTGGACGCCGCTGAAGCTGACGGCGGGAGCAGTATGGAAAGCTTCTGGCAAAATGCCCGTGAGCGAGCTTCTGGAGAAGCTGCTGAGGGCTGCCCGGATCAAGAGCCGGCATCGAGAGCCGTGCTCGATGCTCAGGCAGCCGATGCAGGCGGCAGGAGGGGGAGGCCTTCGGACGCGGCCATGAGAGGGCCGTACGATCCGTTCCACCCGGAAGCTCCGCGTCCTTGCGCAGGGCTGTATCCGACGATTTATTTTGCGGGAGACAGCGGTTATTTCCGTGGCTTCGCGGACATCGGCCGGCGCTTCAAGATCGATGTCGCCATGCTTCCGATCGGCGCATACGATCCCGAAGCGTTCATGGGGCCCCAGCATACGACGCCGGAGCAGGCGCTGCAGGCTTTCCGCGATCTCGGCGCCAGGCTGTTCGTCCCTATGCATTACGGCGCCTTCAAGCTGGCCGACGATACGCCGCAGGAGGCGCTTGAGCGGCTGGAATCCGGGCGATGCTCCTGCGGCCTGGAATCCGACAGGCTCGTCATGCTTCCCCATGGAGAGACGTGGAAGATGGGCGGCTGAGTTCCTTCCGGCCTCGGCAGCCGTGCCAACTTTGGACATATAGGCGCCAAGATCCCACATCGTTAAGCGGTTCCAACAGTGATATACTGGTTGGGACAAGCACGATACAGGAGGATTCGACCATGACCCAATCACCGCTGCGCATAGGCATCATTGGAGCAGGCGGCATCGGCAATGTCCATATGGATATTTTCAAGCAGATTCCGGAAGTGAAGATAGAGGCCGTCACCGATGCATTCCTGCCTCTGGCCGAGAAAAGAGCCGAGGAGCACGGCATCCCGACCGTTCATGGGAACCCGCAGGAGCTGCTGGAAAATCCTGCTCTCGACGCTGTCGTCATCTGCGTGCCGAACCAGTTCCATGCTTCCCTCGCGATCGAAGCCCTCAAGCAAGGCAAGCATGTGCTGCTGGAGAAGCCGATGGCGATCAGCCTGGAGGACGCCCGCGCCATTCTGGACGCCAAGCATACTTCCGGCAAGGTGCTGATGGTGGCGCATCAGATGCGCTTTGGCGGCCTGAGCCGCGCGATCAAAGGCTACATCGACGAGGGCAGGCTGGGACGCGTGTACAACGCGAAGACGGGCTGGTGGCGCAAGAAGGGCATCCCGGGCTGGGGCTCCTGGTTCACCCGCAAGGACATGGCCGGCGGCGGTCCGCTCATCGACATCGGCGTGCATATGCTCGACCTGTCGCTGTATCTGATGGGCAATCCCCGCCCGGTCAGCGTCTACGGCACGACCTATGCCGAGTTCGGCCCGCGCCGCGAGGGCATCGGCAACTGGGGCACGCCGAACTGGGACGGTTATTACGACGTCGAGGATCTGGTTACGGCGATGATCAAGATGGACAACGGCGCGACGCTGACGCTGGAAGTAAGCTGGGCGGCCCATTCCGCCGGTCTCGGCGAAGATCCGTTCATCCATCTGATGGGCACCGAAGGCGGAGCCTATTACGCGGGCAGCAGCGGCCTCTACGTGACGCATAGCGAGGAAGGCGTCGTGCAGGAGGAAATCGTTCCGCTGTCCGGCGACGACGATCGGATCCTGCTCAGCCGACACTTCCTGGACTGCATCCGCACCGGCCGCGAGCCGATCAGCTCCGCGATGACGGGCTACACGAACAACCGCATCCTGGATGCAATCTACGAATCCTCCCGTACAGGCAACGAAGTCAAGCTGACCTGGAACTGAGGTTTCTTCATACGAGAGAGAAGGCTTGCCGGATTCCCGGCAGGCCTTGTTTTTCAGGAAGATCGGAAGGCAGGAAGCCTGGAAGGCTGGCAGCCCGGAAGCCGGGAAGCCTTGAAGGCTGGCAGCCTTGAAGGCTGGCAGCCCGGAAGCCCGGAAGCCCGGAAGCCGGGAAGCCCGCTTTCTATCCGGAGTCCTCTACGCTCGTGCATTTCTACGCTGCGCACATTCTCTACGCTGCGCACAAAGCGAATGCTCGAACGGGGAGAAGGCTTTGCTCTCCTCGCCATGAGGAGGCCAAGCTGTATTTTCACGGCGAAGCCTGCACTTATGTTCGCTTGAGTTTTTACCGCGGGGAAGAAGGTTTTGCTCTTGCCTGAAAAAGCAGAGTCCAGGCTTCTAGTTGTTGGCTGAACCATGAATCTCATCTGCCAGGAGGAACGATCATGTCTACGAGCAAGGAATGGATCCGCCACATGGTTATTTTCGATCTCAAGCACCCGCAAGGATCTGGCGAAGCAGCCGCATTTCTCGAGGACGGGGAACGCATCCTGACCTCTATTCCGTCTGTGCGTCGATTCTCGGCAGGCGGACAGATCAGCTTGAAAAATGACTACCAGTATGTCTTTACGATGGACTTCAAGGATGAAGAGGATTACCGGCTCTACAATGAGCATTCTTCCCATGCATCCTTCGTGAAGGAACGCTGGGAATCGGAGGTCTCCTGCTTCATGGAGATCGATTTCCTCGTCCCGGCGGGGGTTGGCTCATGAGCGGCGGCCTGAGGCTTGACCTGTCGGGAAGAACGGCGCTGGTGACGGGAGCAACGGGACAGCTCGGGCGCGTCATTGCACGCACGCTTGCGGAATGCGGCGCGGATGTGGTTCTGCATTACCGAGGCAGCGAGGCAAAGGCTCTGGAGCTGCATGCGGAGATTTCCGCCATGGGCCGGAATGTGATGGTCGCCCAGGCGGACATCACTCAGCTGGATTCCGTAACGGCGATGCGGGATGCCGTGGCCGCCGGCCTCGGCAGCATCGATATTATTGTGGCTAATGCCGTCATTCAATATGAGTGGACTTCCGTGCTGAAGCAGCCTGTGGAGGATTATGTCAGCCAGTTCGAGTCCTGCGTGCTGCAAAGCGTGCATCTGGCCAAAGCCTTCATCCCCGGCATGCAAGCCAAAGGCAAGGGACGTTTCATCGGCATCAACACGGAATGCGCCATGCAGAACTTCCCTGGCCAATCCGCCTATACGGCGGGCAAGCGGGGAATGGACGGCATTTATCGCGTGCTCGCCAAGGAGGTCGGCGGCGACGGCATCACCGTCAACCAGGTGGCGCCGGGCTGGACGATCAGCGAGCGGGACCGCGAGAACGGCACGGAGCGCAACGAAAGCTACGAAAGCACCGTGCCTCTGAAGCGCCGCGGCACCGATCAGGAAATTGCGAACGCCGTCGCATTCCTCGCCTCGGATCTGTCGAGCTTCATCACGGGAGCTTATATTCCGGTGAATGGCGGCAATGTGATGCCCGGGATTTGAGAAAAAAGGACAGGGCGCTGAAACGAGCCTTGTGAAGCCGTGCCGGTACCAGTGAGTTTGGAATAAGGCTCAAAACGAGCCGGACCGGGGCTTGTGAGCACGCAATAAGGCTCGAAACGAGCCTTACAAGGCCGGATCGGTGCCCCTGAGCACGCAATAAGGCTCAAAACGAGCCTTACAAGGCCGGATCGGTGCCTGTGAGCCCGGAATAAGGCTCGAAACGAACCTTACAAGGCCGGATCGGTGCCCCTGAGCACGCAATAAGGCCCAAAACGAGCCTTGCAAGGCCGGATCGGGGCCTGTAAGCACGCAATAAGGCTCGAAACGAGCCTTGCAAGGCCGGATCGGGGCCTGTAAGCACGCAATAAGGCTCGAAACGAGCCTTACAAGGCCGGACCGGTGCCTGTGAGTACGCAATAAGGCCCAAAACGAACCTTACGAAGCTGTACCGGTGCTTGTGGGCCTGGAATAAGGCTCAAAACGAGCCTTACAGGGCCGGACCGGTGCTTGTGAGCCCGAAATAAGGCTCGAAACGAGCCTTACAAGGCCGGATCGGTGCCCCTGAGCACGCAATAAGGCTCAAAATGAGCCTTACAGGGCCGGACCGGTGCCTGTGAGCACGCAATAAGGCTCAAAACGAGCCTTACAAGGCCGGACCGGGGCCTGTAAGCACGCAATAAGGCTCAAAACGAGCCTTACAAGGCTGTGCCGGGGCCTGTAAGCACGCAATAAGGCTCAAAACGAGCCTTGCAGGGCCGGATCGGTGCCTGTAAGCACGCAATAAGGCTCGAAACGAGCCTTACAAGGCCGGACCGGGGCCTGTAAGCACGCAATAAGGCTCGAAATGCAGCTAGAATAAAAAGTGGACACCAAATAACGGACAGCCAATAATAACCGTAAATGGAGGTGTTCACATGAGTGAGCAACGGCAGCGGTACAATGAAGAATTCAAGAAACAAACCGTGAAGTTCATACAAGAACAGACCAAGTCAGTCCGAGAGATCGCAGAGGAGCTCGACATCCCCAAGAGCACGTTGAATCAATGGCTTTCTCAGTATCGACAATTCGAAACGGAGCCGGTTAACAGCGCGGAACGCATACGCCAGCTTGAACAGCAGCTGAAAGAAAAAGAACGTCGGATCGCCGATGTGGAAGAGGAACTGGCCATTGTAAAAAAAGCCGTGCACATCTTCAGCAAACCACGGAACTGAATTTTCAGTTCATTGAAGACCATCGCTCCGAGTTCCGTCTGGAGAAGATGTGCAGTGTTCTTGAGGTGTCCCGGAGCGGGTATTACAAGTGGCGCTGTACAAAGCCTAGTGCTCAAACGCTCCGCAAAGCCCAGCTGCAGGAGCGAATTCGGTTCTTCTTTCACGATGCCCAACAGCGCTACGGTGCACCGAAGATTACGCACATGCTTCACCAGGAAGGGCACCGCATCACCGAACGAACCGTAGGCCTATATATGGCCGAACTTGGTCTCCGCTCTTGTGTCTCCCGCACGTTTAAAGTCACAACAACCGACTCCAGTCATGACCTTGCCATTGCCCCCAACACTCTCAACCAGCAATTTACGGTTGAGAAACCGAACCAGGTTTGGGTCGCTGACATTACCTATATTCCCTGTCGGGAGGGACGACTGTTTCTGGCTAGCGTCATGGATCTCTGTACGCGTGAAATTGTAGGCTGGAAGCTGGCTCCCCATATGAAAACGGATCTTGTGCTCGACGCGCTGAAGATGGCTCACGACGCCAAACGACCTTTGCAGGGACTCTTGCACCACTCGGATCGAGGAAGCCAGTACGCTTCCCACGAATACCGTAGCCAACTAACTCAGTACAACATGAAGGCGAGTATGAGCCGTAGAGGCAACTGTTATGACAACGCCAGCATGGAGTCTTTTCACAGTATTCTGAAGAAAGAATTCATTTACTGTACCCGTTTTAAGACTCGGGAGCAGGCTTACCATGATCTCTACCACTACATTGAGTTTTTCTATAACCGGAAGCGAATCCACGGTTCGCTTGGGTATCTTTCACCTGCTCGTTTTGCAGCTACGTTTAAGCAGATTTCCTAAAGGTGTCCGTTATCGACTATCTACTTTCTTGACGTAGGTCCAAAACGAGCCTTGCAAGGCCGGACCGGGGCCTGTAAGCACGCAATAAGGCTCGAAACGAGCCTTATAAAGGGATTTCTTGGTCCAAAGCGGCGAATCATCCTGAGGGAAGTTCAAGCTTGTCATATCAGCAGCAGCACCTTATCATTGAAAGAGATGAAAAAACCATGTTTGAACAGTCGAGCGTGAAGAACACGCCGTTTGTCCCTCCGGGCAAGCGGCTTTTTTTATTTCATAGAGGGAGGTTCAACATGCAAAGAGGCCATTCAAGAGCAGCGGGCCTAATGGACACAACCATAGAAAATTTCATCGTCTGCCAGCGCGAATCAGCAAAAGGACAGCGACAGGAGATGCTGGGTAAGGATCTGCACGGCACAATTCTGCTGCTCCGCAACGTCATCATGCCGATCTTCGGATCGTTGGAAGGCTTTCAATTGGAATACGAGTTTGCCGGTCCGGGAGGATACAGGTTTTTTGCCGACGTGTACTACGAGCCGCTTCGGATGATAATCGAGTGCGACGGGTACGTGCCTCACGTGGAGCTGATGACCAGGGATCGATTCTCGCTGGACCGGCAACGATTGAGATGCATGGCTTTGGGAGGCTATCTTTTTGTGCCTTTCAGCCGGGATGAGCTGGAGAAGAAGCCTGATTCATGCAAGAGATCGATCTATGAACTGCTTGGAAGGTATGATCAATCCGCGGGTGGAATGCAGCGGCTCGATCCACGGGAGCGAGAACTGATCCGGCATGCTGCCCGTGGCGGACTGTTCACCATGACAGAGGCCGGCCTCTGGCTTCAAGTCGGCAAGTCTGCAGCAAGACGAAGGGTGCGCAAAATGATGGATGACGGGTGGATTGTGCCCGAGCATATCGGAAAAACCAGAATCCACCGCTACCGGCTTGGGGAAAAAGGGCTGCAGCTTCTTTCGGAAAGACGTTGATCGGAGGGCCGCTGCTTCATTCCCCTGTTTCTCCGAACGTTTCCCTACCTGCCGGGAAATATGCTATACTTAAGAAAGTCTGTCTTGCGGTAGATCGCATCTGAAATGAATCGAGATGCAATTTCCAAGGCTCCAAAGACTAGAACATGCATCCTGAGATGCCCGAACCCCAACGTCGTTTCAAACTGGACATACAGACGGCGCAATTGTCAATGCCGCAAGGATTGCAAACCTCAACACCGTTGACTACAGGCGGCCATCCGCCAAACTATAGATGAAGGACGGGATTCACACCAATGATCAGTACGAGCGGAATATCGCTTCGGTACGGCAAGCGAGC
The DNA here is from genome assembly GCF_002243345.2 of Paenibacillus sp. RUD330. Lineage (NCBI taxonomy): Bacteria > Bacillati > Bacillota > Bacilli > Caryophanales > Paenibacillaceae > Paenibacillus > Paenibacillus sp. RUD330. The sequence goes on from NZ_CP022655.2 coordinate 1,329,392, forward strand.
GCTTTTTGAAGACGTCAATATCAAGTTCACGCCGGGCAACTGCTACGGCCTCATCGGAGCGAACGGAGCGGGCAAATCGACGTTCCTCAAGATCCTCTCCGGCGAGATCGAGCCGAACACGGGCGAGGTCCACATCACTCCGGGCGAGCGCATGGCCGTCCTGAAGCAGAACCATTTCGAATACGACGAAGTGCCGGTACTCATGACCGTCATCATGGGCCACAAAAAGCTCTATGAAGTCATGAACGAAAAGAACTCCCTGTACGCCAAAGCGGACTTCACCGACGAGGACGGCATGCGCGCAGGCGAGCTCGAGGCCGAGTTCGCGGACATGAACGGCTGGGAAGCCGAATCCGAAGCCGCGGAAATGCTGAACGGCCTCGGCATTACGCCGGATCTGCACGACAAGCTGATGAAGGACCTGGACGGCAACGCCAAAATCCGCGTCCTGCTCGCGCAAGCGCTGTTCGGCACCCCGAACATCCTGCTGCTCGATGAGCCTACCAACCACTTGGATATGCAGTCCATCGAATGGCTGGAGAAGTTCCTCTCCACCTTCGAAGGCACCGTCATCGTAGTCAGCCATGACCGTCACTTCCTGAACCAGGTATGTACGCATATCGCTGACATCGACTTCGGCAAAGTCCAGATGTACGTCGGCAACTACGACTTCTGGTACGAGTCCAGCCAGCTGGCCCTCGCGCTCCAGCGCGACGCCAACAAGAAGAAGGAAGACAAGGTCAAGGAGCTGCAGGCGTTCATCCAGCGCTTCAGCGCCAACAAATCCAAGTCCAAGCAAGCGACGAGCCGGAAGAAGATGCTCGACAAGATCACTTTGGACGACATCCGGCCTTCCAGCCGGAAATATCCGTTCATCAACTTCAAGGGCGAGCGCGAAGCCGGCAAGCAGCTGCTGCTGATCGACGGCCTGACCAAGGCGATCGACGGCGAGAAGCTGATCGACAATCTGACGCTGACGGTGAACAAGGGCGACAAGATCGCTTTCGTCGGCCCGAACACTCTGCCGAAGACGGTGTTCTTCCAGCTCATCACCGGCGAGCTTGAGCCTGACGCGGGTTCGTTCCAATGGGGCATTACGACGACCCAAGGATATTTCCCTAAGGACAACTCCAAGTATTTCGACGGCGTCGAGGACAATCTTGTCGATTGGCTGCGCCAGTACTCCAAGGATCAGGACGAATCGTTCATCCGCGGCTTCCTGGGACGCATGCTGTTCTCCGGCGACGAAGCGCTGAAAAAAGCCGATGTCCTCTCCGGAGGAGAGAAGGTCCGCTGCATGCTCTCCAAGATGATGCTCTCGGGCTCCAACGTGCTCATCATGGACGAACCGACCAACCACTTGGACCTCGAGTCCATCACGGCGCTCAACAACGGGCTCATCGACACGGACTGCACCGTCCTGTTCACGTCGCATGACCATCAGTTCGTGCAGACGATCGCCAACCGCATCATCGAGATCACGCCGGGAGGCATCATCGACCGGATGACGACCTACGACGAGTACCTTGAAAATAAAGACATTCAAGCTTTGCGCGACCGCATGTACGCGGTGCAAGGAGTTTAATCAAGCCAAAACCGCTGTTACCCGGACCGAAAGGACCGGATAACAGCGGTTTTTTCTTTTTTGGGTTTGGTCTAAAGGCCGAGCGGCATGACCGGGTTTTGGTTATTGAATCCCACTCTGAAGGAGCTTTATGCTGGGAGGGCTTTGGGTTGAGCCGGCGTTGGGAACATTGGGCTTGGGTTTAACTTTAAAACCGCTTTGACCTTTGACCTTTGACCTGACCTTTGAGCTTTGTTTTTAGCTTATAAACGGCTTGAGCTTTGGCCTTGGTCTGAGCTTCGGCCTTCGGCCTTTGGTCTCTGAGCTTTGGCCTTCGGCCTTTGGTCTCTGAGCTTTGGCCTTCGGCCTTGGTCTGAGCTTTGGCCTTCGGCCTTTTGTCTCTGAGCTTTGGCCTTGGCTTGAGTTTCGGCCTTGGTCTCTGAGCTTTGGCCTTCGGCCTTTGGTCTCTGAGCTTTGGCTTTTTTCTGAGCTTTGGTCTTTGGTCTTTGGTCTTTGGTCTTTGGTCTTTGGTCTTTGGTCTCTGGGCTTCGGACCTTGGATTTTCGTTTGAACCTTAAGCTTCGAGCTTTGATTTTAAGTTCTGTACGGTGTCTTTCAATCATTGCCAGACCTGCCGGCCCATTCCGTCGAGCTTGCCGAACAGCGCCTCCAGCTCATCCAGGGTGCAGTCCGCCTGGTCTGGCCCGTCCACGGAATTCAAGCAGCGCTAGTTCAAAAAGCCTTCCAAAGCGACGGTCGGCTTGCCGTCCGCCTGCCACGCGCCCTTGTTGTAGCCGGAGTTGTACCCGGGGGTCGCTTCCGGCTCCCAATAGAAGACGCCGAGGCCTTTGCCGCCAGCGATATTTCTTGCTTTCGTCTTGATGTCGGCGATGAAGCTTTTGGCGGCTGCCGGCTGGTTGTAGTCCAAGCCGATCTCGGAGATGATGACGCTTTTTCCGTACCGGCTGATCATGTCATTGGCGTTGGCGATCGTCTGGTCGACCTTGGCCTGCCAATCCGTCGCCGTCGGATACAGCGACATGCCGATGGCGTCGAAGGTCGCCCCGTTGCTGATCAGTCCGCCGATGTTCCAGACGAACAGCGCGTTGTCGTAGCCGTTCGCGATGTGGACGATCGTCTTGGCGGAAGGGAAGACGCTTTTGACCGCGTTGTTGCCTGTATTGACGAGCCAGGCGTAGTTCTTCATCGAGACGGACGCCTTGCCGTCCTCCCACAGCATGCCGTTGTTCGTCTCGTTGCCGATCTGCACCCAGTCCGGCGTCACTCCTTGGGCTTTCATCGTGTTCATGACGGACACGGTATGCGACCACACGGCATCCATCAGCTGCTGGAAGGTGTACGATTTCCATGCCGCAGGCTTGGTCTGCTGGCCGGGATCCGCCCAGGAGTCGCTGTAATGGAGCGTCAGCATGACGCTCATGCCTTGAGCCTTGGCGCGGACGGCCAGGGCGGCGGCTTTGTCGGCGTTCATGTAGCCGTTGCCGTAATCGCTCATGTTCGGATTCACCCACACCCGGATGCGGACGGAATTCAGGCCGTAATCGGTTTTCAGAATGCTCAGGATATCCCGGGTCGTTCCGTTTTTGTCCTTCCATTTGTATCCTTGGGCTTCCATGCCGGCTATCCAGCTGATGTCGGCTCCCTTGGCGAACGCAGGCGCGGCTTCCGCGCGGCCCCCGCCATGATAGGCGAGCGGCGAGATCAGCATGACGGCAGCCAGCGCGAGGCTGAGCAGCCATCCCTTGCTTTTGATCGCCTTGCTTTTGATCGCCTTGCTTTTGATCGCCTTGCTTTTGAAGGTCCATTTCATGATTCCGATTCCTCCTCTTCTGATGGGAACAGCAATGGCAGATAATGCCGGAGCCTCCTTTCACCTTGAATTGTAAGCGTTATCCATTCGGCGGACAGCTGAGCGCAGCAATGATTTCTTCACGGTTTTCAACGTTGTTTTCCGGCATCGCTCCGGTGCGGGGAGGAGAGCCCCGGCAGCGGACAGCCATTGCCGATATCGTGGAAAAGGTATAAGAAAGCGTTGTCTTCCTCCATGGGAATGAGGAGCCCGGCAGGTTACAATGGGGTATTGGATGACGGCAGCACGATGACCGGAGGGGAAGCAGTTGCGCAGAAAACTTCGAATGGGATCCTATATTCCCTATTCCTATAAAATGATGATTCCCTATCTGCTGCTCGTCCTGCTGACGGATGCGCTCATCGGGACGATTTCCTACCGGATGCTGGTCGACTCCCGCACGGAGATCGCCCAGACGAACATCCGGGCGGCGATGCAGCAGACGAGGAGCAGCATGAAATACCAGATGGACGAGATCACGCGCATTTCCGATACGCTGTTCGGGAGCGTTCCTTTCCAAAAGGCTCTGCAGAAGCATGGAGACGATCTGCAGACGTACTTGACGATGCTCGATGAAGTCGTGCCTCAGCTCAGAGCGCCTCTGCAGCTGTTCGGCAGCAATCTGCGCATTGTGCTCTATACGACCAATCCCGATCTCTACGAGATCGAGGGCGACGATCTGAACACGCCGATCCAGGACAGCGACTATTACGTCCTCTCCGCCGACAGGGTAGCCGGCAGCGCCTGGGTGAGCGAGGCGAGCGAAGGCGTCGGAGCCAAGTGGATGCAGGTCGACAGCGATGCCGCTCTGGGCAACCTTTCCCACTTGACGAGGCTCATTTCCTACAATGACTATCAGACTGTCATCGGGTATATCCGCATCACGACTTCGCTGGACGAGCTGCTCGGGCGCTTCGAGGCTTTTCCCGAAGAAAAGGGAATCACGCTCCAGCTGCTGGACGACCAGTCGGAAGCGGTCACGTATCAGAAAGGCGGGGCGGAAGCTGCGGAAGAAAGATACCTCGCTCTCAACGAGGCGATTCCGGGAACGGGCTATTCGCTGCGGGCGCTCGTATCGCAGGAGTACCTGCAGGAGGATGCCAAGCGGCTGCGCCTGCTCATCCTCGGCGTCTGCTCCGCGAGCTTCGCGGTCATGGCGCTGATCGGGCTGCTCGTGGCGCGGCTGTCGGGACGCAAGATGCGGAAGATCGTGACGCTGCTCCAGTCCTTCCAGGACGGCAGCTTCGAGAAGCGGATCCGCTTCGGCGGCCGCGACGAATTTGTCCAGATCGCGCAGGCGTTCAACAATATGGCTTCCCATATCAAGGAGCTGATCAACAGCGTGTACGTCCAAGGGCTGAGCCGCAAGCAGGCCGAGCTGGAAGCCCTGCAGGCGCAGATCAATCCCCATTTCCTCTACAACACCCTCTCCACGATCAGCAGCCTTGCCAACATGGGACAGGCCAAGGAAGTGACGGAGATGGTCAAGGGGCTGTCTCGCTTTTACCGGCTGTCCTTGAACGGAGGCAAGGTGTATATTCCGCTCGGACTCGAGCTGGAGCAGATCCAGACTTATTTGGACATCCAGCGAGTGAAGTACGCGGATTCCTTCACGGTATACATGGATATCGAAGAGGGCATCCGGGAGCTGCAGGTGATGAAGCTGATTCTGCAGCCATTCGTGGAAAATATATTCAAGCATGCCTGGTTCGGAGATTCCATCGGAATTCTCATCGCCGGCCGGGTAGTCGGCGGGATGCTGGAGCTCAAAATCATCGACAACGGCATCGGGATGAGGCCGGATGCGCTTCGGGAAATCATATCCGGACCGAACCGGAACGAAGGCGGCTACGGAATCCGGAACGTCAATGAACGGATCAAGCTTCGCTACGGCCCGGAATACGGGGTCGATGCGGCCAGCATTTATGGAGCCGGCACGACAGTACGGATTCTGCTTCCGGCGGATTCGGATTTTGCGGAGGAACAGGACGGGGCCGGACTGCAGCCGGCGGACAGGAGGACGACAGCATGACAGCCGATATCAGCATTTTGCTCGTGGATGACGAGAAGGTCGATCTCGAATGGCTGCGGCGGCGCATCGCCGCGAGCGGGCTTCCGGTCGAGATCGCCGGAACGGTGAACAGCGGCTTTGCCGCCATGGAGTTCCTGGAGCGGCAGCCGGTGGACATCATCCTGTCCGATATCCGGATGCCGATCATGTCGGGAGTCGAATTCGCCCGCAGGGCCAAGGATAAAATGCCGGCCGCCAAGGTCGTCTTCATCAGCGGCCATGAGGACTTCCGGTACGCCAAGGAAGCGCTCCAGCTCGGAGCTTCCGGCTACCTGCTCAAGCCGGTCGACGACGAAGAGCTGCTCGGCATGCTGTCAGGACTGTGCGCCGGCATCGAGCGGGAGCGGCAGGCGACCCGCAGCGTATCGGAAGCGCTGACGCTGGCTTCCAAGGAATGGCTGCTGCGCTGGCTCGCCGGCGACGCGGAGCCTTCCGCGCAGGAGCATCTGCGTCCCCATATCGCGCCGCTTGTTCCGTCGCGCGCCGCCGCCGCGCTGATCGAGCTCGACGATCTGGAGCGCAAGACCCGCCATCTGCCGGATGCCGGCCGCAAGGAGCTGACGGAGGCGATCATCGCTTTCATCGGAGCATACGTGAGGGAGAAAAGAATGGGGCTGTTCGTCTCCGGCCTTCCGGGAGGCAGGGCTCTGCTGCTGCGCTCGACGGCTGGCATGCCTGACGGAGAGGAGCTGCAGCAGCTGGTCGATGCCGTCGCCGCGGCATTTCCGCTGACGGTGACGATCGGCTGCGGCACGGCGGCGGAGCGCTGGGAAGAGCTGCCTGCCTCCTACCGGGAAGCCCAGGCGGCTCTCAGCGCCAAGTGGCTGCTCGGCAAGAACCGTGTCATCACAGAGGATCCCGCGTCGCATGGAGATGCGGAGGCGGGCGTGCAGCTGGACCGGATCGTCGAGCGGATGCTGGAGGCGATCCTCCAGTATGATCTGGTCGGCATCGACAACGGCCTGATGGAGCTGTTCGGCATGCCGGGACGGCAGCGCAGCGACGCCTACCCTCTCATCATCCGCATGACCTCCAAGCTGCATGCCGATCTCAAGGCGATGAACGAGAATCTGTATGAGCTGCTGAGATGGGAAAGCCATGAGCCTTCCGTCCTGTTCCAGTTCGAGACGGTAAGCGATGTGCTGTCCTGGCTGCGCAAGCGCCTCTTCGAGCTGTCCGAGCTGCTGCTGCTCAAGAGCCGGCGCCACAACCGCAAGCTGATCGAGGACATCATCGGCTATGTGGAGGAGAGGCTCGAGCAGCGGGTGACGCTGAAGGAAACGGCGGCGCGCTTCAATTTCACTCCGAACTATTTGGGCCATCTGTTCAAGGAGGAGACCGGACAGCCGTTCAGCGAGTTTCTGCTGGAGCGCAAGCTGGCGCGGACCTGCTCCCTGCTGCAGGACCCTTCCCTTAAAATCTATGAAATCGCGGACCGGATGGGCTACAAGAATATCGTGTATTTCAACCGGCAGTTCAAGCAATCCACCGGCATGTCGCCCGGCGAATACCGGAAGAAGCAGCAAATTTGAACGCCGGTCCCGTTGCTCCCAGCCCCGTGAACATCGTGGAATAAGTATCGGTTTTAGTTGCTCCCCGCACTGACGGGCTCGCGGTCCGAAGTCCTATACTAAGGGCATAAGGACATCGAGAGGGGAGAAGACATGAATCGAAGCGGCTTTTTGGGCGACGTCCTCAAATACCGGACGCTGCTGCTGATGCTGCTGCCGGGCGTCCTGTTTTTCATTCTGTTCGCCTACATTCCGATGGCCGGAATCGTACTGGCCTTCAAGCAGTTCAACTACGCCGGAGGCGTATTCGGAAGCCCATGGAACGGGCTGGACAACTTCCGCTTCTTCTTCGAATCCGGCGATGCCTGGAGGGTGACTCGGAACACGGCGCTGTACAATATCGCGTTCATCATCGTGAACAACGTGCTGCAGATCACCGCCGCCATCCTGCTGTTCGAAGCGGCCAGACCGTGGTTCCGCAAGATTTTCCAGACGATGATGTTCCTGCCTTACTTCATCTCCTGGGTCGTCGTCGGAGCGATCGCCTACAATCTGTTCAACTACGATTACGGCACGCTCAACGTGGTGCTGAAGGCGCTGGGCATGCAGCCGCTGGATGTGTACAACACCGCGTCGTATTGGCCGCTGCTGCTCGTGGTCATCTCGGCATGGAAAGCGCTGGGATACGGCTCGGTCATGTATTTGGCGGCGATCACCGGCATGGATAGGGAAATGTACGAGGCGGCGGAAATCGATGGCGCGAACATCTTCCAGCGGATGCTGCACATCACGATCCCGAACCTGTATCCGACCGTCATCATCCTCGTGCTGCTGGCCGTCGGCAACATCTTCCGCGGCGACTTCGGGATGTTCTACAACATGGTCGGCAACAACGGAATCCTGTTCTCCTCCACGGATGTCATCGACACGTACGTGTTCCGCTCCCTGACGACGAACAACGATATCGGCATGTCGTCCGCAGCCGGCTTCTACCAATCCATTCTGGGCTTCGTCACGATCCTGCTGGCCAACTATGCCGTGCGCCGATATGACAAAGACCGGGCGTTGTTCTAAGGGGGATATCAAGATGCAAGCTCAACCACAGACAGCAGCCGCTTCCGCCAGCCAGAAGGCAGGCAGGATCAAGGGCGACCTGCTGCTGTTCCAACTGATCGGCTATGCCGTTCTCGGAGTCATGTCCGCCATCTGCCTGCTGCCGTTCCTGCTCGTCCTGTCCTCCTCGCTCACAAGCGAAAGCTCGATCATCGAGAACGGCTTCCAGCTGCTGCCCTCGGCGTTCTCGGGCGAGGCGTACCGGATCCTCTTCACGTATCCGGAGCAGATGCTCCGCGCGTACGGGGTGACGATCGGCGTAACGGCGGCCGGCACGCTGCTGGGATTGTTTCTGACTTCCATGACCGCATACGTGCTGTCGCGCAAGGACTTCAAGTGGAGAGGCTCCTTCTCCTTCTTCTTTTTCTTCACGACGCTGTTCAGCGGCGGACTCGTGCCTTGGTACCTGCTCGTCGTGAACTACCTGCATCTGAAGGATACGCTTGTCGTGCTCATTCTTCCGATGCTGCTCAACGTGTTCTACATCATCGTCATGAAGTCGTTCATGAGCGGCATTCCGGAGGCGATCGTGGAGTCGGCCAAAATGGACGGAGCGGGAGACTTCCTCATCTACGCGAGATTGATCCTGCCTCTGGCCAAGCCGGCTCTGGCGACCATCGGACTGTTCATCGCGCTCGGCTACTGGAACGACTGGTACAACGCGCTGCTGTTCGTCTCGAACGAGAACCTCATGCCGCTCCAGTACTATCTGTACAAGATGCTGGGGAACATGGACGGGATGCGCAAGGCGCTCATCAGCTCCGGCGCGGTCGTGAGCACGAGCATCCCGACGGAGAGCCTGAAAATGGCGATGACGGTCGTGGCGATCGGCCCGATCCTGCTCGCTTATCCGTTCATCCAGCGCTATTTCGTGCAGGGGCTGACGATCGGTTCGGTGAAGGGCTGACCGAAAAACGAATGCGGCAATGAGGCAGTTCCAATACTCCGAAAAACGAATGCGGCAATGAGGCAGATCCATCACTCCGAAAAACGAATGACTCTTCCAATCGCTGTTGAAGTCCGGATTTCTTGATTTTTTATCCCCTCAATGGGGGAAATCCGGCCTTCAAATGCGAACGCTCCGCTTTTCCAGAGCTCATTCGCCTTTCTACGTCTTATCCGCCTGCATGAGTCTTCAGCCCTCCTTTCATCGGAGAGCTTCGCCCTCCTTTGAGGAGAGGCCAGGAGAGCTTCGCCTTCCTTTTGGGGGAAGCCCGGGGAGCTACGCTTTGCTAGAGTTTATGCCTGCATGAAGTACAGAACTCCATCCATTCCATAGGGGGAAAAACAATGAAAGCCAAGAAATCGCTCCTGCTGCCGATGGCGGCGCTGCTCTCCATGTCCGCGGTGCTGGCGGCCTGCGGAGGAAACAACAACACAGCATCCAATACGGGATCGCCGGCGGTCAACGCATCCGCTGCGCCGACCAACGCAACCGCTTCCAACGAGCCCGACACCTCCAAGGAGGTCAAGCTGAAAATGCTGCTCGTCGGCGGCAAGCCGGCCGACTACGACAAAGTGTACGGCGAGCTGAACAAGAAGCTCAAGGAGCGCATCAACGCGACGGTCGAGGCCGAATTCCTCGACTGGTCCGACTGGAACCAGAAATACCCGCTGAAATTCGCGGCCAACGAAGACTTCGACCTTGTCTATACGGCGAACTGGGCTTACTACAACGACCAGGCGCTGAAGGGCGGCTTCCTGGAGCTTACGGAGGACATGCTGAACAAGTATGCGCCGCAGACGGTCAAGAACATGCCTCCGGTCTCCTTCGACCAGGCGAAGGTGAACGGCAAGCTGTTCATGGTGCCGAACAACAACGTCGAAGTGAACGACAAAGTCATTCTGTACCGCGAGGATCTGCGCAAGAAATACAATCTGCCGGAGATCAACAGCCTCGAATCCTACGCCACTTATTTGAAGGCGATCGCCGCGAACGAAAAAGGCATGCTCGCCTATGGCGCCAAAGCAGGCGACGGCTGGAAATGGCATGAGATGGACCAGGCGACGCTGGAGCAGCACAACGACTGGAATCTGGTCGACATGACGCTGCCGCTCGCATATAAGATGGACGATGCCTCCGGCAAGATCTTCAACATTTACGATACGCCCGAGTTCAAGCAGCTGCTGACTTACTACAAGGATCTCTCTGACAGCGGCGTCTGGTCCAAAAACGTCGTCAGCAACAAAAACGACGTCTGGCAGGATATCAAGGCCGGCAAGGTCGCTTCCTACGCTGCGCAAAATCTGGGCACCGCCGGCTCCAACCTCGCCGAGATGCGCCGGGACAACCCGTCCCTGGAGGTCGCCATCGCGGACATCACGCCGGACAAGAAAAAAATCGCGGCCATTTCGACGCAGAACGGCATGGCGATCCATGCGACATCCAAAAATCCGGAGCGCTCGCTCATGCTGATCGACCTGCTGCAGAACGACAAGGAGATCCATGATCTCACGATGTACGGCATCAGCGGCACGAACTATGTGCCCGAAGGCGACGACAAGTACAGCGCCGGCCCCGCCGCAGCGAACTACACCGGCTTCTCCAATTGGGGCTGGAACTCGCAGCTGAACCGGACCGACTCCTCGTATCCGCAGGAAGCGAACGATATTTTCGAGAAATGGCAGTCCAGCATCTATCACTTCCCGCTGGAAACGTTCGTCTTCGACGACGCCAAGGTGAAGACAGAAGTGGCCAGCATCAGCAACGTCATGCTGCGTTATTCGATCCCGCTGGAATACGGTCTGGTCAAAGACTTGGACAAAGGCCAAGCCGATCTGATCAAGCAGCTGAAAGCAGCCGGCATCGAGAAGGTCATGACGGAAATGCAAGCCCAAGTGGACGCGTTCCTGGCCCAGCAGAAATAAGCCAAGCGGGAGGAGACCCTGTCGTCTCCTCCCGTTTGCATCTTTTTGGAACCATCGCGGACCGGCCGTTCGGAGCTTTTTTCTTTATAGGGGAGAAAATCTCCGGAGACGGCGCTGCGGATTCCTATTCCATTGCGGTCGCCAAGAAAAGCGGCGAAGCTTCCTTTCTTTCATTTCATTTCATCAAGGAGTGGTAACGTTGAGTCCAAAACATCCCCCCGTCAGCAGCAGGCTGCCCGTGCTCATGCATGGAGCCGACTACAATCCCGATCAGTGGCTGCATGATCCGGCCGTGCTGGAGGAGGACATCCGGCTGATGAAGCTGGCCGGCTGCAATGTCATGTCGGTCGGCATCTTTGCCTGGGCGGCACTGGAGCCGGAGGAAGGGCGGTTCGAGTTCGGCTGGCTGGACGACCTGCTCGACCGCTTCGCGGCGAACGGAATCTATGCCTGGCTGGCGACGCCGAGCGGCGCCCGCCCCGCCTGGATGTCGCAGAAGTACCCCGAGGTGCTGCGAACCGGGGCGAACCGGGTGCGCAATCTGCACGGCATGCGGCATAACCATTGCTACAGCTCCCCGGTCTACCGGGAGAAGGTAACGATCATGAACGGCAAGCTGGCGGAGAGATACGGCCATCATCCGGCTGTCGTCGGCTGGCATATTTCCAATGAGTATGGCGGCGAATGCCACTGCGAGTATTGCCAGGACGCATTCCGTGAATGGGTGAAGGAGAAGTACGGCACGCTCGACAAGCTCAATGCAGCCTGGTGGGCGACCTTCTGGAGCCATACGTACACGGGCTGGGAGCAGGTGGAGTCGCCGGCTCCGCATGGCGAGAACATGGTGCACGGCCATAATTTGGACTGGCGGAGGTTCGTGACGGACCGGACGACGGATTTTTGCAAGCACGAAATGGCGCCTCTGCGCTCCGTCAATCCAGAGCTTCCATGCACGACCAATATGATGGACCTGTTCTACGATCTGGATTACCGCAAGCTGGCCGAAGCCATCGACGTCATCTCTTGGGATGCCTATCCGATGTGGCATAAGGATGCCTCGGACACGCATATGGCGGCCTGGTTCTCCTTCAACCACGATCTGTTCCGCTCGCTCAAAAAGAAGCCGTTCCTGCTCATGGAGAGCACGCCGAGCCTGACGAACTGGCAGCCGGTGAGCAAGCTGAAGCGTCCCGGCATGCATCGGCTCAGCTCGCTGCAGGCGGTCGCGCACGGCGCTGATTCGGTGCAATATTTCCAGTGGCGCAAAAGCCGGGGCTCCAGCGAGAAGTTCCACGGCGCGGTCGTGGACCACGTCGGGCATGAGCATACACGCGTGTTCCGGGACGTGGCCGGGCTCGGCGCCGAGCTGGCTGGGCTGGCGGATGCAGTTGGGACGAATGTGCCCGCGGAGGCGGCCATCCTGTTCGACTGGGACAACCGCTGGGCGGTGAACGATGCCCAAGGTCCGCGCAACGGCGGCCTGCGTTACGAGGATACGGTCGTGCAGCATTATCGCGCCCTGTGGGAGCTCGGCGTTCCGGCCGATGTGGTCGGTTCGGAGGACGATCTGAGCGGCTACAGGCTGCTGGTCGTGCCGATGGCCTACCTGCTGCGTGAAGAAGCGGGAAGGAAGATCGAAGCGTTCGTGCGCGGAGGCGGCACGGCGGCGATCACCTACTGGAGCGGAGTCGTGGACGAGCATGATCTGTGCTATCTGAGCGGATTCCCGGGTCCGCTGCGCGAGGTGGCGGGCATCTGGGCGGAAGAGATCGAAGGGCTCCACGACGGAGACCGCAACGCTATCGTCATGCGGGACGGCAACGCGCTCGGGCTTGGCGGCTCGCATGAAGTGCATGAGCTGTGCGAGCTGATCCATGCCGAAGGAGCCGAGGTGCTGGCGGTGTACGGCGACGATTTCTACGCCGGCAGGCCGGCTCTGACCGTGAACGCCTTCGGCGCCGGCAAAGCTTATTATTTGGCCGCGAGAGTGAAGGACGATGAGTTCTACCGCGCATACTACGAGCGGCTTGTCGAGGAGAGCGGAGCCAGGCGCGCCGTGAAGGCGGAGCTGCCTCCGGGAGTGACGGCCCAGCTGCGCTGCGGCGGCGGCAAGGCGTTTTTGTTCCTGCTTAATTTCTCCGCCAAGGAAGCGGTCGTGCGGCTGGAGAAATCCGAGGCCGGATGGTCGGACTCCTCGACGGGGGAAGCGGCGGCAGGAGAGATCTTCCTGCCGGTCAACGGCGCGAGCATCTTGGTGAGGGAGATCGGCTAGAAGGTTTGGTAAGGCGAAGAGAGCGGGACAGATAGCAGGCAGCTAGCAGGCAGAAAGCAGGCAGCTAGCAGGCAGAAAGCAGGCAGATAGCAGGCAGATAGCAGGCAGATAGCAGGCAGATAGAAGTCAGATAGCAGGCAGATAGCAGGACAAAGAGCAGAAACGGCGAAAGCTTCGGCCGTTTCTGCTTTTTTCATGCCGAGATGTCGGCCAGTCTATTATTTGCAGGGCAATGTGACTTGGGAATGCGCAGCGGTGAGCTGGGATCAGCCTCTTCGGACATGTTCCGGGAAAAGAGGGAACCTGATGCAGCAATCCGTTGCTTCCTTCCTGTTTTCCCGACAGCAGCACCCGACTTATACTTGAATTCCGTAGGACAAATCTTATCTGCGGAAGAGGTGCGGGGATGAACGGGGTCAAAATAGCTCTGATCGGCGATTTCAACGAGGAAGTTGTGGCCCACGGGGCGACCGCAAGCGCTGCGGCTATCTGCCGGAGCCATCGGAGCCGCCGTGGAGCCGGAGTGGGTTTCGACGGATTGTTTGCAGGCAGATGACAGTGCGGATGTTCTGGCAACTTATGAAGGCATGTGGATCACTCCAGGCAGTCCTTACCGGAGCATGCAGGGCGCATTGAACGCGATCCGGCATGCCCGGGAGCATTCCATTCCGCTAATCGGCAGCTGCGGAGGCTTCCAGCACATGGTAATCGAGTTCGCCCGCAACCGGCTAGGGATGCCTCAGCGGATCATGCGGAAGAAAACCCGGATGCGGAGGTGCTGCTGGTCGCTCCGCTGACCTGCTCGGTGAGCAATCAGTCTCATCGCTTCAAGCTGGCGACAGGCTCCAGGGTGGAAGGAATCTATGACAGCGACGAAATTTCCGAGCCTTACGGCATTTGCAATTACGGTCCCAATCCTATCTATATCGATAGGCTGGAAGCAGCGGGCTTCAAGGTATCCGGAACCGATCTGAACGGCGAAATCCGCATCATGGAATTGAACGGACATCCCTTTTTTATGGGAACCTTGTTCCAGCCGGAGCGTTCCGCCTTGCAGGGGCTTGTCCATCCGCTCATTACGGAATTCGTCCGCAGCGTTGTTGGATACGATGGCATGGGTGGATTAAAGACATAGAAGGATCGGACCGCCATCGCCAGGGCTGAACGATTGTCCGGCAGGATGGAGTAAGACATAGAAGCTTCGCCGAACTGCCACGCAGGACGTGCGAAGCTTTTTTTGCGTGGCAGGACGGGATGCTTGCCGGCAGCGGACGTCAATATCCTAGAATCTAAAGCGTTTTGGACGTGAATATCCGAATATCCAAGGCGTATCGGACATACGATCCGTTATTTTCGATCAAATCCTCATATTTGCTGCGTATCGGACATACGATCCGTTATTTTAGGCTGATGCCTCCATTTTGAGGTGAATCTGTGAAATAGCGGAACTCATGTCCGTTAAATTTTTTTGAATGGGCATTTTCGCGGAAATAGCGGAACCAATGTCCGATAGGGCGATCGAGAGTGGTGAAATTCAACAGGAACGCGGAAATAGCGGAACCAATGTCCGATAGGGCGATCGAATGGGAAAGAAATTCTACACGCAACGATTTTTCTGCTGAAAGCGTATTTACAGAATCTTCCGAGGGGGCTAGGATTTAACTGTAGGAACAGTGGCTCACATCGTCGGGGATTCAAATTATGGCGAGTCTTTGCGCCGCGGAGCGGAGGGCTGGAATGGACAGGTACGCGTATTACAAGGGCATGTTTGAATCGCTTCCGAAGCCGTTCGCCTTCGTCGATCTGGATTTGCTGGACGCCAATGCGGCGGCCATCGCCCGGGAAGCCGGGGACAAGAAGGTGAGAATCGCCAGCAAGTCGATCCGCTGCGTCGAGGTGCTGAGGCGGATCCTCCGCTCCAGCCCGGTCTTCCAGGGCATCATGTGCTTCACAGCCGCGGAAGCGGCCTATCTCGCCCGGGAAGGCTTCGACGATCTGCTGCTCGGTTATCCGCAGTGGGAGCCGGAGGCGATCGGGGACCTGCTCTTGCTGGCGGCGGAAGGCCGCATAATCACGTTCATGGTCGACTGCCGGGAGCATGCCGAAAGGATCGCCGAGCTCGCTGCGGAGCGGTGCGTGCAGGCATCGGTCTGCATCGATCTCGATATGTCCGTCAGCTATCCGGGCCTCCACTTCGGAGTGAGACGCTCTCCTCTGGCGGGATGGGAAGCGATGAGGCCGCTTGCCGAGAGCATCCTCGCTTCCCGACGGCTGAAGCTGGAAGGCCTCATGGGCTACGAAGCCCAGATTGCGGGCGTGGGAGACAAGGTTCCCGGAAGCGGGCTGAAGAACGCTCTTGTCCGCCAGCTGAAGAAGCGTTCAATCCGGGAAATAGCCCGGCGCAGAGGAGAGGCTGTCGAGGGCCTGCAGAACCTCGGAGCCCGGCTGCGCTTCGTCAACGCCGGAGGCACAGGCAGCATGGCGAGCTCCCGGGCGGAGGCGGGCGTGACGGAGATTACGGCGGGCTCGGGCTTTTATTCCCCGGGATTGTTCGACAATTACGAGGGCTTCCGCTACCAGCCGTCGGCGGGTTACGCGGTCGAGGTCGTGCGGCGGCCGGGTGCGGGCATCGTCACCTGCATGGGAGGAGGTTATACGGCTTCCGGTCCCGCGGGGAGGGATAAGCTGGCAAAGCCGTATTTGCCGGAGGGACTCCGGCTGCTGCCTCTGGAGGCGGCAGGCGAAGTGCAGACTCCGCTGACGGGACCGGCGGCGGAGTCTCTCGCCATCGGGGATCCGGTCTTTTTCCGGCATGCCAAGGCGGGCGAGCTGTGCGAGCGGTTCAAGGTGCTGCATGCGGTGTCGCAAGGCAAGATTGTCGGACAGTACGCCACTTATCGCGGAGCGGGGGAATGTTTCTTATGAAGACAGCGTCATCGCATTGGTCCAACTGGTCAGGCAGCGTTCAGGCGTCTCCGCGTACCGTCCTTTATCCGGAGTCGGTCGAAGCGGTGGCGGAAGCCGTCCGGATGTGCCGCCGGGAAGGGCGGAAGCTGCGTACGGTCGGCTCCGGCCACTCCTTCACGCCGATCGCGGCCTCCGACGACATGCTTCTGTCGCTGGACCGCATGCAAGGCCTCGTCTCCATCGATCCGGCTGCCGGCACTGCTGTCGTCTGGGCGGGCACGAAGCTGAAGAAGCTCGGCAGCCTGCTGCATGAGCATGGCTTCGCCCAGGAGAACCTCGGCGACATCGACGTCCAGTCCATCGCGGGAGCCATCTCCACGGGTACGCACGGCACGGGCCGGGAATTCGGCAATCTGTCGACGCAGGTGCTGGGATTGACGGTCGTGACGGGGACGGGCGAGGTGATGGAATGCACGCCGGAATCCCATCCCCGGCATTTCAAGGCGCTGCAAATATCGGTCGGCGTGCTCGGCGTCATCGTGCAGGTCAAGCTGCGTCTGCAGCCTGCGTACAAAATGGAGTATGTCAGCCGCAAGCTTCCGCTTGGGGAAGCGCTGGAGCAGCTGCCCGCCTTGAGGGCGGACAACCGGCATTTCGAGTTTTTCTGGTTCCCCTATGCGGATCCGTGCCAGATCAAGGTGATGAACCCGTCCGACAAGGAAATCACGAGCAGCCCGGTCAAGGATTATATCAGCGACGTGCTGATTGAAAATACGTTTTTCGGCCTCGTGTCGGAGCTGTGCCGCAAGCGTCCTCGAGTCAGCGCTTCCGTCAGCCGGTTTTCCGCCTCCCAGGTCCCGGTCGGACGCAAGGTCAATTACAGCCACCGCCTGTTCTCGACGGAGCGCTCGGTCCGCTTCGTGGAGATGGAATACAATCTGCCTGCGGAAGCGATGGCTTCCGTCATCCGGGAGATGCGGGAGGAGATGGATCGCAGCCGGTACGACGTTCATTTTCCGGTGGAATGCCGCTACGCCAAAGGCGACGACATCTGGCTGAGCCCGGCCTACGGAAGGGATTCCGCTTATATCGCCGTCCATATGTACAAAGGCATGCCGCATGAAGCGTATTTCCGGGCGATGGAAGCCATTTTCCTGCGGCATGGCGGCAGGCCTCACTGGGGCAAGATGCATTTTTTGGACGCGGACGGGCTGCGGGGGCTGTACCCCCGCTGGGACTCGTTCCTCTCGATCCGCAAAGAGCTGGATCCCGGCGGCATCTTCCTGAACGGCTATATGGAGCAGCTGTTCGGATCGGGCGGCGGTGCCGGAACGGCCGATCATGCCATTCAGGCATGAGGCGGCTTGCCCGTATTTTCCGCAGCTCATCGCGCTGTCTGTCGGGAATGGCCTGATCGCCGTCCCGAGGCGCACACGCAAGCATAAGCTTCCATCCCAAAATTCTCAAAAGGCGGTTGATTGCAGTGGCCAAGGAGCTTGGAGAAGCCGTCATCCGTCTGCAGGACGTGCGGATGAATTACGGCAATAAGTTTGTTTTGAAGGGCATCGACCTGGAAGTCTATCCCGGCCAGATCATCGGATATATCGGCCCCAACGGCGCGGGCAAAAGCACGACGGTCAAGCTCATGCTCGGACTTGAAACCGGGTACGGCGGCAAGATCGAGGTGCTTGGACATAATTTGTCCGACGGCTCGTCGGCTTACAAAGGACGCATCGGCTATGTGCCCGAAACGGCCGAAATCTACGATACGCTCAGCGCGAGGGAATACCTGACCTTCTGCGGCGAGCTGTACGGACTGAAGCCGGAGGACGCCGATTACAAGGGAGCCAAGCTGATGCGCCTGTTCGGGATGGAAGAGGTGTATGATTCCCGGATCGATTCGTATTCCAAAGGAATGAGGCAGAAGGTGATGCTCGTCGCCAGCCTGCTCCACAATCCTGACCTGCTGTTCCTGGACGAGCCGCTCAGCGGACTGGACGCGAACAGCGTCATGATCGTCAAGGAGATCCTCGCTCAGCTTGCCGCCGAAGGCAAGACGATCTTCTATTCCTCGCATATCATGGACGTCGTGGAGAAGATCAGCAGCCGCATCGTGCTCCTCCATGACGGGCATATCGCCGCGGACGGAAGCTTCGCCGAGCTCAAGGCGCAGGGAGCGGAAGGCTCGCTGGAGCAGATCTTCAACGACCTGACGGGCTTCACCGAGCATGCCGAGATCGCCGGGAGGATCGTCCAGGCGGTTCAAGAGGACTACAGCTGATGCATGAATTCATAATGAAGCTGCTGGACAGGTTCAGCGGCATGTTCCGCCGTGCAGGCATCGACTACCCGGCGCTTCGCACGATCGTAAGGATCAAGCTGACGATGGACGGGCGCAAGCCGAACGGCGTCCTGGAAGCGATAGGGAAATCCAAGAAGCCTTCCGCGGACAAGCCGGAGAAGTCGCCGTTTGCGGTCAACTGGCTGTACGTCCTCATGAGCCTGGCGATGATTCCCTTTCTTTTTCTGAACGATAGCCTGGCCGGCATGACCTTCGTGTTCACGCTGCTGATGTTTTTCCAGGGGACGGCGATGATAGCGGATTTCTCATCGGTCATGCTGGATACCCGGGACCGGTCGATCCTGAGGACGAAGCCGGTGGACGGACGCACGCTCGGGATGGCTAAGACCGTCCATATCATCGTTTATCTCTTCCTGCTCACCGCCTCTCTGGTCGCGCTGCCGCTGATGGCGGTGTTCGTCTTCAAGGGAGCGGCCGCGGGGCTGGTGTTCCTGCTGGAGATCATGCTGGTGACCGGACTGGACATCTCCCTCACGGCGGCTGTCTATTATGCCGTGCTCCGCCTATGGGATGGGGAGCGGCTCAAGGATATGATCAACTACATCCAGATCGCGCTCGCGGTCGGGCTGATGGTCGGATACCAGATCATGATCCGCATCTTTGATTTCTCTGCCCTGGGAGCCGGCTTCGAGCCGGGAGGATGGTGGCTGCTGGCGCCGCCTGTATGGTTCGGCGCTCCTTTCGGGCTGCTTCAGGGAAACGGCGGCATCTCCTACGTCTTTGCAGCCTGCGCCCTGCTTGTTCCGCTGCTGTCTGTGCTGCTGTATGTCCTCATGCTGCCGCAATTCGAGCAGCAGGTCCAGAAGCTGACGCAAGGAGGAGGAGCGGGCAAGCGCAGGTCGGCGTTCCGTCCGCTTGAGCTTATCGGCGACCTGCTGATCCGAAACCCCCGGGAGAGAGCGTTCTATCGGTTCGCCTGCGCCATGATGGGCAAGGAAAGAGAGTTCAAGCTGAAGGTTTACCCGTCCGTAGGCTTTTCCATGGTCGTCCCGTTCATTTTCATGGCGAGCCAGCTCAAGGCAGGACTGGACAGCTTGTCCGTCGTCTGGGGATTGATGCTGTACGGAACCGGGCTCGCGATTCCGACGCTCTTGACGCTTCTGTCCTTCTCCTCCCGCCATAAGGCGGCCTGGATCTACTCGACATCTCCGATGGAGGAGACGGGGGCCGTCCACCGCGGCGCGGTGCTTGCCAGCCTCATCAAGCTGTTCCTTCCCGTATTCGCCGTTGCAGCGGTTGTCTTTCTGCTGCTGTTCGGCAAGGCTTTTGTTCCCGATCTCATTGCCGTCTTCCTCTCGCTGCTGCTGTTCGCCGTCGTCTGCTACCGCATCCTTCCGCGCAAGCTGCCGTTCTCGGAGCCGTTTCCGGCGGGAAGCTCCAGCCAGAACGGCTTGCAGGTTTTCCTGCTCATCGTCATTTTGACGGCGTTCGGGGGCATCCACTTCGGGATACGCGCGGCAGGATGGCCGTATTCGGTATGGATATTCTCCGCCGCGCTGATCGGCCTGAATTATGTGGCTTGGAAATATGGGTTCCGCGGCCGTTCTACCGGCAAGGCGGCATCCGCGAAATGAGCCGCACGGCATCAGCCATTCTCTTCCTTCCCTGCATGACAGGCCGGCCGGTGCCGGGATTTCACGATGGCTTCCTTTACCAAATCTCTACCTCCCGTTGACGAATAAGGGACACTCAACCGTTACCCTTAAATTGGAAATCAATCATGCATTGCCGGGAGGAGCGGATGACAGTGAGATTGATCGTGATGGGAGATCTTCATTATCATGAATGTGACAGGTCGGTACCGGGACTGCACGATGCGCATGCTGCTTTCTACAGCGGTTTGTTGGACGAGTTTCTGGAAGCGGACGCGGACCTGCACATTTCCTTGGGGGATCTGACCAACTATGGAACGGCCGAGGAGCTTCGGCAGATATACGGCTTGCTGAGGAGCAAGCCGCGGAACTTCATCCATGTCCTGGGCAATCACGACCTGTACGCGCAGACGCGGGCCGAGGTGCTGGACCTATCCGGCCAGCAGCGGTATCATGCCTTCGACGCCGGCCATGCCGTCCTCGCTTTCCTCGATACGGCCAAGGAGCAGGATTATGAGGATTGGGGAGGCTGGGTCGATCCGGAGCAGCTGGATTGGCTGGAAGAGATCGTGATCGCTTCGGGAGACCGGCCTCTTCTCGTCTTCGGCCATCATCCCGTCTACGCCACGACCGCACGCTCCGAAACGGATAAAGGCTCCATTCACCCTGATATCGACATGTGGAGCATCCTGCGAAAAAAGAAAGGCGTCGGCGTCTACTTCAACGGGCATACCCATGTCGATTCCATCGCGGTCCGCGGCCAATGGTCGTTCGTCCAGCTGTCCGCATGCCTGGATGTTCCGTCCTTCCGCATCGTGGATGTCGAGCCGGAAATGATTGCGGTCCGCGCCGTTGAAGTGACGGATGAAGAAGCCATCGGGGGCTTGCCGATCATCCACCGGCACATGAGGCATTTCACTCCGACTCTCGGAGCCAAGGGACTGCACAGGGACCGCGAGCTCGCCATCCCCCTCAAGGATTCCGTGCTGCCGGGATGAATGCCGAACAGTTCCGCAGCCTGCTCGAAGAACGCAGGATCATCGCCTCGCTCAAGCAGCCCAAGCATATCGAGCATGCGCTGGAGCTGCGCAGCCGGTTGTCCGGCGTGTTCCTGCTGATGGGGCATATCGGCGTGCTGGGCTCGTACGTCGATGTTTTCCGCAGCCACGGCATACCGGTCTTTCTCCATCTGGAGAAGATCGGCGGGCTCAGCACGGATTCCCACGGCATCGACTATCTGGCCAAGACGATACGTCCGGCCGGCATCGTCTCGACCAAGACGAGCGTAATCAGGGCCGCCAAGAAACGGGGCCTGCTCACCGTGCAGCGCTTCTTTCTCGTGGACAGCGAAGGACTGAGCAATATATCCGGCAGCCTGGAGCAGACGATGCCCGACGTCGTCGAGCTGATGCCTGCGCGCATTCCGGAAATGATCGCGCGCGTACGCCGGTTCGCGGACGTGCCGATCATTACCGGAGGGCTGCTCAGCGAGCCCTGTCAAGGCCGGCTATGCCTGGACTATGGAGCTGCCGCGATCTCGTCCTCCGATCCGAGGCTGTGGCGGGCCGACTATTCCGGGCATTCGGGCAGCGGATTGGAACGATCTAGCTAGGCCGGGCCTCTTCACGTATTCTTCGCATGGCGTTGACGTTCAATTGACATACCGGGCCTATACTGGGCTTGTACAAGTAAATAGAAACGGTCGGAACCTCTGGAGAGACCTTAACCCGCCGCGGATCGATATCCGCGGTACGGTTAAGGTCTCTTTTTCTGCGCACCTGCGCTCCGGCCGGATCAAACCATATCTTGGAGGGGATCCGTATCATGGCAAGAAAAACGATGACCGCAGCGATGTCCATCCTGCTCTCCGCGGCGCTTGCCGCTTGCGGCACAGGCGGGGACAACAAAGGAACCGCCGAGGCGGAAGGCGGCTCGAATGCGGCAGCGGCGGGATCGGCTGCATCCGAAGGCAAGATCACGATCAGATATTGGTACGCCTTCGGAGACAAGATCGAAGAAGCCAAGCAGCATCTCGTCAAGGAATTCAACGCTTCCCAGGACCGGATCGAGGTCGTGGCGGAGCATCAGGGCAATTACGACGACCTTCATGCCAAGGTGCAGGCGGCTTTCGCTGCCGGACATGCTCCCGCCGTCACCGATCTGGAGATCGCCTCCACGGGAGTATTCGCCCGCTCCGGCATGCTGGAGGAGCTGACGGCTTATGCGGACCGGGACAAGGACCAGCTGCAGCTGGACGATTTCAATCCCGGCCTCATGGGCAACGCCTATGTCGACGGCAAGCTGTACGGGCTCCCCTTCATGCGCAGCACGCCGATCCTCTACAAGAACGTCACGATGCTGAAGGACGCCGGACTCGATCCGCAAGGGCCGAAGACATGGGATGAGCTGGAGCAGTATGCCCGCGTGCTGAAGGAGAAGGGCAAGAACGGCATGACGGTGCCGGCCGACATCTGGTTCTACGAGGCGCTTGTCGCCCAGAGCGGAGGCCGGATGCTGAGCGAGGACGGCAAGAAGGCCGCGTTCAACTCTCCTGAAGGCGTAGCGCCCGTAGAATTCTGGAAAAAGCTTGTTGCCGAAGGGCTGATCAAAATTCCGGTAGGCGACGAAGCGGGCGCCACGGCGGACAAGGATTGGGCAAACCAGCTGTCCGCGTTCAAGTTCGGCTCCACGGCAGGCGTCACCGGCAGCCTGGAGATCGCCAAGGGCAACGGTTTCGAGCTCGAGACGGCTTTCATGCCGGCGAACAAATCCTACGGCGTGCCGACCGGAGGCTGCCAGCTCGTCATCACCTCGAAGAGCAGCAGGGAAGAGAAGGAAGCGGCCTGGGAATTCCTCAAGTGGATGACCTCCAAGGAGAATACGATCTACCAGCACAAGCATGTCGGCTATCTCCCGACCCGTCTGTCCGCCGTTCAGAGCGAAGAGCTGCAGACGCATTTCAAGGAGTATCCGCAGTTCAAGGTGGCCGTCGACCAGCTTCAATATGCAAGGCCGCGCCCGATGGAGAACGGGTATCCGGAGGTGGCCCGAATCGTACGGACTGCCATCGAGAAGGCGATCCTCGATCCGAAGACAACCCCGCAGGCAGCGATGGACGACGCGGCCAAGAAGGCGGACAAGCTGCTGTCGAAATAGGCCGGGCTTAGACAAACCGGAGCAACAATCGGCTATTGAAGGCAAGGATAAGGGGGGAGAGGCCTATGGCGCAGATCGAGCTGCGGAACATCGGCAAGAAATTCAAGCAGGAAGCCGTCATCGAGAATCTCAATCTGACGATCCGAAGCGGTTCGTTCACGGTGCTCGTCGGACCTTCCGGCTGCGGCAAGTCGACGACGCTGAGAATGGTTGCCGGGCTGGAGCGGCAGACGGAGGGCGAGATCTGGATCGACGGGAAATGCGTGAGCGACACGCCGCCGGGGCTGCGGGACGTGGCCATGGTATTCCAGAACTATGCGCTGTATCCGACGATGAGCGTGCGCGGCAACATCGAGTTCGGACTCAAGAACAAGGGTGTCGCGAAGCCGGAGCGGGAGCGGCTGATCGGCGATATCTCCGAGCTTGTGGGGCTGACACCCTATCTGGACAAGAAGCCGCAGAGCCTCTCCGGCGGACAGAGGCAGCGCGTCGCTCTCGCCCGCGCCATGGTGAAGCAGCCGAAGGTGTTCATTCTGGACGAACCGCTGTCCAACCTCGATGCCAAGCTGCGCAGCCAGATGCGGACGGAGCTGATCCAGCTGCACAAGCGGCTCGGGACGACGTTTGTATATGTCACGCATGACCAGGTCGAGGCGATGTCGATGGGAGACGAGATCGTGGTGATGGACAAGGGGGTAATCCAGCAGGCGGACGGTCCCATGGCGATCTATGGGCAGCCGGCCAATCTGTTCACCGCGCAGTTCATCGGGACGCCTCCCATGAATGTGCTGCTGCCGGAAGACATGCATGCTCTCGGCATTCCGGCCATGCCGGGCGTCCATTATGCCGGATTCCGCCCGGAGCATGCGGTGCTGAATCCGCCGGACGGCACGGAGGGCATCATGCTGAGGGGGCGGATCGCGACGCGGGAAAGCCTTGGAGCGGAGCAGATCTACCAGCTTGAGCTTGCCAGCGGCGCCTTGGTTTCCGTCAAAACGTTCCTGAGGCCGATGGAAACGGTGGAATGGGCGGCCGCCGCCATCCCGGCCGAGGCTTTGCATGCTTTCGATGTCCGAGGGAACCGGGTCGAATGCAGCCTGAACGAGTGGAGGGAGGCCGCTGGCGGCGGAATCCTGACAGCGGCCGGAGCCGGAGGACGATCATGACGACCGCCTGGGACAAGCTTCGCCCCTATGGCATGGTCGCGCCGGCCATCCTCGTGTTTTCGCTGTTTTTCATCTATCCCATCTTCTACATGATCTACCTCAGCCTCTTCGACTGGAACTTCGTCAGCCCCGACAAGGCCTTCGTCGGCCTGGCCAACTTCCGGGAGCTGCTGGCGGACGAGGATTTCCGCAAGGTGCTCGGCAACACATCGCTGTACACCGCGCTTGTCGTCTCGCTGACGACCGGCATCTCCTTGCTGCTCGCCCTGTGGCTGAACCGCAGCGGCTGGTTCCATGGCTTCGTGCAGGGAGCGATATTCACGCCGCATATCATCTCGCTCGTCTCGATCTCGCTGCTCTGGAGCTGGCTGATGGATCCGGAGTACGGACTGCTGAACGGCATCCTGGGCTGGGCGGGCATCGGCGGGCTTCCGTGGCTGTCTCATCCCGACACGGCTCTGCTTTCCTTGGTGCTGGTGGCTGTCTGGAAAGGGATCGGCTACAACGCTCTCGTGTTCATCGCCGGCCTGCAGAGCATTCCGGCGGACATCTACGAAGCCGCTTCGCTCGACCGTTCGCGGCCTCTGACCACGTTCCGGCGGCTGACGCTGCCGATGCTGTCGCCGACGATATTCTTCCTGGTCGTCATCAACATGATCGGATCGTTCCAGGTGTTCGAGACGATCGCGATCATGACCGGAGGCGGTCCCGTGAATGCGACCAATACGCTCGTGTACTACATTTATGAATACGGCTTCCGCTTTTTCAAGATCGGATACGCCTCTGCCGCGGGAGTCATCCTGCTGCTCATCGTCGGCGTCCTGACGCTGCTGTACTTCCGCCTGCTGTCCGCCAAAGTCCACTATCGCTGAACAGAGAAAGGAGCGGCATCCAATGAAGGAAGGAATCCAGCAGGCCCAGCTGGGCCTCGGCAAGCCCGGGGCCGGAGCGGCCAAGTCGGAGCCGCGTGCCCGCATGCGGCTGGCGGCGTCCGGCAGGCTGCTGCTCGCCGGCTTCAACCGGGCCTGCATGCTGCTGCTCGTGCTCGTATTCGCCATGCCGTTCGCATGGATGATTTCCACGTCGTTCAAGACGCTGCCGGAAACGATGATTTTCCCGCCCGTATGGATTCCCCGGAATCTCATCTGGGAGAATTACACGGCCGCCTGGAATACGGGACCGTTCCTGCGTTATGCAGCGAACAGCATCGTCATCGCCGTCGGCATCCTTCTGCTCCAGATGCTGACGATCATTCCGGCCGCCTATGCGTTCGCCCGGTACCGGTTCGCCGGTTCGAGGCTGCTGTTCGGCATCGTGATGGTCACGCTGATGATTCCGGCGCAGCTGATCTTCCTCCCCGTCTATCTGGAGCTGAGCGCCTTCAACCTGCTCAACACGCATCTGGGCCTCATCCTGCCCTTCGCCTCCAGCGCCTTCGGCATCTTCCTGCTGCGCCAAGCGTTCATGCAGATTCCCGACGAGCTGATCGAGGCGGCGCGGCTGGATCTGGCCAGCGAGGGCCGGATCATCCTGCGTCTCATGTTGCCGATGGTCAAGCCGGTGCTCGTGACGTTCGCCTTGTTCAGCTTCATCGCGCATTGGAACGATTACTTCTGGCCGCTCGTCATGACGACGAACGAGACGGCCCGCACGCTGCCGCTGGCCATCGCCAAAATCAGGGAAGTAGAGGGAGTCGCGACCTGGAACGTGCTCATGGCGGGCAATCTCATCCTTGTCGCTCCGATTCTCGCGGTCTTTATCGCCTCTCAGCGGCATATCATCCAGGCTTTCGTCTATAACGGGGTCAAATGAAACGGGAGCGCAGGCTTCCATGGAGCCGGCTGCCGGAGCGGCTGCCCGGCTGGCTGTCCGGCTGGCTGTCCGGCAGAGGGCCGAGGCTTGCCCTGCTGGCGTCCTGCTCGCTTCTGCTCATCTCCGCCACGGTTCCGCAGCGCCACCCGGTGCTCGTCGTCGCCCATAGGGGCGCCTCGCACGGCGCGCCGGAAAATACGATGGCTGCCTTCGAGCTGGCCCGCCGCCATGGAGCCGACTGGCTGGAGCTCGACATCCGCCAAAGCCGGGACGGAGCGCTCGTCGTCATCCACGACGAAGCGCTGAAGCGGACGACCGGCGCGGAAGGCCGAGTGCAGGACCATGACCTCGCTGCGCTTCGGCAGCTCGATGCCGGACGCTGGTTCGGCAAGGAATTCGCGGGGGAGCGGATTCCCGAGCTGAAGGATGTCCTGGACCGCTTCCTCGGCCGAATCGGCTTGCTCGTCGAGCTGAAGGATCCGGAGCTCTATCCCGGCATGGAAGACGAGCTGGTCCGGCTGCTTGAGCCTTATGAAGGACGCGGAGAGCTCACGCTCCAGTCTTTCGACCTCGAGGCGCTGCGGCGCGTGCACGGACGGCTGCCGGGAATTCCGGCGGCGGCTCTCGTACGGGAGCCGGAGGCGGAGAAGCCATCAGCTGCGTTCAAAATAGACTGGAAGGCGCTGGGAACGGAGTTCAGCTCCGTCAATATCCAGTCGGGCCTGGCTGATGCCGCAGTCGTGAAGGAAATCCACGAGGCCGGCGGCCGCGTCATGGTCTGGACGATATCGGGCAGAAGGGAAATGGAACAGGCGATCGGAAAGGGAGTTGACGGCGTCATTGCCAACGATCCTTCCCTGTGAGCAAGAGAAAGAGCCCCGCCGCGGAAAGATTCCGCCGCAGGGCTCTTTCTGATACCGGGGAGACCGCATCTGCGGACCTGGCATGCAGGCTGCGGTCAGGACTTCCTGGACCGGCTCCGCTTGCGCTTGCCGCCCCCCTTGTTGACCGCTGTACCGCCGCCTCCGACCGCGTCCTGCTGAAATGAGCCCGGGCTCTCGATCGTGGAGTTGGTGCCGCCGGTGCTGAACCTTCCGGCTCCGCTCGCGATCTGGGTAGCCGAGGAACTCGGGGATCCTTTCGGCAGCCTGACGACCTGATCGTTGACGATGATGACGACCTCCTTGCCGCCTATGCTGCGCGCCTGCTGCATGAATGGCGGGGAGTACACTCGGGAAGAGCGGCCCGCAGCCCCTTTGTTGATGGCCTTTCCGCCGGCGCCTACGCTTTGCTGCTGACGGGTGTAGGGCGAATTGATTGCGGCATTGCTGCCTGCCGCGCTGCTCCGTCCGGCTCCGCTCGCGATCTGGGTCGTGTTGGGGGCGTTGGTGAACTGGCGGTTGAACACGAATACGAGCCGGCCGATGCCGGCCAGCGGAGCTTTGGCGACGATGCGCCGATTTCCTTTTTGCAGGATTAGAGTGAGCCGATCTGAATTCCTTGCCGTTTTTGCCATCATCCTGCTCCTTCGGTTGTTGTGCTAAAGGATATGCGTTCGGGCGCTTATCGGCAAGGGACAACAGCTGAAAGGGCCGTTCGGGCATCCCGCTCCCCGAACTGAAAAAGATGCCGAAAAAGGCAGCCGAATGAACGGCTGCCTTTTTCTCGAGAATGGATTGCCTGCCAAGGATATCAGGGCTCAGCTAGAAGCTTGTGGGTCAAAACCTAGCGGCTGCACACTCCGCTCAGGCAATCGCAGCCGCATGTCCGGCGATCTTCAGAACCTTGCCGGGCTCCCAGCCGACGTTGGCCGAGAACTGCAGCTCGAGCGCTTCCCCGTCCAGCCGGCATTCAAAGACATACGTGAACGGCGTCTCCACGAGCATCAGCTCAATGCGCAGCGTATCGGAATCCCTCCATGCGAAGCTGCCTTCCACGCGCTGTACGGCGCCTTGTTTGACTTGGCCGAGGCAAATGCGGGCCGCCTCCCACTTGCCGCGTCCCAAACGGACCGCCTGATCATCGCGGCTGCTGCTGCCGAGCACGAGCTCGGCTCCTTGCTCCGCGAAGCGCAGCCCGATCGTTCCGAGCTCCAACTCGTTCGGCTCCAGATGGAAGACCTTCCCTTCCAGCTGGGCTTCATTCGGGGAGGACGTTCCAGCCTGCAGCGGATCGATGCGCAGCTCCTTCAGCCGCTCGGCAAGCTCAGCCTGCCCCGATTCATCCGGCTCCAGGCTGCTGCCGGACAGGGCAGGCAGCAGCTTATCCCATACGATGTCCAGCACGGCTTGCATATCGGCCACTCCGGAGGTGATGGCGAGCACCGCCTCCTGCTCCGGCATGACCAGGCAATACTGGCCGAATGCGCCGTCGCCCCGGTAGGCGCCGTGACGGCTGCGCCAGAACTGATAGCCGTAGCCTTGCGTCCAGTCGTTGGCGCGGCCGTCGTCGTTGCCGATCTGGAAGCCCGTCGCCTTCTCGACCCAAGCTGCGGGCAATATCCGCTCGCCTTGCCATTCCCCGCGCTGCAAATACAGCTGGCCGAACTTGGCGATGTCCTCGGTCGTCAGGCTCAGGCCCCAGCCGCCGGCCGCGATTCCGCGCGGACATGTTTCCCATGTTCCTTCCGACAGGCCGAGCGGAGCGAACAGACGCGGCTTCAGATACGTCAGCAGGGACTGGCCGGTGACCTGCTGAAGAATGGCGGCGAGCATGTAAGTCGCCGCGCTGTTGTAGGCGAAGTGCGTGCCGGGGGCGTATTCCACCGGCTCCTGCAGAAAGCCTCTGACCCAGTTGTCGTCCTTCTGCACGTTGCCGGTCACGTCGGCGGCATGCCCCGTCCCCATCATCAGCAGATGGCGGATCTCCATCGCGGCGAGGTTGTCCGGCACCGTCTCAGGCGCTTCGTCCGGAAAGAAGCCGATGACCGGGTCGTTGACCGACAGCAGTCCTTCCGCTTCCGCGAATCCGATCGCAGTCGACGTGAAGCTCTTGCTGAGCGAGAACAGCATATGCGGGTATTCCGGCCGATACGGCGCCCACCAGCCTTCAGCGGCCACCTGTCCGCGCCGAAGCAGCATGAAGCTGTGCAGCTCCAGCTGCCGTTCGCGAACGGCGTCCAGAAATCCGATGACCGCAGCGGACGGAATGCCCTGCGCCTCCGGTGTCGTTCTTGGCAGACGAGCTTGATGTTCCATGGTTCGATTCCTCCCCGAGCGAGAATGAAAAACGAATGACGCGGAAATGGATGCGTTTTCAAGCCGAGTGATCCAAGCGGTTCCGGCATGCCTCATGCCGGGCGGCGATGACTGCATTTGCGGGTCCTAGCATGAATGGTATCTCAATTGGATAATCGTGTAAAGCGGACTCCGGAACGGGTATGCGCCGACCGGAAGGCAGTGCGGCTATCGTCTCTCGGCAGAAGCGGGGAGCCAAAAAAGCCGCCGGGACGATTCCGTCCCGAACGGCCGCTGCTTGCCCGGCATGCCCATAAAGCCGATCCGGCTGCGCCGATGCCGCTCTCCCATTGCGGGGTGCGGATAGGCTCTTCATCGCCGTCTCGGCATATCCGTTCTTAGAATTTGATGGCGATTTTGCCGAAATAGGAGCCTTCGGCCAGATGCCGCAGCGCTTCAGGCGCCTGCCCGAAAGGGAACACCTTGTCGATGGCCGGACGCAGCCCGCTGGCCGCGATCGCGCGGTTCATCGCCTCGAAATGCTCGCGGCTGCCGACATTGATGGCCTGCAGACGCGCCCTGCGCAGGATGGCGGGCACGAGCTCCAGCCCTTCCACCTTGCCGCCGGAGAGCAGGCCGACGATGCTGATCCGGCCGCCGACCCGCAGCGCGGAGATGGACCGGTTGAGCGTGGCGGAGCCTCCGACATCGACGATATGGTCGGCACCGCGGCCGTCCGTCAGCTCCAGCACCGCTTGGTCCCAATCGGGATTCCGCCTGTAGTTGATTCCGTGATCGGCTCCCAGCCGCAGAGCCCGCTCCAGCTTCTCATCGCTGCCCGAGGTGGCGATGACGACGGCTCCCTGCAGCTTGGCGAATTGGAGGGCGAACAGAGAGACGCCGCCGGTTCCCTGCACGACGACGGTGTCCCCTGCCTTCACCCCGCCTTCCACGACGATTGCCTGCCAGGCCGTGACGCCGGCGCACGGCAGGGCGGCCGCTTCCTCGTCCGACAAATGGGCAGGAACATGCACCAGCCCCTTCTCCGGGAGCACGACGTACTCGGCGAGCATGCCGTTCAGAGGACTCCCGAGCGTGCTGCTCCAATTGTCCCGCGTCGGCTCTCCCGAAATCCAGCTCTGGGTGAAGATGCCTGCAACCCGGTCGCCGAGCTTGAAGGCGGACACGCCCGTTCCGAGCGCGGCCACCTCGCCTGCGCCATCGGATACCGGGATGAGCGGAAGCTGAGCATCCGGATGGTAATAGCCTTCAATGACGCCGATATCTCTGGAGTTGAGGGTGGCGGCCTTGATTTTGACCAGAACCTCGCCGGGTCCGGCCGCAGGCAGCCCGCGCTCCGCAGCTTGCAGGTGCTGAAGTCCGAAGCCGCCTTGGATCTCATAGGTTTTCATGGTGCAGTCGCTCCTTTTGAAGTGGGATAGACATACCATAAGGCAAGAAATACAATGAAGAAAGTAGGCACTTCAAAGTGTGCTGGGAACAAAAAAGTGCATGGGAGGCGAAGATTGTGGCAGCCGAGAGTGCCAACCAGGCCAACCAGGCCAAGCAGCCCGACATATCCGTCACGGCTTGCTCCTACAGCAAGGTGCTGGAGATCATCGCGAGCAAGTGGTCGGCGCTGGTCATCTATGCGCTGGAGGAAGGAAGCGTCCGTTACGGGGAAATGGGCAGGAGAATCGAGGGCATCTCCAAGAAAATGCTCACTCAGACGCTGCGGCAGCTGGAACGGGACGGGCTGGTCCGGCGGGAACTGGAGCCGTCGATCCCTCCGGTGGTCACCTATGAGCTGACGGCACTCGGCCGGACGATGCTGCTGCCCATGCAGGAGCTCAAGAAATGGACCCGGGAGCATTATTCGACGGTTGAGCAGGCGCGGCAGGATTACGACCGCCTCCATTCGGCGGAAGGCGACGGATGACGCCTCCGATGGACGGCAAAAAGCGGCAGCCGGGACGATAGCGTCCTGAACTGCCGCTTATTTTTCATGCCTGAATCAAGACTGCGCAGCAGCCGCCAGCCTGCCCGGCTTCTGGATATGCCGCAAGCGGACCGCGAAGCCGATCGTGGCGAACGTGAGGCCGGCGGTGATGCCGACCCAGAAGCCGTAAGGCCCGAGCTCCGTCCATCTCGCCAAGCCGTAGCCGAGCGGTATGCCGACGATCCAGTAGGAGACGAACGCGACGACGAACGGAATCGTCACATCCTTGTACCCGCGCAGGGCTCCCTGCAGCGAAGCCTGGGAGCTGTCGGACAGCTGGAACAGGATCGCGAACAGCAGGAAGGTGACCATCATGGAGGCGACCTCCGGCTCCTGGGTGTACAGATTCGCGACCGTCGAGCGGAAGAAGTAGAGAAGGACCGCTACGGTTCCCATCAAGCCGACAGCGAGGCTGACGCCGAGCATCGCATACTGGCGGGCATGCTTCTGCCGGCCGGCTCCGGCTTCATAGGCGACCATGATCGTGAGCGCCATGGAGATGCTGAGCGGAACCATGAACAGCAGCGACGAGAAGTTGAGCGTCGCCTGATGCGCCGCGATGGCTGCCGTGCTGAACATGCCGCCCATGAGCAGCGTGACGACCGAGAAGATGCTCGCCTCGAAGAAGGTGGACAGTCCCATCGGCACGCCGATGCCGAGCAGCTCCTTCCAGGCTTTCCAGGATGGAGCGTACCAGCGCGCGAACAACCGGTGGATCCGCAGCGCCTCCATCCGGAACGTCATCCAGACGCTGACGCCGAACACGAACCAATAGGTGATTCCGGTCGCGTACCCGGAGCCGACTCCGCCGAGCCGGGGCAGTCCGAAGTGGCCGAAGATGAGGCCGTAGTTCAGCAGGGCGTTCAGCGGAATGGCGGTCAGCATGATCGCCATCGTCAGCCGGGTATAACCTTGCGCCTCCCAGAAGTAACGGAGCACATAACTGCCGAACAGCGGCACGAGCCCGATGGAGAGCCCGATCAGGTACTGCCGGGCGATGCGATGGACTTCGGCATCCAGCCCCATCAGGCCGAGCACGGGCTCGACGGCGAGGAAGCCGGCAATCGCGATGAGAACGGTCATCAGCAGCGACAAGTACAGCGACTGCACGACAGGCCGGGAAATGCCGTCCGATTGGCCTCGGCCCATCATCTGGCTGATGATCGGCGTGACGGCGAACAGGATGGAGTTCATCCCGGTCATGATCGGCATGAACAGGCTGGAGCCGACGGCCACGCCGGCCAGGTCGTTCGTGCCGGCCCGTCCGGACATCATCGTATCGAGCACGCTCATGGCCGTGTAGCTGACCTGCGTAATGACAATCGGTCCGAGAATGGTCAGGAAGAGAAGGATTTTGCCGCGAAGGGTTGGAGCATGGTGCATCATAGCGATTCGTAACCTCCGATGGAGCCTTGCGACACGGGGGCGTATGTTGCCGATACCAACTTAACAGCCTGGTGGAAAAGTGTCTGCTCATAAAAATAGACCTGCCATGAAAAGGCAGGTCTTCGTATTGTACCACAATAATCAGGATTTGGGGTTGATCCAGTGCATGGAAGATTCCCGGGCGATGAGGCGATGCGGGACGATGGTCCTGCGGCGCTCCTGCGGCTGCCCCTTGAGCGAGCCGACCAGCGCTTGCGCGGCCGTGAATCCAAGCTGGTAGACGCCGATGTCGACGGAGCTTACCGGCGGCGAGGATACCGGTGACATCGGGTTGTTGTTGAAGCCGAATATAGCCATGTCCTGAGGCACGCTGTAGCCGAGCTCGCTGAGCGAGCTCAGGATGCCGAACGCGACGAGATCGTCCATGACGACGAGCGCGGTCGGCCGCTCGGGAGTGCCCATGAGCATGG
Organism: Paenibacillus sp. RUD330; assembly: GCF_002243345.2. NCBI lineage: Bacteria > Bacillati > Bacillota > Bacilli > Caryophanales > Paenibacillaceae > Paenibacillus > Paenibacillus sp. RUD330. The sequence continues at coordinate 1,362,687 of NZ_CP022655.2, forward strand.
ACATGACGCGGTAGCCGTCATCCTTGAGCTTGGAGGCTTCGATATGGTACCAGTCGGGACGCGGCTCGATTCCGGCCTCTTGCATGGCGGAACGGTAGCCCTCGAACCGGTCGGACGAGACGACCATCTCCAGCGGCCCCCCGACAAAGCCGATCCGCGTATGGCCCTGCTGCAGCAGATGCCTGGTGACGTCATAGGCGGCTTGCCGGTTGTCGTTGTCCACGGTCATGATATCGGGGAATTCAGGCGTGCGCCCGATGAGTACGAACGGGAACTTCTCCTCGTGAAGGAAGCGGACGACCGCGTCCTTGTTGCGCGATTGCAGCAGGATGATGCCGTCGACCCGCCTGCCCTTGACCAGCTTGGTCACGGCCTCGACCTCCTCGCATTCCGTCATGCCCGTCTTGAGCAGCAGATCGTAGCCGGAGCGGTTCGCCTGGCTGAGAATTCCTCGCGTAACCTCCGGGAAGAAGATGTCGAGGAAGGCCTCGTCGGCATTGCGCGGAAGCAGCAATCCGATCGTCATGGTCGTCCGGGAGACGAGGTTCTTGGCCATGGCGTTCGGGTGATAGCCGAGCTCCTCCATGATTGCCTTGACCTTTTTCGACGTCGCTGCGCTTATTCTCGTGCTGCCGGATATGACCCTCGATACGGTCGAAGGCGACACTCCGGCCGCTTTGGCCACATCAATGATCGTTATGTTCATTACCTTGTCACCTGCGCAAACGTTTGTGTGTGAGGATCAAGCAAATTGTAAGCGTGAAGCAAAAAAAATGCAAGCGAGGTTCTTCCTGTTAGTGGTGGATTGTTATCCCACTGCAGCAATTTGGAGCAAATAGAAGGAAACCTAAGAATAAGAGAGCGAAAAACCGGTTTCCCAAAGGTTTCCCAACGAAATTGCCCGAAAACAAGAGTGCAAACGTTTTTACAAGAGAATGAGGCGGCGGGTATGATGGAATCAATCCGATTGACTTGAAGCGCTTTCAAACAGGCGATCGTTCGAAAAACGGCATTTTAAAGATAACGAGACTCTTCTTCCGTACAAACGTTTGCGCTTTTGTAGGGAAATGCCGGCGTATGGACGCCTTTTCTGTGGAGTGCAGGAGGACGCAATCGGAATATCAACGAACCAGCTGGAAGGGGATCAGTAAAAAATGAACAGATGGCAAAAACTCGCCGCCTTCGCGACGGTATGCACCTTGTCCGTATCACTGGCCGCATGCGGCAACGGCAACGATAGCAGCAACAATGCAGGCACGGACAGCAATACGGGAGCCGTCAACGAACCGGCAGCCAACGCTGCAGCAAACACAGGCGCAGACGCGGCCGATGCTCCGGCCATCCAGCCTGAAGAAGGAGCGAGCCTTCTCGTATGGGAAAGTAAAGAAGAGAGACCCTTCACCGACGAGATCGCCAAGGAATTCACGGCGAAATACAACATTCCGGTCAAGATCGACGAAGTCGCTTCGACGGATCAGGTCACGCGCCTCCAGACGGACGGTCCCACCGGCGTCGGCGCCGATGTCATCGTCTTCCCGCATGACCACCTCGGCCGCGCGGTGACGGGACAAATGATCCTGCCGAACGAAGAGTTCGGTGCGGAAACGACCGCGAACAATACGGAAAACTCCATTCAAGGCGTAAGCTACGACGGCGTTCTGTACGGCTACCCGCGCGCTGCGGAAACCTATGCCCTGTACTACAATAAATCGCTCGTTCCCGATGCTCCGAAAAGCTTCGACGACGTCATCGCGCTGGCTTCCAAGCTGAACGATCCGGCTAAAAACAAATACGCCCTCATGTGGGAAGCGGGCAATACTTACTTCAACTATCCGTTCATCGCCTCCACCGGCGGCTACCTGTTCGGCAACAACGGCACCGACAAGGCGGATCTCGGCATGAACAACGAGGGCGCCCTGGAAGGCATGAAGGTCTACCAAAGCCTGAAGGCGATCCTGCCGATCAAAACCGGCGACGTGAACCCCGACATCAAGCGCGGCCTGTTCACCGGCGGCGACGTGGCGATGGACATCAACGGTCCTTGGGAACTGAGCACGTACAAAGAAGCGCTCGGCGACAAGCTCGGCGTCGCTCCGATCCCTATGGTCGCAGGCAAGCCGGCCGTATCCTTCTCCGGCATCAAAGCCTGGTACGTCAGCTCCTACAGCCAGTACCCGAACGCAGCCAAGCTGTTCGCGGAATTCGCTTCCGACAAGAAGGCCCAGCTGCTGCTGAACTCCAAGGTCGGTTCCATTCCGACGAACAAGGAAGCTCAGGCCGATCCGCAAATCACGGGCGACGAGTACGTGAGCGGCTTCATGGAGCAGTTCAAGAACTCGCAGCCGATGCCTAACATTCCGGAAATGAACAACGTGTGGTCTCCGATGGAAGCCGCCTTCACGACGGTATGGAATGACAACAAAGATCCTAAGGCCGCTCTCGACAATGCCAAAAAGCAAATCGAAGAGCTCATCGCAAGCAACGGCTAAAGCTCTCCCCCGGCGACCGCCGGAACCAAGCAGACCGATATAGAAATACACAAAAGAAAGGTTCACGCCGCCCCGCGCGCATCCGTGCGCGCGGAAGGCGTGAACCTTCATTTTAGGAGAAGGAGAGAAGCATGATGTCTTATCAACCGGCTGTACAAACAGAGAAGCCGCAGGCGTCTACGCGCGGAAGAATGGCAGCCCTGCTGTCTCTGCTGTGCGCGGGCCTCGGCCAGCTCTATAACCGGCAATGGATCAAGGGACTCATTCTGCTCGCCGTCGAAGCGGCAGCTGTGCCGTTCTTTACGAGCAAGCTCGGCCATGCCGTCTGGGGAATCTGGACGCTGGGCGAAACCAAACGCAACATCGGAAAGAAAATCATGGGAGACAACTCGACCATCCTGCTGATCGATGGCTTGATTGTCCTTTTGCTGTTCGCGCTGTTCCTGCTCATCTACGTTCTCAATATCAAAGACGCCTACAAAGTGGGTTCCCAGATCGAAGCCGGCCGCAAGCCGAACAGCTTCATCCAATCCCTTGCCTATATCCGAGACAACAAGTTCGCCGAGGCGTTCCTGGTCATTCCCGGCATCGGCGTCCTGTTCCTCACCGTCATGCCAATCATCTTCATGATCATGCTCGCCTTCACGAACTTCTCCGCGCCCAACCACCTTCCGCCGGCGAGCCTGGTCGATTGGGTGGGCTTCGACACGTTCAAGAAGCTCGTCACGCTGAAGACATGGAGCCATACGTTCTACGGCGTCTTCATCTGGACGATCATCTGGGCCGTGCTTTCGACGGTTACGACCTACTTCGGGGGCTTCCTCGTCGCGCTGATCATCCAGCAATCCGATATCAAGCTCAAGGGACTGTGGCGCACGATCCTGATTCTCCCGTACGCCATCCCGCAGATGATCTCGCTGCTCGTCATGCGCAACCTCTTCAATGGTCAGTTCGGCCCGATCAACCAATATCTCGGCTACTTCGGACTAGGCAGGGTGCCGTGGCTGACCGATCCGATGTGGGCCAAGGCGACCGTCATCATCGTCAACATGTGGGTCGGCATCCCGGTCTCCATGCTGCTGATCATGGGCATCCTGACGACCATTCCGAAGGACATGTACGAGGCCGCCGAGGTCGACGGAGCGAGCATGTGGCAGAAGTTCCGCATCGTCACGCTGCCGATGGTGCTCTTCTCGACAGGGCCGATCCTGATCACCCAGTTCGCGGGCAACATCAACAACTTCAACGCGATCTTCCTGCTTACCGACGGCAACCCGGTCAAAGGCGACTATCAGTATGCCGGCGCGACCGACCTGCTCGTTACCTGGCTCTACAAGCTGACTCTCAATCAGAACCAATACGCCTTCGCTTCGGCGATCGGCATCATCATCTTCATCCTGGTCGCGTCGATCTCGATCTATAATTACCGCAGAACCCGTTCGTTCCGGGAGGAGGATATGATCCAATGAACCGTAAAACAAGCAAAATCTTCCGGCTTTCCCTCAGTTACCTGTTTCTCGTCATTTCCTGCGTATGCGTGCTTTACCCGACCGTCTGGGTCGTTCTCGCTTCCTTCCGGCCGGGCAAATCCCTGTACAGCAAAACGCTGATTCCGGAACGATTCACTCTGGACCACTACCGGGAGCTGTTCACCTCCAAGAGCTTCCTGTTCGCGGACTGGTACATGAACACGCTCAAGATCGCGCTGATGACGATGGTGCTCGGCACGCTGCTCGTGCTGCTTACCGGCTACGCCGTCTCGCGGTTCCGGTTCAAGGGGCGCCAGAACGTGCTGTCGGTCGTCCTCGTGCTGGGCATGTTCCCGGGCTTCATGAGCTTGATCGCCCTGTACATCCTGCTGAAGTCGATGAACCTGATGGATACGCATTTCGCGCTCGTGCTCGTCTACTCCATGGGAGCCCCCATCATGGGCGCCTTCCTGGCCAAAGGATTCTTCGATACGATTCCAAGATCGCTCGACGAGGCCGCGCGAATCGACGGAGCGAACAACATCACCATCTTCTTCCGGATCATGCTGCCGCTCTCGAAGCCGATGCTGGCCTACCTGGCTCTGACGCAGTTCGTCGGTCCCTGGGTTGACTTCATCTTCGCGAAAATGGTTCTCCGCACCCGGGAAAACTTCACGGTGGCGGTCGGCTTGTATGAGCAGATCTCTTCCATGCAGAACAGCAACTTCACGCTGTTCGCGGCTGCTTCCGTCCTGATCGCGGCTCCGATCGCCATCCTGTTCATGTTCATGCAGCGCTTCTTCGTCGACGGCCTCACCGCAGGAGCGAGCAAAGGATGAGGAGCTGGCCGAAATGGCTTGCCGCCGGCATCCTGGCGACAACGGTGCTGTCCGGCTGCGAATCCGGGTCCGGCACCGATTCCGATCCGGCCAACAACGGCAAGGAAGCGGAGAATGCCGTCGCTCCAAGCAAGGCGCCGGCCGCATCTCCGCCGGCCTCTCCCGCTGCCGCCGCCGTTGACGAGCAGCCCTCCACGGTATGGTACGAAATATTCGTCCGCTCGTTCTATGACAGCGACGGGGACGGCATCGGCGATCTGAACGGCGTCACCGAGAAGCTGGACTATGTGAAGGAGCTTGGAGCGGAGGGCATCTGGCTCATGCCGATCAATCCGTCCCCGAGCTACCATGGCTACGACGTGACCGACTATCGCGCCGTCAACAAGGATTACGGCTCGATGGACGATATGAAGCGCCTGCTGGACGAAGCCCACAAGCGCGGCATCAAGGTCATCATGGATCTCGTCGCGAACCACAGCAGCACCGACAATCCATGGTTCATCGACTCCGCCCAAGGAAAGTCCAGCAAGCATCGGGACTGGTATACTTGGGCCGAGGACAAGGGCATCGAGAAGCCCGCGGCGGTGAGCGCGACCAACGGCCAAGCCTGGCACGAGAAGAACGGCAGCCATTATCTCGGCGTATTCTGGGAAGGCATGCCCGACCTGAACTACGACAATCCCGAAGTGCGCGCCGAGATGATCTCGATCGCCGACTTCTGGCTCAGCGCCGGCGTGGACGGCTTCCGCATCGACGCGGCCAAGCATATCTACGATGACTTCAACACCTCGAAATCCGATCCGCAGACAGCGGCGAAGAACAAGAAGTGGTGGCAGGAATTCCGGACGGGCATCATGGAGAAGCACCCGGACGCCTATCTCATCAGCGAGGTATGGGACGGACCGGGAACGATCGCGCCTTATCTCGATCATGCCTTCGATTCCTCCTTCAACTTCAACCTGAACGATTCCATCCGCAGCGCGGTCGCCGCCGAGCGGGCGCCCGGCATCGCCGGCAGCCTGGATCGGGTCTACAAGGCGTTCGAGAAAAGCTCGGGCGGCTCCTTCGTGGACGGCCTGTTCATCGGCAACCACGACTTCGACCGGCTGGCCAGCACGGCAGGCAGTCCGGAGCATGCGAGGATGGCTGCCGGGATCGAGCTGACGCTGCCGGGCAACCCGTTCATCTACTACGGCGACGAGCTCGGCATGAAGGGCGCCGGGCGGGACGAATTCAAGCGGCTCCCGATGCGCTGGCATTCGGCCGGCAGCGGCAAGGGCCAGACGGACTGGCAGAAGGATCTGGCGAATCCTGCCTCCTCGGGCGTCACGGTCGAGGAGCAGGAGAACGATCCTTCCTCGCTGCTGAGCCTGTACAAGACGCTGATCCAGTGGCGCGTCTCCGAGCCCGCTCTGCGGGATGGCGGCATCGCGCCGTCGACCGTAAAGGGGGACGGCATCGAAGCGTACTTGCGGCTGACAGCCGCCGATCGCGTGCTCGTCGTCCACAACCTGAAGGGCACCGCCCAGAAGGTGCAGCTGGACGAGGCGACGGCTGCGGCTTTTGCCGCCGTCGCGCACACGACCTCGCCGGATAGCGCGCTGTCCGGCGGCCTGCTGGATATGGCTCCTTACAGCACCGTAGTGCTGAAATAAACCGCCTTGAAGGGCACAGACAGGACCGCAGGCGCTTGGCGCCTGCGGTCCTGTTCGCATTTGCCGATCATAGGGACCATAAGGTACAATTAGGCTTTCAGGCCGGCCGCTCTCATCGCCATATCGCAGTCCCATCGCGCCTGGCGTCCGGCATCAATCCATTTTGGAAGGCTCAGGTGACAGGCATGCTCGAAGTTAAAACCTCGCCGATCAGCGGGGGAGAATTCCGGCGCGGCGTATTCGCCACGCAGGATATCAAGAAGGGCGAGCTGATCCATGTCGCGCCCGTCATTCCCTATCCCAATGAAGATCATGAGCATATCGAAAAAACGATTCTCGATGATTACGTCTATAACTACGGCGCCAACCATACGGCGATCCTGCTCGGGTTCGGCAGTCTGTTCAACCACTCGTATACGCCCAACGCCACGTATGACATCAACTTCGACACGCACAGCTTCGATTTCTTCGCCTATACGGACATCAAGGCCGGCGACGAGGTCTTCATCAACTACAATGGCGAAGAGGACAATATGGATCCGCTCTGGTTCATGGAAGAGGATGATGAAGGCGAAGCGGATGAGGATAGCGAAGCCGACGGCAAAGAAGCGGAATAAGAACGTCAGCGGCAGGCAAGTCCCGCGGCTCGAAATATCCACTTCGACCATTCAGATCGTATTTTACGGCAAGGTGCACGGCTGGCGAACATCGCCGCTTTGCGCCTTTTTCGGCGTGCTTCGTTCCGGTTGATGGCAGGAAGCAGCGGTGCCTCGGACTCCGCCCGCCCGGAAATGGAATGCTGCGGCGCGCGGAGAAGAACAAGAACGCGATGCGAATGCAGCTGCCGCCGCTGCCGCCGATC